>CBDFMU010000022.1:0-320589 GCA_965249785.1 Saprospiraceae bacterium | reverse complement strand
GGTGACGTCGATATTCTGCTGCAAAATAGCCACACCGCAGGCATTGGATGCCGAAAGCGTGACCACATAAGTGCCGCTCTGCGTATATTGATGGGCGGGGTTTACACCGATGACTAAGGCAGAACTATCGCCGAAATCCCAACTGTAGGTTGTATTTGCTTGACTTTGATTAGTAAATAGAACCACACCGCCCGGCGCAGGCAAATAGTCAAAATCAGCATTGGCAAAAGCTGTTACTTCCACGTAGAAACTGCGGGTCAGGGTGTCTTGCCCGTTCGCATTGGCAGCAATTAACTCGGCGGTGTAAGTGCCAGATACAGTATACTTTATTGCTGGATTTTCCTGGGTTGAATTTGCTGGATTGCCGCCGGGGAAATTCCATTGATACGTGGTAGCACCAGGCGAAAGATTTTGAAAATTAATAGTCGCCGATAAGCAACCCAGCGTAGAATCTGGTACCGCGAAATTTGCCGTAGGTGCTGATGGCACCGAGACAATTTGCGTAGTCATTACAGTATCGCAGGCACTGATAGCAAAAAACGTGACTGCGTAGCTCCCTTCCTGGGCATAGGTATGCGTGGGATCAGCCTCCTGACTACCGCTGTTATCGCCGAAATCCCAGGCATAACTGGTAGCGTTGGTGGATTGATTAATAAAAACAACCGTATTATCAGTAGTTGCCGTGGTGAATGCAGCAGTCGGAGCGGTGCTGACGATAAGGAGAGCGTCCGGCGAAAATACCTGGGCACAATTCAGCACCCGCACTACTGCGCGATAGCGAAAGCTATCTTGTGAGAGAAGTACGTTATTTATGTGCAAAGAATCAGTGTTAATGCCACTATAACCTAGCCCGGCAGCCAGGTTTTGCCAAGTACCCCCGCTGCTGGTTTGTACCTGCCATTGATAAGTCCACGTTCCAGCGTTTGTACTAATAAAAAACAGCGCATCACTGCCGGTGCAAACTGTGATGGGCTGCGGTGCGACGATGATCGTGGGTACAGCAATTTCCACCTGACCTTCCGGCAGTGGAGAGGCGGATTGGGTAAAACCGGCTTCCCCAGCGGTAGCCCCATTGCTACTGCCGTTGCAGCCATTGGTAGAAAGGGTGATAATCCCCGCGCCGCCGCCGCTCGGTGAGGCTATATCGAGTAGATTGGTTAGAATACGTCCACCGCTGCCGCCGCCGCCCGGCCCGAAGCAGCGGTCACTATTTACGTTGTAGGTATCGCCACCGTTGCCACCGTTGGCTTGTACAACGAGGTTAGGGTCGGCAGTATTGACTTGCAGCCAAATGCTGCCACCCGCGCCGCCACCACCGCCACCATCGCCATCGGCGGTTTTGGCCGATAGGCCATTGGCAGAAATAGTGGGATTGGTGCCAGTGATGTTGCCCGCTTGCACCAGTACAATGCCGCCACCGGAGGCACCACCGCTGGTCAGGCCATTATTAGCGTGTCCAGCCCCGCCGCCGCCACCGAAAAGCAGGCGTTCCGTAGTATTCGTCAGAGCATAACCGCCGAGGCCCGGATAGTAGCCATCGCAGCCCAGATTGCTGGGTTCGTCGTTATTGCCGCCGCTGCCGCCCCTGGAACTCTGGCTGCCGCCGCCGCCGCCAGAGTTATGGTCATTGCCGCCACCGCCGCCGTTGGCTTGCGGGCCGCGCCCCAGTTCTTTGCCAGCCGTACGCACAGCCACTCCCTCGCCTTTATAAGCCCCGCGCCAGTTACCAACACCGTAATAATAGCGCAGTTCTGGAATAGCGAAATTGCAGTTATTGTCTAATAAAAAGTATGGAGTGCCGCCGCGAAACCCTGCGCCATCGGCCCAGAGCGGCGCGTTCAAAGTCAAATTTCCGGCCACTTCCAAGGCAAGTATGCCACCAGACGTACCATTCCAGGGTTGTGCGCGCACAGTGTCGGTCACAATGGCATTATCATAGTGTGGAATAGTAATTACTTGTACGTGGCCTACTACGTCATAGGTGTGTAACAGCCTGTTTTTTACAAAAATTGCTGTTGCCGACACCGAATCCACGATGACCCTTTCGTAGCGTCCGGCGGCATTTATGTTTTGCACTTGGCCATAGCTGCTGTTATTATTGGTCGAAATCTGTGCGCCCTGCATCTGGATGAGCAATATGGCGTTGCCCACCCGAAAGCCCGTAGTGTCATTAATATTCAGGATTCCATTACACGTATCAATGGCGGTCACCGCAGCATAGTGATTAATAACACCAGCGAGCTGGGCGGTTTGCGCAGAAAGCTGGGCAACAAAAAGAAACAGGGCGAGACGAAGGGCGATCATTTTTTCGATATGGTTGGATGAACAGTTTGTCTGGGCTGGGATAGCGCAAAAGTAGGCGTGTTGTGGATTAAGAGCTGCTTAATTTTTATCTTCGTTTGGCCAAACACCGAAATTTGCCAGTAAAAGCAAATGATGTTTGGTTTTGTGAAACAAGTCTGCGTACATTTGCGCCCTCGAAAAGCCCGGCGTCACTTGAAGTGAGAAACCGGGCGAGTTTATCTCTATTCAATTTTCAAAATTTTACCATGCCAGTCAAAATACGTCTGCAACGTAAAGGCCGCAAACAGGCCCCTTTTTACCATATTGTGATCGCCGATGCCCGCGCTCCCCGCGACGGTCGTTTCATCGAAAAGATTGGTACTTACAATCCCCTGACCACTCCCGCTACAATTGAGCTGAACAACGAAAAAGCCTATCAGTGGCTAAAAAATGGCGCACAACCAACTGATACTGTGCGTTCTATCCTGCGTTTTAAAGGCGTGATGCTCCAGAAACACCTGGATCGTGGGGTAAGCAAGGGTGCGATGACCGCCGAAGAAGCCGCCGAAAAACTGTCTACCTGGCAATCAGATAAACAAGGCCGCATCGAAACGCGCCGGGATGCTACCACGCAGCAAAAACTGGACTTCAAAGCGAAAGTGGATGGCGTGAAAAAAGTAAAAGCCAAGCCTGCGCCAGTAGTGGAAGAACCCGCCGAGGAAGCCGAAGTAGCTGCTCCAGTGGCTGAAGAAACTACTACTACTCCCGCAGTAGAAGCACCCGTAGCAGAGCAATCCGCTCCCGCCGCCGTGGAAGCCCCAGCCGCCGAGCCAGTCGTGGCAACGCCCGAAGCCGAAGCAGCACCAGTAACCGCAGCCGAAGAAACTGCAACGCCTGCCGTGGAAGAAGCTACTGCCGCAGTAGAAACGCCCGTAGCAGAAGCCGCTGCGCCAGTGGCGGAGGAAGCCGCACCAGCAGCAGAAACAGAAAAAACAGAAGAAGCGTAATACACGTTCCGGCAAAGTTTATACTTTTGCCGCTCAAGACGGATTCATAAAGACCTGGTAAAGCCCTCGATGGTTTTACCAGGTCTTTTTTCAACCGCCCAGCTTTATTTACACCAAATCCTTTTCCAATATGCAACCCTTAGACGAAAAATACTATGACCGCCTGAACGATATTGCTACGGCCATCCAGGAATCGCCCGATCTGGCGCAATACCTGGAAGAGGAAGAAGACGATTTTTATAACAATCTGCGCATTGCGCACGAGCCATCTCTTTCCGCTCTCCACCACCAGGTGGCCTCCGAAACGCCCCTGCAATTGGTCACTTTTGAAAAATATTTGCTGGAGCCCGCTTTTGAAGGGCTGTACCTGCCCCGGGTACTGGGTTTTGCGGTGCTGCGCCCGGAAATCAATGACCAGTATCGGTATGTACGCCCCAATGATCACTTCAAAGACATCCTGCTGGCTATCTGCCAAAGTCCGCATTTTGATCAGTTGAAAAAACGCATTGGGCAGAGCATTTCGGTCGGTTTTGCGCTCAGCAGCGATATCTGGATCACCAATTTGATGAGTTTGGTAGAAAACAAACGCATCCGTTATTTTCTGCAACAACAGAAAAATGACCGTTTCCGGGATTTGAAAGACCGCGAAGATATTTATCGCCGCTACTCCAATCAGTTCCGCAATGAGCAGTACCATTCGGCGGATTTCCCGACTTCTTTGGGGGAAATGAAGGCGAATTTTTCTGCCCTGCGCCAGTTCTTGCTCAAGCGTTTTGAGGCGGGCGGCGACAATGCCAGCTTACAGGCGCAAGTGAAGGATTTTTTGGCCAACAAAACCTTTCAGAACCACGAAGAATATTTGGAAATGCTGGCTATGTATGGCAATTTCATTGAACTTGATCCGGCGGAACGCCTGGCATTTGCAACTCATTTTGAACGCGAACGCCGTTCTTTCCCAGAATTTGACCTGAAATATCTGCGTTTTTTGATCACCTTATTCAAATCGCCAGGCATCAGCCCGTTGAATGACGAACGCATGAGCAGCGCCGTAGACAAAACCTGGCCAGACAAAATCTCGGATTATTACCGTATTGCGGAAAAAGTGCATCATCTGGGCTATGTCCATCCCGATACCATCGAGGCAGTACAGGAGTTTTACAACAGCCACCAGGGACTGTCGGTGGAAAGCGAGTGCCTGCGCTTACTGATCGTGCAATATTTCAGCGGATTGATCAATGGGCTGAGCGAACGGGAGTATTTGGAATATTTTGAATTGACCAAGATATTCGCGATCTATATGCGTATTTTCAGCAATCAGGAATTCAATCAGGAAGTAGAAAAACGCTCGATGGTGTATATCAATAAACTCCTGAAACACTATACTGACAAGCGCAGCAAGGACTATCAGGATGTGAAAAAATTCGTCTCTACCCAGTTCGTTGACTTTGGCTTTTTGAAAGATAAAGAAGTGGTGGAGATGTTCAAAACGCGGCGTAAAAAGCGGAAACCAGCCGAAGAATAAGGGAACGCGGACTGTGCGGATTTTTAAAATGATCCAAATTCTAAAATCCGCGTAATCCGTTTCAAGCCCGCGAAATCCGCGTTTCATGGTTTAATCGAAGTTTTTACCTCCGTGGTCGAAGCAAGAGCATGGACATTGAACTTTCGGATACTTTCGTCCGGCTTTTCTCCGTGCAGCGAGAACGCCACTTTTTATAAAAACACCGGGTCAGGCAGTTGCAACTATTTGCGTAAAATCTGTTTGATCCGCGAATCCGTTTAACAATCCGCGAAATCCGCGTTACAATTTTTTGCCTCATGTCCATTCTGATTTTTCTGCTGGTTCTATATGTTTTGCTCGGCGTGAGCATGATGAAATTGTTTGAAAAAGCCGGTGTAGCAGGTTGGAAAGCCCTGGTACCAGGTTTGGCAGCAGTGGAATGGTGCAAAATCATTGGCCGCAAACCCAGCTATGCACTCTGGTTGCTTTTCCCGATCGTCAATATTTTCATTTACGTCGGGATGGCGATTGATATGGTGCGCTCCTTCGGCAAGCACAGTTTTGGCGCAGCCTTCATTGCCGCTGTGTATGCCCCGATTCCGTTCTTTATGATCGGTGCCAATAGTGCAGATCAATATCAAGGCCCAATTCTGGAGCGCGAGCGCAAATACCATCGCGAATATGCGGAGGCGATGGAACGGAAAGACAAGCTGGCAATTACTAAATTGGAAAGAGAGTACAGCTTTTTGAGCAAATCACAGGTGCGTGAATGGACGGAGGCGATTATTTTCGCGGTGTTCGCCGCCGCTTTTATTCGGATGTTCCTCATTGAGGCTTACGTGATTCCGACCTCTTCGATGGAAGGGACGCTCAAAGTGGGCGACTTTTTGTTCGTCAGCAAGGCAAATTACGGTATTCGTACGCCCATGACGGTTATCCAGTTCCCTTTGATTCACAACCGTTTACCCGGCAATCTGGGCGAATCCTACCTGACCAGTCCTTCTCTGCCTTATTACCGTTTGCCCGCGCTGGAAAGTATTGATCATAATGAACCAGTGGTGTTCAACTGGCCTTCGGGCGACAGCGTCATATTAGAACCGACGCGCTCGATGGATATTTATCAAAAACGACGGCAACTCGGCGGTACGCTACCGCCCGGCGCGGAGATCATTGTGCGCCCCGTTGATAAAAAAGACCATTACATCAAACGCTGTGTAGGTTTGCCGGGCGATAGTCTGGAAGTCCGCGATGGCTTGATTTATATTAATGGTAAGGCCGCGCAAGTACCAAGCCACCGCCAGTTTTTGTACCAGGTTACGCCAGCGGTGAATCTGAAAAAACTGGACGAATGGGGGGTACACCTGGATGATCCCGGCCCCGGCACCGCCAGCCAGGGACTATTCAATCTCGATGACGAGCAGGTAGCCAAGATAAAAGCAATGGGTCCCAATGTGAAACTGGAGCGTTGGAAGCCCCGCGTGGATACGACCGGCTATATGTTTCCCAACGATAGCAAACGGTATCGCAGCTGGTCGGTAGATAATTACGGCCCGATCTATATTCCGCAAAAGGGGGTTACCACCCCGCTCAACGAGCAAAATTTGCCCTTTTACAAGCGCGTTATCCACGACTATGAACACAATGATCTGGCGGTGCGCGACGGCAAAATCTATATCAATGGCCAGGAAGCGAATTCCTACACGTTCAAGCAGGACTATTATTGGATGATGGGCGACAACCGCCATAATTCCGAAGACAGTCGCTTTTGGGGCTATGTGCCTGAAGACCACATCGTTGGCAAGCCGCTGTTTATATGGTTTTCTACCAAAAACGGCAATATGCGCGACGGCATCAACTGGGATCGGATCTTCAAATCGGCTAATACGATGTGAAAATAGTTATGAGTTATGAATGATGAGTTCGTCTGGCTTGAAGAAACTAAAAATCGTCTTGCCATACGTCCGCACATCCACCAACTGCGGGTGGTTCAAAAAGTCGTGGTAAGGATTGTGCTCCAGCACAAAGAGCCCGTCGGGCAGCAGCAGGTTTTTTTCAAAAATCAAGTCGGGAATGGTATCAATCGTCGGCAACGCGTAGGGCGGCCCGGCGAAAATGTAGTCGAACTGCGTACTACAATGTTTGATAAAATGAAATACGTCCATCTGCTGGATGGTCAGTTGTTTTTCAATGCCGAACGTCTCTGCCGTCTTGCGCACGAAACGCACAGCGAGCGCAAAATTGTCCACATACGTCACATCCTGACAGCCCCGCGAAATGAACTCATAGCTGTGGCTGCCCGTGCCGCCGAACAGGTCGAGCACTTTCGTCTCCTCGAAATCAATCAGGTTATTCAGAATATTGAACAACGCCTCCTTGGCCATATCCGTCGTGGGACGGGTCGGCCAGTTGTCCGCTGGGGGATCGAAACGTCGCCCTTTTAATGTTCCTCCAATAATGCGCATATTAGCAATATTTTCACCCGCTCTTTAGTTGGGTTTTGTGTAGTAACTTAACTTTTTTATTCCGCTGACTGCCAAAACCGAGCAGATAGGTTTTCAAATGTTTCCTCTTCGGGATACCCTCTTACGACAATATGGTAGTTTCTTTTTCCACAAGCTTTCGCCGCTGGTCGCCTTCCCTCTATAATTGATAAGCTTCCATCTAGTACGGGCTTCTCAGGAACCTTCTTAGGCAGCATCCAATATCCATTTTGATAGATTGCCGCAACGAACTTTTCCCATTCTTCCACACTTAATTCTTTTTCCATAGCCACCGTAAGTACTTTAGTCAAATGATCATGCGATACTAATTTTTTGTGGATCAAATAATACTTCGACAGGTTTTTACTGATTTGTATAAGATGTGCAGTATCGGATAAAGAGTATGTATATATAAGGCGATAGGCTTCATGATCCAATTGATCAAATGCAGGCTCCTCGAACGATTTTATAAATGAATTTAGTTCTATAACTTCAGTCGAATCTAGCATATTTTCAACTGTTTCTTCTTTATAAATTTCGTTTTTGAATTTATCACAAGGGTTACAACTTAATAATAGGGTTACATAACTGATGGCTATTAGAAGTTTCATTTTTAAACCTTGTAATTTTAGATAGTAAATGCTTAACTGATTGTCTGCAAGCTATACAAATCAAAAAAAGTATGGGCTGGTAAAGCACTCGCTGACATGGGCAGCGGGAAATTATCGCGCAACGAGCCGAAACGCATAGAGCGAAAATACCGATAAAGCAAACGATAAATGTCTGAATCTTCCACCAAATTACCCGTTATCAGTAGCGGCGTTTCCAGCGGATTGAGCCGAAATTGTTCGTAAGCCAGCAAACTAGCATACAATACATCGCTGGGTTGTTTAAATTGGAAAGCGTTGTAATACAACAAGTTCTGTCGCTCAAATACGGCGATGAACAGCGAGGAATACCGCAAATGCAGACAAACCTCGTAGCCGCTGCGGAGGTTGTGCTTTTGATAAGCAGGCAACAAAGTCGCCGCCAAATGGGTGGTTTGAGCATCTGGAAAATACTGCCCCACCAGACGCTGAATGGCTGGCTCCAGCGCATACACTAAAACGCAATCAAAGTCCGGCAAAGCGGTATAGCCATAAGTATAGTCGCCAGCGTGCAGCAGTACTTTGAAATAAGCGGCCAGATCGTCGGGCTGAAACAGACGGCGAGGCACCAAAGTGGCATTTCCGTTGGAAAAAGCGCAGCGCACCCGACTGTACAGATGAGCCAGCAGGGTTTCGTGTCCAAATACGCGGCGCACGTCGGCCTCCGTCTGCTTAAAACTGCGACCCGCGTTGGAAAACGGCTGGATTTGCAGGGCCAAAGGTTTCCCAAACCCATCGGTCACCAACAGCGAGAGGCCGTCAGAGCCAATCACGAGGTTCAGCGTCCCGTTCCGCGCGGTTTCGGCGGTCAGTTGCGCGTCGGTAAAATCAAAAATGCGTTGTTCCATGCTGCCAAAACGAAGGCCGGAAACCCGAAACCCGCCGCAAATATCGCATTGCTGCAGCAGTTTTCGGCCTCGTTTTTCGATTATTTCGCGACCACAGTCGCCGGAGCACCTACCGCAGCAGCCCCGATTTTGCAGGCACCATTGTAGCGCGCGCCTTCTTCCACGATCATCGTTCGGGCCGTAATATTGCCTTCGATGACTGCCGTATCCATCAGGTGCAATGCTTCCTTGACAAAGACATCGCCCTTTATTTTGCCTTTTATAGCCGCGTCCCGGGCCCTGATATTGCCCTGTACGTAGCTGGTATCGCCCATCACAAAGCGTTTTTCTACCTCTACTTCTCCATGAATGGCCCCGTCCAGACGTACGTTTTCGACGCACATGAACTTGCCCTCGATGGTGGTGCCTTTGGCAATCACGGTGGTGCCTGCATTATCCTTATCATTGCCCATCGGTAAAGTCATGGGCGAAGAGACCGGCTTTTTATCTTTGGTATTGCTGGAAAACATATTGATTAAAAGTTTTGCAAATATGAGAAATGTTTTGATACGGTGGCCCATCTATAAAATCCCCTTTGATCGGCCACCGCACGTTCCCTTTACAAAGAATCATGCCAAAATTGGGGTAGGTTATCGGTCAGCATACTTATCGTACTGGCTGCGCGTTGAGAATGAATGAGTTAGTTGTTATTGTAGCCCGTTTAGAGTGGTTTAGAAAGGTTTAGGTATTGATCGTGAATACACTGTAAATTAATTTCCTTGAGGATGCGAGTATTGGAAGATCTGATTAAAAACATTTGATAATCAGGTATTTGATCGAATACTCAAATCTTCAAATACTCAAAATAACTTATTTTACAATGTAATGAATACGTTACATGCGGTCTTTAGCTGACTGTAGGTTATGTTTTGTTCATTTCATCAAGCAATTTTTATATTTCATGGAACGATCTAAAAACAAACCCGCTTATGTTTAAAACTAACACCAGGTTATTACCAATCATCATCTTTTGTTTTTTTTCTGCCATCAGCAGCGCAACGAATTATTATTCCGACCCATCGGCAGCGGGGAGTATGAGCAATACTGGATCGTATGCTTCTCCCTGGGCCAATCTGAGTAGTATTTTTGCCGCTAATAAAACATTTTTGGCGGGAGATACCATTTTCCTAAGGACGGGAAATCATGGCTACGCCATTATTCGGGGAATTAATGCAGGTTTTGTGGTTATTACACCCCAACCCGGACAAGCTCCCATCATTGATAGAATCCGGGTATCTGCTTCGGCAGCTATTGCAGCGGCCTATTGGAAATTAGATGGACTGACTATTCAGTCCGAGGCGACAGGTACGATGGCTACTGCTTCTTATACATTAGTAGAGATTTATCCTTATGCTACCAATATTACTATTAGCAATTGTGTTATTTCTTCTAACTTAAACACTACTGGCTGGACCAGGCAGGATTGGAGAAACAGATGCAATAGTGGCCTGTCTACACGCGGAAAAATTAACGCTAACTATATTATTGAAAATAATTTAATTAAAAATACGGCCTTCGGTTTGTCTATTTCTTCTTCCAATACCATTGTTCGCGGGAACACGGTCCAAAATTTTACGAATGATGGGAGCAGAGTCATTGGCAGCGATATTATTTTTGAGCATAACAAAGTCATGGACTTGATAAAAGTGATGACCAACCTAGAAAATCACGACGATTTATTTCAATCGTTTACCTATCCCGCAGGTGGAACCGGACAGGACACTTTAAAAAACGATATTATCAGAAATAATATTTTTATTAGTTGTACCGACACAACCCGTGCTTTTAGAGGCCCGGCGCAGGGAATAGGCTGTTTTGATGGCGTTTTCTTAAACTGGATAACCGAGAATAATATCGTCATTACTGATCATTGGCATGGTATTTCATTTTATGGAGCGGTCAATTGTAAGATAGTTAATAATACTGTGATGGACCCTTATCCATATACTCCAGTTGATTCTATTGATCATAATGCCAGCAATATAGGCCCCACCTGGATTCTTATTAATAAAAAAACCAACGGCCCGGCCAGTACTGGTAATATTGTGAAAAATAACCTGGTGGCTAACAATGTTATTATAACCGACCCTACTATGGGCGTGGCTTCTAATAATATGATATTGGGAGCAATCACGAATTTCAGTAGTTATTTTTTAGATGTTTCTAATTTTGCATTGCCAGCCAATTTTGATTTACATCTAAAACCCGGCTCTCCGGCGATTGATGCTGGCAGCAGTATAGATGCTCCATCAACCGATTACGATGGCATTCTTCGGCCCCAGGGGATGAATTTTGATATTGGAGCTTATGAATATGTGGAGAATACGCTTGGTATCGAAGAAGATGAATTGCAGGCGGATATTGCCGTTTATCCCAATCCATCTACTGGAAAATTCCGCCTGGATTTGAACTCTTTGCCTCACCTCAAAAGTTGTACCGTGGAAATCTATAACTTTTTAGGAGAAAAAATATATGCAGAGAATTTAGTTGCCTCCACCGAAATATCGCTGCCTAATTCCCCCAAAGGAATTTATTTTATAATTGTGTATGACGAGGGGCGGAAAATCTATGCTAAAAGACTTTTGTTAGAGTAAATTTGGGCGCAATGTTGATGTATTAGGTTTAAAGTGGTGTAAAATGTTTATAGTCAACGCAGAGTGGTTTTGAACAGAGGCCGAATGTAAAGTATTCACTATCAATCCCTCAACCCCTCTCAACATTCTCAATCTCTCAACTTTTACTATAAAAAGGTTTAAATAGTTACTGTGATGTACTTTACATTCGATCTCTGTTCAAAACCATTTCGCGTTGACTATAAAACGAAAAAATTTAAACAGTTTGAACATTCTGCTATTTTATCCATGCAGATAGACAGGTGCTCAAAGCCAGCGCATACAATAGCCGCTTCAAGAACGTTGGAAGCAATATTACTGGAAACCATGCAAGTATATTTAAAACACAAGTCCATATGATCATCCTCGAAACCGCACGCCTGCGCATCCGTGAATTGCGCGACGACGATTTATACAGCCTTTTTCTTTTGCAAAGCGACCCAACCGTGATGCACTATATCCGCCCGGTAGAGACGGATGCCGCTGTGGTGCGCGATCGGCTGGTGCGTTGGGCAAACTACCATGCTCAACAACCAAAACTGGGGATATTTGCGATGGAAATGCGCGATACAGAATCTTTTGTCGGCTACTGCACGGCCCGCCACATGGATTTCGATGTCAGCCGCGATCTGGAAGTGGGCTATGTGCTGCTGCCGCGTTTCTTTGGGCAGGGGCTGGCGACGGAGGTGGCTTCCGGATTGACGGATTATTTATATCGTGAAATGCAAGCAGAGAAGGTGGTTGCCGTCACCGATGTGGACAATATGGCTTCACAACGGGTGCTGGAAAAATGCGGTTTTCAACAAACGGGAATGGTCGAAATCTATGGCGCAAACTGTCTGCTGTTTGAGCGATCTGCCAATATACATATTGTGTAAGAAGTATGTGGACATAATTAGCAGGCATTTCTATAAATTACAAAACCTTGATTATCACTAATTTATACGCTGACTCCTAATTCCTTAATACTGTCTCCTTAGCTATTACAAATACCCCATACGCTGCAAAGAACGTTCGTCATCGCGCCAGTTATCGCGCACTTTCACGGTCAATTCCAGAAAAACTTTGGTCTGCAAAAATCGCTCAATGTCGGTGCGGGCGTAGGTACCGAGTTTCTTGATCGCCGCGCCGCCTTTGCCCAAAATGATGGCTTTTTGCGTCTCGCGCATAACAAATATCGTGGCCTGAATTCTGGAAATCGCCTCGCCGGCAGTGGTCTGTCCTTCCTGAAAAGTGTCCACATTTACCTCGCTGGAATAGGGCAATTCATCGTCATAGAGCATGAATATTTTCTCGCGAATGATTTCGCCGACGAAGAAGCGTTCAGGCCGATCGGTCAATTGATCGATAGGATAAAATGGCTCGCCTTCTGGCAAATACGACAGGATTTTTTCGAGCAATACCGACGCTTGGGGGGCTTTCAGGGCCGAAATAGCCATATAGTCGGCTACCTCCACGCGTTTTTTCCACCAACCGGCCACATCTTGCACCCGTTGTTCCTGCACCAGATCGGCTTTGTTTCCAATCAAAAAAATCGGGGCTTTGGCTTTGGTCAGTACCTCAATAACCGGATTATCATTTTCCAATTCTTCGGTCAAATCGGTCACAAAAAGCATCAAGTCGGCATCTTCCACCGTGCCTTCCACGAAGCGATTCATGGCCAGGTGCATTTTGTACGACGGCGTTTTCACGTAACCCGGCGTATCTGAAAACACAATCTGGAAACCTTCTCCCGTCAAAATACCGATGATGCGGTGGCGCGTGGTCTGCGGCTTATGCGTAATAATACTCATGCGTTCACCCACCAGCGCGTTCATGAGCGTGGACTTGCCGGCGTTGGGCCGACCGATGATGTTGACGAAACCGGAACGGAAGGGAAGTGGCATTGTTGAGAATGTTGAGGTTGTTGAGAAGCTTCGCTGTTGAGAAGGGTTGTAAGAACGTTGAAAAACTTCGCTGTTGAGAAGGATTGCTGATGAATTCTCGGGGTTTCTCAACGGCGATAGCCTCTCAGCACCCTCAACCTTTTTTCCCAACCTTTCCCTCATCCTTCTCCCAGCCGCCGCACGCGGCCTTCGACCAAAGCATCGAGAATAGAAAAAACAATCTGCGGCTTGTGTGGTTGCCAAATAATATCATTGTAATCTTCTCCGAAATGCGCATACAATTGCAAATTTGCCTCATGCATTTCTTCTTCGACATGGACACGCAGGTTCAAAAAAGCAATCCAGCCGCCCTCTTCGCGCACTTCTTCGGCCCATTCCGCATAATAATCATCATCCACGGAGGCATGGAAATTGAGTAGATTTTCGCAGAAAAACACAAATTTTGTGATGCCTTCCAGCATCAGCGGATCGACGATTTCGCGTTTCAAAAACATGATATCGTTGTGCAACGTGTCGTTCCATTCGCCGATCAATTCGATCAGCACATAGTTTTCTTCGTACTCCGCAAAAAGGATTTTTCCATACAAGGTAGACGACCCAAAATCATCCCATTGCGGATGCAGATAGAAATTGTATAACTGGTGGGTGAACTCAAATTCGCTGTATTCCCGCCCGAAAAAAGGCGAACGCTTGTCTTCGGAAGCGATATATTGGTCGCGCCACTGAAAATGTGGTTCAATATTATGCATGGCAAAAACGGAAATAAGGTAATCGAATCAGGTGGATGAAAGGGCAAAAATACCCAAATCAATGCAATGTTACTGGAACAAAATGTTTTGAAGATCGTTGTCACCGGCCCGGAATCATCGGGCAAAACCACTTTGGCGCAGCAATTGGCCGAGGCCTTGGGTGTGTTTTGTGTGCCGGAATTTGCCCGCTTTTACGTCGCCAATTTGGGTCGCCCCTACCAACGACAAGACTTGAAAACCATTGCCCTGGGCCAGCAACTTTGGGAAGATTGGTTCACCCAAAAAGTCGATCAGCCCGCGGTATGCTCGTTTGCGACACCGATTGGACAGTCGTTTATATTTGGGAACAATACAAATATGGCCGTTCTCACCTCTCACCACCTCTTACCATCTTACCTTCTCTCTATCTTCTCTGCGCGCCCGATATTTCCTGGCAGCCCGATCCTTTGCGCGAACATCCAGCGGAACGAGATGCGCTGTTTGATCAATACGAAGATTTATTAAAATACATCAATGCCGATTACCACATCATGCGCGGCGATGCAGCCAGCCGATTAGCAACTGCCTTGCACTTGGTTCAGAAATATTATTGATCTTTGCGGTTCAATACTCATTGGGGTGTCCCACGCTTTTGCGGGACTGAGATTACACCCATCGAACCTGCCCGGGTCATGCCGGGAAGGGAATTGAGACGGGTAGTGGCATCACTACACCTGCGAAGCCCCTTCGTCGGTGGATGTTTCACTAATTTACTCATTTTCATGTTTCTATCAGAATTCACGCTTTGCTTTTTGCGGGTTGCAAATTGCGTAGCCCCCCCCTACCCCCCCGTGAAAGGGGGGAGTACATTGAGCGGAGAAGAAAGATTTGTTCTCCCTTCTTTGGCAGTTGTTTGCTAAAAATTTCCTTTCCCAAAGTACTAAAAATCAACAGAAAATACCACGATCAAGTCCCCCTCCCTACCGGGGAGGGGTCATTTTTTGCCTTTTGCCTTTCTTATTACCCGCCCAAAAACCAGATTCCATCGCCCTACAAACCGTTGTGATTCAAGCAACTCGCGCCGAGGCAACCAATCCAGTGCCACACACCAACCTCTCGGCGGCCACCATTGCAAAAACCTATCAGGCCCAGGACATTCCATTTTTGCTAACTGGCGTACCATCATTGGTGGAAACCTCCGATGCGGGCGGTGGCGTGGGTTACACGGGCCTGCGCATTCGCGGCAGCGACCCTACGCGGGTGAATGTGACGATCAATGGCGTGCCGATCAATGACGCCGAAAGTCAGGGCATGTACTGGGTGGATTTGCCGGATTTGGCGGCAAGCGCGGCGGAAATTCAGGTGCAACGCGGCGTTGGAACGAGTACCAATGGCGCAGGTGCTTTTGGGGCTACGGTCAATGTCGATCTGTCGCGGGTAGAGGCGGAACCCTTTGCGAGCATCACGAATTCGGTCGGTTCTTTTGGAACACACAAGCATTCAGCTTATCTCGGCACGGGCTTGCTGGCGAGGAAATTGGTCTTTACCGGACGGCTTTCTACCATCAAATCTGATGGTTATATTGATCGGGCGAGTTCAAATTTGAATTCCCTGCATTTGACTGGTACGTATCTGGATGACCGCCAATCGCTGCAAATGCACCTGTTATCGGGTCACGAAATTACTTACCAGGCGTGGGAAGGTGTTCCAGCACAATATATAGAGGATGAGCAACTTAGACGCTTCAATACTGCCGGAGCCGAACAGCCGGGCGAACCTTACAAAGATCAGGTAGATGATTATACTCAACGGTATTTCCTGCTGCATTATAAGCGCATTTTGTCGCCTCAACTTAGTCTGCAATTGAATGGACACTACACGCGGGGATTCGGCTTTTATGAGCAATATAAAGCAGATCAGGCAATAACAGATTATGGCATTACTGATACGTCTGGATTATCTACAGATCTTGGTAAGGCGGCGTTGGCTGGATAATTATTTTTATGGAAGCACTTTCGCGTTGCGCTGGACACCAAAAATTAGGTGGCAACCGATATTTACTTTGGGTGGTGCGGTGAGTCGTTATGAAGGCAAACACTTTGGAGAGATAATTTGGGCGGAGGAAAATATTAGACAGCGAAAGGACTTTCGTTATTATGACAACGACGCGGACAAGCGGGACGCAAACATGTTATCTGAAAACAGAAGCCAGAATTGGCAAAGGTTTGACTGCGCTGTTAGATTTGCAAGTACGCGCCGTCCAGTACGATTTCCTGGGTTTCGATAGCGAACAAAAGCCAGTAGATCAGTCAGTTGCGTTGACCTTCTTCAATCCTAAACTGGGTTTGAATTGGCAGTTCGCGCCGCAATGGACGACCTACGGCTTCTTTGGCGTGGCTAATCGTGAACCAAATCGCGACGATTACACCCAATCTACTCCCCAAAGTCGCCCGCAAGCGGAACGGATGTACGACTTTGAAGCGGGGCTAAAAACGGCCCGTTCGCGCTGGAATGCTTCTGCAAATTTCTACTGGATGCAGTATGACAATCAGTTCGTGCTGGATGGCCGGCTGAATGATGTGGGGGCTAACATTCGCACGAATGTAGCCGATAGTTACCGGGCGGGTGTGGAGTTAGAAGCGGCGGTGCAGATTGATCCTCGTCTGCGATTCACTGTCAACGCGGCGTTCAGCCAGAACAAAATCAAGACGTTTACGGAATATCGCGATAACTGGGATACGGGCGAGCAAGACGCGCTGCTGTATCAAAATACTGATTTGGCTTACTCGCCAAACGTCATTACACGCGGAGAATTGGGCTGGGATGTTTTGCAAAAAAGTCGCCAAACGTTGACCATTTCGTTATCAGGGAAAGTATGTAGGTGCACAATTTCTGGACAAATACTTCCAATACCAACACGAGTCTTTCCGGCTATTTTTTCAGCGATTTACGTTTGAATTACAACCTCAAAAAAGTAGTAGGCGAAGAAATCAGTTTTCTGTTCGCAGTCAATAACCTTTTTGATAAACGCTATTCTTCCAATGGCTGGACGTATCGTTACACTTCGCAAGGCTACGATGCTCGTCCCGATGATCCATACTCGCGTTTGGAAGGGGAGTGGCGTGTACAATTTAACTGGTTTTTTCCCGCAGGCTGGACGCAACTGGATGGGAACGGTAGTGCTGCGATTTTGAAAAAGCAGTTTAGAGAGGTTTAAGAAAAATGAAAAGAGTTTAGAAGGTTTAGAGTGTTTCCAAGTTGCTGATTCTTAGCATTTTGAATTTTTCTAAACCATCTAAACCCTTTTTCTAAACTATTTCTCTAAACCTTTTAATTACTCTTCACTGGCACCAAAATTCGTTGCCCTGCTATAAGTACCTCCGTCACTTCTTTATTATTTACAATGGCCAATTCCTGCGCATCCGCCTTGTATTTGATAGCGATAGAACTCAACGTCTCGCCTTCTTTCACAATATACTCCTGATAATTGGGGGTTTTATTTTGCGCAGGCAGCATAGACTGGGCAGTAGCAGGCGCAGGGGATTGTTGAGCGGGCGCAGCAGTAGTAGTCGGCTGAGCCATCGTGCCCAGTCACCGGTGTTTCATAAAAACGGTCGTGGTCTTCTACTACCGGAGTTGTTGTTGGTGCTGGATTAGGTTTAGGTGTTATATTATACTGCGTGGGCGTGGGCGTAGTGGTATTATATTGAGTAGGAGCTGGCGAGGTGCTGGGCGTACTCAAAAACGCGCCGCTGGTGGGGTTTTGAGTGCCTGGTTGCAGAGTGGTAGCAGGCGAAGTAGCAGGCATTTGCACTTGTGATGCGTACTCCGACACCGACAAGCGCTGACCCGGACGGATGGTTACATTGCCGGTAGGTGGCATATTATTCAGCATGCGCAACCGTCCGACCGACATATTGTACTGGCGGGCGATACCGGTCAGGGTCTCTCCTTTTTGCACCATGTGTAATGCTTGTGGCTGGTTATTCGCGCTAGTCACCGCGCCCATATATTCATTGTTATTATATTGGGCTGGCGTGTAATTGTACTGAGGGGTTGGCAGGGTCTGTGTGACGGTTGGCTGCTGCTGTTGCTGATTCCAGTAAATGGACTGATTCACTACCGTCGCTGGCGGTGGCTTGTCCCTTTGCGGTGGAGTGTTGCACGGGCTTGGGCGCGACACCTTTGGGAGTAACCTGCGGGGGTGCCTTCAACCAGATTTTCTGGCAGATCTGCACTTTATCCGGGTCTTTAATTTTATTCCAGCGCACCAGTGATTTTACATCCACGCCATAAGTGCGGGCCACAGCGTTCAGTGTTTCGTGGGGTTGCATCAGGTGATACCCTTGGCCCATCGGTTCCGGGCAATTCGACGGCTGTGTATAAACGGGCGTATTCACAGTTGGAATACCGCCATTTTGCTTAATAGATTCCCAATTCTTTATCCTGATTCGGTGGAACGGCGGTAGAAGTTGGTCCATAGACCGCTTGTCCCGCCCACTTGGAGACGGTGGAGCCGCCGCCCGCCGGGCAAAGCATCGTAAGATAATCTTCCAAAGCCAGGCCATTGATTTTCGTCAACCGCATCTGGTTATTCTCCGCTTCGGCGGCACTTTTACCAGTGCGATCCGTGGTAATACCTACACCGGGAATAAAGTCGAAATCCGAGCGTTCGGAGTTATTTTGGGTCGGTACCCGCCGAAAGAATATTCATTACGGCAGTTATGCACTTTCACGCCGCTGAAATACAAATAAGCGTTCGAGCCGGGCAGTGCCAGATTCTGTTCGTACACCAAGTTATTGGTATCCACGGCAAAAGCGTAGCGGGGAGTACGAAACTGAAATACTGCGCCATAACGAGTGATTTGCGAAGCACTTGCCAATGGCACTAAGGTATAACCCTGTGCATTCTGGTGGACGATATACACCGGGCGGATGTTTTTATTGATGGCATCCACAAAAGCCGCATTAATGTTGAACTCACGGCAATTCAGCGTCCCGGGCGGTATAAGAAGGCGACGTGAGCGCAGGCTGACCGGCAGTAAGTAGAAATTGCTCTTCAGCACGGGATGCACCGAATAAGTCAGCTGCATATTGGTTCCATACGTATAGCTGTATTTCCAGCTGATCCATGCAGTCGCGGGTGAACAGCAGATAGATAGGTGCGGTTTGAGCAGACAGCGAGGTCAGTGCCAGCAGATAAAGAGAGGAAAGCAAGATTCGTTTCATAGCAGACTATTTGATGGTAAAAGCGGGTTTTACGTAGTTTCATTTTTAGGGTGCTCCGGGAGGAAATGCAGGGCAAATATGGAATACCTGGTGCAAGGTTAGGACAAAAACAGTAATCAATCGTTTGAAAATCAGGAGAATATTAGTTTTAACGTGAAAAAACCCTTGCCAAACCCTATTTAAAATCATAAAACCTCATTTTGCGAAGCAAATTGTACTACCGCCGCATCATTCACACTGAAATTTTCAGGTTTAATTAACTTTTTAGGCTGCACCGAAACGCTGGCATCCGTTACATTTGCCAAATGTCGAAACCTCTGATCTTGGTCACCAACGACGACGGAATTGTCGCCCCCGGCATCCGGGCGTTGGTAGAAGTAGCCGCCGAAATGGGCGAAGTGGTCGTGGTGGCCCCCGATTCTCCGCAAAGTGCCAAGGGTCACTCCATCACCATCAACGATCCGCTTCGCCTCAAAAAAGTGCAGGCTTTTCCCGGCATAGATGCCTATGAATGTTCCGGTACGCCGGTAGATTGCGTGAAACTCGCCAAACACGTAGTGCTGAAAGGCCGCAAAATTGATCTCTGCGTGTCGGGTATCAATCATGGCAGCAATGCGTCTATCAATATTCTGTATTCCGGTACGCTGTCGGCGGCCATGGAGGCCTCCTTGGAAGGCATCAAAAGCATTGGATTTTCGCTGCTGGATTTTAGCTTCGAGGCCGATTTCCAGCCGGGCAAAAAGTGGATACGCAAAATCATACGCTATGCCCTCGATCAGCCGTTTATCCACGGCCACCTGCTAAATGTCAATATTCCCAAATTGCCAGAAGCCGATATAAAGGGACTGCGGATTTGCCGACAGGCCGATGCGCGCTGGGTGGAGCATTTTCAGGAGGGCCGCGATCCGTACGGTCAGCCCTATTATTGGCTGAGCGGTGAATTTGTTAATCTTGACCAGGGGGAGGATACGGATGTCCACGCACTGCATCAAGGCTACATTTCGGTGGTGCCTTCTATGCACGATCTGACGAATTATCGGGCGATGGAACACATGATCGGGCTGGAATCTTATTGAGGAGGATTTGAAGATTTGAGGATGCGAGGATTTGACTAAGGCTAAGGCAAGCGATGGTCACGCAATTGATCAATTACTCATAACTTCAAATACGCAAATACGCATCATTTCAAATACTCAATAGTAAAGAATGTTTCAAAAAAACGAAATCTGGGTCGGTCTGCTGGTTGGACTGATTTTGCCTACAATGGGCTATATTTTGCTCTACGAAATCTTCAATTTGCTGGAATCACGGGGCGCGGCAAGCGGTGCTGGTTTTTCGGTCAATTTCCGCGAACGCACGGTAGGCATCGTGGCTATTGCGCTGAATGTCATTCCATTAAACATTTACCAGAAACGCCGCTGGGAACTTTCCATGCGCGGTGTGGTGATTGCTACCACTGTACTGGCCGTAGTCTGGGTAGTAGTTTACGGGTTAAAATTATTGTAAGTACCGCCGATCCCCGATCGGTAAATTGTCGCCGATCAGGGATTGGCGGTACATCTCAAACCTCAAATCCGTAATCGCGTTCCACCCGGCAAATACGGGTTTTGTATGCCGTGTACCACTTTGCCCGGCCCTGTTGCTGAGCCATCAAATGCTCTGCATGGGCTTTCCACTGCTTGATCGCGTCCAGACTTTCCCAGTAGGAAACGGTGATACCCACTTCATTGCGCGCCGACTCCACGCCCAAAAATCCGGGCTGCCCGGTGGCAAGTTCTACCATACGGTCGGCGGTTTGGGCGTAGCCTTCATTGTCTGGGGTACGAACAGAGGTAAAAATGACGGCGTAGTAGGGCGGCGAGGGTGTGGTGGCGATCATAGATTTTTAGCGATTTGATGACAAGTAAACTTTATTATAAAATATTGAAAGTCAAAATCTTATAGGCTTTCAATACAAAACACAACGCCCCGCACAACCTATGGCTGAGCGGGGCATTTATCTTTCAAAAATCAGGGTTATTATGCGCCCATCTCTACTTTTTCTCCCAGTAATTCATACACCCCGGAATCCTCGCAGCTCTGCAACCAGCCATAACGATCAGGTTCCAGGCCCATCCGCAAACGGTTGAGATAGCGTTTTAAGCGCGTTCCAACCGGGCGGTGCGTGTCATCTACCGGCGGCAGTTCCAACTGGCGATCGCGCCAGGTAATGCTGCTGACATGACTGACCAAAGCCGCCGTACCAGCCCCGAAACACTCCTGCAATTGGCCGCGCCAGTAAGCATCAGAGATTTCGGCAATACTCAACAGGCGGTCTTCCACGCTATAACCCCATTCTTTGAGCAGCGTCATGAAGCTCTCGCGAGTAATGCCGCGTAGAATCGTACCCGTCGTAGCGGGCGTAACCACCTTTCCATCAATCACGAAAAAGAGGTTCATAGTACCCGCTTCCTGCACGTATTTTTTCTCCACCGAGTCCATCCACATTACCTGGTCATAACCGGCTTGTTTGGCACGGGCAGCAGGCAATAAGGAAGAGGCATAGTTTCCGGCGCATTTGGCCTCGCCAGTTCCCCCCTGGGCGGCACGCGTGAAGACCTCTTCCACCCACAGTTTGATCGGCTTGGCATAATAAGGACCCACCGGACCGGTAAAAATAATAAAAGTATATTTCTCCGAAGCATGAACGCCAAAGTACTCGTCGGTAGCGAACATAACTGGCCGCAGGTACAAGGAATAACCATCCTGGTCTGGCACCCAATCACGGTCCAGGTCGACCAGCATTTTGCAGGCTTGCACAAACAAATCTTCGGGAAGCGTAGGCATACACATTCGCTCGGCGGAAGCATTGAGACGGCGGGCGTTCATTTCGGGGCGAAACAATACGGGTTCCCCATCGCGCTTGCTGGCTTTCAGTCCTTCAAAAATGCTCTGACCGTAGTGCAGCGCCAGGTTGGAAGGAGCGATATTCAAGTTCTGGTAAGGCGTTATCCGGGCGTTCACCCATTGCTGTCCGTCGTAATCCACCACGAACATATGATCGGAAATGACCTTACCAAAAGGCAAGTCCGTAAAATCAACACTATGAAGCCGGGATTCGGTCGTTGGAGTGATCGTAACCGGATATTTTACTGCCATGATGCGAACATTTTATACTATATGAAAGCCTATATTGACCCCACAAAGTTAGGGAACTTTAGGAAAACATAAAAAAATTTTATTCCAAAAACAATGATTTTTTGGGCCTAACACAGAATTATCATCTTCAAATGACAATTTAAGGTGGTTTTAATACTTTTTTGGCGATCCAAATGGGTAATAAAGGGCTTAGGTTTTTTCGGACTTTCCTATAATAAGGTGGTTAAACAGCAATTTTGCGGAGTTGGCGGTTTGACTTTCAATATTTTATCGAATCCCAATATTTGTCGCTTCCAATCTTCTGCCATGTACTCTTCCAAAGACTTGATCATCCTGGCCCCCGAACAATCGGTTTTCTCCACCGCCACCGGCGACTTTGCTCGTCAATTGCTGGTCCTTAGTCTGGCTGATCCGCTTACGGCACCTGCTACTCGTCCTTTTTTGACCAAAGTGCTGGACGCCGCCCCTGTTAAACCTTACGCAAGATGCACTCTTTGCCGAAATTCCGCTAGATCAGCCGGTTGGTTTGTTAAGTGATATTCGACAAAAAAAGCCGGAATATGTATTGGTCTTTGGATTACCCGCTAATCAACTGGGGCTAAATATGGAAATCACGCTTTACCAACCCTTTGTCTTTCAAAACATTACATTTTTGTTCGCCGACGCACTTATTGATTTGGAAGGAAGTAGAGAAAAGAAAAGTGCCCTCTGGACAGCCTTGAAAAGCATATTTTTGTGAGTTGTCCGTCTGTTGTTTTGTCATTCAGAACGTAGTGAAGAATCTGAGGCCGAAGGCCGAAATGGGTAATTCAAAAATTCGGCCTTCGGCCTCAGATTCCACGGCTTACGCCTCTGAATGACAAAAATCGATATATAATAAACACCTAATCAATAATTAACGCAACAAATCAGCACATTTAATAGTCATGAAAGCATACGTTTTTCCCGGCCAGGGATCGCAGGCCGAAGGCATGGGCAAAGCCCTTTACGACACCAACTCAGCGGCACACGAGCTGTTTGAGCAAGCCAACGAACTACTCGGCTGGCGACTCACCGACGTGATGTTCGAGGGCAGCAAAGAGGACTTGACCCAGACAAAAGTTACGCAGCCAGCCGTCTTCCTCGAAAGTATTATTCGCGCCAAAATCGCGGGTGCAGACTTCCAGCCAGCGGCAGTGGCCGGGCATTCGCTGGGTGAATTCACGGCTTTGGCTGCCGCCAATGCGCTGTCTTTTGAAGATGCTTTATTGCTGGTGAGTCAGCGCGCTTTTGCTATGCAAAAAGCCTGCGAACTCGTGGATGGCACGATGGCTGCGGTATTAGGCATGGAAGATGCTGCCGTGGAAGATATTTTAAAAACAATTGATAATGAAATAGTTGTGGCGGCCAATTACAATTCACCGGGTCAATTAGTCATTTCCGGTAGTCGCAAGGGCATCGAAATAGCCGTGGAAAAACTGACCGCCGCCGGTGCCAAACGAGTGCTTTTACTGCCCGTGGGTGGTGCCTTTCACTCGCCATTGATGCAGCCCGCGCAGGACGAACTGGCCAGAGCCATCAATGCCACACATTTTCGGACGCCCATTTGTCCAGTCTATCAGAACGTGCACGCCCAGCCAGTAACCGAGCCGGAAGAAATTCGCCGCAATCTCATCGCCCAACTCACCGCGCCTGTCCGCTGGACGCAGATCGTGGAGAATATGGTGGCGAATGGCATTACGGAATTTATAGAAGTTGGCAACAGTACGGTGCTGCGGGGTTTGATTCGGAAGATTAATAAGGAAGTGGCGACGGAAGCGTTGTAGTACCGGCAGGTTCAGCCGCCAGTACGGTCACTTTCCCCGCCCCTGCAACAACACCAGCACCGTATAAAACATGATTTTAAAATCCAGCGACAGCGACATATTCTCGATATAAAGCAGATCGAAGCGCAGGCGTTGCAGCATTTCATGCACATTGGAGGCATAGCCGTACTTCACCTGTCCCCAGGAAGTGATGCCCGGACGCACCTTGAGCAGGTGGCGGTAATGTGGGTTTTTTTCTAAAATTTGGTCAATAAAATGCTTGCGTTCCGGGCGCGGGCCGACGAGCGACATATCGCCGCGCAGCACGTTCCAGAAGTTGGGTAACTCATCCAGCCGATACTTGCGCATGACAGCTCCCCAGGGCGTACAGCGCGGGTCGTTGTCGGTGGAAAGTTGCGGACCGGCATTTTCCGCTCCCACGATCATTGAGCGGAACTTGAAGATAATGAAGGGTTTACTGTGCAAACCAAGCCGTTCTTGAGTAAAAAAAATAGGGCCGGGAGAAGACAGTCGCACCCGAATAATAATGTATAACAGCAGGGGCGACAGCAGCGTAAATGCCAATATGCTCGCCGTCACGTCAATAAATCGCTTGACCACGCGCTGCCATTTGGGCAGTAGTTCCTGCCGAATTTCAATCAAAACTGCTCCAAACACATGGTTCATTTTGACCGTGCCGAGCAAAATATCGTACATATCGGGAATGATGCGCACTAGCACTTGGTCGCCGAAATCGAACAGCACATTCAGGAGATCGCGCAGACGGTTGTGTTCCGAAGTTTCGATGGCAATAATGACCTCTTCAATGTCATAATTACGGATGACGGTTGCCAGATCATCTATTTTCCCCAGACGCGGTAGATGCGCATCCAGCACCTGGTCAGTGCCGCCATTGGTATCAATAAAACCGATAAAACGATTGCCAAGACTCTTGCGGCGACCTTTTACTTCCAAAAACAAATCCAGCGCGCTCTGATTACCACCCACCAATAAGGTAGTAAAAGTCACTAATCCAGCCTTCAGCCGCCGACTGGCGCGCGTCAGTAAGATCATGCGCCCCGTGGAAGTAAGCAGAAAATGCAGCCCGAACAGCATCAAAAAAGAGCGATAATAGGTCTGATATTCGACCACCACATCATCGAGGATGAGGGTAAAAAACAGGAAAATCACTCCCAGAAAAGAGAGGAAAAAAGTGCGCGTGAGCGTAGTCAGCCGCGAAAGCCGATAAATATCAATGTATTGGTCAAAAATGGCATAGAGCAGCACCCAGCCGACGGGAATGATAAAAATGCCCAGGTAGAAATTAGCGTCATGAAAGGCCATAGCAGCCACGGGAACACCTTCCTCCATTTTTCGGTATAGGAAAAACAGGGCCCACGCCAGCATCGCCAGAAAGAAATCGGCGGCAGCATAGACTAAAGTATCACGTTGACGAAGTTGGCGGGACAAACAGCAGGAAGTTTCTTAGGCGAGATCAAAAATTAGCCAGGCGCAGATTATCAATTCGTACGCTACCTGCCGCCTGGGTAAATCCGCCCGCATCATCCTGCGGCAGTTTAACCAGAAAACCAATCCGGTAATTTTCCTGTTGCGAGGCCAAGAGGAGAGGAGTCAGGTTAAGGTATATTTTGTTCCAGTCATCTTTTTTATTGAATTGAAACAGTGCTTGCGTTTGTTCTTCTCCAGTGCTTGTTTTTCCAATTAAGTAAGCTTCAAAGACCACATCATTTTTGTACTGCAATTCGAGCCAAACCTGCTGATTATTGGTCGGCAATACTACTGGCTCGCTGGCAATCAAAATACTGGGGTGATCCGTAGTCACCTGCATCAACAATGATTTACCGGAAAATGCGCCATCAGTGCTTAACGAATAACTAGTGTTATCATCGGAATCGCGGTTTTGAAAGACGATAGAAGAACTACCATCGAAAGTCGTCCGGTCGAGTGCCCAGGGGAACTTCGTATCTGGATCGTAGGAAGTAAATGGTTGAATGTTAGTGCTTTGGCCGCCCGTCAGATGTACCGTTTGCTCGTGACGCAACAGAAACGGGTAAATGTTAGGAGTCGCCAGAATACCGTTTTCCTTGATGCCCGGATAGACGTAGACCAACGCGTCTCCTTCGGCCAGCACCGGCACCGAAGCGGGCAGCGAATAGGCTCCGAGGTACTCCCGATTGACGTACACATACGCCTCCGTGATTTTTTGCCAGCTCGCCCCGCCCTCGGCATTCACCGTAAACGGCTTGATTTCCAGATAAGCCGGAATTTGCTCTGGCTGGTCTTTACAACCCAAAAAATTCAGCGAAAGGGCAAAAGCGGCCCAAAAACAGTATTTTTTCATGAGAGGTACCATAGTGTCACCGCTATGCGGTTTCCGAGGTTAAACAAGTATCTTAAGTCGCAATAACGAATACATCAAAAATCAACAATCATGTAATCTGCATTCGTCATCAATTTTTACTTCATTCGCATATATACTTCCATCGGCGAACCCCGGAAATTATAGTGCTTCCGCAATTGGTTTTCCAAAAACTGCACATACGAATCGCGCACGTAATGGGGGTTATTGACAAAGAACGCAAAAGCGGGGAATGGGGTTGGCAATTGGGTAACGTATTTGAAACTCGGTTGGCGGCCTTTCACGGCGGGTGGCGGCGTAGATTCGATAATTGGCAACATCAAATCGTTCAATTCCGAAGTTTTTATGCGGCGCGTACGGTTTTCGTACACCTCCATCGCAATCTCAATAGCCTGAAAAATACGTTGTCTTTCCAACGCAGAAATGAACATCACCGGCACATCGTCGTGCGGAGCAAGCCGCCGTTTGATAGCCGCTTCGTAATCCCGCGCGGTATTAGTGGTTTTATTCGTAATTAAATCCCATTTATTGACTAGCACCACCATGCCTTTATGTCGTTTTTGAATCAGGCTGGCAATACTCAAATCTTGCGCTTCAATGCCCAATTCCGCGTCCAACACCAGAATGCACACGTCGGCTTCTTCCACCGCCCGAATCGCCCGCATCACGGTGTAAAATTCGAGATCTTCCTCCACTTTGGCTTTCTTACGAATGCCCGCCGTGTCAATCAGCATGAATTCCTGACCAAACTTGTTGTAATGCGAGTGAATCGGGTCGCGCGTAGTACCTGCGATGGGCGTCACGATGTGCCGATCTTCACCGAGTAATGCGTTGGTCAAAGAAGATTTCCCCACATTGGGCCGACCCACGATGGCAAACTTCGGCAAGGGTGTTTCCAGTTCCGGCTCATCGTGGATATGTTCCAACACCGCGTCGAGCAAGTCACCCGTGCCGCTGCCGCTAACTGCTGCGATGAAAAAAACATTTTCAAAGCCCAAGGCATAGAATTCGTTGCCATCCAGCAGGCTCCGGTGATTGTCTACTTTATTGACTACGACCAGCACGGGTTCTTTGGAGCGGCGCAGCATTTTGGCAATATCTTCGTCCAGATCGGTGATACCAGTCTGAGCATCGACCATAAAAATGATTACCGCAGCCTCCTGCAAAGCTACTTTGACCTGCCCACGAATAGCCGTTTCAAACACGTCCTCGGAACTTTGCACGAACCCGCCGGTGTCCACCACCGTGAAGCGTTTGCCGCCCCAGTCACAGGTACCATACTTCCGGTCGCGCGTCACGCCGGAAAAATCGTCTGTGATAGCATCGCGCATACCGACCAGACGATTATAAAGGGTTGATTTTCCCACATTCGGGCGGCCAACTATCACCACTGCATTTGCCATGTTTGTGTACTTTTGTCCATTGAAGAACCGCAAAAGTAGGCAATCGCGCCCACTCGCCGGACAAAACCCAAGACAAGACACCTAAATGCAGAAAATCATTTATCGCGACCCGCAGGTTACGATCTTCCAGAGTGCGCTATTCCAGACTAATTCCACGGTGGTCCTGACCGACGATGTGGTGCTGGTGGCTGATCCGGCCTGGCTGCCCGACGAGGTAGAAGGCATCCGAAACTACGTGGAAAGTATTCGTGGCAAACGACCAGTGTACCTCATTTTTACCCACTCCGACTATGACCATATCATTGGTTATAAGGCTTTTAAGGCGGATAAAGTGTTCATGAGCAAAGCGATGGCCGATAATCCGGACTGGGAAAAATCGGTGGCGCAGGCGCAGCAATTCGACCAGGAATACTACATTGACCGGCCCTACCCCATCGAATATCCGCAGGGCGATTTCTTTGTGTTTCGCGACGGCGTACAGTTTCGCCACGGCCAGACCAAGATGACTTTTTACCTCGCGCCCGGCCACACGGCAGATAGTATGATGGTGATCGTCTGGCAGCTGGGGCTTTGTCTGGCGGGCGATTATTTGTCCAATGTGGAGTTTCCGTTCATCTATCACAGCAGCGTGGAGTACGAAAAGACGCTGGAAAAGATGCCGCATATCCATGATCGCAACTGGTTTACGCGCCTCGTGCCGGGACATGGCGATCCGGCTTTGACTATTGATGAGTGGCTGCGCCGCCGCACGGAGGGGCTGGCTTACATCTACGCGCTGCGCGAGAGTATTTCTACGGGTATACCTTTCGATGAAAGTTCGCTATGGAGCCGCTTTCGTTTTCCGCTGCTGCAACGTAAATATCACCTTGCTAATGTGGCTTTAATGACCCGCGAGTATGAGCAGGGTTTGTGGACTTGGGACCCGGATTTTTCTTTTGAGGAATTGATTGAGACGCGGCCGGAGCCGAAGGTGAATGAGGATTGATAAGGAGTGCCGACCTGCTGGGTTTTGCTGGTTATTCTTGACGGGTTTGACTTTTAGTTTTTTCGGTGGTTGGGATTAACGTGAGCGTGGACGATATGGCCACGTTTTATCTGGCTATGTACGACCATGCATTGTTGGTGGCAGTTCTTATTATAATTTTTTCTTGAGTTCTTGTATTTTTGATTCAATATAGCGAATGCGATCACTGTCTACCTCAATGTCGGGATAATTCCGCATAATAAATTTCAATGCACCTAATTGACCTGATAAGAGCAAAAATTCCCTTTTATTTTTCGTCAAGTTAAAATCTGTAGTTTTTATAGGACGCGGGTCAATTACCACCACCTTATCAAGGTTGTTATTTACAATTTCAGCTTCTTCCCCTTCTATTGCAATATTTGCAATTTCGCCAATAGACAATCCGCCCTTCTTAGAATCAGATACCAAAAACAAGCCAATTACTGGATTTTTTGGATATGACTCCATAAAGGTTTTAAGAGGAAAATTATCTCTCAGACCTCCGTCGTAAACTCTTATTCCATCAACATATTTTGGGCTAAAAAAATAAGGAATTGACATTGAACATCTGGCTGCAAACGAAGCATGAGCTTCTTTTCTTTCATCCTTTGAATCAAAAATTAATCTCCCATTTCTTATTCTTGCAGAATACACAATTGTATGATAGTCATAGTCACGAAGTTCAACTTGACCAATTTTTTCAGGAAATTTTCCAGCAATTAATTCTTCTAGCCATTCTTCAATTTCGTTTCCTGGATATAACCCCCTTGTTTTAATAAAGTTAATTATTGAACCAAAAAATGAGGCATCCTTAAAGTCATTAAAATCTTTAGAAGACAAAAAATCTAATAATTCATTTGGCCTATATCCCGCCCCAAGCAAAACAGCGGTAATTGCTCCAGCAGAAGTGCCTGCAAAGGCGTTAAAAGAAAAATATTGTTCTAACTCTAACAACGCTCCAGCAAATGCAACTCCCTTGATTCCACCGCCTTTCAACACTAATGCGAATGGATGTTGATTGCTAACGACTTTTAACATTTTCGTTAAAGAATCTCTTATCTCATTAGTCAATCTTGGCCTTAGAATATCAAAACATGTAGAACATATTTTACCAGAATTTAGAGAGTCAAGTAATTCAATTTTTTTTATCTTCATGTGAAAAATGCAGTCCTTTCGCTCCTGTTCATTGTGTGATTTAAGTGTAGGCTCTATAAAACCAACTGCATATCTAACTAAGTAATATCGAATGAACCTAATCTTATCATTTACAAATTGATTAAAGTCTTTAATGGTAAAAACAGCATATCCACTTTTAGCCCTTGTTGTGCCAAATAAATTGGACAAATTTCTTGATCTTAAACTTCCATCAATAACTAAAATAACAAAAGGTATATTTCCTTTTGCCTCTTCTTTATATTCATCAAGCCATAGATATATATCTTCGGAGAAATAATCCTCTCGTTGCTTAATGAATAGTTTTGTTCTTAATGACTCCGAAGGCAAATAAAAATTAAAATTTTCTTGAACATTGTTCAAAGGTGTGAATGCCCTCTCAATTAATTTGTACAATTCGGGCAGTGTTGAAAGAATCTCAATATGATACATAATATCTAGTTTTGTTTGCCTTGCTATGATTATTTATTTTCAATATTTTTCAAGTTGGCTGTGTATTCAGTTCGTTATTTCGCCAGTTCTACTTCGACTATTATTTTGATATTACCATCTATATTTTATTGTTATTAAAAAATTATTTTTAAATGACAATTATAATTGGATCTACTTCTTCAATCAAATCTTCTCCAACATAGTTATTAGATGATATATAATTATAAGGATCAGAATCTTTCATTAAGGCAATATCAAATTTATAATCACCTTTAATATTAGCTATTCCTATAGAAACAATATCACTATGCATTGGTACACCTTCCCGTATAAAAGTTTTAAACTCAATAGTTGTATAGGGTTCAGAATGGAAAGGATTCCCATTTTTAAAGTGGAGTTTCCATTTCAAATTTTTGTATTTAAGAAAATCACCGATAGAGTAACCTGAATTCGTTAAATCTGCAAATAACTCAATTTCAATGTTCTCGCCCTGCCTCACTATGATTGGGTCAGGATTCAAGGTAAGTTTTCTTTCTTGGAAAGTAATTCTTGGTAAGTTGAAGGCAGTTCTTGATCTCATGCTTATTGTTTTTGTTTTTTATTGTCACCAAATATTGTTTCCCGCAACTACCTCTTATAGCACCTATTGCGTGAAAACTCGCCTTGTCGGCGCGTGAGTTGCGGCAATGAAACCAGAGAAATATACGTCTCTTTCCCCAAAAACACCGATGCGGATACCCAGCCACAGACCAGATATCCGCATCAGCGGCAGTAACAGCAGGAAGCACTTGGTAGGGATAGGGCATTCTTCGTTCATTTGACGCGGCAATATACGCGTCAAAATCAAATACCCCAATTATCTGCCGGATTTTTTGAGTTTATGCCAAATTTTTCTGCCCTTGGCTTCGTCGTTACGCTTCCCATCCACTTTGACACCGAAAAAGGGTCAAAACGTCCCTATGCGCTTAATATTTTTATGTATCTTTTCAGGCCATCCCACACCCGCTCCGCCACCAACCCTACAAAACTCGCCTTATCCGCTTCCACCGCTACCTTCTCCAAAGCATTATAATACGCCATCCGACTCTCATAATCGCCCCCAATAATAGCCAACGGATAGCCTTTTTGCAATAAAATAAGATTCATAATCAAGCGGGAAGTACGCCCATTCCCATCTATAAATGGGTGAATAGTGACTAATCGTTCGTGCATTTCGGCAGCCAGAACGACGGTGTGTAATGTATCTTTATGACTATTATAAAAGATAAAATAATCTTCCATCAAACTTTGCAACAAATATGGTTGTGGCGGCACATGTTTACTTCCGGCAATCAGCACGGGTACGCGCCGATACTGGCCCGCATTTTCCCGGTCAATACTGTGCAAAACGAGGGCGTGGATTTGCTTCAAAACATATTCCGAGAAGTCGATACGCTGCTGGACTATATCTTCCACGAATAGAATGGCTTCTTTGTGGTTGATCGCTTCCAGATGCTCGCGCATACTCTTGCCGCTGATTGTAATACCTTCATTGATAACCAGTTGCGTTTCGCGCAAGGTCAAGGTATTGCCTTCTATCCGGTTGCTTTCGTATAAAAATTCCACCTTCAATGCTTCAGTAATAGTAATATTGTCCAGGTCTTTGCGCAGACCATCCAACTGCAATTTGAGTGCATCTATTTCCGAAAGTATTTCCTCCAACTTTCCCATGCTATATAATAGAGTTGTTGTTATATCAGTAATTGGTTATCAACATTTTTAAAACTCCACCGGACTCTTCCCTTACTGTCATGTCGACCGAAGTGGAGACATCTGGGTATTTTAATATGAAATGCTGACTTTAATCCAGATGTCTCGGCTACGCTGCTAATGAACCGCTCGGTTTTAGAACCCCGAATGGGGTCAAACATGAATAGCCCCGGATGAAATCCGGGGTGGAAAAGATAGAGGGCGAGCAACCCTGAATGGGGTTGAATCTCTGCATCCCATTTTTTGTTCAACCCCGTTCAGGGTTGTTTAAACGATCTTCTTACTTCCCCGGATTTCATCCGGGGCTATTCATATTTAACCACTCCGTGGTTAGCGGTTCATCTTAGCATGATCGCTGCCATAGCCAGCGTGTCCCCTCGACATGACAAAACCAACATAACTATCTGGTTATAATAGCAAAACAATTCTATTAGGTAACCTTGTAAAGATAGTAATAAAACAACCAGAGCCAACCCGAAAATTCGAGATGGCTCTGTATAGTCCGTAAGTATTCCACCCTGTTGATATTTCAGTCGAATACTCGAATACTCAATTCTTCAAATCCTTAACCCTTACTCCGACATATCCATCGTATGGAACACGTTCAGCACGTCATCATCTTCTTCCAGACGATCAATTAATTTAATCACCTGATCAACTTCGGTATCGCTGAGTTTTTTGCTCAGGGTCGGTATCCATTCCAGTTGCGCACTTTCCGGCTCGATTTTGCGGTCTTCCAAAGCCTTTTGCATCGTACCGAAATCGGCGAAATCCGCGTACAACACCACTTCTTCTTCCTCGCGTTTCATCTCGTCGAGGCCCGCGTCGATTAGTTCCATCTCCAGTTCGTCCCAGTCGCGGCCTTCGGCTTTGACCTTGAACACGGCTTTGTGATTGAACATAAAACTCACACTACTGGAAGTGCCGAGCGCGCCGCCACAACGGTCGAAATACATCCGCACATTGGCCACGGTGCGGGTTGGATTATCGGTCGCAGTTTCCACCAACACGGCAATACCGTGCGCTGCATAGCCTTCATACACGACTTCCTGGAAGTTTTCGGCCTCCTTGCTTTGCGCCTTTTTAATGGCACTTTCCACGTTGGTCTTCGGCATATTGGCCGCTTTGGCGTTCTGGATGGCCATCCGCAGACGGGAATTATACTCGGCGTTCGGGCCGCCAGACTTGACAGCCAGCGCGATTTCCCGACCAATGCGGGTAAAAGTTTTGGCCATACCGGCCCAACGTTTCATTTTTCGTTCTTTGCGGAATTCAAACGCGCGTCCCATGGGAAAAGGAATAATTAAGTGAGTGACAAATAGATGGCTGCCGCAGCGAAGGTTCAAACCTGCGACAAAAGCGGCGCAAAAGTAGGCTAATTTTGGGCAACAAAAAATGTTAGGTGAAATGAAACCGCCGGATATTTGGCTTGGAATGCCCACCTTTGTACAAAAATTTGCCCGCAATGAAAATTTATACCAAAACTGGCGATCTAGGGGAGACGGCACTCTTTGGCGGGCGACGGGTGCAAAAGAGTCACCTCCGCGTGGATGCCTACGGCACGGTGGACGAACTAAACTCTTACGTGGGTTGGCTGCGCGACTCCGTGGAAGGGCCAGCCCTGCGCGAAATGCTGGCGCAAATTCAGCATCGGCTGTTCACCGTGGGGGCGCATTTGGCTTCCGATCCGCAAAAGCAACTGCCCACACCCGATCTTTTGCCAGAGGACATCGAAATGCTGGAAAATGCGATGGATAAGATGGACGCTGGTCTGCCGCCGCTACGGAATTTTATTTTGCCGGGTGGCCATCCGGCGGTGTCGGTTTGTCACGTTTGCCGTACCGTTTGCCGCCGCGCCGAACGATTGGTGGTGGCTTTGCACGAAACTGATGTGGTGGAACCAATAGTGTTGCAATATCTCAATCGCCTGTCCGATTATTTCTTTCTGCTGGCACGCCAACTGGCCCACGATCTGGGCGCGGAGGAAGTGATTTGGAAATCGAGGGAAAGGGGTTGAAAGAGTTGAGAATGTTGAGGGGTTGAGTCAATTAAGAGTATTTTGATTGCCTGTTTTCAAGTAATATTATTTTGGAAATCAATAAGTTAGCGTCCCGCTTGCTGCCTGCTTCTACTGGTTTTGCCAAAAACCTGCCCGCTTCCGGGTGGCTGCTGGCACTGCCGTTTGCGCTCGTGGCGGCCTTGATGATGCCGCGCCAATCGGCTTTTCCTTACAACTTTCAAGTGGGACAGCCGTGGAATTACCGGGAATTGAAAGCTCCTTTTGATTTTGAAGTAATGTATCCGGAGGAGCAAGTTCATTCAGCGGTGGAACAAGTGAATGCCGAACATGGCCCCTATTTTTTACTCAATCCAGAAGTCGCGCGACAGCAAAAACGACGATTCGCCCAATTAATAGCCGACCAAATTAGCGTCAGTCGGCATGATGCCCAGTACGATGATCTGCGAGCCAACGCGGGGGTTTATTTGAGTTTTGGTCAGCAAATACTGGATTTACTCTATACGCAGGGCGTGGCTGATGCCAGGGAGGAGTCGTTTAAAAATACCCCGGGTTTTGTGTTTGTGGTGGCGGGTAATAGTGAGCGTCGGGTGGCGGTGCGCGACTTGCGCACAGTGGCTTCCTGTATGAGTTTTCTGGCCGACACCCTCCCCTACTCGCCGCTTCGGCAGCCGGAAATGGTGCTGCCTATGCTGGAAAAAGTATTGATTCCGAATCTTCAATTCAGCGATTCAATGACTTCGGCCAGCCTGCGCAAGAAACTCGCCGCCGTGATGAGTACTGGTGTCACGGTGCGTAAAGGAGAGACCATCGTAGAGCGCAATGAATTGATTACCAATGATATTTATCTAAAATTACAGTCTTTACATCGTCGTTATGAGGAACCAAAAGGTTGGCTGGTAAGTGTGGGTTATGGATTGCTGGCCTGGCTCGCTTTTGGCATTTTCTTTTTCTGGTTTACGCAAACGCAGTACAGTCAATATTCTACGCGCCGGGCACAATTGTTTCCACTGGTGCTGGCTTTGTTCGGCATCGTGGTGGTGGGTTTTGGTAGCCGGGTGGCGGTTGCGGTGCCTTTGTTGTGGCCGCTCTGGATTTTGCCGGTGTTGCTGCGTCGGATGTACGGATTGTCGGTCAGTCTGGGCATTTGGGGCGTGGTGGTGTTTTTGACTAGTATTTCGCTGGATTGGAGTGCGGGCTGGCTGGCGATACAGGGGACTGGACTGGCGGCTGCGCTGATGTTGTTGATTAAAGTGGGAACGGTTGGGCCTGCTTATTTAGCTAGCGTTGGAAATCCGTCTTATAGTTGGCGCGCCCGGGTGCTGGCGGTATGCTGTATCGCGGCCTTGCAAACGGTGGCGGGTCTGGCAGCAGGTTGGGCGGGCAAAATTCCTGATACCTTATGGACTACTGATAGCGTTGTATTTTTATTTGCTGCTGCTGCGTTTTCATTGCTGGCTTTTCCGTTGAGCGAATTCCTGGCGGCGCAGTTAGAAGATAAGTAATTGGGTAAATATTGAAATCTCTCAACATCCTCCACCTTTTTCAACCATTCTCAACAACTTTAATCATGCAACAAGAATTCATCGTCCGAAAACAAATTGACCTGCAAGCAGAACCAGCGGAAGTGTGGGAAGCCCTCACTAATCCCGAACTGACGAAAAAATACTTTTATGGTTGCAAAGTCTCTTCCAAATGGAAAGTCGGCAGCCGTATTAGCTGGAAACGGAAATTTCTATGGATGAAAATAGAATTAACTGGTAAAATCACCCAAATCGAGCCACAAAAATTACTGCAATATACCCTGCAAAATTCTAACTCAGAAGAATCTGATGGCATCGTCAGCCAGTCATTGGTTACGGATACATTAACCTATAAAAATGGCATTACTACCCTATCGGTAAGCGACGACGTGGGTCAGGGAGAAGGCGCGGAAAAACGTTATAATAAGTCCGTAAAAGGCTGGGATAAGATATTGAATGGACTGAAAAAACTGGTGGAAAAAGAAGCGTAAGTACTGGCGGAGCAATCGCTGGTTATTCAGAACCGAATAAAAATCTAAGGATGGTTTATAGTTGGCTTAATTAAAAAATTCTCCAAAGTGCCAGAGGATTCCAGATGGGTCGTGCATAAAACACTCTCTACCCCAATCCATTTCTCGGATGGGGGTTAGCCGCACGCCTTCATATTTAGTGGTCAGGTCCAAAGCCAACAGTTCCTTCCAATAACGGCCAACATCTTCCACTTCTAAAAAAATCATTGTATTATCTATCCAATCTTGGACGTAAGCATCCTGTAAATAAAACCCGACTCCCTCTGTCTTGAAATAAGACATATTGTGCGCCAAAACACTTTCCTGAAAACCCAGGTCTCGGTAAAAACGGCGGGACAGGTCAAAGTTTTTGGCTCCAACGAATGGCCGAATTGATTTTGCTTTATGTTCCATTGTGTTCGTTTTTAATTGGTGGTAGTTCTGGTACGAGGGTTTCTTATCCTTACGCAAACTATTATATTGTAAATTAAATTTATGGAGGATGCGAATATTTGATTAAAACACTTGATAATCAGGTAATTGATCAAATACTCAAATAACTTATTTTACACTGCACTATCTTGTTAATTGCGAAAAAAATCTGAAAGGCTGGGGGAACACGCTGGGAAAAAGTTATAGTCAACGCAGAGTGATTTTAAACATAGGTCAAATGTAAATTATTCACCATTAATACCTCAACCTCTCTCAACATTCTCAACCTCTCAACTTTTACTGTAGTGGAATACCAGCCACAATATGAACGGGATTACCGCAATGGCAAGAGCCGCACCTTCGCATTGGCAGGGTCAATAGTCAGAATGGCTCCAACCGATAAATCATCAGTATATTGCTTTAATAGCATAATGAATCTGGACGCAAGCGATTCAGGAAACACGTTTTGAATTCGTACTTGTACGACGCTTGGTTGAGCTGCATTGGTAGCAGCGAGAAGAGCACTAAAGTCAAGATCGTGGGTAAAAACAAGGTAATCGTTTCTAGATGCCCAATCAAAGATTTCGCGGTCTTCGGCGCACATCGCCAATTTCTGACCAATGAAATGCCTCCCAACCTTCGGCTTTAAAATATGGAACCCAATTAGGAGATAGATTCATGTCTATTAAAATATTCATCAGACAACCATTGGAATTTCACGTTCCTCCACCCGCCAGGCCGCAAACGATAGTGCTTCTAAAATATCTTCTTTTTCCAAATAGGGATAAGAGGCCAGTATTTTTTCCATATCATAGCCGCTGGCCAATAAACCAACGATGGTACCAACCGTCACCCGCATTCCCCGAATACAGGGTTTGCCGCCCATTACATTAGGGTTAAAAGTAATTCTATTAAATCGCATCATATTCCTTCAATTTTATACAAATATAAGGAAAATATTCAGAAGAGCCTACTTCCATATTCGCCCTATTTCCCCTCCATCAAATCAATCAACCGATTCAATTCCGCGTCATTGTCAAACTTAACCACGATTTGGCCCTTGCCTTTATCATCGCGTTTCAAGTCTACTTTTCCACCGAAAAAGGCCCGGAATTGGTCCTGAATATTGCGCAAATGCTCCGGCATAGCGACGTTCGGCTTGGCCGTTTTTGCTTTTTTACCATCCTGATAACCCGCGATCAATTCTTCCACGGCGCGCACGGAAAGGTCTTCGGCAATAATCTGGCGCAGCAGAGAATTTTGTAAAGCCAAATTGCCGTTGATACCCGCCAATGAGCGGGCGTGGCCCATCGAAATAGCGCGATCTTTCAGCGCGATCTGGATTTCTTCCGGCAATTTCAGTAGTCGCAGGTGGTTGGTGATCGTGCTGCGCTGCTTGCCTACGCGGTCAGATATTTCTTCGTGCGTCAGCTTGCTTTCCTCCATCAGTCGGGCGTAGGTCAACGCAATTTCGATGGCGTTGAGGTCTTCGCGCTGGATGTTCTCGATGAGGGCCATTTCCAGCATTTGCTGGTCATCGGCGAGGCGGACGTAGGCAGGTATTTCTTCCAGACCGGCCAGTTGGCTGGCGCGATAACGGCGTTCCCCGGAAATAATCTGGTAGGCTTTATCGTGCAGACGGCGCACTGTCACGGGTTGGATCAGACCGTGGATGCGAATGCTGCTGGCCAGTTCTTCGAGGGCATTCTGGTCGAAATTGCGACGGGGCTGGCCTGCATTGGCCTCAATCTGTACGATGGGCAACATGGCGACGTGGCTGGTCAGCTCGCGCACCACTTCCTGTGGGTTTTCTTGCACGGCCTGCTCCATTCTGGCGGAGTTGCCGAGTAAGGTTTTGATGCCGCCTGTATTGAATTTCTTGGACATAAATTGTTGAGGTTGTTGAGGTTGTTGAGGCTTCGCCGTTGAGAGAAAGTGGAGCAGTCGGTTTTCTCAACGGCGGAGCCACTCAACCTTTTCTTTCAACAACCTCAACAACTTAGTTTTGATTTCTCCGTAAAAACTCTTCGGCCAGATTGAAAAAGTTGGTCGCGCCCTTGCTGCTCACGTCGTACAAGGCGACTGGCGTGTGTTGCATCGGTGCTTCGGCGACTTTGGAATTGCGATGAATGATGGTCTCGAATACGTAGTCGCTGGCACTGTTGCGTACCTCTTCCACGATGGCATTGGCCAGTCGCAAACGACCGTCGTACATGGAAATGAGCAGTCCTTCGACCTGCAAATTCGGGTTGAAACCTTGTTTGATCAGCGCAATAGTATTTTTCAATTTTGCCAGTCCTTCAAAGGAAAACATTTCGCATTGCACCGGAATCAGTACCGTATCGGCGGCCACCAGGGCATTTACGGTGATCAGGCCCAGCGAAGGCAGGCAATCAATAAACACATAATCGTAGTCGCGTTTGATCTCGCCGACGATGCCACGCAGGATGTATTCGCGGTTGGGGCGATTCACCAGTTCCAGTTCGGCACCGACGAGGTCAATATTGGAAGGCAGCAAATCCAGGTTTGGGGTCTCCGTTTTAATAATCGCTTTGCGTGGATCAATGCCATGCACCAGACAATCATACAGGCTGGTTTTTTCTTCTGTATCGGATTGGCCTACGCCCGAAGAAGCATTGGCCTGTGGATCAGCGTCGATCAGCAGGACACGTTTTTCCAGAATAGCCAGCGACGCGGCGAGATTGATCGCCGTGGTGGTTTTTCCGACCCCGCCTTTTTGATTGGCAATCGTAATGACTTTGCCCATGTCTTTCAGCATAATAGCTTCTTGTGTGAAATTTACGCTTTTAAGGGAAATGTAAATGTGGCCCACCTTGAAGGTGTGCCACATTCGATGTTCGCTTACCTTAAAAAGCGGGCAAAGTTAGCACGGCTGGCCGAAAGTATCTGTACAAAAGGTGGTTAAGTTATCCCCGCCTTATCCACATTTTGTTCACATTTCGGGAGCAGCGCAACGTAGCAGAATTGTTATATAAGCTGTTGATAATCAAATTTTTATCAAATCCTGATTATCTGCTACCAACATCTTCAATCGCGCAAAAATTCCAGTTCCATGTGACGATCCAGTTTGGCAATGGAAGAAGGCTCGTGCGGTTCTTTGCTGTCTTGTCGGTATTTTACCACATAATCCACGCCACCGAGTATTTCGCTGCTGATGGCGCCATAAGTGGGCGGAAAAGGCGTTCCGCTTTTGTTGGCAGAAGTACTCACGAGCGGACGATCAATATTTTCGATCAATTCGCGACAGAACTCGTCCTGCACGACGCGAATAGCCACGCTGCCGTCGGGTGCTTTGACCACCGACGGCAGACCGACCGACCGATCATAAATGATCGTGAGCGGACGCTGGTGAAAAGAGAGCAGCGTCTCCAGTCGGGGGTGCATCTTGGGCACGTAGCGTTTGAGCATCTCGATGGTGGATACCAGCAGTACGTAGCCTTTCTCTGGAGCGCGGCCCTTGAGTAAGGAGACACGCTCAATGGCGGTCAGATTGGTGGCATCGCAACCGATGCCCCAGACGGTATCGGTAGGGTAACAAATAATGTCCCCTTCGAGCAGAAGGCGGGATATTTCAGAAATGTCATCGCGTAGCAGGAACATAACCAACAATTGGCGTTTAATAATCGTTAGTGAACGTATTTTTGGGGATACAAAAGTCCTCTTTTAACTGATACCAGCACCTCCCAACACAATTTAAAAACCATTTTACATGACTTTGAGGCGTATTTGGCCCATTTTTCTACTATTTTTTATGCTTGCGTCGCCCCTTGCGCTCTTGGCCCGACACATTATTGGGGGGGAAATCACTTATCAATGCCTGGGCGAAGTGGTAGCGGGCACCACGCGTTTTCGTTTTACCATGAAAGTGTACCGCGATTGCTATGGTGGCGGGGCGCCGCTGGATGATCCGGCGCAATTCGCGATTTATCGGGGTACGTATTCCACCAATTCGCTCTTTAAGGAGTTTTCCATTTCTTCGCCGACAGTAGAAAATATTGTGCCGTTACCACCGCCCTGCGTATCGAATGTGCCAAACGTATGCGTGGAGCAGGGTACTTACACGTTTACGCAGGATTTGCCTAAACTGAGCGATCCTACGCAGAGCTATTTCGTGGTGTACCAGCGTTGTTGTCGCAATGAGTCCATTACCAACATTGTTGATCCTGGCTCTATCGGGGCCACTTATATGGTGGAAGTGAGCTATGATGCCCAGCAGGCCCTCAATAACAGCCCGGTATTCAACAATTTCCCGCCGATCATTATTTGCAACGAATTTCCCATTGATTTCGATCATAGTGCCACTGACGCGGACGGCGATTTGCTGGTGTATTCGTTTTGCAGTCCTTTTGCCGGCGGCGGCAATATTTTGCAGGCACCCGGCCTTTTCAGTTGCGATGGAGCCGTCCCTACTCCACCCTGTGGCCCGCCGTTCGATAATGTGCCTTTCACGGTGCCTACTTACAGTCCCGGCAATCCGATGGGCGGCAGTCCGCAAATCAGCATTAATCCGGTGACGGGTTTTATTTCCGGCTCGCCGAATAAACTGGGACAATATGTGGTGGGCGTGTGTGTGCAGGAGTTTCGCAATGGAAAATTGCTTTCCACGATCAAGCGGGAATTTCAGTTCAATGTGGCGGATTGTACGCCGACGGTGTTTGCCAAAATTGAAGGGGAACTGATCCCCGGCCCACGAACTAATTATCTCGTTACGTCGTGTGGACAAAACACCATTACGTTTGATAACCAGAGCGGTTTGCAGCAATTTGTACAAAACTTTCAATGGAATTTTGACTTGAAAGGCACGGCGTTTACAGACAGCCAAAACTGGGATCCGACGGTTACTTTTCCCGATACCGGCGTTTACCACGGCACTTTACTGCTGAATCCTGGCCAGCAATGCAATGATACAGCTTATATTACTGTCAAAATTCATCCGTCTATTCATGCTGATTTCAGTTTTAGTTACGATACCTGTGTAGCGGGGCCAGTCGTATTTACCGATCATTCGACGGGTGAGGGCATTGTCAATAAATGGGACTGGAATTTCGGGGTGCCTAATGGTACTTCGACCCAACAAAACCCGCAATACCTCTATAGTACGCCCGGAAATCATCCGGTGACACTATTAGTAACTGATCGTAATGGTTGTACCGACGATACAGTCCAGGTTATTCAATGGTTTCCGGTGCCGCCGCTCATTATTATCAAACCCAGTAGTTTTCTGGGTTGCTCGCCAGCCGATATTTTCTTCGATAATCTTTCGACACCCATTGATGATTCTTATAAAATTGACTGGGATTTTGGCGACGGCGGCACCGTTAGCGGCGTAATTAGCCCGACCCACTTATACACGCAGGAGGGGCTGTACGATGTGCGGGTATCTATCACTTCGCCCATTGGTTGTTTTACGTCTGATTCCTTTCTCAACCTGATCCGGGTAGAGCCTTCGCCCATCGCCGATTTTGCTTATGCACCAACCGAGGATTTGAATTCTTTCCATAAAACCGTCACCTTCACGGATCTCTCCAGCTTTGCCAACCGCTGGAACTGGCAATTCGATCATTATTCCACTTCCAACCAAGAAAATCCCACTTTTACTTTTCCCGATACAGGAGTAGTCTTTGTACGCCTGATCGTGACGCACCCGGAAGGTTGTAAGGATTCGATTACCAAGATATTGGACATCCGCCCGGAAATCCGCTGGTATATGCCGAATGCATTCACCCCCAATGGCGATGGCAATAACGACACCTTCTTTGGCAAGGGTTTTCTGGAAGGGATGACGGGCTTTCACATGAGCATCTGGAACCGCTGGGGAGAGCAGGTGTTTGAAACGAGCAACCCAAATGATGAGTGGAATGGCCGGGCACAAAACACTGGTGGCATATCGCCCGCCGGGGTGTATGTGTATCAGGTCTCTTTCACGGGGCCGCGCGGGGAACCTTACGAGTTCAAGGGGTATGCTACGCTGGTGCGCTGAGGGCGTTTTATGCTGGCGATGTAGTAGGGCAACCGCGAGGGTTGCCCCTACGTGGTTGCCCCGATGCCCATTCAGGTCTGTTAGAATTTCCAGGTAAAGCCAAAGCGATAGTCCCAAGGGCTGCGATAGCTATTGATATCGTTGGCCAGGGCGATGTTATAAAAAATACCGATCTCCGTACCCACTTGTCCGTCGCCAAAGTTGTAGCCCGCACCCAGATACTGGTTGTCGTATTCGTTTTTCAGGCTGGATAGCTCGCCGGTATAGAGATCTTGATAAACATCATTTCCCCATTGGTGAGATACTTCGCCTTGCAGAAAAAAGCCCCGGAAGACTTTGGCGCGCAGGAAAGCACCGGCTTCGGTATCGAGCAGGTTGAGGGCTTTCGAGCCGCTTTGCTTGATAGAGCTGTAGGATAATGATACGCGCGGGCCTGCCGAGAATGGCCCGTAGATTTTGTAACCCACCATGGGAGAGATACCGAATCCAAAGACGCTAGCCCCATTATAGCCACTAAAGCCAATGCTTACACCACCGCCAAACCACAACCGGGAGAAAAACCGGGACGGTTCTTTGGCTGGGCTTTCGGGATGTTCGGGGTGTTTTTCACGCTCGTCGGTCTGAGCCAATAGCGAAGCGGAAGAAAAAAGCAAGCAGAAGAAAAGCACCACGAGTGTGGGCAGTTTTTGCTGGTTCATAGTGTACAATTTTTTGGTAGTAATAAATAAGAATGGAGAAAGTTTGTGAAAAGATGGACAATTAACAAATTGTTCACCCCACTATGGTCAACGCAGATTGACTCTGCACAAAAACAATATATAACAGGTTGACAATCAGCATTTTTTCCATTCTTCCAACCTTTCCCGCCAAAGCCTACCCTCCTCCGCCTTAAAGGCTCTGGCGGGTAAAAGGCATAGGAAGGTTCTCCACTTTTACTATGCCAAGATATATTACTACTAGCATTTTTGAAATTGGATGGCAACCACTCTCGACACCAAAAGTAAGCAAGGTGGCAGTAACTAATATTACGCACATTCCTTATAACGACGTTTACGAAACTCTTGAAAGTTTCGCAAACGAGTTGATGCTGTGGCGTTTACGAAACTTCTTGGAGGTTTCGTAAACGTATGCTATGCGTAACATCATGTAATAACATCCATAGAGACGCAAAATCTTACCGACGGTGACGTATATAATCTGATGATTTTAGCAAAAGCATTACTTTTGCGTCGTTTTTAAAAGAAGTTTTTGAACAAGCATTACTTTTGCGGGCGCAAAATAGCCACTTACGGTGGTTGATTGCCGAAATATTGTCTCTCCCCTTACCTGGTCTTACATCTTCCTTTCTTCGTTCCGACCTGTCGAAACGCAGGGTAATCCCTTGTTTATTTTTTCATATCATCCACACTTTCAAATCTTTATCGGACAATGAATTATCGTTTACGCCTGTTTTGCCTGGCAATTACTATGGTTGGTGCCTTTGCGTTGCCCTCCGCCATGTATGGACAAATATTTAACGGCCAACAGCAGGAAATGCTGTTTCCGACGCTGCAAAAGCAACTTCGTCACTGGGAAATTTATCGAATGGATGCCGCTGCTCTGCATGGTTTTGTCGAGCATAATTTTCAGGCGGCTCCTGTTCGCATCCAGCTCGGCCAGCATCATTGGCAGCTGGCACTTACGCCCAATACGAGCCTGCTCGGCCCCAATTATTCCCTACAGGTACTTACCGACCGTGGACTGGAAAGCATAAAACCAACGACTCCTAAGGCTTTTAAAGGCAATGATCTCGTCGGTGGCGGGCAGACGCGCCTCACGCTGGACGATGATTTTATTTACGGTTTCGTAGAAGAAAACGGGGAGCGATACTATGTGGAACCGCTTTGGTATTATGTGCCGGAAGCGGCGCACGATTTGTTCGTATTATACGCTGCCAAAGATGTCAACCGCGATATTGATGCAACCTGCGCCGTGGTAGAATCCGAAGAACACCTACAGCACCTGCAAAATAGTGAGCCAGTCCACGAAAATAGCCAGGCGGAATTTATGGCTTGTTACCAGGTCGAAATAGCGATTGCGGCGGATAGATCCATGTTTTTGAAGTATGGTTCGACGGCTGGTGTAGAAGATCACAACATCGGCGTGATTAATAATACGGAAGTAGATTATACATCCGGCAGTTTTAATCATAATTTGTTTTTTGTGATTGTTACCCAATTTGTCAGCACCGTAAATGGTCCGTGGACCAACTCTACGGATGCTGGTACGCTGCTGGACAGTTTTGTGGCCTGGGCCAACGCGAATGGTTTTGGAGAGTCCCATGATATAGGTGAACTGTGGACGGATCGCGATTTTGATGGTGGTACGGTAGGTATTGCTTACCTGGATGCCGTTTGCACCAACCATAAATATCATTGTTTACAAGATTTTACCAGCAATGGAGAACTATTGCGGTGCATGACTTCGCACGAAATAGGCCATAATTTCAGCTGCGAACATGATGGCGGTGCTACTTGTCCGCCGAACTTTATTATGTGTCCGTTTGTATCCACCACCAGCCAGTGGAGTCCTACTTCGATTGCGGCGGTGAACAGTTTTATTGTTCCACTGATTAATAACGGCTGTTTGTCGTCCTGCGGCGGCACCCCCGTACCGCTGGTGGCCGATTTTGACTGGTCGCCCACACAGGTATGTGCAGGCGTAGCGGTTCATTTTGACAACCTTTCCAGCGGTAGTATCACTGGATATAGCTGGGTATTCACGTCGGCAGTACCCGGGTCTTCCAACCAATCCAATCCAACCGCCACCTGGAACAATCCCGGCACTTTCAATGTGAAACTTACCCTGACCGGCGACGGCGGCCCAGTCTCCATTACGAAGCAAATCACCGTGCAGCCCCGACCCACCGCTGATTTTAATTATACGGTATCCGGTACGACCATCTTTTTGAACAATATTTCAAACAATGCGAACTCCTATAGCTGGTCTTTTGGCGATGGCAACACCAGCACGGACGACAACCCGACGTACACGTATAATGTCGCTGGCACCTACATGGTGCAGTTGACAGCGACTAATAGTTGCGGCACTGCTTCCCAGAGCGTCACCCTTACAACGGAGCCGACCGCCGATTTTACGAGTACGCAGGCCACTGGTTGTACCCCGCTGAATGTGCAGTTTACCAATCTTTCTTCGGTAAATATTGATTCCTACGTTTGGCAGTTTCCGGGCGGATCACCCAGCAGTTCGATCCAGCATGACCCGAATGTGCAATATAACACTGCTGGCACCTACCCTGTCACGCTAACTGTGACCAATATAGCTGGCAGTAGCACCATCACCCGCACTGGCTACGTCGTTGTATCCAGCCGCCCCACCGCTGCTTTCAGTAGCACCGTGAATAATGCAACGGCCTCATTTACTAATACTTCTAGCAATGCTACTTCGTATAGCTGGAATTTTGGCGATAACACTACTGGCAATATTGCTACTCCAAGCCATACGTACGCTACCGACGGCACCTACACCGTAGTGCTGACTACTACCAATAACTGCGGTACTAATACTGCGACGCATACTGTAACAATTGCTACGCTGCCGACCGCTAGTTTTACGGAAAATGCTACCACTGGTTGTGGGCCATTGACCGTGCAATTCAACGCTGCATCCTCGTTGAATGCCCAGACGTTCAACTGGCAATTTCCCGGTGGAATGCCCAGCAGTTCGACTGCTCAAAACCCGACGATTATTTATAACACGCCAGGTACTTACTCCGTCACCCTGACCGTAAATAATGGCTCCGGTAGTAACACCACTACGCAGACCAATCTAATTATCGTTAATCCCAGTCCTACCGCCGCTTTTAGCAGCACGCTCACCGGCACCACCGCTGCATTTTCTAATACTTCTACTAATAGTACTACTTACAGTTGGAATTTTGGTGACAATGCCAGCGCGACCACTGCTACCCCGAGCCATACCTACACCGCCGACGGTACTTACACCGTTATTTTAACGGCCACCAATGCTTGTGGTACTAGTACCGCGACCCATACCGTAGTCATCGCTACTTCACCGACGGCTAATTTTACGGCTACTAATACTACTGGTTGCGGCCCGCTGACGGTGCAATTCACTAGTAGCTCGTCCGCAAATGTGCAGACGTTCAACTGGCAATTTCCCGGTGGAACACCCAGTAGTTCAACTGTGCAAAATCCAGTGGTGATTTATAACACGGCGGGTACTTATTCCGTCACACTGACGGTGAGCAATGCAGCAGGCAATAATACAACTACGCAAACTAATTTAGTCGTCATTAATCCCAGCCCCGCTGCCGCTTTCAGTAGCACGCTCGCCGGCACCACCGCTGCATTTTCCAATACTTCTACTAATAGCACTACTTACAGCTGGAACTTTGGTGACAATACCAGCGCGACCACTGCTACCCCGAGCCATACCTACACCGCCGACGGCACTTACACCGTTGTCCTGACCGCCACCAATGCTTGTGGTACCAGTACCGCCACGCATACGGTAGTCATCGCTACTTCGCCGACCGCCAACTTCACGGCCACTAATACTACTGGTTGCGGCCCGCTGACGGTGCAATTCACTAGTAGCTCCTCGGCAAATGCGCAGACCTTTAACTGGCAATTTCCCGGTGGAACACCCAGTAGTTCGACTGTGCAAAATCCAGTGGTGGTCTATAACACGGCGGGTACTTATTCCGTCACACTGACGGTGAGCAATGCAGCAGGCAATAATACGACTACGCAAACTAATTTAATCGTCGTCAATCCCAGCCCTGCCGCCGCTTTTAGCAGCACGCTCACTGGCACCACCGCTGCATTTTCTAATACTTCTACTAACAGCACTACTTATAGCTGGAATTTTGGTGACAATACCAGCGCAACGACCGCTACCCCGAGCCATACCTACACCGCCGACGGCACTTATACCGTTGTCTTGACCGCCACCAATGCTTGTGGTACTAGTACCGCCACGCATACCGTAGTCATCGCTACTTCGCCGACAGCCAATTTCACAGCCACTAATACTACTGGTTGCGGCCCGCTGACCGTACAATTCACCAGTAGTTCGTCCGCAAATGTGCAGACCTTTAACTGGCAATTTCCCGGCGGAACGCCCAGTAGTTCAACTGTGCAAAATCCAGTGGTGGTCTATAACACGGCGGGTACTTATTCCGTCACACTGACGGTGAGCAATGCAGCAGGCAATAATACGACTACGCAAACTAATTTAGTCGTCGTTAATCCCAGCCCCGCTGTCGATTTTAGCAGCACGCTCACTGGCACCACCGCTGCATTTTCTAATACTTCTACTAATAGCACTACTTACGCCTGGAATTTTGGGGATAATACCAGCGCAACGACCGCTACTCCGAGCCATACCTACACCGCTGACGGCACTTACCTGGTGACGCTGACCGCCACCAATGCTTGTGGTACTAGTACCGCCACGCATACCGTAGTCATTGCTACTTCGCCGACGGCTAATTTTACGGCCACTAATACTACTGGTTGCGGCCCGCTGACGGTGCAATTCACTAGTAGCTCCTCGGCAAATACGCAGACGTTCAACTGGCAATTTCCCGGTGGAACGCCCAGTAGTTCGACTGTGCAAAATCCAGTGGTGATTTATAACACGGCGGGTACTTATTCCGTCACACTGACGGTGAGCAATGCAGCAGGCAATAATACGACTACGCAAACTAGTTTAGTCGTCGTTAATCCCAGCCCCGCTGCTGCTTTCAGCAGCACGCTCACCGGCACCACCGCTGCATTTTCTAACACTTCTACTAATAGCACTACTTACGCCTGGAATTTTGGGGATAATACCATTGCAACGACCGCTACCCCGAGCCATACCTACACGGCTGATGGTACTTACACCGTTGTCTTAACGGCCACCAATGCTTGTGGTACTAGTACCGCGACCCATACCGTAGTCATCGCTACTTCGCCGACGGCCAACTTCACGGCTACTAATACTACTGGTTGCGGCCCGCTGACCGTACAATTCACCAGTAGTTCGTCGGCAAATGTGCAGACCTTTAACTGGCAATTTCCCGGCGGAACGCCCAGCAGTTCCACTGGGCAAAATCCAGTAGTGATTTATAACACAGCGGGTACTTATTCTGTCACGCTGACGGTGAGCAATGCAGCAGGCAATAATACGACTACGCAAACTAATTTAGTCGTCGTCAGTCCCAGTCCTACTGCCGCTTTCAGCAGCACGCTCACTGGCACCACCGCTGCATTTTCCAATACTTCTATTAATAGCACTACTTACAGCTGGAATTTTGGGGATAATACCAGCGCGACCACTGCCACACCGAGCCATACGTACACGGCTGACGGCACTTACCTGGTGACGCTGACCGCTACCAATGCTTGTGGTAGTAATGTTTTTACCCAGAACGTAGTGGTAATTACTTCGCCAAGTGCTGGTTTTGCCGCCAGCACCACCACGGGTTGCGCTGCTTTGACAGTCCAGTTTTCTGACCTTTCGTCCGGTAATACTACTAGTTGGAACTGGACTTTCCCTGGTGGTACGCCCGCCACTTCGACGGTCCAGAATCCAGTGGTGGTCTATAATACGCCCGGCACTTATGACGTGACGCTGGTGGCTTCTACCATTGCTGGTAGCAATACTTATGCGCAGGCGGGGCTAATCACGATACTTGGAATGCCCACGGCAGCTTTTACCAGCACCCACAATGGCGCAATTATTAGTTTTAGCAATAATTCTGCTAACGCTACTACTTACCATTGGGATTTTGGTGATGGCAGCAGTTCTTCCGACAGCAGTCCGACGCATACCTATGTAAATAATGGGTTGTATCAAGCAGTGCTCTTGGCAACAAATAACTGTGGATCAATCACTTACACCCAGGAAATCACTGTTTCCACGGCACCAACTGCTGCCTTTACGGTGAGCGGCACCAAAGGTTGTGCGCCTTTTACCGTACACTTTACGAATCAATCCAGCAGTAACGCAACGACTTTTACCTGGACGTTTGAAGGAGGCAATCCGGACACATCCTCCGTGCCCAATCCTTCGGTCACCTTCAGTCAGCCGGGGAATTATAACGTTTTATTGCTCGTGTCCAATGGCAGTGGCACTGATACAGCCAGCACCATTATTACGGTCACGGCTTTACCCGCTACTGCTTTCACTATACAGCCTGCTGGCCTGTCGGTAGCTTTTACCAACACTTCTACCAACGGCACCACTTATGAATGGAAATTCGGGGATGGCGCTACCAGCACTACCCTGAATCCAGTGCACAACTATGCCGGTCCCGGTACCTATACGGTGGAGCTGACCGTTACGAACAGCTGCGGAGCTGCTACTTTACAACACACGTTTACAATCACCACGGTGGATGCATCGGAGCCGAACTGGTTGTCGCAATTTCGGGTGTATCCCAATCCAAACGAAGGCCACTTTACGGTAGAAATGCAAGGTACGGCACGGCAGGAAGTAGAGTTTGCCTTGTTCAATGTGGTCGGACAATTAGTACACCGCGAAGTAGCTGATTTTGGAACAGGCAATTTACATCAATTGCTGGATTGTACTAATCTGCCAGCTGCTGTGTACACTTTGCGAATCAGTTCCGGGCAGCAATCTACCTTCGTAAAAATTGTGGTGCAACGGTAGTTGTTCCGTTTTTTCGGGCAGCGTAGAGCCAGATAATTATGGAATAAATAAAATGAGTCATCCCGGATTTTGGGGTGGCTCATTTTTTTTAGAAAAATCTGGTATAATTAGTTTAGGGCCTCCTACGCCCTACCTCCTACGCCTAAAAAAGGCGATGGCGGTTATTGGCGGATAAAAATTTAGAAAGGGTTTCGTTTTTTGACCGTGATTACTTTACCTCCGGTTTTTGTTTAAAAACACTGTAGGTTGACTATAATTAATGAAATGATTTCCTGGGTGGTGGAAGGTGGCCATCTAAAACGTCAAATGGAGGTGATGGACAAAAACGAGTAATGTTTTGCCTGATGTGCGGTAGCGATTTTGTCAGATATTCAAAAAATTCGTGCAAACCTTGGTCATTCGTTTCAGCATATCTCCATTTAAATCAAATACTCAAGCATTCGCTATATTTACACCATTTATAACAAAATACACGCCGGGAACCGCTAAAGGGAGCGGTGCCCGAAAAGCCAAAACCTTTGTATGATGACCACAAATAATCCACCGGCTACCGATCCTTTACTGGCGGGTGGTGGTGAAATGGGTGCTCTTATCCGGGCCAAAGACTGGAGCAAAACGCCGCTGGGTCCCGCCAGTGAATGGCCACCGCACCTGCGCATGGCCCTAAGTATTATCCTCAATACGAGATTCCCGATGTTTTTGTTTTGGGGCCCGGAGTTGACCTGCTTATACAATGATGCCTATCGCCCCAGCTTGGGCGAAAATGGGAAACACCCCAATATATTAGGTGCGCCCGGCCGGGAAGCATGGCCAGAAATTTGGCCCTTTATTGGTCCAATGATTGAACAGGTATTGTCGGGTGGTGGTGCTACCTGGAATGAAGATCAATTGGTGCCGATCTATCGCAATGGTCGCCTGGAAGATGTGTATTGGACATTTAGTTTCAGTCCATTGATGGATAACGAAGGCAAGCCGGTAGCTGTTTTTGTTACCTGTACTGATACCACTGAAAAAGTGCTGGCTTTAAAAAAGACGATAGATAGCAATACCAGTTTTTATAATATGGTGAGCCAGGCCCCGGTCGCCATGTGCGTTTTTCGGGAGCCGGAATACCTCGTGGAAATTGCGAACGAACGAATGCTCGAACTATGGGGAAAAACCGCGCAGGAAGTAATGCACAAGCCCATTTTTGAAGGGCTGCCGGAAGCAAAAGAACAAGGACTGGAAGCATTATTATATGGAGTGTACACCACAGGCGAGCGATTTGTCGCTAATGAGCGTCCGGTATATCTGCCGCGCAACGGAAAAGTAGAATTGACTTACATCAATTTTGTGTACGAAGCACTGAGAGAACTGGATGGTCATATATCTGGTATTATGGCAGTGGCGACTGAAGTAACTGACCAGGTCGTCACGCGAAAAAAGATCGAAGCAGCCGAAGAACGCGCCCGGCTGGCCATTGAAGCCAACCGATTGGGTATCTGGGAATACAGTCCCTTGACCGAGGCCTTGCGCTTCGACGAAGCTACTATGGTGATATTTGAGCATGATCCTGCCGTACCCGTCACTCTCGACGCGTTCTGGACAAAAATGCACCCGGATGACCGCGAACCGTCTTTGCAAAAAATGCAGCGCGCGCTCGACCCGACGGTTCCCGACAATTATCAAACCGAATATCGTCTGCAATTGGCCGACGGTACTATCCGCTGGATACAGGCAACTGGTCAGACAGTTTTTGATAAAGACAATATTCCTGTTCGCTTTTCAGGTACGGTACAGGATATTACCGTCCGCAAAAAAGCCGATGAAATGCTGCGCCTCACCAATGAACGATTCCGGCTGCTGGCGGACTCTATGCCGCAATTGATCTGGACGGGCGATATAGAAGGCCACCTGAATTATTTCAATCAGGCGGTGTACGACTATTCCGGCCTAACGCCGCAGGAAGTGAAAGAAGTGGGCTGGTTGCAGATTGTCCACCCCGACGACCGGGAGAAAAATGTGCACCGCTGGGTACATTCCATCCAAACCGGCGAAAATTTTCTCCTCGAACACCGTTTCCGCCGCCACGATGGCGAGTATCGCTGGCAACTGAGCCGTGCCGTGCCGCAGCGCGACGACAAGGGTCAGATTCAAATGTGGGTCGGCACCAGCACCGATATTCACGACCAAAAGAGCTTTTCGCAGGAGCTGGAAAATCAAGTACTGAACCGTACACGGGAATTGGAACAATCTAATGAGAACCTGAAAAAGTTGAATAAGGAACTGGCAGAGTTCAGTTATGTCGCCAGTCACGATTTGCAGGAACCGCTGCGCAAAATACAGACCTTCTCGAACCTTATCCTTCGGTCAGATTATCAGTCCCTGTCGACCTACGGGCAGGATTGTTTTCATCGGATGCAACGTACTGCGGAGCGGATGCAAATGCTGATTGACGACCTGCTGGCGTATTCGAGGACCAACACGACCGACCTGGTTTTTGAACATCAGCACCTTGCGCCTATTCTGGAAGAGGTGAAAGATGAATTTAAAGAAGTTATTCAGGAAAAACATGCCATTATTGAATCAAACGAATTATGCGAGGCCAACATCATTCCGTTTCAGTTTCGCCAGCTGATGAATAACCTGATCGGTAATGCCCTGAAGTTTACTAAACCGGGTGTGCCGCCGCACATTATTATAAAAGGAGAGCATAAAGAAGGTCATAGCCTGAACAATGAAGCACTGGTACCCGAAAAGAAATATTGCCACATCATCGTAAGCGATAATGGCGTTGGTTTTGAGCCGGAGTTCAAAGATCGTATTTTTGTACTCTTCCAAAAACTACATGGTCGGCAAGAATATCAGGGTACTGGCATCGGGCTGGCAATTGTCAAAAAGATCGTGGAAAACCATAATGGAATTATTACGGCTACTGGCGAGTTGGGCAAGGGTGCGCGGTTTGATATTTATTTTCCGGGGTGAAAAAGCAATTTCGGGATTTTATAGTAAGCGTAGGAGGCATCTCAACACTTACTATATGCTATATTTTTAAAAATCGCCCCATCGCCTCTTCTCCATTATCCAAACGAACCCGCACCCAGTACAAGCCTGCTTCCAAACTGCTCACGTCTATTTCCGGTAATTCCCTGGAAAAATCCTTTACACCAAACATCCGCACTAACTGGCCAGTTGGTTTTATCATCCAGATAGTAGTAATTGAGTGGCCAGACTGGCATTCCAGCCAAAGCCGGTCGTGGGCAGGATTAGGGAATAACATTAGTCTACTGCTGACTAATAAATTACTAGTATTCACTATAATATCGTCAATTATACCATTACAATCATCGTCCAGGCCATTCATAACTTCCGTCGCACCAGGATAAATGGTCGAGTGCTGATCATCACAATCCAAATTGTTGATCGAAGTGCCAGCAGGTTGCGAGCAAGCAAGGATTGGCTCGCCATTACCAAAACCGTCGAGGTCGGCATCTATAAAAAATGGCAGCAGGCTGGCCGTCGCGGAATCATTCGGGCAGGCATCCAGGCAGTTACTTATTCCATCGCCATCCACATCGGTGGTGTCGGTGACAAAAATTTCTACTACGCAGGTGGCGATATTGACGGAATTGTCCTGCGCCGTCAGCACAAAGGTGAGGGTAGTGTTGGCTTGCTGGCAAGTCAAATGCAAGTCATTGAAGGGTTGCCAGGTCGTTGGCCCACAATTGTCGGTGGCTTGTGCCCCCAATTCGGCTGCCGAGACCACTCTTTGCCCAGAGGGGCCGAGATCCAGCGAAAGATCGGGACAAATCAGTACCGGTGCTAGCAAATCTACTACTTGCACCGCCGTCTTGCAAAAACTTGCGTTCCCAGCCGCATCCTGTACCTGCAACGTGACCGTGTCTATACCGAGATCAACACAAGAAAAATGGCTCTGGCTCAACGAAAACGTCACCGCAGAACAGGCGTCGAAACTGCCCTGATTGACTTGCGCGACCGTTAAAGTGGCTTCTCCATTAGTATCCAGCAGTAACTGTACCGTATTTTGGCAAGACGACACTGGTGTTAGTACATCAACTATTTGCACCGCCGTCTTACAGAAACTTGCGTTCCCAGCCGCATCCTGCATGTGCAACGTGACCGTATCTATACCAAGATCAACACAAGAAAAATGGCTTTGGCTCAACGAAAACGTCACCGCAGAGCACGCATCAAAACTGCCCTGATTGACTTGCGCGACCGTCAAAATAGCTTCCCCATTAGTATCCAGCGGCAGTTGTACCGTACTGTGGCAAGACAGCACTGGAGGCAGCAAATCCACTACTTGCACCGCCGTCTTACAAAAACTTGCGTTCCCAGCCGCATCCTGCACGTGCAACGTGACCGTGTCTATACCGATATCAACACAAGAAAAATGGCTCTTGCTCAACGAAAACGTCACCGCAGAGCAGGCATCAAAACTGCCCTGATTGACTTGCGCGACTGTTAAAGTAGCTGCTCCGCTGGCATCCAGCGGTAACTGTACCGTACTGTGGCAAGACGACACCGGAGGCAGCACATCCACTACTTTTATCGCCGACTCGCAAAAACTTGCGTTCCCAGCCGCATCCTGCACGTGCAAAGTGACCGTATTGGTGCCGAGATCAACACAAGAAAAATGGCTTTTGCTCAACGAAAACGTCACCGCAGAACACGCATCAAAACTGCCCTGATTGACTTGCGCGACCGTCAAAGTAGCTGCTCCGCTAGCATCCAGCGGTAACTGTACTGTACTGTGGCAAGACGGTACCGGGGGCAGCACATCCACTACTTTTATCGCCGACTCACAAAAATTTGAATTTCCACTAGCATCTTGGAGATGCAACGTGACCGTATTGGTGCCGAGATCAACACAAGAAAAATGGTTCTTGCTCAATGAAAACGTCACCGCAGAGCAGGCATCAAAACTGCCCTGATTGACTTGCGCGACCGTCAAAGTAGCTGCTCCACTGGCATCCAGCGGCAGTTGTACTGTACCGAGGCAACCGGCTATTGGAGCAATAAAATCTTCATCAATGGCCCCGTCGCAGTCGTCGTCTATATTATTGCTACAAACTTCCACCGCGCCGGGGTGGACATTCGGATTGTTGTCGTTACAATCGCCGGACTGCCCAACATAACCCAGCGGAGCACTGGCGGCCATTTGGATTTGCACAGCATTGCCATAACCATCACCATCGGCATCGTGGAAGTAGGTATGCAGTACCACGGGCGACGAATTGGGATGAAATTCCACCCAGCGAATCCAGGCATAGATGCTTTTGGCAATCTCCATATACCCACAGTGGGTGTTAATATCGTTGTCGAATGGCTCCGGGTGGAGGGCATCAATCGGGCTATATTCTGCAAAATCGTCGAGATCCAGATGCTCGGGGATCAGGTAAATATTTTCCGCCTCGCGATTGCCGTAGCGTTCCACGTTTTTAAATAATAGCCGGGAAATGATTTTTTGCCAACGCCAGCGATCATTCAGCACTGGATAACCACCGTAAGTTGATTGAAAGGCACTTTCCCGAGCGTTGGGCATAGGCGAGAAACAGATGGCGATTTTGGTATTGGGCGAAGCCACCCGGACGGAATCAATGAGCCGGGTAGAATACCGATTCCAGCCACTGACGATGGAGTCGTCTATTTCCTGCAAAGTGGTGCCAATCAATGAACTATAAGCGCAAAATTCGTTAATATCCAGATGGAATACCATCCAATCGGGGCCACAGCCCGGACATACTACTTCATTGAAATATTGCCGCATATTCACTTTGCCACCATAGCGAACGGGGCTGTCCGGATCCTGATAAAACCAGCGGGCCTGTTTGCCACCATGCCCTTCATGCCGAGCCAGCGCATTGGCCCAACTCTGGCGTTTACCGTGGAACGTGATCGGCGGATTGCCGGGCTGATGGGTGCGTTCGTAAATATACTCTGGCAAATAGCCCTGGTCAAAGAAACTATGACCCAGCAGCAGCAGCCGTTTGGTGGACATATCTGGTGGCGCGGCAGCCGGACTAATGCGTACCGTAGAAGCGGCTGAGGCCAGGGTTTGTCCGCCATTGCTTTTCACCGTAATGGATATTGGAAATTCGCCAATATTGTTTCCAGCGGGAGTAAAAGCCCACTTTTGACCCAAATTCTGTCCATTCAACGGCGTATTAACCGAAAAAACGTAGTCCAGCGGATGTTTGGAGAGGATCACATTTCGGAAATAGAGCTCAAAATCCTGGCCTTCCACCATATAAATATAGGGCGGCAAGGTCAGAAAAATATCATCGAGTCCGTCGCAGTCTTCGTCAAAGCCGTTATGCGGGATTTCGGCGGCAGTCGGGTTGCATTGCGCTCGAACCAAAACAGGAGCAAGCAGGCCCAAAAAACAGCCTAGCAAAGACAGGTATGAAAGTCTCATGTGGTAATCGGTTTACCGGATAAAGATTATAGAAAGCACTGGTGTTACAGCATTTTCTGGGCTTGCATACTTGGCTGGAAGATTTGACCATCCAATTCAAGTCGCCAGAAAATTTAGATCATTCGGTGACTGACTACAAAATTCAATCCACAACTAATTTCCGATCCATTTTTTTGGGCCTTTGTGTACTTGCCACAAGGGTGATTTTGGACACTGCATGGTTAATGTATAACAAACTTTTCTTTTAATCAATTGATAAACAACAGGTTGTAATATCAACGATTTGTCTGCATACCCAATGCAAGATAGTTTCTGAAAATTTTCAGCCCGCAACAGGCTATGTGCCGGAAAAACTGAGGCACTTAGCAACCTAATAAAAGCCAAGGATTTGCCTAATCAACCAGTTGCCGCCAGTTGCCTTCATAAATCAATAATGCAATGGAAAGGAGAGAATCAATGCTTGTAGCTTGCTTTATACATCCTGCTACGGAGGGATTGTAAGACTCGCTTTTTTTCTTTTAATCAGGTGGATGTATACCGCCCAGTTTCATCAATTGGCGAAGGTTAACTAGTCCCTGGCGATTGAGTTGTAATGCATTCACAGTAGCTCGACCACAGGGGCTAAGCCCGATCACCTGCAAATATGTTTCATCCCAGGCAGAATGTTCTGTCCAGAGGTCCTTTCTAGGATGAAACAGCGGCACCAATTGTTGCGTGAACGAATCAAGGGCCTCTGTTCGATCTGATTTACGGCTGTTACACCCTCGACAGGTAAAAGCCAGGTTATCAGGTTTATTAGATCCGCCCTGTGATTCTGGAAAAGCATGTTCCGCTTCAAACGATTCGCAGGCACAATCAGCACGGGATTGACAGTATTCACGTCTGAAATGTGCTCTTTCGGCAATGAACTCTCTTATTTTTTGAGAAATATACTGCTTAGTCATGCTATTTTGAAGCCGAGGGCCGCTTCATGTTTTTTAGCAGTTCTTCCAGAGAAATATTACGCAATTGTGCTAGTGCCAGCAGAAATTCTACCCGTTTAGTATCAAATATTTCAAAGAGATCAACAATGCTAATAAGTTCTTGCTGTTCGGCAAGGGATATAGCTTGTTTTTTCTGTTGAGATAAAAGGTACTCGTAACGCTTGGTCATTCCATCTGGATAACCCGCGTTGATTTTTTGAAGTAATTCCGATTCACGCTTCGATAAATGAGGTGCTTTCCGCTCAGCCAATACCTGCGCTACTTTCTGGAAAAAGTCTTCCAATTCAGGCGTAGCCAGCGTGGCTACACCATTGAGTACATCATCCACTGCCACTTTTGTATTAGGGTGAATTTGTATAGTAGTCATTTTCAGGTGCGCTGTGTTATGCAAAGATAGGCATTTCTGTTTGTAAAGACAGGGTCTGGCAAACAATCATTAGTTTCGTAATCCCAGTGCAGAACGTCTTTAATACATAAATTTTTCAGGACGGGTCAGTCTGCTTCTCTACCCTAACAACACCTCCAAATCCTCCCGGTTCCATTCCCCCATTTCCTCGCCATCCCCGAACAAACCTTCACCCAGTCGCCGCTTCTGCTCCTGCAACACCCGTATCTTTTCCTCAATGGTGTCACGTGCAATGAAGCGCAGGGCGGTCACCGGACGCTGCTGCCCGATGCGGTGGGCGCGGGCAATAGCTTGATCTTCCTTGGCCGGGTTCCACCAGGGATCGAGCAGGAAGACGTAGTCGGCGGCGGTAAGGTTGAGGCCTACGCCCCCAGCGGTGAGGGTGATGAAAAAGGCTTGCACCGTCGGATCTTCCTGAAAACGAGCCACTTCGCGGGCGCGGTCGGGCATGGGCGTGTCGCCGGTGAGCCAGGCATAAGGTTGTTTTTCGGTCTCCCATACGGCCCGAAATAGTTGCAAATGTTTTTCAAAAGTGCTGAAAAACAACACTTTATGTCCGGCCCGACGCACGGTATCCCATTGGGCCAGCACATCATCGAATTTGCCACTTTTACCCGTATAAGCTGCATCCATCAGGCGCGGGTGATTGGCCAGCTGGCGTAGCCGCATCAAAGCCTGGATGGCGGCGAAGCGGTTCTTTGGGTCATCAAACAGCGCGAGTATTTCGTTGCGCACCGCCGATTTCGTTTCTTCGTAACGTTTACGCTGCTCGGTCGCCATTTCGGTATAGAAAACCTGTTCGGTCAAAGTGGGCAAGTCGGGGGCTACTTCCTGTTTGGTGCGGCGCAGGAAAAACGGGCGCACCAGATGGAACAATTTGGCCTTGGCCCGCTCGTCCTGTTGCTTTTCAATGGGCAATAAAAACTGCTTTTTGAACTCCGGGAAGCTGCCCAAAGTAGCTGGATTGATAAATTCCATTTGCGTCCATAAGTCGGCCAGCGAATTCTCGATGGGCGTACCGCTCAACGATATTTTGTGTTGTCCATGCAGTCCACGTATTACCCGCGATACCTCCGACGTATGGTTTTTAATCTGTTGACTTTCATCCAGAATAATGAATTGCCAATTTACCTTTTCTAGTACTTTCAGGTCTTGCCGGGCAGTGTGATAAGTAGTCAGCACCACATCCTGACCCGCCAGCATCCGTGCGTCTTTCTGGCGATTTGGCCCGGTATGCACATACACAAACAACGAGGGCGCAAACTTGGCCAGTTCCCGCTGCCAATTGAATACCAGCGACGCAGGCAAAATGATTAATGCTTGCAGCAGACGTAATTTCTGGCGATGTTGCTGAAAAAGATCAAGTTGTTGGATGCTTTCTGATCTGACATCCATTTTTTCATTGGCCAGATTTTTTACATAAAGCAGTAACGCAATGGTTTGCAACGTTTTGCCCAGACCCATATCGTCGGCCAGACAAGCCCCAAAACCTTGTTGATAATGACCGATCAGCCACTTCACCCCGCGCAACTGGTAAGGACGCAAATCGGCTTTCAAATCAATAGTAGGCTGATAATCAATGTTTTCCAGATCAAGATCGGGAAAATCGGCGGCCATTTCCGTAGAAATTCCTTGCAACAAAGTGTACAGTGCTTTGGGCAAACGAACACTTCCATCTACTTCCTGTACCGCCCCAGCCAGATCAGCATAGCGGGAAAACCAGGCTTCGGGAATCAGAAAAAACGTAGCATCGGGGAGTCGAAAAAACGGGTCATGCCGCCGCAAATGGCGCAACAGCGCATGGAACGGAAAGGAGAAATCGCCCACCTGCACGTCGCCCTGCACATCAAACCAATCGTTGTGCGCTTGCACGCGTACTTGAATATCTGCTAGTAGCAAAGCCACCGTTTGGCCATTCACCTGGGGCGCGATCAGGGTAAAGCCAGCAGCGATCAGACTCGTTTGGTGTTTGGCCAACCAACTCACACAGTCGCCTAGTTGCGAGTCATCTGGCACTGCATAGTGTTGATTTTCAAGGTGTAAACCTAAATCAGCTATCGTGGCCAGTCGCTCATTTTCCAGTATAGGCTGGCGACACACCAAATGGACGGTGACTTCACCCGGCTGGTCGTCCGCAGGAATATCGAGCGTAGTAACCCGGTCGCGACGTTCGCCCGCCGCAAACTCGGCCCCGGCGTAGACAAAGGTTGGGCGGATTAACCAACGGCTATCCAGTATATTTTCTATAACTTCTAGTCGAGTAGTAGATAAATCATTGGTTTGCTGTACCGTAAAACCTTGAGCCTCTACCCGGCTACGGCGCACACTTTTGGCAATAAATTGCCGAAAATACAGGCGTTCTTTATCGGGTGGAATTTGTAAGACGTCTTTCTGACGAAAGGGCCGCACCATATTACCATTGATGCCCGGCACGCGGCAAAGTGTATGGCCGACCAGCAACCAGGCGGGATCGGTGTTGGTGAGTGGGATTACGTCCTGCTCGCGAATGTTCCATTTGTCGGTTTCCGTGCCAAGTTGCAGGCGGTATTCGATTCCAGCGGGCGTTTTATGAAAAGCCAAATGCGGCACCAAATCGTCTTTGGGCAGGGCCAGCAATACGTCTTTGGCCAGCGTTCGCCGTTCCACATCCAATGTAATGGGCAAACTATGCTGGACTATTTCGGCCAACCACGTCGCCAATTGTCGCTGAATATAGGCCTCCACGGTCGGTCGGGTCGCTGCGTCCAGAAGTAGTTGGGCCAATGGCGTGGCGACTTTTGCTTTGGGTGCCTTGAACCGGGTTTCGATGCTGGCTGGCCGCAACGTCTGCACGATAGCCAGCAATTGCGCTTGTACCGGGTTGATTATCAAGCCGTATGCCCCAACCGTAGTGGGTAGTGCCTGTTGTACCAAATGCAAGAGTGTGCCGTCACGATCCGTCTGGATGATATTGGCGGTGGGTAAGTAGCAGTTTTCGGTAAAAGGATAGAGATTAAAAACGATTTGGCAGGTCATGCGCGGTTCGTGGGTGGGCCGTGGTTGGTAAAAGGTCGCGAAGGTAGAAAATCTGCTGCATTGATTTCCGGGCTTTGCCTTAAAATTGCCCCATGTTGTTGCTGCTCCTCGCTGGTTTCGGGTTAAGTTTGATCGGTTCCTTGCCGCCGGGATTGATCAGTTTGGCGGTCGCATACACGGCTATTCGGCAGGGTTTGCAGATGGCGCTGTGGATGGCGTTAGGGGCTGCTCTGGTAGAATTTGGGCAAGCGTGGCTGGCTAGTATATTGGCCGATTGGTTCCTCATACAGGATGGCGCAGAACGCATTTTTCAGTGGGTGAGTTTGCCGGTTTTTGTCGGTCTTGGGCTGTATTTATTGTTTTGGGCGGCTCCTCCAAAGCCGCAGACGAGCAAAGTTTCTAAAGGCAAAGCCTGCAGACAATTGGGACGGGGAGCATTGATCAGTTTGTTCAATTTGTTGGCACTCCCCTATTGGTTCACGTATTGCGGTTGGTTGCACATGGTCGGCTGGTGGCCGGATCATCGGCTGTCGGTCCTTGTATTTGCCACGGGGGTGAGTTTGGGGACAATAACTACGTTGTCGCTGTACGCCTGGGCAGGACAAAAGGTGGTGCAACGATCGGATAAGGTTGGGAAGGTGGCTAATCGGATAGTGGGGGTAATTTTTTTGTTATTAGCCGGGAAACTGGTGGTGACTATACTGATTAGTTGAATGCAGATAAGTACATTGTAATCTATAGTAGGCGCTGAGAATGTTGAGACATTTGATTGTCAGCACGTTGCATTTATCTTTCATTCATAAATACTTGGCGTTGACTATCGTATAGTAGGCAGAATGTGAGACCTGCCAGGTTTCAAAAAACCTGACAGGCCTGGTCGCTAACCATCTGAAAATCAGTACCCATTTTTAACCCATGATTCGCATTACTATCAATTCTATAAATTTTTGTCAAAAACTAAAAATGTGCACCGTCACCTACTACCCTACTAAAAACGGCTTCCTACTTACCCACAACCGCGACGAAGCTCCAACTCGCTCTCCAGAAACTATTTCGCGGGTAAAAAACCAGTATCGCAGCCTGCTTTTTCCCCGCGACACGAAGGCGGGCGGCAGCTGGATGGTGGCGACTAATACTGGCCAAACGGCTTGTTTACTAAATGGCGCATTTATAAAACACCACCATCAGCCACCTTACCGCCGTAGTCGAGGTTTGTTGCTGCTCGATTATCTGGAAGCAGAAAATCCGGCCGATTTTCTGGCCAGGTATGATTTCACCGGAATAGAACCCTTTACGTTACTAGTCTTTACTAATAAACAAGTGCAGGAATTGCGCTGGGACGGCGTGGAGTTGTATCGGAAAGACTTGCCAGTGGATCAGCCGCATTTCTGGTGCTCGGCCACGCTCTACCCGAAAGACATGCAGCAACGCCGCGAGCAAGTGTTCCGCGATTGGTTGTCCAGTCATCAGCCAACTGCCGCTGCGCTATTGGCACTCCATCGCCAGGGCAGCGTAAATGACCCGGAAAATGACTTCGTGATGAATCGAGGCGGGCGCGTCCAGACAGTGAGCATTACCCAGGTGGCACAGCAAGCAGCGACGGTGCGGATGCGCTATTTTGATTTGCAGCACGGCCATCGGGATGTCCGCGTCATGACTTTACGGCCTGAAAAGAGATCATAAAGCTGTTGTTTTTGTAATAGGTATCGGAAAATTTCTATTTAATTTCCACTTTTGTCCAAATATCTCTTGTATGAACGCCCAATATGGAACGCTACTAATCACGGAGCAACTATCGGATTTGCTCCGACGCTTGACCGTAGCGATGTACACTAGCCCAATACCGCTGTTTCACGACAGTACTATTGGCCAGCATTTTCGACATATCCTCGAATTCTATACCTGTCTGCTCGAAGGTAATGAAACAGGTCAGGTAGATTATAATCGCCGCAAACGCAATGATGCCCTCTCCGAAAATCCGGCGACGGCCCTGACGGTGTTGGAAAATATTGTGGCTGTCGTTCGCGGCCTGGACGGCCATCAATTGCTGCACGTGCAGAGCGAATTCTCAGACACAGCTGGCGATGGGCCGACTTATTTATCGAGTCTGGGGCGGGAGTTGCAATACGCTTTTGATCACGCTGTACATCACCTGGCCATCATCCGCATGGGACTGGAAACGCAGTTCCCGGAAGTGCCCGTATCTGCGGATTTAGGAGTGGCCCCTTCTACGCTGAAACACCGCCAAACCAACGCGCTTACTCCGACGACAAGGGTAGAAGAAGTAAGTAAATAGTAGAGAATCTGGCGACAATGCGGTCTGGCCAAAAAGGTTTTTAGGCTCTATTTTCCGATTATAACACATTTTTTCTCAAATACTTATCGCTATCAGCATGACCAAATTTCATTCTATTCTTTCCTGGGCATTACGCTTAATAGCGGCAGGCATCCTGGCCCAAACGCTGTTTTTCAAATTTACTGGCGCGGCAGAAAGCCGTTATATTTTCAGTGTACTGGGGCTCGAACCCTGGGGCCGACTGGCAGTAGGCGTTGCGGAACTCATTACGGTGTTCTTGTTATTAATACCAAGCACTGCTGGACTGGGCGGTGTGCTGGGGCTGGGCGTTATCAGTGGCGCATTGTTCGCGCACTTGACAAAACTGGGTATTGAAGTGCAGGGCGATGGCGGGCTGTTATTCTATTTAGCATTAATAGTTTTTGTTTGCTGTCTGGGGGTCGTCTGGCTGCACTGGGGGCAAGTGCGTGGATTGGTGCAACGCACGCTTCATGTATCGCTGCCAGGAGGATGAATAGATCAAAATTAAAGCAGACGTGGATTAAAGTGGACGACGTGGGAATATTGGCCAATGTGGTTGAGTAATCTGCCCGTACTAGTTTTTTATTTGTGGTTCGCAGCCAGAGCGCGCCATTTATTTTTTTTTAGTGCTGCCAATCCAGGTATTCCCCTGGGTGGAGCAATGGGCGAATCCAAATATGACATTTTGCGCCGTGTTCCAGAAAAAGTGTTGCCAAAGATGATATTTGTGCTCTGCAAATGCTCCTTTTGAACAAGTGCTGGCCGAAGCCCAAGCAGTCAATATTGATTTTCCACTCATTGTCAAGCCCGATGTAGGTGAGCGCGGTTTTTTAGTCAAAAAAATATACACTCCAGCAGAACTGCGTCAACATTTGATTCGTTATCCAGTAGATTTTATTGTACAAGAATTCCTGGCTTTACCTTTTGAGGCATCCATACTTTATCACCTTTTTCCAGGAAAAAATGGTCATTTCAATATTACATCCGTTTGCGTTAAAGAGTTTCTAACTATTGTCGGCGATGGGCGACGTAGTATTCGTACATTAATTCTGACCAATCCACGCGCGACCTTTCAACTGGAAAGATTAGCACAAGAATATGCTAGCGGACTGGAACGAGTGCCAGCAAAAGATGAAGTCATACCGCTGGGTGCAATTGGCAATCACTGTCTGGGTACTAAGTTTTTAAATGGCAATTATCTTATTGATGACCATTTAATTAAGGTTTTTGATCCGCTCTGTCGTCGCGTGGAAGGCATCTATTATGGGCGTTTCGATTTAAAAAGTGACAGCCTGGAAGCACTGAAAAACGGACGATTCCAAGTAATGGAGCTCAATGGTGTGCTTGGCGAACCTGCACACGTGTATGACCCGACGGTGGGTGCGGGACGGGCTTACCGCGATTTTTTTCGGCATTGGCGCATTATTTTTGAAGTGAGTCAAGCCAATCGGCGGGCGGGTACGCGAGTTACGACTTTACGAGAGGCGTGGAAGATGGTAGTGGACTATTTTGCTTATAAGAAACGATTAGAGTCCGTTTAGAGTAGTTTGCAAAGGTTTAGATGGTTTAGAGATTGGATGGTCAGTAGGTTACATTTCATCTTTATTCGGAACCACTCTGCGTTGAGTATATATTAATATAGTCAAACCTGATTTCTATTTAAGGGAATAGTCTTGATATTCGACAAACTCATTGTACGTTTACCGCACACTATATCAAAACGAATTTTCGATTATGGGACCAACAATGAATTGGGCTGCCATTGTGGTAGCCACACTAGTACCCTTAGTGGTAGGCGCTATTTGGTACAGCTCAAAAGTAGCGGGCAAGTACTGGATGCGCGCTAACAATTTTACCGCCGAAAGTATGCGTGGCGGTAATATGCCGCTCATCTTTGGTGCTGCGGCCATTCTCTCTTTTTTGCTGGCCATGTTTGTCCACCAAAACGTCACCGGGCCAGGCCAGGAAGCCGAGCGGTACATCACTTTTCAGCATGGTATGGTGCATGGCATAGCATTAACCATCATGATAGTGCTGCCGCTCCTTGGCACCACCGCGCTGTTCGAGCGGCGAGGCTGGAACTGGCTGCTCGTGCATCTTGGCTATTGGTGGATCAGCCTCATGCTCATGGGCGGTGTACTGAGCCTGTGGCGTTGAGTAGTGTTTTTCGGGAAAAATGGAACACCCGTCGCGAAAAAAATTTCGCGACGGGTGTCCTGTTTTTAGCCCCCTTATTAAAGTGTAAATTAAGTTGTTTTGAGTATTTGAATATTTGAGTATTCGATCAAATACTTGATTATCAAGTGTTTTAATCAAATCTTCCAATACTCGTATCCTCAAGGAATTTAGACTACAGTGTACTTAGAGGCCGTTTTACTAGCGGAATTCTAGCAAAGCCACCAATTCCATTTTGATCAAAGAATGTTGCAACTTAATAGCGGTAGTGCAGGGCCAGCGGAACTTCTCGCTGAATAAAATTGCTCTTTTCCGAACATCAACGGCATTAAAAGGTTATATCCGCACCCAGTTTCCCGAACGACAAAATATTCTGCATTCCAAAATTTGATATGGTTGGTATTCTGATGGTCAATCTAGGTACCCCCGACGCGCCCACCCGCCCGGCGGTGTATCGTTATTTGAAACAATTTCTGCTCGATCCACGGGTCATTGATATTAATCCCGTTTCGCGCAATCTGCTGGTGCGAGGCATTATCGCGCCTTTTCGGTCGGCCAAATCGGCCAAAGCGTATCAGTCATTGTGGACAGAAAAAGGTTCGCCGCTGAAATATAACGGCTTCCGTCTGGTGGAAATGGTGCAGGAAAAATTAGGCGCTGATTATGTAGTAGAACTGGCCATGCGCTACCAGAGTCCTTCTATTGAATCGGCTATTAATCGGCTGCTGGCGGCGAAAGTGAGCAAAATTGTGGTGTTCCCTTTGTTTCCGCAGTACGCCAGTGCCAGTACGGGATCGGTATTTCAGGAAGTGATGCGCGTACTCTCTACTAAACAACTCATTCCGTCCGTAGAATTTGTGAGTGCCTATAGTACCTGGGAACCGATGATTTCCTTGTTTGTACAGAATGCTAAAAAGTATGATATTGTCAGTTACGACCACATTTTATTCAGTTATCACGGGCTGCCACAACGCCAGATACTAAAAGGTGACCAGTTTAATCACTGTTTACAAAGTCCCGATTGCTGTCAGACACTGACTCCAACCAATCAGTTTTGTTATTCTGCGCAATGTTATGCGACTACCAGAGCCATTGTCGCCCAATTGGGGTTACAACCCGATCAATACACGGTCTGCTTCCAGTCGCGCCTCGGCAACGATCCGTGGGTGCAACCTTACACGGTGAAAGTAGTGGAGCAGTTGGCCAAAGAAAAAGGGGTGAAACGAATGCTGGTTTTTTGCCCGGCTTTTACCTCTGATTGTCTGGAAACCACCGTAGAAGTACTAGAAGAATATCAAGAAGACTTTCAGCAATGGGGGGGCGAACGACTGGATTTGGTGGAGAGTTTGAATGATGCGCCTGCCTGGGCCGAAGCGATTGCTAATCTAACGATGAAGTATGAACAATGAACTATAAACACACGCGTTCATAGTTCATCGTTTATAGTTCATACTTCTATTTAGACGAGTAAATCACGTATTCGTAAGGTTGCAAGGTTTTGCGTTCCCCTTTTTTCAATTCCGTAAATGCCTGGTTTGTTCCAAACACGTTCCGCCATTTGCCATTAGTAGCGTCGCTTTGCCAGGTAAAACCAGCGGGCTGATTGGATAAATTGAACATACACACCACTTTATCGCCATCTTTTTCCCGCGTGAAAGCATAAACCTTTGCGTCGTCGGAAGTAATGATTTTTTGCAGAACTCCGCCTTTTTGACCATTCCACAAAGCATGATTATTGTGCTTCAAAGTAGTCAGCGTTTTGAAAAATGGCGCGCGCGATTTGCCGGTCCAATCAATTTCGTCTTTATTGAAAAATAACAATCGCTTGTTCAGGCTGGCTTCCTGTCCATCATAGATCAGGCCCATGCCTTCGATCATAAAACAAAGCGCGGTGAAGCAATCGCCACCATCGCCAAAACTTTCCCGTTCGGTGCCATTCCAAGAATTTTCATCGTGATTTTGCGTGAAATTCATCTGCCAGCCCCGCGTTCCGTAGCGTTTTTTGAATTCTTCCGTCCATTCGTACACGGCACTAGCGGGCTTTTTACCCTTGGCGATATCCTTAATCGTGCTGTGCAGCGTCCAGCCATAATTCATCTCAAACGCAGCATCAAACTGCTCTTTGCCTTTATCCTCATTTTCCGCCAGCATGAATACCGGACGAATTTTGTCCAGTCGAGGGCGTAACTCTAACCAAAAGGAAGTAGGTACTTCGCCCGCTACGTCTTCCCGAAAGCCATCTACGGCCGTATTTTTTAGCCAAAATTCGTGCGCCTTCATCCAAGCCTCGCGTAGTTGCGGATTGGTATAATCCAGTTGCGCCACATCCGACCAGCCGTATTTTTTGCCGTCGGGACCAACTGGGTCGGTGATCTTGCCATCGGGTCCTTTTTTGTACCAATCGGGGTGTTCGCGCATCCACTTGGAATTCCAGCCAGTGTGGTTCGGCACAAAATCCAGGATGACCTTCATGCCCAACGAATGCGCAATGCTGACCAGATGATCCAGATCGCCCATCGTACCAAATTCCGGGTTCACCGCTTCATAGTCCGTGACCGCGTAGTAGGAACCATAACACTTGGTTTTCGCATCCTCGTGGCATTTGCGATTGGTATCACTGATCGGATAAATGGGCATCAGCCAGATAATATCTACGCCCAAATCCTTGATGCGCGGCAAAGCCTGGCTAAAAGCATTGAAGGTGCCTTCCTTGGAAAATTGGCGAATATTGGCTTCATAAATCACCGCATTCTTGGCCCAATCGGGCGTGTGCAGGGTATTAACACCAGTCGCGTTGGGGATCGCTTTGGTGGCTGCTGTTTGTTTGCAGCCAAAGGCCGCTAAACTCAGCGCAACGAGCAAAATCATTCTCATAATTGTGTTTGCTTTTAATGGTTGAAAAAATGTTCCAGCGGCGAATTTCAACAAAAAGCCCAATTACGAACAAAAATTTTGCTTGATTAATAATGTGCCTTATCGAATTTGTTTTTCCTACGCGCAAGGCGATGGCTTGCTGCAATTGGTGCATCGGAATTTTTTCGCTCCTCTTTGGGCGTATTTATTTCGCCGTAAATGCAGTGATTGATGTTAAACACGATTTACAAAGCGACGTTTGCGAAACCTCCAAAGGTTTCGTAAACGTGTTTCGTGCGTGACATCAGGTAATAATTGGAATATAAATATCGAAGGTAACACCTTTATCTAATTCACTCTGTGCAGTAATAATACCATTATGATTTTCCACAATTCTCTTGACGATAGCCAGACCAATGCCGGTGCCTGGATACCGCTCTTTATTATGCAGGCGTTGGAATACTTCAAAAATACGCTGACTAAACTGTGGTTCAAAACCAATGCCGTTGTCGGAAAAGGAAATATGGCAGTAATGCTTATCTGGCACAAGTAGTTTCTCCTGCAATGCTGAACCCGTTGCAATAATACTAGTAATTACTATATGCGTCGGTCGGTCAGGGCTGGAAAATTTCAAGGAATTACTAATAAAATGACGCAATAACTGCGAAAACTGAAAAGGAATAATCTCGGCGTTGCTTAAAAAATGTGTTTCAATAACCGCTTGTTTTTCCTGAATAATGTCTTTAAATTCTATTTTTACTTCTTCTACGAGTTTGTTGAGGTCGGTATCTTCAAATATGCGTTCGGAAATATTAGTTTGTGAATAAGAAAGTAGTGCTTCGATGAGGGCACGCATGCGGTTAGCGGCTGCATTTATGCGAGTAAGTTGGCCTTTACCAGTCTCGGACAGGTTGGCGTGTTCCTTTTCAAGGACAAGGTTCGCGAAAGTCTGGATTTTACGCAGCGGTTCTTGTAAATCGTGGCTTGATATGTACGTGAATGTCACTAGTTCTTTATTAGCAATTACCAGTTCTGCTGCGCGTTTTTCTTTTTCGTTATTTTGGAATACTAGTTCTTTGTTGGCGATGACTAGTTCTGCTGCCCGTTTTTCTTTTTCGTCGTTTTGAAAGATTAGTACCTGATTGGCTTCTTCCAATTCTTTTGTTCTTTCCTGTACTGCTTTTTCTAATGCTGTTTTGTAGGTTATTTGTTCGTGCATTTCAGTAGTACTACCAATCCACATCATTATTTTCCCATTTTCATCTTTCACGGGGGATGCCAGATTTAAATGCCATTTGTAATCCCCGTCTTTATTTAAAAACCGCATTTCCATCACCAAAGTAATACCCAGTTCGGAAGATTGCTGAAAACGATGTTGAAATTCTTCCAACTCATCGGGGTGTATAATTTTATAGTACCCAAAATCCCTTAATTCTTCAAAACTCATTCCGGTATAATCCAGCCATTTTTTATTGAAGTAAATCACGTTACCTGCTATATCGGCATTACTTACTTTGCTCGGCATCAGGTCGGTCATCTGTCGGAAATGCAATTCACTTTCTTCCACTTTTTTGCGGGCGAGTAGCATTCCGGTCACTTCATACGCAATAGTAGTAACGCCTGAAATGCTATTATCTGCTTCATGGCAGGGTTGGTAAACAATATTAAAATAACGATCTTGTAATTCACGGCCATGTTTTAGCCGGGCCAGGATTTCGTTGGCATAGATTGGGATGCCCGTCGTAAAAACCTGGTGAATCATACCGAGAAGTGGCTGGTCAACTAACTCAGGTAGTATCTGAATCAAGGTTTTCCCTTCCACCTCCTTTCCTTTACCCCAAAAATCTTTCATCAGATCATTGGCCAGCGTAACGACCAGATCATTGCCTTTCATTACGGAAAAAGCGAATGGCGACTGCATCAGCATCAGATAGCCGCGCTGGTTACTTTCCTCCATCTTCTGCAATGCTTTCTTCCCGGCCGCCAGTTCTTGCACTAACGCTTGATAATCTTCCATGTCCATAATAAGTGTCCGTTTATTTTAGGTCATACGATCAATGAAATTATTGGCCAGCACAAAGTTGGCATTGGTCGGCCAGGAGCCGTCTTCTCGCACCACAGCCTTAGAGGCTGTTTTAAAACCTTGAACGGAGTGAAAAGGCGTGAATTTTGGCGATAGATGAAGCTTTATTTTTAGTGCATAGCCGAGCCTATTCGCTAAAAATAGAGCAAAATATAGCGGTAAAAGGCGGGCCTTTGCGCCCAGTAAGGGGTTTTAAAACAGCCTCTTAGGCCTCATTAGCCAGTAAAACTCGTATCCGATCAGTCGCCATACGCCAAAAGTAACGCTCCTACTTCTGCTTCACCATCCATTTATCCAGTTTAGATTGCAACAAAATCAGTGGCAAACAACCTTCTTGCAATACCTGGTTGTGAAACTGGCGAATGTCGAATTTGTCACCCAGCATTTGTTCCGCTTTGGCGCGTAATTCTCTGATTTTCAACTGTCCAACCTTATACGACAAGGCTTGCCCCGGCCAGGAAATATAGCGTTCGATCTCGACCGTAATAGCCTCTTCCGACTCGGCTTCGTGGTCGAGCGAGTACTGAATGGCCTGCTCGCGCGTCCAGCCTTTGGTGTGCATTCCGCTGTCTACTACTAAGCGAATGGCGCGGTGCATTTCCTCGCTGAGCATCCCGAAGTACTGATAGGGGTCTTTATAAAGGCCGAGTTCTTTACCCAAAGATTCGCAGTACAACGCCCAGCCTTCGCCGTAAGCACTGTACCATAAAGTACGGCGAAAATCGGGTAATTTAGTATTTTCCTGCTGAATAGAAATCTGGTAATGGTGGCCGGGAATGGCTTCGTGCAGAAACAAATCTTCGTCGGCAAAAGTATTGTAGCGGCGGGCATTGGGCACCGGCACGTAAAAAATGCCGGGCCGTTTGCCATCCAGCGAACCCTGAATATACTCCGCGCTGGCCGTAGCCTCCCGAAAAGCCTCTGTGCGGCGCACCTCGAAAGGCGTTTTGGGGGTCAGGTCGAACAGCCGCTCCAAATTGGGTCGCATGGTGTCGTGGATGGCGTTGAAATGCTGGATCACCTGCGCCGCCGAGGTGTAAGGCATCAGTTCTTTTTTCTGCCGCACGTATTCAAAAAAACTTTTCAGATCGCCCTTAAAACCCACTTGCTGCTTCACTTTATCCATCTCCTGCGACAGCCGATTGACCTCGCTTTCGCCGAGTTTAAAAATCTCATCGGCGGTCATATTCGTAGTCGTTTGCAGTTTAATCTGCTGCGCATAAAACTCTCGACCATGTGGAATATTGGAAATCCCGACGCTGTCGCGGCTAGCGGGCAGGTACTCTTTTTCAAAGAAATCGTGCATCCGCTGGTACACCGGAATGATCTGGTCGGCTACCATGTGGGCATAAGCGCGCGTGAGGCGCAGGCGTTCTTCGTGGGGAAAATCCTTCGGCATCTGGTGAACAGGTGCATAAAAAAGGTGCGTGTCTACCGGGCCGTGCGCGAAGTTGGCCATCTGCGGAATCACCTTGATAGTCAAGGCCTTAGGTAGCACGTAACCTGTGGCCATGCCGCGCCGCATATTGGCGATAGCCGTATCGCACCACACCGTAAAGGCATCCATTCGGCTGAGCCAATTATCGTAATCCTTCACCGTTTTGAAAGGCTGCGCACCCGTGCCGCCTGCATATTGACCGATCAGCAGCGGCAGACAATCAAACTGATTAATAGGCATCAATTCCTTATGATATTCCAAATCGCCCAGGTTGATGTCGCATTCCCATTTGAGAATGTTATAACTCGTCAGTTCGTTTTCCGACAAATTACCGGGCTCATATTGCTCTAATTGCTGTTTGTATTTATTGTAAAAAGCACGCAACGAAGTCCGGTACGCCTGCGAAATAGTGTTAGGCAACAAGTCATTATAGCGTGGGTCGCCCGCACTCGTTGCATCCAGTGGATAGAGCGGCAGACGTTCCCGTTGATACTGATTCAACACGGAATCCAAGGGCGGCAAATTGGTAGCCGCAGCCTTATCAGGTGCAGACTTGGTGTTGTTTTGGCAGGCAAAAAGGCTGAGCAGCAACAGCGAAAGGACGAAAAAGTGGCGCATAACAAATGTTGGAAAGGACAGACAGACAAAGGTGGAAAAGCGACTCATGGAAAATGTCGGGCTAAAAGTAGGGAATGCTGGCGTATGCTAGTCGCGCTACCGACGTTCGGGCGTATTTTGAGCGCAAACGACGTAGTATAGATTGCTTCTCCCAATAAATAAATAGTGAAAGTCATTGGTCTCTTTCACCATGCTGTCATCCTGAACGAAGTGAAGGAACTGGCTACGAAGAAAGTGAATCCTTCCACTTCGCTCGTGGCCAGATGCTTCCTTATGTCAGCATGACAACATACGAAGAAAGGATGATTTCTGCATTTTACTAGATCATATCTATTCCAAATCGTTGCTGAAATCCATCCCAGCCTTGCAAGCCGCCCGTATGCAAAGCCACCACCGTACTTCCCGGCGCAAACGCTCCTTTCGTCATCAAATCAAATATTCCAAACAGCATTTTGGAAGTATAAATTGGATCGAGTAGAATGCCCGTTTGGAGCCGAAAAGTACGCACGAATTCCATTAATTCTGGACGATAAACCGCAAAACTGCCGAAAGTGTAATCGCGGATAAAACGAAAATTGCGTAGTGTATTTGATTGATAGTCAGATAAATATTTTTGAATACTAGCTTCATCTACGCCATAATTGACCGCCGGGAATATCCACGTCTCTCCAGTATCTTCTAAACCTGCAACTACTCCCGCAGCCGTGCAACCCGTACCCGCCGGCACGCACAAGACCAATGACTGTTGCTCTTTAACAGGTAATTGCTCTTGAATTTCTTCGGTAATGCGGCGACAATTATGGACGGCTAAATGTGTGGCTCCACCTTCTGGTAAAAAGAAATAATCCGGGAATTGGGCAGTGATTTCATTTAACCGAGGACTATTTTCTTCTAAATCGTACTCTTGTTTGGTGACTGGAATTAGTTGCATGCCAGCAGATTGCGCAAAAGCCAGCGTCGGATTAGATAAATCGGCAGCGAGGCCGCGCACCACGCCCACCGTTGGGAATCCATAATATTGACCAGCAGCAGCCACGGCTTGCAGGTGATTAGAAAACGGCCCGCCGTAAGTCAGGATGCCTGTATAGTGTTGATTTTGAACTAATTGGATAATTGGTTCTAGTTTACGCCATTTACTACCTTGTATGGTTGGGTGCAACAAGTCATCGCGCTTGATATAGAGCGTAATGCCTGCGCTTTGACCCGGATGATTGGCTATTAAATCTAGAATGGAAGGAGGATGATTGAACAAAATTAATCTGGATTAAAATTATTAACTAATAAACTAATAACTAATCAACAACATTACTCAGTTCTATCAGGTATTTATCTATATACTCCTGCTTGCGTTTTAACTGGTATTGCATCACAAAACGCGGGTGTTCCAGCGGGACTATTTTCTGGAAAAATTTATATTGAGCATTTATTTTTTCAATAAAACCGGCGTTGCGTAAGCCCAGACTGAAACATACATCTCGGTGCACCCCAAATTCTACCATTTTATGCAGACTGGCTACCATAAAATCGTAGACTGCTGCTGATAATGCCTTGCTATCGTAGTAGTTATAATTTACTTCTTTACCGTCCGAGACTACTTTCGTAAAACCCAGTGGACAAATAGAATTAATAAAGAAATCGGCGTAAAAACTAGTCGGACCACCATAGGCATTGACCACGTCATACACAAAAACCGACGAAGGTTCGTGCGTAGAGCGACCTGCATAAGCAATACCACATTCTGCGGTCAATCGCTTGGTATCCGTGAACGGAATGCCCGTCACGCCGCCACCAAAACGACCCGGATTAATGCCTAGAATTAAGTGGCGTTTATTATTATCGTTATAGAATTTCTTATAAAAAGCCGTAATCGTGGCTTCCACCTGTTCATTTTCCCGAAAAGGATTCATCATGCGAATACCAGCTGGCAACGGATCGGTGAACACTAATTGACGATTGAAAGCGATGACTTTATTGGCGAAGGTCACGAAGAGACGTATAGTAGATTTAGAGTATTATTATTTTAAAGAAGCATAGTTTTAATCATTGGCCTTTCTTGTGCGTATTTGAAGATACTAAATTTATAAGCCTTTTTATGGCAAACAATATTACAGGCCGAACAAACAGATATAGTACTGCACTTATCAATGCTAATATACAGCCTATTGCTGTTGGAAGTACTGTGCCAAAGGTAAAGGTCATACCAATGACAAAACCAAGCAAGTATTCTGACCGATAAATGGGTAAAAACAGTGCAACAATAAAAACTCCTTGCACCATATAGCCAGGTATATCGGAATCGCCCAAAGTAAAAAAGATGGACAGAAGTATTCCAAAAGTTAGAGCACTCAGGAATCCATAAAGCACACTTACTGGAAGATTAGATACTTTCGGGTTTTTATTTATTCTCTTTTGTATCCGATATATTAGAAACCACGAAAGTAAGGGAATCAATAGACCTCCCCACCAATTAGAAATTTCAGGCAAATCTTCACGAGCTAATATATGATGACTTGGCACACCCCCATGAAAATGGCCCCATATTAATAGGGACCAGATAGAAATTGTTATTATTCCTGTAAAATACACGCGTGTCTTGAAAAACACTTTTTCACTCATTAGGTCTAATTTTATCAAACACTTAAATTACTAAAAGACAACGAATTATCACTTGCTGCCCTGCCATGGTTGTTAGTGAGGACACATAACAACGATTGAAAGCGAGGACTTTATCGGCGAAGGTCATTGAAGGTCTATTATCGTTTATTTTCACGCCATCTCAAACTGTAACTTAGCCAAACTACTATATGCGCCATCTTCCAAATTAGAAAGTTCTTCGTGCGTACCCTGCTCCACAATATGGCCACCTTCCAGCACATAAATGCAGTCTACTTCCCGGATAGTCGCGAGGCGGTGAGCAATGATGATGCTGGTACGGTTTTCCATCAATTTATTCAGCGCATCCTGCACCACTTTCTCTGATTCAGCATCCAACGAAGAGGTGGCTTCATCTAATAAAAGAATAGCGGGGTTGCGCAGAATGGCGCGGGCGATAGCAATGCGCTGGCGTTGACCGCCGGAGAGTTTGATGCCGCGTTCGCCGACGATGGTTTCCAGTGCATCAGGGAAGGTGCGGATGAAATCCCAGGCGTTGGCCTGACGCGCTGCTTCGATGATTTCTTCGTCCGTTGCGTCGGGTTTTCCATACAAGATATTCTCGCGAATAGTACCGCCAAACAAGATAACTTCCTGAGGCACAATGGCAAAATTCTGGCGATAGGCTTCCAGCTCGTAGTCATAAATTTCCTTTCCATCGATGGTGATCCGCCCACTATCAGGAAAGTGAAATTGCAGCAGGAGTTGCATAATCGTGGATTTGCCCGCACCGCTTTGTCCGACAATAGCCACTTTTTTCCCGGCAGGAATTTCCAGACTCACCCCTTTCAGCACTTCTACATCGGCCCGCGTGGGATAGGAAAACTCTACATTCTGGAAGGAAATATTACCCTTGAAGCGACCCGCCGCTAGGTTGCCGCGCGTGCGTTCTTCGGTTTCGGTCGGCGATTTCAGCAGTTCACGCAGCCGTTCGGTGGCTCCTACTGCACCCACCAATTCGGTGTAAAAGTTACCTAAGCTGGCGATGGAACCGCCGATAATCGCGGTGTAGGTCACAAAGGAAATCAGTTCTCCCGCCGTAATCTGCTTGGTCTGCACCATGTACATTCCCGTAGCCAATCACGAAAAACAAGGCCCCAAACAACATGGTAATGATGAACACCGCAAATATCGCTCGCCCCTGTGCATAACGTAAAGACACATTTACTACGGTGCTATTGGAGCGGCTATACCGTTGACTTTCAAAGAGTTCGTTGGTAAAAGCCTTCACTGCGTGAATAGATTGCAGTGTCTCGTCCAGGATAGTATTGGTGTCGGCCAGTTTGGTTTGGCGTTCTTTGGACAGTTTGCGCACCCAGCGACCGAAGAAACATGGCGCCCACCACGATGACTGGGAAAGTCAGCCAGCATGACCTCGCCAGATTGCCTGCGACATGAAAAGCAGCACGCCGATACCTCCAATGAGAATGATGATCTGCCGCAGAAATTCGGCCAGCACGAAGTAAAAGGCGTTGTAGAGTTTTTCTACGTCGTTGGTCAGCCGGCTGACCAATTCGCCGACCCGGCTTTTTTCAAAGAAAACGATCGGCAGGGCAATGATGCGTTTGTACAGCGCCACCCGGATATCGGCGGTGCCGCGCTCGCTCACCTGGGCAAACATCATCACCCGCAGCGTAAGACACGATGCCCTGAAAAATCAGGATGCCCGCCAGCCACAAACCTACGATTTTTCAGGTCAGATCGAGGTTCTGACCAGGTTACTTTGCGCGACGTCGAGCGACTTGGCCGATCATCTTGGGGAAAACCAGGAAAGACCGAACTGCCCAGAAACAGCAGCACCAGGCCGAAAATGAATTTCCAGCGATAGGGATAAAAATACTCGAAGATTTTCAGGGCTTCGCGCAGGCTTTCGCGCGATAATTTGGGGCGGGGTACATCTTTTTCTTCCATGACACAAAGTTCGGCAGGACAACCAGAAAATCAATTAAAAGTTGGAGCAACAAGACGCCAAAACATGTTTACCACACGTTTACTGACTTCCTGATGACGAAACAGCGGCATAAATTACTTTAAAAGTGTCGCATATTATGTAATCTAATATCAACTCACGCGGGTGCCATTGTTTACTGGACGTTCCGGTTGCAACAATACGATTCCTGCCGCCCGTTTGATCCAGGCCCAACACCAGTACTTCGGAGAAAAAATTGGCGATTTGCTTGACCGGGAAATTGACAACCGCAATAATTTGACGGCCTACCAAATCATCGGGAGCGTACAGGTTCGTGATTTGCGCACTACTTCGGCGTTCGCCCAGGTCCGGGCCAAAATCAATGCGCAATTGCCAGGCTGGATGCCGGGCATTGGGAAAATCTTTTACTTCGATGATCGTGCCGACGCGCATTTCGACCCGATGAAAATCCTGGTAGGTAATCGTATCCATGATTGACAAAATATTTTTGATTGATAAAGAAGAGGTTATGTACTTTTCAGCGTCCAAAGTAGAAGAGAGCGGCCAAAGGCACCGGATTTTGTCTGCTGGCCCAAGTTTTTTGTTTTTTTTGAAAAAAGCTGAATATCAATGCCGATTATTGCCGCTCTTTTCATCCGCCTTTTCAAAAACGATTAAAACCGGAAAATGAATTCAAGATCTCTTATACTGATTTTATTTGCCGTCTGGTGCGCCATTTGCTGGCGTTGGTACGTCTGTGGTATCAAGGAAAGCTGTGGCCCGGTCGCCGCTGCCACCACCCAGCCCGTCGTGGAAGCCTTGCCAGTGGAGCCGGATTCCACCATGGCGCAAATCCAGGCCGCTCAACGTGCCGCCGCCGAAAAGCCGGTAATGAGCAGTTCGCGCAGCAATCCCAACTACACGAAATTGAAAGCGATTGATCCAAACGACATCAACTCCGTGCAAATGGAAGAAGTGGAAGACCGCGTGGTGATCCATTTTCCCTACAATTCCGTCCGGCGCGAAGATAGTGATGCGATTGATGCCTACGTATCGCGGCTGTCCACTTACCTGATCGCTTCCGGTTCCAAAGTGCAGATCAGTGGTCACACGGATTTTGTGAGTGGCACCCAGAATAACCGGCGTTTGGGCCTGGGACGAGCACAGGCTATTCGCGCCAGCCTGATTAAAAAGGGCGTGAATCAAAAACAAATTAGTATCAAATCTTACGGCGAAAGCAAGCCCGTCGGCTCCAATGATACCCCGCAAGGTCGTTACATGAATCGCCGGGCGGAGTTGCGCGTCACAGATTAGCGCATCTCCTTATTTTTCGCCCTCTCACTTTTTCACGCCTGTCTCACCTCTAATCTCTGCTATGTTCAAGCAAAACGTCACCCTCGGCCCCGGCACGGGCACTTTTACCAGCCATACTTTTGAAATTTTAATCATGCTGCTGGGTGCTTTTTTACTCGGCCTGTGGCTGGGCTGGGCACTCTGGAGCCGCTATAAAGCAATGGCCGACCAATTGCGTATGGAAAACATGAGCAACCTGGCCACCGCAGAGGCTTTGCGCACGGAACTTACGACTGCCCGCACCCGTATCACGGTGCTGGAAACCGATGGCAGTAATCTTTCCGCCCAGGTGGTGAGCCTCAATCGTAATAATGAGAATATGCGCAATCGCATCACCGAACTGGAAAGTGAGCTGGGGTCTGCTTCTACTCAAATCCGGCAGCTGGAAACCGAGTTGGGGCTATCTTATGGGCCAGACACAGAAATTGCCGATGCTATTCCTTTGGAAATCAATGATATTAATCCCGAAGATTATCCAGTTGCGACCGAGCCGGAAGAGCCTGAACCCGAAAGTGAAGTAGATACCGTACCAACATCAGTACCCGAAGAACAAGAAGAAGCGGCAGCCCCAGCAGAAGAGGAAGCAGCACCAGCAACCGCCCAACTGGAAACGCCTGCTATTCTGAATATTGAACCCATTCCTTTAGAAACATCCCCGAAGGAAGTAGTGATTACTATCCCGGAAATGACTTTCAATGTGCCGATTGCTGCACCAGTCGCCACTCCCCCTACCCCGCCGGAAAACGTCGTGGAGTTAGCCCCTGCGGTCGCTCCTCCTCCCCCGGTGGAAGCTGACGATCTGACCGTCATTGAAGGTATTGGGCCTAAAATTCAGATGTTATTCAACCAATATGGCATTTATACCTATCGCCAGCTGGCAGAAACCGAAGTATCGCGCATGAAGGAAATTCTGCATGCTGCCGGGTCACAACTAGCAATGCACGATCCAGGCACCTGGCCTTCGCAGGCCAATCTCGCCGCCAACGATCAGTGGGAAGCACTGAAATCCATTCAGGGATTTTTGAAAGGGGGAAAAGTCGGGAAGTAATCGGCAAATCTGCAAAAACAAAAGGGTAATCGGCAAACTTGTGAGTTGTCGGTTACCCTTTATTTTTTAGGTAATAATGGGGCTGTAAGCAGGCAGGAGGTGTTAACACGCAATCAGCAATTGTTAATCAGCGAAAAATTTCATCTTTTTTTCTTGCTTATTCTTTGGCACTATCCCTACCTTAGGCAAATGATTCAGGGGCTTCTCCCCCTTTGTTCCAAATTTTATTGTTCACTAAATTTTCAAGATTATGAACATTACTTTCGAAGAGCTTCGCCGTATCAAACATGCTCTCCCCCACGGTAGTATCAACCGCATCGCCCAGGACTTGAACATGGATGAGCAAACTGTACGCAATTACTTTGGTGCCAACAATTATCAGGAAGGCAAAGTAGTTGAATTTCACCTGGAGCCAGGCCCGAATGGCGGCGTAGTGCACTTGGAAGACCCCACTATTCTGAATCGCGCGCTCGATATACTCGGCGAGCCTCAATTGGCACACTAAAAACTTCCCTGGAAAAAGTACTTCGAGCCTCCTCCAGCTCCCCCATAACGCGGAGAGTACTGCAAGGCGGAAAAAACGAAAGGGAAACCGGTCAGAGCGACACGGTTTCCCTTTTTTTATGAACAGATAAGAAGCAAAAGGCAACGTATAATTGCCCTTTGCTTTTTTGCCCTTTGGCCAATTACTTCTGCACTACAAATTTCTTCGTGCTGGTGCCTTTTGCCGTAGCAATACGGGCAATGTAAGCACCATTGGTCAGTTGTGGCAGATTGTAGCTCAGCAGTTCATTCGTCAAGCCCTGACGATCTTCAAACGTGATGACCCGGCCAGATAGATCAGCGATGGTAATGGTCGCGTTAGTTGGCTCATCGAATTGTACGGCCAGACGAAGGGTTTGACCCACTGGGTTTGGCATTACGTTGAAAGAAGTTTCTGGCAATGGCGTTTCATCAGTCTTTACGACGAGATCAAGGGCCATACGCATCACCGCAGCGTATTCCGGGCCAAAACCAGCCAAATACCAACGATCCGTAAAGAGCACTGTGCTGACTTGATTGACGTAACGAATGTCGGTGTTAAAAGCATGGTTGGTCTGTCTTACATCGTCGCCATAACCAGCCATCAGGAAATAACGGCCACCTGGCTGCAACACTACGCCTGGTTCGCTGGTGTTGAAATCCAGCAATTCCACGTCTTGCAGCAGGCCATTTTCCACCGTGTCTGGTGCTTCATAGCTAGCGTAGCCCACCCATTCCAGACTGTTGCTTGGGAAATTGACATTATCAAAATTGTCAAAGTTAGCGTCTACATCATCATTCACCTTGAATAGGTAAACCGTGGCAGTCACGTCATGGATATTGAGTTCAGTAGAGTCGGTACCAAAAGCAAATTCGGCCAGGCTGGCTTTGTATTGTTCTAGCGTATTGCTGCTGATGTGATAATAGTTACCCACATTCCAGGGAATATCCTGACTGGTACGAGTCAGTAGTTCTGGACCATTTTCTTTCGAGAAGACATTAGCAGTCACTCTAAAAGGGCTGGCAGCTGCGTTATTGTCAGGAATCAAATCCGTCGAGTCGCCATGGATGGAATAGGCGACAAAATATGTACCTACGGACAGGTTTGGTATAAACACGTTCGGTAGCGCGATGGCACTATCCGTCACTCCGGGTGCCAGCTCTGGTACGGTAGTGCTGTCAGTAAACAGCACGTTGGCGTTTTCGTCCAGGATAGTAGCTGTTAGCACCGCATTGGTCATCGGGCGGCCCCCTTTATTGGAGACATAAGCGAAGAAACCAAAGGTATCGGTTGCAATTTGTGAAACCGGCGTAGCAAAACTGGAAGGTGAGTAGAAAAAGTCGGAAATAGATAGGTCGAAGCGCGGAAGCGGGTTTTCTGAATACAGACCAATGTCATCAATGCTCCAGTGGTAGTCATAGTTGCCCGTCCATTTCCATTGGATGTACACTGTAGGAGAGTTGGCAGCAGCAGAAGAAATGTCAATGATAGGACGGAATGGATTGGGCGACCAGCGAGTAGCTACGGAGTTACCGTCAATGCCGGAAAAAACTGGAAAAGAGTCCCAGGTAATGTTGTCCGTACTGACGCGCAAGATAGCCAGCTCGTCCGCACTATGCTGGTAAGTACCGATGTGGGTATCAAACTTGATAAACACCGAACTTTTACCACTGCAGTTGATAGCAGTAGTAGTCAATTCAGACACGTGATCTACATCCAGTTGGCCAGCATCATCCGAATCAAGCACGGCAAAACCGCTGTTGGCGGTAGTGGCCTGGAAGGCGACCTGACCATTCAGGGCATCATCCCAGATTTCCGGGCAGCCAGGAGAGCTATCGCCCAAGGCAGGATTGGCGCACCAAGTCCAAAGCACATTTTGGCCCGACGCATCCGTATTACCCCAACCGGCAGGAATGCCATTGGTGAAATTTTCCGTCCAAAATGGGGTCTGTGCCGAAAGCATTCCGGCAGTCAGCAATAAAGTAGCGCAAAGTAATTTTGTGAATGTTTGCTTCATTGTATTGAAATGTTGGTGAATTAAAAATCAGGCAGAAAGGTAATCCTCCTATCGGATAAAAAATGATAGTCTTGGCTAAATTGGCATTATGACGATTGAAAGACCGATTTTAACGCTCAGACAACCGATTTTTTGACTTCTTTAGCCCAGGTATCTTTCAACGTTACGGTTCGATTGAATACTTTTTTGTCGGAAGTGCTATCTTTATCCACACAAAAATAGCCTAAACGAGTGAACTGGAACTTCTCCCCTACCTGCGCTTCCGCCAAAGCTGGTTCGACCATCGCGTTTTCTACAATTCGCAGCGAATCAGGATTAATGGTGCTCTTGAAATCTTCCTCTGCCGCCGGATCTTCCACCTGAAACAGGCGGTCGTACAGCCGCACTTCAGCCACCTGCGCCGTCGCTGCCGACAGCCAATGAATCACACCTTTTGGTTTCAAACCCGAAGTATCCTGGCCAGAACGGCTCTCTGGCACGTAGGTGCAGAGCAATTTCATGATTTTGCCCGCCTCGTCTTTGACCACCGAGTCGCAATGAATAATAAATCCTGATTTGAGCCGCACCATGCCGCCCGGCGACAAGCGAAAATACTTGGGCGGCGGATTTTCCGAGAAATCGTCCTGCTCAATAAAGAGTTCGCGCGTAAAAGCCACCTCGCGTTCCCCGGCAGTCGGGTCTTCCGGGTTATTCTCCGTTTGCATCCATTCAATGTGGTTTTCCGGGAAATTGGTCAATATTATTTTCAGTGGCTCCAAGACGGCGAAGCGGCGCAGCGAATGTTTGTTCAAATCCTCGCGAATGCAGAATTCCAGCAACGACATATCGGTGATATTGTCGCGCTTGCCGAGTCCAATACGTTGGCAAAACTCCCGAATGCTCGCTGGCGTGTAGCCCCGGCGGCGAAAACCACTGATCGTCGGCATCCGCGGATCATCCCAATCGCGTACATGATGGTCTTCTACCAGTTGGCGCAGTTTACGTTTGCTGGTAATCGCGTAGGTCACATTGCGCCGCGCAAATTCATATTGATGCGATGGAAAAATGCCGAGTTGCTGAATGCACCAATCGTACAATTCGCGGTGCGGCGCAAATTCCAGCGTACAAATCGAATGTGTAATGTGTTCAATACTATCACTTTGTCCATGCGCCCAGTCGTACATCGGGTAAATGCTCCAAGCGTCGCCCGTGCGATGGTGATGGGCGTGTTTAATGCGATACAGTAGCGGGTCGCGCATGATCATATTCGGCGAAGCCATGTCAATCTTAGCGCGAAGCGTACAATGTCCATCGGGAAATTCACCGGATTTCATCTGCTCGAACAAAGCCATATTTTCTTCCGGCGACGTATCGCGGTAAGGGCTATTCTGACCAGGCTCGGTGGGGGTACCTTTTAGCACCGCCATTTGTTCGGCAGTAGAAAAGTCCACATAGGCTTTGCCCTTGGAAATCAACACTTTGGCCCACTCATATAGTTGCTGGAAATAATCGGAAGCGTAGAGAATATTGGCCGGTTCAAAACCCAGCCAGCGTACGTCTTCGATGATGCTGTCCACATATTCTGTCTCTTCGGTCACCGGATTCGTATCATCGAAACGGAGGTTGGTTTCGCCGCCATATTTCTGCGCCAACGTGAAATTCAGGCAAATGCTCGTGGCATGGCCAATATGCAAATAGCCGTTCGGTTCGGGCGGAAAGCGGGTACGGATCGTCTCGTATTTGCCCGCCGCCAGGTCGGCTTCGATGATTTCTTCCAGAAAATTCAGGTGTTCTGCGGGTGCGGTTTTTTCTGTGCTCATTTTAAAAAGGTTGAGAGGGTTGAGAGGGGTTGAGAAAAAGTTGAGAAGGGTTTAGAACGAATTAAATGATCTAAATGGTTTTTATCTAAACCTGTCTAAACCTTTTTGCTAAACCACACTTAATCACATCCGTTCCGGCATATCAATACCAATCAAATCCATGCCCGCCTGTAACACCTGCCCGACGGCCATGCTCAGTTGCAAACGAAAGGCTTTGGCTTCGACACTTTCGGCTCCGAACACTTTCAGATCGTGCCAAAAACGGTGGTAACTCTTGGCCAGGTTATAACAAAAATTAGCGATCAACGAAGGATCATAACCCGTCGCGGCGGCCTGTACTATAGTAGGATAATCATGCAAACCCCGCAAAAGTTCCCGCTCCTGCGGTTGCAAATTGAGGTATTGGCCGGCCACAGATAAGTCCACCTGCTCCTTGGCCACCCGTTGCATCAACCCATTAATCCGCACATAACTGTATTGGATGTACGGCCCGGTCTGGCCCTGCATGTCCACCGATTCCTCGGGATTGAAAATCATCTTCTTGTGCGGATGCACCTTGATAATGAAGTACTTCAAGGCCGCCATGCCTACTTTGCGAGCGGTAATTGCCTGTTCTTCCACCGAAATATCGCCCTCTTCTCCCCGCGTACGAATGCCTTCCCACGCCAAACGCGTGACTTCATTAATCAGATCATCGGCATCCACCACAGTGCCTTCGCGGGTTTTCATGCGACCTGAAGGTAGTTCGACCAGCCCATAGGAAAGGTGGTATAGACCGTCCGTATAAGGCTCGCCCAGACGTTTGAGCGACTCAAACAGTACATCAAAATGGTAATTCTGCTCATCGGCGACGACGTATACCATTTTATCGGCTTTGAAATCCTCATAGCGCATCCGCGACGTACCCAAATCCTGGGTCAGGTACACCGAAGTGCCGTCGGCGCGCAGTACGATCTTTTGGTCAAATCCAGCATCGGTCAGGTCAATCCAGACCGAACCGTCTTCTTTCTTGTAAAATACATCTTTGGCCAGCCCCTCGTCCACAATAGATTTTCCCAGCAAATAAGTGTCGCTTTCGTAGTATAACTTGTCGAAAGATACGCCCAAATCACTATACGTTTTATCAAAACCCGCGTACACCCAGTTGTTCATTTTCTTCCACAGAGCCACCGCATCCGGGTCGTTATTCTCCCATTTCAGCAGCATTTCCCGCACGGCAGCACCGAGTTGGGAAAACTCATTGAACCACTTATTCTTATATTCTTTGAAAAAATCTTTCTCGTGCTGACTCGGCTTGTGCTTGGTTTCAAATACGGCGGTGGCTTCCGCCGTGGTTTGCCATTGCTCATATTCCGCCTTGGTTTTTTGCTCAAACAGCACGTAATAATCGCCCACAAAGTGGTCGCTTTTCGTTTCTGTTTCTTCCGGCGTTTTCCCTTCGCCAAACATTTGCCACGACACCATGCTTTTGCAAATCGCCACGCCGCGATCATTGACAATCTGCACTTTCACCACATCGTAACCGACCGCGTCGAGAATGCGCGAGCAAGACCAGCCGAGCAAAATGTTGCGTACATGGCCCAAATGGAGCGGTTTATTGGTGTTAGGCGAAGAAAATTCCACCAGCACCTTTTGTCCATTGCGGCCCTGGCGACCGTACTGGGAATCTTCGGCGACGGTTTGCAGGAAATGCTGCCAGTAAGATTCGGCTACTTCGAGGTTCAAAAAACCTTTGACGACGTTGAAGGCCTTAATATCCGTTAGGTTTTGCTGCAAAAACGCCCCGATTTCATTGGCGACTACGTCCGGGGCTTTTTTCGCCAATTTCACAAAAGGGAAAATGACCACCGAATAATCGCCGGTAAAATCGGCGGGGGTGGTATTCACCTGCACTTTGCCCGGTTCGAGTGGCTCGCCGTAGAGTGCTTCGACGGCTTGCGCAACGGCATTTTGAAAAATGGAAATAATGTTCATAGGCAAGATAGAATGATTCGCCAAATTGCTAATGTATTAAAAGTCAATTACTTATAATCAGCAATAAAGCAAAAAATAAAGGGGAATCTGAACGGCCAAAACCGCCAAATTCCCCTTCGGGGAGGATAAGGGGGCTCGAACCCCCGACTTCTGGTACCACAAACCAGCGCTCTAACCAACTGAGCTATACCCTCCGTGTATTTTTGTAAGCGGCTGCAAAGATAGAAGCGGTTTTTACAAACGGACAATACTTGAACCGCTGATTTTTTCAAAAAGTTCCAGGCGGTCGGAATTTATTCCGATACTAATTCTATAAGTACTTGATAATGACTTCAATGCGGAATAAATTCCGCCTTCCATTATGCAGCAGTGGTTGCCGTCAATGGCCGCCAGCCGCGCAATTTTTTCAGCACTTTATACAGTTTCAGATTCATGGAAGGGTTTGCCGTGAAGAAATGACCATTGATCGTCAGCCAATCCTTCTCTTTTTTAATTTCCCGCAACTCCTGATACAGCACCCGACGCGGCTTATCGAAAGGCGCGCGCCAGTACAAAGCCTGGTCGGTCATCGCAAAGCCTTCTTTGCAATTACCTTTCAGCGACAGGTCGCCGATAAAAAAGACTTTTTCCCGACGTTCAGCCAGCAGAAACTGCTTGCAGGCATTGGCCAATAGATTTTCCGGCATGGTCACGAAATTGAAATAGAACACTTCCTGTTCCCGCTCAAAATCCAGAAAATCACGGATCATCGCCCAAAGATCAGTTTTGCCGGGCCGCGCTTTTTCGTATTTCAAAATGGACGGCGGCAAAATCATGCCATGCAGATCGGGACAATATTGAATAATAAAAAAATCGAGCAACCCCTCGAAGGCTTCGTCTATTCGGCGATCTATTTCAGGCAGACCATCGGTGCCGAAGCGTTCCCAGTGGATCAGGGCATCTTCCCCAATCTGCTCGGAGCGTACATCGTATAGTTCCCGAAACTTGGACTGATAAAAACGCTCCACATAATCGCTGTAATGGGCGGCATTATGCTCCTCCTCTACCCTATGCCGCAAACTCTTGAAAAACAAGGCTTTAACCTGCTCTGTAATGTTTTCCGCCTCAAATTTTAGTGGATAAACGGATTCATACATGCGGTCGCTGACCACCTTGCCCTCAAAATGGAAACCACAGTGATGGCAGAAGACCGAAGCCAGCGGGCTATGCTCATGACAAGCCGGACAGGGTTTCGTTTTTTCCGCGACTTTGTCACCGCAACGATGGCAGAATTTCGCGCCGGGAATGAGTTCAGCCGCACAGTTGGGACAGAGTTGCATGGCAAAGTGCTGTTGAGATGGTGGAGGAAGGGGTTGAGATTGTTGAGAAAGGAAGATACTGGCTGCAAAAATAAACTATTTGTGTCAATGAAACATTTTTCTCCAAAAATATTTGTGTTATCGCCATCTTTGTCGGCATGAGCAAGCAAATCAAAAAGAGCGATCTGCCGCAGAAAATCTGCCTCGTCTGTGGTCGGCCATTCGCCTGGCGGAAAAAATGGGAAAAGGTGTGGGCGGAAGTGAAGTATTGCAGCGAGCGTTGTCGGGAAGGGAAAAGGCCAATTTTTAAGAAATCAGGCTAACTACGCGCCGAGAATCGTATTTTTGTCTGCTTTTTTTCAATTACCTTTCTATTCCCGAAAAACATTCCGCTATGCCGGTCACTATTTTAGCCATCGAATCTTCCTGCGACGACACTTCGGCAGCCGTTATTCGCGACGGTGTGGTGCTGTCCAATTGCGTGGCCAACCAGGAGGTGCACCAATTATATGGCGGGGTGGTGCCGGAAGTGGCTTCCCGAGCGCACCAGGCCAATATTATTCCGGTGGTTGCGCTGGCCTTACAGCAAGCCGGCGTGGCTAAGACCGACCTCAGTGCCGTGGCTTTTACGCGGGGGCCGGGGCTGCTGGGTTCCCTGCTGGTGGGTACTTCTTTTGCCAAAGCTTTTGCACTGAGTTTCGAGCTGCCACTCATCGAAGTGAACCATTTGTATGCGCATGTGCTGGCCCATTTTGCCGAAGAGCCGAAGCCGAACTTCCCGTTTTTGTGCCTTACGGTGAGCGGCGGCCACACCCAAATCATCCTCGTGCGCGACTTTCACGATCTCGAAATACTGGGCCAAACCATTGATGATGCTGCCGGAGAGGCTTTTGATAAATCGGGCAAATTGCTCGGGTTGGGTTATCCTGCCGGGCCGCTCATTGATAAGTTTGCCCGGCAGGGGCAAGCTCGTTTTCCATTCCCGGAGCCGGAAGTGCCAGGCTTGAATTTTAGTTTTAGTGGCCTAAAGACCTCGATTTTATATTTTCTCAAACGCGAAACGACGGCCAACCCTGACTTTATTTCCCAAAATCTGGCTGATCTCTGTGCCTCTATCCAGACGCGTATTGTGACGATTTTGCTCAAAAAACTGCGTAAAGCTGCTCTTCAAACCGGGATTCGGGAGATTGCTATTGCGGGCGGGGTGAGTGCTAACTCCGGCCTGCGTCAAGCCCTGACCACTATGGGTGAGGAGGAAGGCTGGATAACTTATATCCCGGCTTTTCAATATTGTACCGACAATGCCGGAATGATTGGGGTGGCCGCTCATTACAAGTATTTGCGCGGCGAATTTTGCGAGCAGGACGTTACGCCCTTTCCCCGATAGGTAAACAGGCAAATTGCAATAAATGCGAATCATGGGTTTGGCTGAGTAAGCACCTGAATGTCAAGTTCTTAGACCTGTCAGGTTTCAAAAACCTGACAGGTCTGGTCGCTAACCACCTGAAAATCAGCACCCATTTTTAACTCATGATTCCCATAATAAGCAAATAGCAATCAATGCAATTATGGTAAACCGGGCTGACACGATCACTGGCTTTTTACCTAAGCATTTGTGAATGTGTCCATTACTGTAAGCGAGCAAATATGCTTTGCCCTACCTTTGTAATGCTAACCTTTTGGTTGTCGTTACTAAAAACTCATTTGTATGAAAAGGTATATTTTCGCTGCGTGCGCTCTTTGTTCCGTGGCATTTGCGGTGATGGCTTTCCGTCCGTCAGCTCCGCCAGTAGCGGCTCCTGCGCCGATTATAAAATGGTACACCTGGGACGAAGCGATGGCTTTGAACAAGACCAAGCCCCGCAAACTGATGATTGATATTTATACGGACTGGTGTGGCTGGTGCAAACGCATGGACAAGACTACTTTCACCGACTCGACGGTGTCGGCTTATATCGTCGCCAATTTCTACCCGGTCAAGTTCAATGCCGAGCAAAAGGACGAAATCAAATTTGACGACAAAACCTTCGGTTACATGGAGCAGGATGGCGGGCGCGGTGTCCATACCCTTGCCTACGCTTTGTTGGATGGTAATATGGGCTACCCGTCACTAGTCTATTTAAATGAAAAAAACGAGCGCATCATGATCTCGCCGGGCTTCAAAGAGCCAGCAGATATGTTGAAGGAATTACATTTTGCCGCCGAAGAATACTATACCAAGACAACCTGGGAAAAGTATCGCGCGGAACACTAAGTTCACTGTAAACTAAGCTGTTTTGAGGATTGGAAGATTTGAGTATTCGATCAAACACTTGACAATCAAGTAATTGATCGAATACTCAAATACTCATATTCTCACGGAATTTAGTTTATCGCGTAATAAGCACCAGGCAATTACGCCAGTCGAAAAATCTGTGTTGCTAGAGGTTTAATCCAGTGACCAGTCAATCGGCTCCTGTCCCTGCCGCACTAGAATCTCGTTGGTTTTAGAAAAATGTTTATTGCCCTGAAACGCGTCGCGGGCCAGCGGGGACGGGTGAGCGGCTTCCAGCACAGAGTGCTTTTCCAGGTCAATCAGCCCTTTTTTACCTTGTGCGAATTTGCCCCACAGTAGAAAAACAAGCCCGGTTTTTTGATCAGACAGATGCCGGATAACCGCATCCGTAAAGGTCTGCCAGCCAATTTTTTGGTGGGAAGCAGCTTGTTTGGCCTCGACCGTGAGGATGGCGTTGAGAAGTAACACACCTTGTTGCGCCCACTTGGTGAGGTCGCCATGTGTGGGAATTGGTACGCCCACATCGCTGTGCAATTCGCGATAAATATTGGCCAGCGAAGGCGGAATGCGTACCCCGGCGCGGCACCGAGAATGACAGCCCCATCGCTTCCCCGGGATTATGATAAGGGTCCTGACCGATCAACACCACCTTCACCGCATCGAAAGATGTCTGGTTGAAAGCGTTGAAAATCAATGGCCCCGGCGGGAAAACAGTCTTCCCCGCTTGCCGTTCCTGCACCAGAAAATCCTTAATGACAGCGAAGTATGGCTGCTGAAATTCGTCGGCCAGCACGGTTTTCCAGCTGTCTTCGATTTGGACATTGGTTACTTTTTCGCTCATGGTGGTGTTTGGTTATAAATGTAAGTTGCCAGCCCATCTGACTATTTTCTATAATAAAATAGAATGCCAGAGGTTCAATTTTTAGGCGATTGTTTGCTTTTTCTCCTATCGCAAATGTAGCGAAAACAAAAACGATTGCCTGGCATTTGGAGGCTTCCCAGCAGGTACGTACTTTTGCGCCGTTATTGATAAAAATAAGGTCCCGTAGCTCAACTGGATAGAGCAACAACCTTCTAAGTTGTAGGTTACTGGTTCGAGCCCAGTCGGGGTCACTAAAAAGCCGCCCGGTCGCAAATGATGCGTGACCGGGCGGCGGTGTTTTCAGGCCATTTACCAGTTAAAAATACGGTAGCCAGCTCCTATTTGCAGTCCTTTATTAAATAATTTAATGGTACCAATTGGCATACCATCCTCGTCCGTCAATTGTAATTGGCCCATTAGTTTGACACCATGACTGTACCGAATAAAGGCTGACCAACGTTGAAAAAATGCTCGAATGCCCACTTGCAAACCGACATCCCACTTATAACTCAATGGAAAAATGGCCTTCTCCCACTCTTGCGCTTGCTCTCCCTGTGCATACTCGCTCACCCGATAGCCGACATAAGCCCCCCATTCCAGGCTAGTATTTTTCAAAACATTATAGTCGGTATTAGCAGAAAAATCTATATAGTGCAGTTGCCTGCCATCCCGAACGTTGCCCACGGTAGGAATAGTCGGAAAGAAAAAACCTCGTCGCGTGTATTGCAGGTTGCTACCAATCGCCCAGCGTTGGTTAATGGGGTGTCGAGCTACTACACCTAAAAAGAAATTGCCCTGTTTATCCGCCAGAAACGGCACCGACCCATCCACCGTGGCACTGCTCAAATGCAGCCCGCTCTGCACACCAAAACTGGTTTGGCCAAAAGACAGCAACTGAGACCCCACCCAGCACAGAATAAATAGTAGAAAGTTGTTTTTCATCGAGGAATTTTCCTCCCTGATGCGCTCGTCGCCTTCCTCGTTGCTTATTGTACCCAGACTTTTTTTACGGTTACGCCTTCCGCAAAGTTTAAATGGAAGAAATACATGCCGGTGGGCCAGTTATTAGTGGATATTTGGGTTTGACCGCTCCAACTGCAACCTGTAATCAATCGTTTTCCTTGACAATCATATACTTCCAATGAAACCGCCAGATCGAACGCATCCGTTTCAATCGTCACTTGATCGGAAGCGGGGTTGGGAAAAATATGAACTTCTGACTCAATATTTGGCTCTATAACTGGCGTTGTACAGGCTGGTTCGGCGGCACCGGACTGCGTTTTGAGTACGCCATTTTCTACCCACCAGTTTTGCCATTGGCCTCCCGTGCCGGTCTTCCAGTCACGCAAATTAAACGTGGCCAGGCCGCCGACGCGTCCCGGGGTGCGATAGACTTTCACTGCCGCATTGTCGCGTCGCCAATCCAGTGGCTGGCCAGGTACACAAGTCTCCGGGGTAAAGTCGCCGACGCAATTCGTCTGCAAAAAGTAAGCATAATCAATACTCTGCGGATAGGTGCCATATACACGCGCCATGCCCGAAGAATCAATGCAGACCGCCGTAAATTCTTCGCAGGCAATACCCTTCGCACGAATATCAAAATCTTCCGCCAATCGCGCCATAAAGGCCAAATGGCGACCCCGGCGATCTGGATCATCGTAGTGTGTATCGGTGATAACCCCTTGTAAATCAGGATGATCCAGAAAGTCGCCGTTGCCGATAGTCATGCGATTGTTGTAGGGATTCGTCAATGCCTCCTGGCTAGTTACCGAACCATTCAATGCTGAATAATACGCCCCACCTTGCACGGCCATACCTGCGCTGATACCTCCGATTGGCACTTTTTTGTCGTGAATTAAATAATGAATAGCGGCTTCGATGGGGCCGTTTTTCCACCAATTCACATAGTCCGACTGGTCGCCACCGGCAATCCAGAGACCTTCGGCCTGGCGTATTTTGTGGGCCACATAGGGATCGTTGGCCGCCGCCTGAGAGGACAGCACAAAGCTCTGCACCGAGTTGACTGTTTCTCCCAATTCACTGAATAAATAGGCATTGTAGCCATCCTCGCCACTGGCCCGTATTACCACTATATCGCCGCCACCGCTCTGTTGCAAAAACCAGCGCATCGCTTCGTCTACTTCACCTGCGCCGCCGGACAGGACGATGCCGCCCTTGGTGGGCGTGGTCACGTCCGCACTATCGCCCGTGATGAAACTCTGGTAGGATTGGGCGGTGGAGGAAGCGCAAAAGAGTAACAGGCAAAGGGCAACTCCACCCCTAACCCCTCCCCCGAAAGGGAGGGGGATATGATGCTGGTATACTCTATTGATTTTCACAATCTTAGCGAAATATTTTATTGGTGAGGCTAGTGAGAGGCTTTGCAATTGGCAACCAGTAGCCATAATCCTAAAAAAACGAGTAAACATATTTCTCAAAATGTTGATTTTTTAAATTCATTCATCATTCATCATTTCCTGCGCCACACGATACGCCAATGCCTGAATAGACAACATTGGATTCACCCCGCTCGCCGAAGGAAACAAACTCGCATCAGCCACAAAAAGATTGCGGACACCTCGCACTTCCCCATTCGGCTGTACCGGATAATCGGCATTTCCACCCATGCGGCAGGTTCCCATTTGATGCGCAGAGAATAAACCGAAGCGATTTAGGCCCCAGTTTTTAGCCGCTATTTTTGGTAAAAAATCTTCCATATTCCCTTTTTTGGGCAAAAAATGCAGCGGCTGATTGTGCAAAATACGAATTTCTTCCGCTCCCGCCGCCTCATGTACTCGCACACTTTCCTGCATAGCGTGCACTAAATGGTGGCGATCGTAATCGTGTAAATTATAGTGAATCACGGGCTGGCCAGATTTTTTCCCCACCGTAACCTGCCCACCAAAACGGTCGCGCACCAGACAAACGTGGACGGCCAAATGTCGAAGTTGCGCCAAATCACTTTTAATTTGCTCACCATTTTCCCAACTCAATGCAAACGCACCTAAACCCGGATGAATAGGCGGACATTCTAATCTAAACCCCCAATTATCATCCAATTGAGTAAATTCCTGCACAATCGCCGACATCATCGGGCCATGCCAGGGCTTCATATCTTGCTCATAAAAAGCAGGAACCGTCGCCACGGGATGCAAAAACAGGTTGCGCCCCAGTTGCGGATGAGAGACACCGCTTTTCATCAATAACACTGGCGTATGCAGGCTGCCCGCGCTGACTACCACACGTTTAGCCTTGATATTCAATTGAATAACCGTTCCATCGGCTCGGCGAATGGATGCTTTCGCGCCAGTCGCCACACCTTTTTCGATGGTTATTTTGTCCACATCCGTATTTGGCAAGATAGTCGCGCCGTGTTGTGCTGCATCTGGAAGAAAGGTTTGCACTGCTCCCTGTTTAATACCATAAGCATCACCGTAGCAGGAATAACCGCTGGCCTGCCAAGCCGTTTCGGGTGATAGATTTGCCGGAAAACGCATATTCATCGGAATATTTTCAGCGCGGTAGCCCAGTTTATGTGCTCCATCCAGCAAAGCCTGATTTTGTGGATTATGTGGAAAATCGCGGCTGATGCTAAGGCGTTTTTCGATGTAATCGAAACCTTGCTGATAGGTTTTTTCCAGAAAATGCGGGTTGCCGTGGCGCGTTGCCCATTCTTCCAACACGTAGTCGGGGGTGCGTAAGGAAGCGGCCCAATTGATGGTCGTGCCGCCGCCGAGGGTGCTGCCTGCCAACACCGTAATCGAACCGTTTTGCGAAGCCAGTAGTCCGCTCGCCTCAAAATGGCGGGTCAGCATCGGGACTTCCTGTTGATTAAATTCTTGTTGCGGGGTGTAGCCGCCTTTTTCAATAATCAACACTTGTTGCCCAGCAGCAGCCAATTGGGCCGCCACTACACTACCTCCTGCACCACTGCCGATGACCAGCACATCGCAATACAGCGTAGAATCTTTGACAGGAACTAAGGTCGGCAGCGGTTTCGGATCAGATGGAATATGCTCGGTAAGCGATTGATAACCAATCGTTTTCCAATTGGGATTAGTACTTTGGCCTACTGCGACATCGCCGTAATAAATCAGGCTGGTGAGTTTGCGTAGCGCATTAAAACCATTGCGTAAATCGGGCAGAGGACTGGCAGCCCAGCGGCGAAGCAGTGTAGCGCGTTGGTCAGACCTAAGACGATCGGCAGGTCGAAATGGACCAAGCCACGTCAGACCAAGCAACGGACTAGCCAGTAAATCAAGCAGTTGGTAAAATGGCAAGCGATCTTCCAACTTTGCATTGGCCATGAGCGCGAGGATGCGGGCCGGTACATCAAGATGAGAAGCACGGCGCGCCCAGTAGCCATCCGGGTCGTCCGCTCGAACGATGGAAGGCAAGAAGGTGTCGCAAATAGCCGTCAGCGCGGCCAGCCGACGCGCATCGGTTTTTGTGCTCATGCGGTCAAAAGTACGCGTCCCTTTTGCATTCCCGAAATATTTGCCAGACTCGTCGGGAACTTTCCAGCGAATTTTTAGTTTACCTTTGCATCAGTTCTTTCACGTGTTGGCTTTTTCCAGTAAACTAATACACCAATTAACCAATAACTAATATGGGGCTGCCTGGTATTGACGGGAAGGTGTAGTCGTTTCGTAAGCATGCCGGAGCAGGGTTGGTTACTCCGTAAAAAATAACGACCAACATTATCCGGCAACACTCAGTTTGCCATGGCTGCCTAAGTCTAGGACTTAGAAGGCTTTTGCGCCGCGTAGTCTGCTCGCCAAGCGACCGGACTTTCGCCTTGATGCCTGCTACAAAGGCCGTCGCGCATCAACCAATGCAGGATTGCCCAATGGCTTGTCTCGACCAAAGGGTGAAACACAGGGGCTAAGGTGTGGAAGGTCTGTTGCTGAACCATCCCGCACTCGAAAATCCAATCAGTAAATAAGCATGTAGAAGGCGTTGCGACGCTTTGTCCGGACGCGGGTTCGAATCCCGCCAGCTCCACCACCTATTCAAGCAACCCGCCTTTGCCGAAAGGGCTACGGCGGGTAAAAAAGCCAACCAGAAAAGAACTTGGAAATCCCGGCGGAACGTAGGTTCTGACCGGGATTTTTTTGTATTTAACTACTAGGAATGACAGCAAAACAGGGTATCGCAAGACTTAACTACCAAGAACAGTACGCCTAAATATTTGTAGCCAAACTGCCATTTAGCGGTGGAGGCGCACTGGATTGGCCATAATGTGTCGCACCTCTAAATCAACTTTGATCACCAGGCAATATGGTAAAATGCACTCAAAAGGCCCGGCTGCTCCTTTGAGTGCCGGGCCTTTTCAGTATCATGATTACTTCAATTCTCCGCTACTACTTTGTCTGGGTCATTTTCCGCGTGGCCACATTAGTAGCGGTTTGCAGTTTGTAATACAACAAGCCACTGCTACCAAAACCGAGGCCATTAAAATTCTGCGAAGTACTTCCACCGTAGTAAATGCCATATAGTTTGGCGCCGGATGTAGCGTCATATTTTACGAGCATACCGCTGAGGCCGCTTGCACCGTTCATGATTCGCCTGGTAGCCGTATGCTGGCATAGTTCTTTATAGAATTAGGGAAATGAATGTTCCTGATCCCAATGATGGGTTTTAAAACAGCCTCTAAGAATAAGTCAACGCACCATGATTTTGAAAGAATAATTTGATAATACACTGACAATCAATCATTTTCTCAACTTTACCCGCCGACGCCTTTTTAACCGCCATAGCAAAGGAGGTAAGGCACAGGGGGTTTCTAACCTTCACCATAGTATGGATAGCATCAATAAAAATCAGCCCGAAGAAAACCGCAAAAACCTTTTTGGGAAAGAAGCAGCGGAGAAAATCCAGGAACTCGCAAAAAAGGCAAACACTTGTTTCTTTTGCACTGGCATCACCACGGGAAAGCCCTTTGCTACCCGCCCTATGTCGGTTCAAAAGATAGATGATGCGGGCAATTTTTGGTTTCTCAGTGCTAATGATAGCCATAAGAACGCCGAAATCGCCAAAGATGCCTCGGTACAGTTATTGTTTCAAGGCAGCCACTATTCCGACTTCCTGAATATTTATGGTCGGGCGGAGATTTCTACCGATCCGGCTAAAATACATGAGCTGTGGGAACCCATCGTAAAAGCCTGGTTTACCGAAGGCGAGGATGATCCGAGAATTACCGTCATCAAAGTAACCCCGACTGATGGCTACTATTGGGATACGAAGCATGGCGCAGCCATCGCGATGCTGAAAACTGCAGTCGGAGCAATTACTGGTAAAACACTTGATGATTCTATCGAAGGAACTATTAGGGTGTAAATATTAGTGGATAAAATAAGTTTATTGTGATCTAAATTGTTTTGCGTATTTGAAGATTTGAGTATTTGATCAATTACCTGATTATCAAGTGTTTTAATCAAATACTCAAATACTCGCATCCTCAAGGAATTAAATTTACAGGGTAATAAGTTTATTAAATATAAAAACAGGGGCCGTTCCGAAAATTGGAATGACCCCTGTTTTTAATAGAGCAATACTTATAAAATTTGAATCTGGACTAGAAAATTTTCAAAAATGGTTATTAACTGATGTTACGCAGTATATTTCGGTGCGCTGCACCTTTGTTGCGTAACATCAGTCATATACCTTAATGCAGAGTAGTTTTGAACAGCATAAATTTGTAATATGCTGGCCATTAAATACTTCTAAACTTTACTATACTTTTCTGAATTTAGATGCAGTAATAACCACTTCTGGCAAAACTACTGTATTAACCTGGAATTTTGCCGCACGAATCGTCACCGTGGGCAGGTTTATCTCCGGCAAAGCACGTGTAGCCGTGATTTCTACTTCGGGCAAAGTGATATGCGCTACATTTTCAGGGTGGAAAGGAAACATAGTGCCAATGGTCATTATGCAAGAAACGGCAGTCAACAGGAGGATGTTTTTCATTATTTTCGTGTATTTTGTAGCGAGTCTCATGCCCGCTTTGGTTTGACTTAAAGTGTAATGCAAAGAAATGTCCTTAGGCAGGTACTATGCAATGCAAAATAGTCGAATACACTCTTTTTGCCGACCAACGGTGGGTTATGGAGATAAATCAGTACTGACTATGCTACCAACCGCAAATTTGAAACGTATGTCTTGCCAGCGAACCCTTCTGGCAATAATTCGTTTTCATCTCCAATATGGTACCTGACCGTATTCAAATAGGTTTTGGTGCCAAGGCAACGTAGTTTTACCCTTTCCATGCAAACACTCGATTACGATATAGTTATAATTGGCTGCGGCCCAGCCGGTTCCACCACCGCCCGAATAGCAGCACAACGCGGCCTGCGCGTCCTTTTGGTGGACAAGCGGCAGGAATTGGGTGCTCCAATCCAGTGTTCCGGGGCATTGAGTGCCCACGCGCTGGAAGAAGCAGGCATCACGCCGGAAGCGGAATTTGTGCTGGAATCCGTCTATGGTTTTGGCATTTATAACCAGGCGGGCGAGCAGACCACCATTGATTACCGCCAGATAAAACCCGATAAATACGGCTCCGGCCCGGATAAAAAACCCCTCGGTTATGTGGTAGATCGCCGCCGTTTTGATCGTTATCTGGTTACTTTGGCTGAACGCGCGGGCGTGGAAGTTTGGCTAAAAACCGATGGATTGGGCTATGAACCTTTGGAGGATGGCTCCTGCGCCGTGCGTTTGCGAAAATTTAATAAGGAAATTACCCTGCGCATTCATGTACTCGTCGGCGCGGATGGTCTGCAATCACAAGTCGGTAAATGGTCGGGCCTGCATACGCACATCAAAATGACCGAACTGGCCAGCTGCCTGCAATTCGTTGTAGATGGCGTAGAAACCAACGGATTATTAGAAATTATCACCGGCCACGAATGGGCACCCGGCGGTTATGCCTGGGTTTTCCCGAAAGGACATGGCTACGCGGAAGTTGGTTTGGGTGTCATTCGCACCATGACCCTCGAAAATGCGCAGTGGCATTTGGATCATTTTATTCAACATTCCTTTCTAAAAGATCGGCTGCGCAACGCCCGGATTCTGGAAGTGCAGGGCGGCGGCGTACCCTTGGCAGCACCGCTCCGTATCCAGTACGCTACTAATTTAATTCTAGTTGGCGATGCCGCCCGACACGTCAATCCAATCACGGGCGGTGGCATTCATACGGCCTTGACGGGCGGACTAATCGCCGGAAACTTTCTAGTGGATCATCTTGTCTCCGGCCAGCCACATAGCGCAGAAAACCTGCGCGGTTATCAGGAGCGTTGGCTCGAACAGTTGGGCAACAAGATGTGGCAACTCTACGCCACAAAAAGGGATATTTTCAGAATCCGGGACATCGAACAGCGCGATCAAACGCTCTATGCTACGATGGCTGAATATTTTAACCCGTTTTCCGTCTACAAAAAAGTATAAAAGTACATGGCACATCGAGAACCGGTTATCTTCCAAATTGGCTGGAACGCCTGCATCAACTGCGGTGCCTGCGTAGCCGTGTGCCCCAAAGAAGCGGGCTTCATCAGCGATTTTGATACCATCGCGGTGAATACGCCCTGCGATATTGCCTGTATGGTCTGCGAGGATATTTGCCCGGTGACCACCATTACGCACGTGCGGGCCTCGGACTGGGGCGTAGGGCAAAATGGCGTAATAAAAGCTGGCGCGTAAAAGATTGTCCTCCAAGAGGCTATTTTATGATGAAATAATGCGTCCACGCATGAGGTAATTCGGGACAAGAGCCTAGAGCCAGCAGGAAATGTAGGTCGGCTGCGTTTCTTTTCCAGGAAAAATTTGGCGTTCATCGTTGGAAATTCCAAAAAGGGTGGTACAATTGTCCCGCCCCAAACAGCATGGTTTCTCCATCAACGATCACTGCTCCTGTTGGTCCTCCAAATGAACGCTTCTCTGCGCCTGCTTTCCGTCACTTTCGACACCCAGCTCGACCCCTGGGAACTCCCGCGCTTTCGCGGTGCGGTGGCCCGCAAGGTGGGGCTGGAACACGAGTGGTATCATAACCATAATAACGAGACCGACGGCTATCACCAGCGGTATCCCCTCATCCAGTACAAACTCGACACCCACCGTGGCCAGCAGCGGCCCATGCTGCTCTGCATTAATCAGGGTGTGGAAGAAGCCCATCATTTTTTCAGCCAGCCCGACTGGAGCCTGCGCATCGGCGCCAATGAACACCCGCTGCGCATCGCCCGCCTGCACGTGGACCAACTGTCGCTGGAAGTAAGCCCGCAGCCTTTCACCTATCGCATTCACAAATGGAAAGCCTTCAACCCGGAGAATTACGAAATCTGGCAGGGCCTACGCGGTATCGCCGATCAGTTCGCTTTTCTGGAAAGGTTGCTGGCAACGCATATTATTGCCTTCGCCGAAGGGGTGGGCTGGCAGATCCCGGAGCGGTTTGAGTTGAAGATCACCGACCTGCTGAAAAAAGAATGGCTGAGCTATAAGGACTTGAAAGTACTGGGCTTTACCATGGACTTTCAGGTGAATGTGACGCTGCCAGAGTTTGTGGGTTTGGGGAAAGGAGCGAGTGTGGGGTTTGGGGTGGTGAGAAGACAGAAGAATCAGGAAAGAACTATATTTTCACCAAATAATTGATATACAATGATCCATAGAAAACATTTACTGACTTGCTGTTTAGTTTTAATAGCTATACATTTAAGCTAGAGCCAAACACTCTCTGCTGCAGATAGTCTCTCTTCTGAACAAGTGAGCCGTTTGCGGGAAATAGCGAACTGGAAAAGCAAGTGGGATATTGCACGTGATATTGCCGTGTATTTTTTACCAATATTAGGCTTTCTTCTGGGCGGCCTCTTTACTTATTTAGGGATAAGAAGCCGCCTTCAAAAGTGGGCGGAAGAACAAGTTACGCTCAAGGCTTCTGAAAAACTTGGGGTAGACTGGACAATAGTAAAGCAATTAGTGGACGATAAAAGACGGGATGATGCAATCAAATCTAAAAGGTTAGCAATTGTGAATAAAAAAACCGGACGCCGCCAGGATTTAGTAACTACGCTTGAAAAATACGGATTCAAGAACCCGTCTCCACAGTTTTTCAACCTAACCGACTTCGCTACCAAATTCGATCACAACCAATTTGATTTAATTATTATAGACAATTATGATAGCCAACTGACGGAAACCGATATAAGACGAATCATTGCAGCTCACCAGTTTCCGTACGTATTATTTACGGTAGAACAAACGAGTAAGGCATTCTTCGACGAGTTCAAAGGGAAGGTAAAATTTGCACAGATTCAACAAAATATTCCAGAATACATCGCACAGTCATTTTAACAATTAACCTATGGCGTTTTATCAAATCAGCAGCTAAACCCATGCCCAACCAAGATATTCAAACACTTCAGGCCGCCGTCGCTATCCGTAAGTCACTTTACTCCATCTTCGACCGGGTGGAAATAGCGAAGCATCAGCCCAATCTCAAAATACGTTCCTCGCTGCCAAAATCCAGGCTGACCGCCGATGGATTAGCGAACGGCTTTCCACCACTGCTCCCTGACGATCTGAAAGACGATCTAGACAAATTGCTGTATCTCCGCGAAGCTGCTCACGCTGATACTTTGCCTTATCTCTTCCAGAAATACGGCTGGCGCATTGCCAAACCTGATGCCGACCCGAATAACCCGGAAAAGCAGCCTGATGCAGCCTTTTGCGATACCTTCCGAGCAGAACGTGCTTTGGATAAGCCTGGGATTGATGGCTACCTTCTCGTGAAAGGTGACTTAACTGGCATTCAGGAATACATTTATAATGGTATTCAGCCCAAAGAGACGGGTAATCTCAGCAAACTCTCCAAGCGACTCCGAGCCCGCTCCATTCTGGTGTCGCTGCTTACTGATTTTATCGCCACCGTCATCCTGCGCGAGTTGGGTCTGTCCTCCTGGCATTTGCTTTTTGCCGGAGGCGGGCATTTCAATTTGTTACTGCCCAATGAGGAAGAAACACGAGTACGGTTAAAAATGACTGCCGAATCCCTCGATAAAAGCATAAAGGAGCGTTTTGGCGAAAATCTCGAACTGATTATTGCCCAGGTGGAGGTTAAAGACAAAGCGGACATTACCGACCACACCAGCCGTTGTTTCGAAGAAGTAAACATGCAGCGTGACCGCAAGAAATATACGCAACATCGAAAGGATCTGTACGATCTTTTTGAGCATAAAGTAAAGGAAGATAAGGCTGCCCGTGAAGACCGGGAGCAACGCATCGGCGGAGCGTTTCCTAAACAGCACTATTTAATAGAAGTATGTTCGGCAGACAAGTTGCGCTATCACGATGGGGATTTGATACTGGCCGAATTTGAGCCACAACCCAGCCATTATTATACCTTATTGGGCGTAGCAGATTTCAAAAAGGCAAAGAGCCTTCTGGATAGGCAGAAAGACATTCAGTCTGTCCATATTCTTGCGCTGAATGACACCGACTTCCTCCCCAACGAAGACTGGAAAAGCAGTTTTCACTTTCCAGTCAGTTTTGGCTTTCGCTTTTTGGGGAAAAACGCTCCCACTAAAATAAACGAAGCGGGAGAAGTGGAGATCATGGACTTTGAGGACCTCGCCAACATTGGACAGGAAGATCGAAAAAAAGGGGAGGGCTTCCTGCGTCTCGGTGCGCTGATGCTCGATGTGGATAACCTGGGATTGATTTTCAGCCACGGTCTGCCGGGTGCCACCTTACCACATATTATTACACTGAGCCGAGAGATGAACTACTTCTTTACTGCCCACTTCAACCAGCGGGCCGAAGAACACCAGGTATATGTCGTGTACTCTGGTGGCGATGATGCTTTTGCAGTTGGCAAATGGGATATGCTGATTCGCTTTGCCAAAGTATTACGGGCTGATTTTCAGAAATTTATCTGCTACGAAGAAAACTTGAATTCCGACGTGCATTTCAGCGCGGGCATTTTCATGTCCAATCCCTTTTATCCGATTGGCCGCTTCTACCGTGATGTCAAAGCCTTACAAGAAGAAAAAGCGAAGAAGGCGGATGGGAAAAACAGTGTGGATGTCTTCGATCACACGCTTAGTTGGGGCAGCTTTGATGGCAAGATTGACTTGGGCGATCAACTCTACGAACCACTGGACAAAGGCGTAACAGCCAGCGGACGCAAGTTCTCGGCTTCGTTCGCTTACCGCATCATGCAACTGGTTAAGAACAGTTATTACGAACGCGACACCTGGGAAGGCGGGCAATTCCATCGGCGCGGCCACCTACGGATGGGGGTCTTTGCCCGCAACGTTGCCAATATGCGCTATCTCTTTGCCCGCAACGGTTTTGCGGACGCCGACATCCAGAAACTAACGGATAAACTGGAAAAGGAACTCACCCAATCCTTCCTCAAAGATGCTTTCAACTTCGAGGCGAAATATGATGCCCGTGACTACCTCGTGGCCCTCAACTTCGCCATGCTTCAACTTCGTTCAAAAACTAAATCACCTGCTACACATGGATAACCCACTTCTCCTTGACATTGTTGGTCTTGTCCGCAAGGCCGAAGACATGGCTGTACAATTCACCAATGACAAACTCAAAACGAATCAGATTCGCAATTTCTATTCCGCTATTACCCGGATGCGCACGGAATATGAGCAGTCGAACTATGACTATGAAGCGATAAAAAATCAGCTCGTTATGCTCAAACCTAAATTAGCTTATGCCGCCGGACGACAAACAGCGGTTCGGGCTAATTTCTACCCATTCATGAAAATGGCTATTGAAGGAGTGGGATCGGCGACTAACAAACGCGAGGCGATGGAAAAATTCTTCTTGCTGATCGAAAGCGTAGTGGCTTACCATAAGTTCCACGGCGGCGAGTAGTACAGTGGAACCCTATTCCGCAGCGCGACCGGAACAGGGTTCCGGCCTACATTTATCCATCATTTAAAATCTCAACCATCATGGCAGATACTCAAGCCGAATTCCTTGGCAACTTCATTATCCGGGGCAAATTCAAATGCCTTACCGGCCTCCACATTGGCGGCAGCAAAGAAAAACTCGAAATCGGTGGCGTGGACTCGCCCGTTATCCGCGACCCGCGTACCCGTTATCCGTATGTGCCGGGCAGCTCGCTCAAAGGCAAGCTCCGTTCCCTGCTCGAATACGCATTGGGTGCTGTGCCTTCGTCGGGAGATGTCTCTACCCACGAAGATGTCGTACGTCTGTTTGGCATTGGTGTAGATGAAAAAGAAGAAGCCAACAAAAACCCGAAGTCTCCCCTCTACAACATCGGCCCTTCTCGCCTCATCGTTCGTGACTGCCATCCTACCCGGAAGACAGTACAGGACTGGAAAAAACTCGACACAGAACTGCTTTATACCGAGTACAAGTCTGAGAACGGCATCAACCGTATTACTTCGGCAGCCAACCCACGCTTTATTGAGCGGGTGGTGGCCGGATCGGAGTTTGAATTTGAACTGATTTATACCGCCTACGACCTGCACAGTGGAGCGGACCACAAGGAGGATACGGCTACCGACCTCGGCAATCTGCGCATGGCCCTGCTGTTGCTCGAACATAACTTTCTGGGCAAGAGCGGCTCACGTGGTTACGGACGCGTAGAGTTCCGCTTTGAGGAACCCGTTTATTTGAGCAAAAAGGACTATCAGGATGTCACTAACTCCGTGAAAGTCACCACGCCGGTGGGGGATTTCGATAAAATGAAGCCCACTGGCAGTATTAGCTGGGAAATAAAGGAACCTGCCACTGCCGAACCTGCCGTATGAAAATCGTCTATTTAAAGCCGCTGAGCGGCTACGCTACCCCCCTACGCTCCGACACGCTGTGGGGGATGCTCTGCTGGGGTATTCGCTACCTGTGGGGGGAGTCGGAATTAACCAAGTTTCTGCTGGATTGTCAGAACGGGAAGCCGCCTTTTTTTATCAGCAGTGCCTTTCCTTACAAACAATATGGGAAAGAGTACATTCCGTTTTTTCCGAATCCACTGCTCTTTCCCGATCAACACCATGATGACAGGGAAAAGGCCTTGCAAAACGCCCGACTGCGCAAGGACTACAAAAAGCAGTTCAGGTACGTCAATCTGACTGATTTTACCGAAATACTGCAAGGCAAGTTAAGTGCTCACGACCTTCGGGACCGTATGCTCGGCAAAAGCCCGGTTCCCTTTGAAGTGGCCATCAGTCGCACAGCACCTCATCTCGAGGATTTCAGTATGACCCATAATACTATTGACCGGCTGCGTGGTGGTACGCTCAATATATTAGATGAAGCAGGCAATGCATCGGGCCAGCTTTTCCACAGTCCCGAACACTACTGGATTGATAATTACGCTGATCCCAACCAGGAATCCAATACCGGTATTTTTTTCCTTGCCGATGGTCCCAATTTAAGTCAACTCGAACCCGTGTTGCGTCTCTTTCGGCACTGGGGCTTTGGCGCGGACCGCACCAGCGGTAAAGGTTTTTTTGATATAGACATCCAAGAACTGGACCTGCCGGAACCCACCGATGCCAATGCTATGCTCAATCTCTCCCTATTTCGGCCCACGCCCGAAGAGTTGACCATGCTGGACGGGGAGGATGCCGATAATCGGCGCTTTCAGTATCGCATCGAGCTGCGGGGCGGACAGGTAGGTGACCATCATCGGGACCAACCCAAACAGGCCCATCGTTACTTTAGCGAAGGTTCGGTCTTTCCCCTGTTACCTGCTCTGGCAAGCCGACATCTGGGTGGTCTCGTCCATCAATTCGACCAGCCGCATCCCGTCTGGGATAACGGGTTTGGTTTCATGCTCCATCTCAAATGGCCCTAACTCATGCAACTCTACCTCCGAACTCTCACTCCGCTCCACGTTGGCGACGGCTCCCAACTGCATTCCTTTGACTATGTGCTGCATGGCGGACGTTTTCACCGGGTGTCGCAGCAGCAGTTTGAAAGATTCCTGCAACAAACCGATGCAGGCGACCCTGAACTAAAAAATGCCGTTGCCTTCGCCGATTGGGCCAACGACATGGCCAACAAAATCGAATCCGTGGAGACGGACCGCCGCAACGCCGGACGGCAGGGCGGTCGCGACTACAACCAGGAACTTTCCCGCCTGCGTGGGGAATACAACCTGTTGGCTTTTGCCAAAACCATTGGTCAGGATCGCGCTTTCGTTGATTTTCTGAAAAAAGAAGACCGTTCGCTGCCCCTGCACATGGAAGGCAATCGGCCCAAACAGGAAATACGAGGTTTCCAACGCTCTGGTGATGGCCGCGCTTACCTGCCCGGCAGCAGCGTGAAGGGTTGTCTGCGTACTGCCCTGCTTTACCATTACCTGCTCGAACACGCCGATGCGCAAAGCATCCACGAACGGCTGGCTAAAGAAGTCGCCAGTATCAAGGCCGATAAGCAGGAGACCGAACGCCGTAACAAACGCTTTTCCGTAGAGAAATACCGTAAATCCTTTGGCGAAGCCATCGAGCAGGAAGCCTTTTTTGCCGGGATGATCACCGAACGTAAGCAGGCCCGTCCCGGTGAAGCGCAGGACGATCTGTTGCGTTGCCTGTTGGTGGCCGATACCGAACTACCGGAAGATGGGCTTGGGATAGAAAACATTGATCTCTACCTGGTAAAAAAATTGCCCAAGGGGCAAGGGAATCAGGCGCAACGCCAGGCCCAAAGTCCGGCGGTGGAAGCCGTAGCACCCGGACAGGTACTGGCAGTGCGCCTCGACTTCAACCTCGAATTGCTGCTCCAACTGCACCGCGCTGCCACGGGCGACGAGGGCTTTATGGTCAAAAATGAAAAACATTTCATCGGCTGGCGAAAAAGGGCAGGCTGGTTGTTTGGCCTTACTGTTACAGACTTCGACACGGTGCCACCCGGTACCCGTCCCGATGATTCGCGCTGTCAGGCCCTGCGTGACAAGGCCCTTACCCATATCCTTGGCTGCGTACAGCGATTCAGTGATGCGCAAGCCGCCGCCTACGAACGTTGGCAGAAGAACTACGTAAAGCCTGAACATGATGGCCGCAATGATGCCCGCAACGTAGGTAACGGAGCCAAATCCGTGGCCGCTAACGGGCTGCGTCTGCACCTTGGCTTCGCTACCGGCTTTGAAGGTATGACCGAAGTACTCTATCTGCTGGCGGAACACAAGCGGCTTTTTGCCGACATCATGGAACTCTTTGGTATTGGCGACAGCCCCAGTGCCTGGAAGAATCGTCGCCCCGGAGAGACTTACCGCGCCAATCCTGACCAGTTCCCCAAATCACGTCGTTTGGTCTCCCGTGCCGGGGCTGCCGTGCCGCTGGGTTGGCTGGTGCAAGTGGAAGCCGGAGCAAAAAGTCAGTCCAGCGAAAACTTGGCCATTACAACGGAGGCTCTACCAACTACGCCGACGGCTCCAGTCACACCGACCTACCTGCGTGGCACGCTTAAGATGGGTGCCGAACTTAATGCTGAGTTGCTTTCCGGTGGAAATCCCGGTCGCTTCAAACTTTTTATCCGTACCGACTACGAGCCGACCGCCGAAGTGAAGTATCCGGCTGGTTTTAAAACCGAGGATGTCGGCCGAATCGCGCTGGTGCGGGTGAAGAATGTAAAGGGGAAAGAAGAAGTAACGGCAGTGGAATTTGTGCGGTTTAAAACCTGAGCTTTGAGGAGTTTACCTACCCAAGCCCAAACATCTGACGGCCCCTCTCTACCTAAGCCACCCAACCCATGCACTCCACCAAATACCACCGCCTCCGCACCGACTGCCTCGCTGCCATCGCCGCGAACAACCTCGAAAAATGCTTCGAACTGTTGGCCGAAAGCCTGGACGAACGCAGTGCTACTTATAGCGATTACATTGGACTGCGCGGGCGACTGAGCAGTGCGCTCCAGTTATTGGGTGCGGGCCTCAACACCGCCCAAGAGCATAGTGTGACCCTGAATCAAATCCGGGCGGGCCTGCTGCACCTGGTGAGCGACACCCTGCAACCCGCCGATGTCTCGTTGCTACGTCGCATCCACGACCGCATCCTGATCGTGGCTGGCAAAGACAGTCCCACTCACTGGGAAGGTCTGTTCCCGGAAGCGTTCTTTTCCCATACCTGCATTATGCGCTACGGCGACGAAGTGCCAGACAAGTTTCAGTCGCCGGATGTAGTCATTTTCGACGACCTGGACTGTGGAGAGACCGATCACTACGGCCAGATGAAGACGTTGAGCGAGACTATGCCCGATGCGAACCTGCTGTACTTTGGTCAGACCAATCCGTTCAAAAACGGTACGCCCGAACAGCAGGCGATCTTTCCACGAATGGCCAATGCCAACTCGAAGTTCACGGTCCATGCCCGCCTCCGCGAGTTGTTAGAGTTTCGGAAGATCTACGGCATGCCATAGCCGTCTGCAGCCCCATGCTGGTGCAGAACCCATGCACGGGCTAATATTCTGCTCCGCTACTTCGGTACGCTTGTTCATTCCCGGAGCAGCATACCGGGGTGGATTGACCCGTAAGTGATGGGGCAAATACCCTCTATACTGCCGGGATGCCGGTCATTCCGGTAGTATTTCAATTATTGTTATATACAATATGATACTATAACTTGTTGACTATCAAAGCCATAAATTTCCGGGAAGCCGTCCGAAAAAGACTATTTTCCGGTCATTCTTCTCAATTTTTAACATAATCTTAAGAGTTTTAGGGTCAAATCTCCGGTGAAAAAAATGCCCTTATTGTTTTGTGAATCAAATTATTAGCCTCACTTTTGCCCTGCTACACCATTCTCTGCGAAAGGGCGGATTGCGACCTGTACGCACACGGGATTACAGGATGGCAAGGGGTCATCTGCTACACCATTCTCTGCGAAAGGGCGGATTGCGACTTATTTTGCGGCTTTCAGGGCGGCTCAAAGGTAAAAACTGCTACACCATTCTCTGCGAAAGGGCGGATTGCGACCGACCATAATTCGCGGTTGGCAGCTCCGGCAGAAATCTGCTACACCATTCTCTGCGAAAGGGCGGATTGCGACTGGTAGTCGTCGGAGTTGTCGTGGACTTGCTCGGAGCTGCTACACCATTCTCTGCGAAAGGGCGGATTGCGACTTTGTAATTCGACCTTGATAGAGTCGAGTACTGCTTGCTGCTACACCACTCTCTGCGAAAGGGCGGATTAAGACGAAGTGGTAGTTTCACTTGAAGTGAGACTACCACTTTCTGCTAAAAAGCGCGTACTTGTCATCCAAAACACCTTGCTATGCGCCTACTATTCTTCTTCTGCCTCTCTTTCCTGCTTCTCTCCTGCCAATCTACTGAAAAACCAGCCGCCAGCCAACCTCCCTCCCCCACCCTCGCCGATTATTTCCAATCCCAGCCTGCCAATCCGCAAACTGGTGGCGTAGCCATGATTCCCATCCACACGCCCAAGGGGGACTTTCGGGTCTGGACCAAACGTTTTGGTCTTAATCCGAAGATCAAGGTGCTGCTGCTGCACGGCGGTCCCGGCTGCACCCATGAGTACTTTGAGTCGTTTGAGAGTTTTTTACCCCAGGAGGGCATCGAGTTCATCTATTACGACCAGTTGGGGTCTGCCTACTCCGATCAGCCGACGGATACCAGCCTGTGGTCGTTGCCGCGCTTTGTGGAAGAGGTGGAGCAGGTGCGCTTGGCCCTGGGATTGGATAAAGACAATTTTTATTTGCTGGGCCACTCCTGGGGCGGCATCCTGGCTATGCAGTACGCGCTAAAATATCAGGAGCATCTCAAAGGCTTGATTATCAGCGATATGATGGCCAGTTGCCCCAAATATGGTCAATATGCAGACAGCGTGTTGTCCAAACAAATGGATCCGGCGGTGCTGGCCGAAATACGGGCATTGGAGGCCAGGGGCGATTTCGCCAATCCGCGCTACATGGCCCTGCTGATGCCGAATTTCTATGAAAAGCACATCTTGTGTCGGCCCGCTGCCGAGTGGCCCGACGCGGTGAATCGCACTTTTGCGAAACTGAATCAACAGGTCTATGTACAAATGCAAGGCCCCAGTGAGTTTGGCATTGCTGGCAACCTGGAAAAGTGGGACGTGAGTGGCGAATTGCCCAGAATCAAGGTCCCGACGCTGGTCATTGGCGCGAGCCACGATACGATGGACCCCGCTTATATGCAGTGGATGGCGACACAGCTGCCGCAGGGGCATTTCCTGCTCTGCCCGGATGGTGGCCACATGTGTATGTGGGACGATCAGGCGCACTTTTTTCCGGGCTTAGTGGCGTTTTTGAAAGACAATTCAAAAATTAACTAAATATGGCATCATTTTCGTTACTAGTTTATCTCATTTATAATCTCATGAAGTTTCTTTAATCATTTATATCCGCAGAAAAAATAAGGCTCCCGGCACTTTGCCGAGGAGCCTTTTTGCTTTTGGTGAGTATTGCAGCAGTGTTTGAAAGGAGAGCATTCAAAAAGTGTAGCACACCTGAATTATATTATTGATAATCAACTATTTACCGAAGGCGTACCACCTCTGCATGAACATTCTCTTTGGAAGCGATGGTAGAAAAAAAGCAAGTCAATAAATATTTAACTAAATCTGGCACGTTTTTCGATCTATAAAGGCCTCTTTTATAATCTCATGAAGTTTTTTTAATCATCCTATTATCCGCGTAAAAAATAAGGCTCCCGGCATTTCGCCGAGGAGCCTTTGTTTTTATTTCTACACTCATATAATTGATTTACAAAGAATTATAAGAGTTGCAGTCGCCTTATGCCCCACCCTGCCGCCACCAGCAGCAGGCCCGGCAACCCAATCCATTTCGCTTCGCTCCACAGCACGGCCAATCCCCACTCGCTGAAAAACGCGCCCGCGCCCAGAGGCGACACCTGGATCGGATGCCAGGGAAAGAACAATCGCTCCAGACTAAATGGCCACCATAGGGCTACGCCGCGTCCCCCATTGGTCAGCATATCGAGCAGCGGGTGCGAGGCGGTGGCGAGGACGCATAGCAGCGCGATTTTCCAAAACTGCTTGTCCTGTCGAAAAAACAGGGCCGCGAGCAGCAGTCCGAAACCGATGGCAAACACCAGCGAATGCGTCCAGCCGCGATGTCCCCACTCGCTTTCGTAGGCCACCCCAAAGCGAAAAGCCAGTACGTCCACGTCGGGCACCGCAGCACAGAAAGCCGCCAGCGTGAGCACCGCCGGACGCGATTGCGCCGGAAAAAACGCGCAACCCAGCGCAGTGGAAGCAGCAATGTGTCCAAAAATGGAAGCCATGTAATTGGTTATTGGTTAATTGGTTATTAGTTAATTGGTTATTAGTTACTGATGTTACGCACGATATAGAATTTATAAAAACTGTAAATTCTCCCATTGCTCATGTCATAACATGGACATTAACAATATTTTCTCCCTCTAATTGCCTGTCATTCAGAGCGTAGCGTAGAATCCGAGGCCGAAGGCTGAGGCCCAAAAAGTAAAAATTCGGCTACGCCCTCGGATTCTACGCCTTCGGCTCTGAATGACACACGATAGTAGTGCGTAACATCAGTTAGTTATTAGTTATTAGTTATTAGTTATTGGTCAATTGGTTGTTGGTTTATAATCAGCACTTTGCCTCAATTTATTGAGCGGAAGTATTATTGGTGAATAGTTTGCGCATTTCTGCAGTACCAATAACTATTAACCAGTAACCAATAACTATTTAACCAGTAACTATTAACCAGTAACTATTTGAATAATTAAATTGAATCGTCAGGCACTATGGGCGTTTCGACGACGGTCAGGTGTTCGGTGAGTCGTTGCACCACTTTCAACTCGTTAAAAAATGTGTAGGCGATCACGCGCAGCACCGTGTACACCGGAATGCCCAGCACCATGCCCAGAATACCGCCCAATCGCGCCGCTACCAGCGTCACCAGAAAAATTTCCAGTGGATGCGCCTGCACACTCTTGGAGAAGATGAGCATACTGATCAGGTTGCTGTCAATCAGGTGAACCACCAAAAAGACTACCGCCACGATCAGCATCATCGGCCACACCAGCGCGAAATCTGTCTCTAGATTGGACGACAATGTAATAAACCACCCAAAAGCGATGCCCAGCAGTGGGCCGAGGTATGGAATAATGTTGAGAATGCCACCAAAGGCCCCGATCAGCAAAGCATTGGGTACGCCCAGTAGCCACAATGCTGCTGAGATCAGCGACGAGAACACCAGTATTTGGGTTAATAGACCACCAAAGTAGCGTGTCAGCACGTCACTGGAAGCATCTGCTGCATTGCGAACTTTCTCTTCTAACTCGTTGGGAACCAGCGCGTAAATCATTTCCAGAAACAAGCTGTTATCTTTCAGGAAAAAAAATAAAATAAAAGTAATGGAGACCAAGGCGGCGACCATGCTACCTGCCGTAGCCAGGAAAGAGCCTAAAAAATCGCCTAGCAAGGCCGGACGAATCCAGGTGCCGATGATTTCCTGCGTTTTCGTGGTGAGCGACTCGGCGGAGTGCAGCATCCCCAGGGTGTGCATTTGGAGGTCGAGCCAGGAGAGCGGGCCACGCAGTTTTTCGCCCAATGCCTGATAATCCACCCCGGCCAGGTGGCGTGCCTGCTGCACGATGGTCGGCACAAACAAAAACAGCAGGCCGGCAATAGACCCGTAAAAAGTAAGCACCGTCAGCAGGGCTGCCAGCGTTTTGTTTAGCCCAAAGCGACCTACGCGTAGGTACTGCCGGAAAAAAACCATCAAGCGGCGACCCAGCAGGGAAAGTACCCAGGCAATGAGGATGTAGGCAACAATGGTGGAAAAATAGTACACGATGGCGGCCAGCAGTGCCAGGCCGAACAGCCAGAGTAAATTGCGATTGATGAACATAGGTAAGAAATGCGAATAATAGGTTTCAGAATACGAAACATTGATTATTAATCATTTAGACCTGTAAGGTTTGATAAACCTTACAGGTCTCGTGCATAATCGCCTGAAAATCAATATTCACTTTGAACCTATGATCCGCATAAAAGGCAAAATTGCAAATGGAACGCAGTGACTTCAGAAGGTACTTTCGCGCGGTAGCTGCCCGGCTCTGGCCCAGGCCGACCCGGTCATCGTAATCAGCAAATAATGCTTGATGGCTGGCAACATGGGTAGTTTTTCCAACTCCGTCGCCGTTTCGACAAACTTAAAATCATCATGCTCTTCCCCTAAATAGAGACTGGCAAGTTGTTTGTCGCTCAACCGCAGATTATACAGTATTTGCAAGCGATATGACTTTCCGGCGGAGGTTTTCACCTTATAAAAGAAGAAGGTCCGCCAACGCAGTTTCTTCTGTATTTGCCAGCCCGTTTCTTCCCGTATTTCGCGAAGTGCCGTCTCGACAGGCCGTTCGCCCGACTCCCGCTTACCACCCGGTAACTCCCAGAGGCCCCTGCCCGTATTGATTTCCGCAAAATTACGCCGACGACGTAGCAACAAAAGTCCTTTCTTTTGCCATATCAGCACTGAAACAAGGACGTGAAAAGATATTTTCATAATCAGGTGAAGATACAGAAAAAGAATACATACCTAAAAAACCATTCCTTTCCCGGCTGTACGCAGCAATTTAATCAACAAATATCGCAAAAAGCGGGATATTGAACATTTTTACCCTATTTACGCTTTTACTGGCCTAATTTTTTTACTCATTTCTTTCAGTTTCCGGTAAAAGCAGCCTGGTCAGTCAGCAATACCGGACTCATTACTGTTCCTGGCTGCTGATAAATTGTAAGAAACGATACTTTTTTCACTATTTGGTTAATTTTTAAGTGAGAAAGGAGTTCATTTGCGCGGTCATTCTTCTAAAAATCAGATACCCATTACCTGAAGACATATCTTCCTTTTGTTTTATCATTTACTTTTTTTTATTTAACGTACTGTAAATCAATCTTATAAATGGCTGAGAATCAGCAAAAACTGACTCGTATCGGAGTCTTTTACGACGGTAATTACTTCCTCCACGTTAGCAACTATTACGCTTATCACCACGAACGCCGCAGCCGCATTAGCATTGCCGGTTTGCACGAGTTTGTGCGGTATCGTATTGCGGAGGAAGAAAATAAAGACGTTCATCTCTGTCAAATCGTGGATGCTCACTATTTCCGGGGACGCCTGAGTGCCCAGGAAGCCAGTGCGGAAGGCAACCGCCTCTACTATGATCGGCTTTTCGATGATATTCTGATGATGGAGGGGGTCACGACGCACTACCTGCCGGTGCGCACGGTGCAGGGCTACCGCCAGGAACGCGGTATTGATGTCTGGATGGCCCTCGAAGCCTTCGAACTGGCTTTGCACAAACAGTTTGATCTGGTGGTGCTGATTGCTTCCGACAGCGATTTTGTGCCACTGGTGCGCAAACTGCACACACTGGGCGTGAAAGTTATGTTGCTCGGTTGGGATTACGAATTCTTCGATGAAGAAGGTCGCCGCCGCAGCACCGTTACTTCCCAAAGCCTGCTGGAAGAGGTCACTTATCCGGTGCCAATGCACAACTTCATCGCTGACGATGACCCGGATGGGCTTTTCCTGGTCAATCAGCTGTTTGTGGAACGCAAGAAGAATCTTACCGGGGCCGACACCCCTGTGCCTGTCACGGATATAGACATAGAGGCAGACGAAGGCGAGGTGAAAACCAGCACCATTTTCAGCATGAAAGATGGCTACGGATTCATCACTTATCCACAAACGAATAATCTGTTTTTCCACTTTTCTTTCCTGGTGGACACGGATTTCAACGATTTGCGGGAAGGCGATGCCGTGGAATTTACGATCAGCAAAAATGAGCGCGGCGATCCTATTGGCAAGAACGTGAAGCTGTTGCGGTAAGTAAAGCAAAGAATTATTGGCACATCTTCGGTTGCCATAATCAGTCCCCAAAACGGGCCGTTTGCCAATGCTTTTTTCTTTTTGGAAAAGGTATGCTGGCGAAAGGCCCGTTTTTCTTTGCGCAAAAGAGGCTAACAAAATAGTAGTCCACCAAATCCCAAACCCGCTAAACTTCTCTAAACCCCTCTAAACCAGCCATATTATTGGCAAACTCGGCAACACCAGAAACTATTCTTCCGAAAAAAAGCGGGCAACAGACACAAAGACGCGGCTTATTGCCATTTTTGCGCAAACAAGTACGAACCCATGCGCTTCACCCGATTACTATTAAACTGCTGCCGGATACTTCCCTGGCTGGCTTTGGCCACCCATGCTTCCGCACAAGATACCCTCCCGCTCCATGACCTGTCTTTCTGGAAAGCTACGAATGCCAACAACTGGCAAATCGCCGGAAACGCCCATGCCGCCATAAGCCAGGAAGACCAGATGACTGCCGACCAAGGTACCGGCGTACTCGTGAATCTGCCCAACGACAAGAATCGCACGAACCTGCTTTCCACCAACGAATACGGCGACGCCGATGTGTCGTTCGATTTTATGATGGCCAGCCACTCCAACTCCGGCTTTTACTTGCAGGGCCGCTACGAAGTTCAGCTTATGGACAGCTGGGGCGTGCAAAATCCCGCCTTCAGCGACTGTGGTGGCATCTACGCCCGACGACGCTGGAATCCACAAGAAGAACTTTTTGACGGCGCCGCTCCCCGCCTCAATGCCTGTCTCGCGCCCGGCCTCTGGCAGCACATGGACATTAGTTTTCAAGCGCCCCGCTTTGATGCCGCCGGCAAGAAAACAGCGAACGCTCGCTTCATCAAGGTCATGCTAAACGGCGTAGTCATCCACGAAAACCTGGAACTCACTGGCCCCACTGGCGGCCCTATTGCCGAGCAGGAAGCGGCGACTGGCCCTTTTATGATTCAGGGCGACCACGGTCCGGTAGCTTTTCGCCGATTCAAAATCAGTGATCGGCAAGGCCAGCTGGTAACTGCCAACCAGCCATTTGCCTACAAAGTCATCTATGGCGAGTTTCGTGCGCCGGAAGATTTTGCCGGAAAAAAGGCGGATATTGAAGGTCAAACCGAAAAGTTGACCTGGGAAGTGGCCAAGCGAGACAACGCTTTTGCCATTATTTTTACGGGTAATATTCAGGTGCCAAAAGCCGGGATGCACCACATTATCCTGCAAACTGGCGGTCGTTCTTCCCTGAAAATCAATGGCAAAACAGTGCTGCCCGATGCCTGGACTTCCGACACTGACCAACGTACCGCCGAGGTAGAATTGCCCGTCGGTAATGCCTCCATCGTCCTGACTACTTACAAAATAGAAAACTGGATCACGCCTTTTCTGGGATTGTGGGTCGAAGGGCCGGGCGCACGCGCAACAGCTTTACACAGCATGAGTGCTACCCTGGCGGCCGTACCCCGCGACCCGATTTTGCTGGATGCCACGCAGCCGAAAGTGTTCCGCTCGTTCATGGATGTATGGCCGCCTCGCGGCGAAAAAAAGCGCATCGTCCACGCCGTGCAAGTTGGCGATCCAGCCCATCTGCACTACACATACGACCTGGATAATGGTGCTGTTGCTCAAATCTGGAAAGGCGATTTCCTCAACGTCGCGCCCATGTGGGACGACCGGGGCGACGGCTCTTCGCGTCCGCGTGGCTCGGTACTGGGCTTTGATGACGTAGCCGTAATAGTCGCAAAAACCGACCTTTTTAACCTGAAGCCGTCGGAATATGAGCCGATAGCACACTTTCGTCCGCAAGGATATGACCTGGATGCGGATGGCCGCCCAACTTTTCGGTATAAAATGGACGATATGGAAGTGGAAGATCAGTTGCGTATTACTGATCAAAAGTATTTCAGCCGCTCGCTGGTGTTCCGCAACATACCCGCCACCAACGCTTATGTGTGCCGTTTGGCAGTGGGTACGGTCATCGAGAAATTGAACGACACTACTTACGCCGTAGACGGGCAGCATTATTATGTTCAATTGCCCGCTGCATCAAAGCCGGTGATAGAAAAGTCTGGTGGCCTTTCCGCGCTGTACGTGCCAGTAGCGAGCAAAGTGGAATATGGGCTGATGTGGTAATTGTGTTTGTTGCGTGCTTTTTAAAAAACAATATTTTGATTGATGAATGCAGATTACATGATAGCTGATTTTTGAAGTGCCGCGACGTACATAATCAATTTTCTATAAGAAATTAATGATTTGTCGGTCTCTACACATTAATAAATTTTAAATTGTGTATTCTTAAAATACCTTTTTCATGAAATTGCTTCTCCATTTCGCTTTCATCATATCCGGCTTTTTAATAGCCGCTCCCCATCTTTCCGCGCAAGACACGCTTGCCTCGAATCTCCCCACGGAAGATACCTATTATCATATTATCAAAATACCCATTCCGGAAGGTGTGGTGTTAGAAGTTGGGGGCATTTGCACGTTGCCCAATGGCGATATTGCCGCCAGCACGCGTCGCGGTGACGTATGGGTGATCGAAAATCCCGCTTCTGGGCAGCCGTATTATCGCCATTTTGCCAGTGGGCTGCATGAAATACTGGGCCTGGCCTACAAAGACGGCAGCCTGTATTGTGCGCAGCGCGGTGAACTTACCAAACTGACCGACCGTAATGGCGATGGGATGGCCGACCGCTACGAAACGGTGTACGCCTGGCCGATTTCCGGTCACTACCACGAGTATAGTTTCGGGCCAAAAATCCTGCCCGACGGCTCTTTCATGGTGACTGGCAATGTCAGTTTCGGCAACAGCGACTGGTGGGCGGGTAAGTCGCATGTGCCCTGGCGCGGCTGGGCGATGCACATTACCCCCGATGGAAAAATGGAACCCTGGGCGGCGGGGATGCGCTCTCCGTGCGGCATTGGCCTGGTAAATGGGGAGTTCTTCTATGGCGACAATCAGGGAGACTGGATGGGGTCGGGTTTTGTGGCTCAAGTATCCAAGGGCGATTTTATGGGTCATCCTGCCTCTCTGGCCTGGGCAGATCGCCCGGAATCGCCGGTCAAAATGCGCCAGGATTTGGTGTATAAAAAGATAGATCCACGCGACGATCCGAAGAAAAAGCCGGAATACATCGCTGCCGAACCGATGACCACGATCTATGAAATGGAGCATTCCACCTACCCGGACCGGCAGATCAAAGCCCCGGCGGTGTGGTTGCCCCACGGCATTCTCGGCGTTTCTACCTCCGAAATTATCACCGATGATACCGAAGGGGGCCTTTGGACCTTTTGCCGGCCAACTGCTGGTGGGCGATCAGGGAATGTCCAAAATCGCACGGGTTTTTCTCGAAAAAGTGAACGGCGAGTACCAGGGCGCTTCCTTCGACTTTCGCAGTGGCTTCCGTTCCGGGGTGCTGCGGATGTGCTGGGGAGCCGACCAGACGATGTACGTCGGTGGCACCAATCGCGGCTGGGGCAGCACCGGCAAAGAGCCTTATGCCCTCGAACGCATGATCTGGACTGGTCAAGTGCCTTTTGAAATGAAGGCGGTGCGCGCCATGCCCGACGGTTTTGAAATCGAATTTACACAACCGGTAAAAGCCGCCACTGCCGAAAACGTGGACAATTATAATGTCCACAGTTACATCTACAAATATCACCCCGTATACGGCAGCCCAACGGTCAATTATCAGGAAAATGCCGTGCGGGGTGCCAAACTTAGCAGCGACGGCTTGCGAGTGCGCATCGTAGTAGACAGCCTGCGGTTGGGTTATATTCACGCTATTCAGCCGGAGGGCGTGCGCTCAGTAACGGATAATCTGCCATTATTACACAATAATGCTTACTACACATTAAATAATATTCCGACTGGTGCGAAGGCTACTTTTCCGTTGGTTGCTGTAAAATCGAAAGCAAAAGAACCCGTAACCGATGCCGGGACGACAGCTAATACCCCTGACAATCAGATGAAAGAGGCCCGCCCAAGCACGGCGGGAGAGGCTTTAAAAAATCCGGCCAAAGCAAAACCACTGCCACCCGCCAAACCACAGGCTCCGGTAGTGAACGAAAAGGAAGCTTTGGCCCTCATCAATAAACACACCTGCGGTGCTTGTCACAAAGCCAACGAGCGCGCCGTCGGGCCTGCTTATTCGGAAGTGGCCAAACGTAAATACTCTACCGCTCAGATCGTGGCCCTGGTCTATAATCCCAAGCCGGAACATTGGCCGGGTTATACGCCGATGGCTCCGATGCCCCAAGTGCCGAAAAAAGACGTAGAAAAAATCGCGGTCTGGATCAATTCGTTGCGCAAATAAAATGGACGTGTCATGCAGAACCGAGGGAAGAATCTGAGAAGTTTTCATGCTCTTAATTGGCCATCGGCCTCCAATTCTTCGCTGCGCTCTGCAGGACAAAAGTTTTTAGATTGAAAGGTCTTTCTTTAACTCCTTTTATAAATTCAATCATTCAACTCTTTCGATATGAACCGTTTACACCTCATTATTTTGTTATCTGCTGCTTTTTCAACAGCTGCTCTTTCTCAAATCACCGATCCCAAAGCCACCGAAGTGTGGTCACCGGAACCCAAAGTGGTCACACCGGGTATGGGTACGCAAGCCCCTTCCGACGCTATTGTGCTATTCGATGGAACCAATCTGAAAGAGTGGATGAGTGCCAAAGACAGTTCCGCCGCTGCATGGACTTTGCAGGATGGTGCGGCTACGGTGAAACCCACTGCGGGTGATATTATGACCCGCCGCAGCTTTGGCGATATGCAGTTGCACCTCGAATTTCGCGAACCAGCCACGGTAAAAGGCGAAGGTCAGGGCCGTGGCAACAGCGGTATTTTTCTGCAAAGCCGCTACGAATTGCAGGTACTCGATTGCTACCAAAATCGCACGTACTCCAATGGTCAAACCGGCTCCATCTACAAGCAATCTATCCCGCTGGTCAATGCCTGCCGCAAGCCCGGCGAGTGGCAGATGTATGATGTGCTGTTTACTGCGCCCCGCTTCAATAAGGACAGTATGTTGGTGGCTCCAGCCCGCGTTACGGTGCTGCAAAACGGCATTGTGGTGCAGTTGAACACCGAAATAAAAGGTACGACGGAGTATATCGGTTTACCCAAAAATGTGGCCCACGGAAAAGCTCCACTCAAACTTCAAGACCACGGGGATATGGTCAGCTACCGGAATATTTGGGTGCGGGAATTGTAAATAGTTGCTACTCACCAGCCGACTTTAGGCCGACTGGTGAGTAGCAACTTGGCATAGCTTCCAGATTTAGCATAAATTTGCCGGCGAAAACCACTTTTCAGTCGCGATTCGGCGTTATGTGCCGTAACCATTTTGGTTCGCTACTGGTTCTACTGCCACGCATGGATAATTTCCCTTTTTATAAACAACACGATTCCTCGGACTGCGGTGCAGCCTGCCTGCGAATGATTGCCCGCTTCTATGGGCGGCATTATTCCCTGGAACACCTGCGCGAACAGTCTTATATGGACCGGGAAGGCGTGACTTTGATGGGTATTTCGGATGCTGGCGAGAAAATCGGTTTCCGCACTTTGGGCGTAAAAACGGGTCTCAGCCGTCTAGAACGCGATATTCCGCTACCCTGCGTAGCGCATTGGGAACAAGACCATTTTGTAGTAGTTTATAAAGTAGAAAATAAAAAAATATATGTTGCTAATCCAAAAGTGGGCAAGCTGGTGCTGCCGGAAGAAGAATTTCTGAACGGCTGGATCAGTGATGTAGTGAACAATGAGCCGCAGGGCATCCTATTGCTGTTGGAGACGACCCCCGAATTTTTCCAGCATGAAGGCGATAAAACCAATCGCGCCGGGTTCCGTTTTCTGTGGTCGTATTTGTCGCAATATCGCCGCCTGATGATCCAATTGGGCTTGGGCCTGCTCCTCGGCAGCCTCATCCAGTTGGTTTTTCCCTTCCTGATGCAGGCCCTGGTAGACAAGGGTGTCCAATTATATGACATTAATTTTGTCTATCTTATTTTGACTGCCCAGGCAGTGCTTTTCGCCAGTCAGGTGGCAGTAGAGTTTATTCGGGGCTGGATTTTGCTGCATATTGGGAGCCGCGTAAATATCAATCTTGTCTCCGATTTTCTGATCAAATTGATGCGCCTGCCGATGTCGTTTTTCGACACTAAAATGACCGGCGACCTGCTACAGCGCATTCACGACAACGAACGAGTGGAGCGTTTCCTGACATCGACCTCCTTGATGACGCTGTTTTCCGTCATTAATTTATTCGTTTTCGGGGCAGTGTTATGGTTTTACAGCGGCTTGATTTTCACCGTATTCTTCGTGGCTGCCCTGTTTTATTTTGGTTGGGTTATGCTTTTTTTGCAACGCCGACGCGTCCTCGATTACCGGCGTTTTGAAAGACTGGCGGAAAACCAGAATACCCTTATCCAACTGGTCAACGGAATGCAGGAGATCAAACTCCACAACGCCGAACGCCAGAAACGCTGGGCCTGGGAACGGGTACAAGCCCGGCTTTTCCGCGTGAACGTACAGTACCTCTCGACCGACCAACTTCAACGTGCTGGAGCATCTTTTATCAATGAAGGCAAAAATATCCTGATCTCTATTATTTCGGCCAAAGCCGTAATTGATGGTCAGATGAGCCTCGGCATGATGCTCGCCGTGCAGTATATCATCGGTCACATGAATGCGCCGCTGGAGTCGCTGGTGCAGTTCATGCTCGGCGCGCAAGAGGCCAAGATCAGTCTGGAGCGGATGAACGAAATCCACAGTCGCCCCGACGAAGAGCCCGCCGACAATCCGCGCGTAACAGTGCTGCCTACCAATGGCGACCTTTCCTTACAAAATGTCTCGTTCCGCTATGGTGGCCCGCACGATCCCTGGGTACTCAAAAATGTGAGCCTGACTTTCCGCGAAGGCACCACTACGGCCATCGTTGGCACCAGTGGTAGCGGCAAGACGACGCTACTAAAACTGCTGCTCAATTTCTATCCACCCAACGAAGGATTCGTCCGCCTTGGCGACCTCAATCTGGCCAACGTAAACCACAAACTCTGGCGCGATCAGTGCGGCGTGGTGATGCAGGATGGCTATATTTTCTCCGATTCCATTGCCCGCAACATTGCCTTCGGCGAGGAACACATTGATCATCGTCGGCTGCTGTACGCGGCCAAAGTGGCCAATATTCAGACTTATATTGAGGGCTTACCGCTGGGTTATAACACCAAAATCGGGCAGGATGGCGTAGGTCTCAGTCAGGGACAGCGTCAACGATTATTGATGGCACGGGCTATTTATAAGGATCCGCGTTACATCCTTTTTGACGAAGCCACCAATGCACTAGATGCTTATAATGAACGGGTTATCCTGCATAATCTGGAAAATGCTTTCCGCAATAAAACAGTGATCATCGTCGCCCACCGCCTCAGCACCGTCCGCAATGCCGACCATATTGTAGTGATAGAAAAAGGCGAGGTGGTGGAGCAGGGCAGCCACCAGGAGCTTACGGAGCGGCGGGGAGCTTATTTTCATTTGGTGAGAGATCAGTTGGAGCTGGGGGCGTGATAAATAAATAGGCAAAAAGCAAATAGGCAATGAAAATCAATAGGTTACAAAAAATTTGGCCTACCCTATTTTCACTGAAGTAGCTGTTATCAAATAATATCCGCCAAACATACTGCCAGCCCCGGCATCACGTCCACCCCATCCAGTGAATCCTCAAACTTCACCGTCTGGATGTCGCCGTTTTCCGAATAAACATAAGTGCGCCGATTCTTGGGATCAATGAGCCAGCCAAGGCGGCAGCCAGCATCCATGTACTCATCCATTTTTTCGCGAAGTTCAGTCAGGCTTTGGTCTTCCGAGCGAAGCTCGAGTACAAAATCGGGGGTGATGCGAGCGAATTTTTTCTTTTCAGAGCGAGGCAGCGCGTCCCAACGGTCTTGGCGAATCCAGGCGGTGTCCGGTGCACGCTCAGCACCATTGGGCAGGGTAAAGCCAGTGGAAGAATCGAAGGTGCGGCCAAGTTTTTGTTGGCGATTCCACAGGCTAATTTCTGTGGTAATTTCGGCGTTATGATTTCCTGTTTCAGAACCAGTAGGCGGCATAATAAGGAGTTGACCATCGGCGGTGCGCTCGATGCGAAGCTGGTTGTTGGCTAAGCAAAATTCGTAAAATTCGTCGCGGCTCATGCCATTGGCATAGAGGCGGAGTGGTATCCCATTATTGAATTTTATTTTCAAAATACTGGAAACCGTTGGTGGCGGCGCGAGTTCGGTGGACATGGGCAACGTGATTTTCTACAAAGATAGGGGTTTTGCCCACCAAAAGACCGACTACATCTTCATGCCCGAAAAGGCGAAGCGGGAATTATGCTCATGCCTCTACTAATTAAAATAAGCACTAATCAGCCTCCGAATAGTCACGACGAAGGCCGATCAGTACTATATTAATGATAAGGGCAATAATAACTATCTCTTATAATTATTATAATAATTAATAGATTGTGTCTTCTAAATGGAGGGAAGAATTTAAAGTAAAATCCCTTTTCAAAATTTTAGTTTTAAGACTCTTCGGCTCCATTTGCGAAAGACACACTACACTTAAATATTGCGACTCTTTCATTTGGTCACCTTGGAATGAACCAAGAGTATATAATAACCTGGGAGTTGTCAGTCGCATTACTTTTAACCATCTGGCTCAAAGATAAAATATATGAATTCGTAGAGTTTAGCCAAAATTTTGAGTTTTTCCCCGGCCAAATATTGTGATTAAATTACTTTTTAGATTTTATTAAAAGCAATTTTTTAATTAAAAAATATTGAAAACCAATTAATTATGCGTAAATAAATATGTTAACTATGGAGGCAATTTTTTGTAAAATTTCCCCGAAGCTTGATTGGCTGTTAAAATTTATAACAATTATTTTTCGCGTTTTTTTAACGTAAAAGAGTAGGCGGCCACCATTGCATATAGCAACAGCGACCGCCTGCATGGTGCTTTACTTAGTGTTAGTTATTGCAATTTCCGGGCATCTTTGACGTAGAGCCGGAGCGAATCTTCGTATTTTTTGTAGAGTGCCGGGTAACTTGTCCTGGAAAATTCCAGCACCGGACACTCGGCCCGACGAACGCCATATATATAGTGCGATACCATCATTTTGCCATTCGGGGCATTGATATCCACTGCCAGAAAATGGTTGTAAGGGACGTGCCGGTACAAATAAATTTCAAAGTTGCCGGGCTGCTGCATTTGCTCAAATTCCTTCACCAGCATGATCAATCGCTCGATCACCTTTTTGGCATCCCCAATTGCCTCTTTTTCCAACGGTTCTACTCGCTGTCGGTCTTCAAAGTACAGCCTGGCTTCCTGAGAATCTGGATCAAGCATATAGACCTTAAAGTGTACGCCCCGCTTTAATAGATTGATAATGTGGCTTTTATATTCTTGCTCGTTGCGGGAGGTGAAATAGCCAGCAAAGGTTTTTAGCCGAATACCCAACTCAATCACTTCCTTTTGGGCACTATCCATGAACTCCGTTTTATGCTGAATAGAGACCCTGCCCTCGCCGCGAAAGGTCATTTTGGACGCTTCTTCCTGCGGTTTATCGGTTTCCGGCACGATGTACGGCTGCCAATTTGACCCTCGGGCAACCTGAAAAGCACTCGTCTCCTCCTTATATTCCATTCCCAATTCATGTTTTATCACCGCTTGAATACCTTCGGCGGCTGTTTTTAGCACTTTCAAACCGACACTTTTGCTATTAGCAATGTTGCTGAAAGAAGACGTGGACACTTGAAATTGCAACACATGAAGTTTTTGCACCACATTACTTTGTCCATAGCCCTGTTCGCTTGATAGTAAGGCCAAGCCTTTTCTAACAATGTCCGAAAACATTTCTTTCTTATTCATAACTCAGGTTTAGGTAGTGTAATCGGAGATTTGCTCCTCCAGTCCGGCAACAACTAGGCAAATATAACCGTCCTGAGGCTTTGCGGAGCCATAATGAGCGACGAATCCTGTATTCGCCAAACTATTCTACCTTGCAAAACAGTTATGGTCAACGAAAAGTGGTAGCGTCGTAGCTTTACCTGAAAAAAAACACTTGCATGGAAGAGAGAGAATATGTTGAATTGCGCTCCGAGGATGTACAGGAAATACTGGGCACGCCGCCCGGCTCGCTCGTACGCTGGGGCACTGCCGTGGTGCTGGTTGGTTTTGCGCTCATGCTCTGGGTCGCTTATTTCGTCCGTTACCCGGATGTGGTGACGGCCAAAGTGGTGGTCACTACGTCGGTGCCGCCTGTGGAAGTCGTTGCCCGCACGGAAGGCCGAATTGCCAAGCTGGTGGTGGGCGACAAAAAAACAGTGCGCCAAAACGCATTACTGGCGGTATTGCAAAGCACAGCCAGTTATATAGACGTATTGCGGCTCGATCAGGCAGTGGTGGCGTATCAACGGGCACCGCTCGACTCGCTGCGCAATGTGCGCCCGCTCAATAACCTCGATCTTGGGGAATTGCAGTCGGAATATGCCGAATTTTTGCTCAGTCTGGAGAGCTTTCAGTTTGGAAAATCCAACCGCAGTGCTTCTACGCGCAGTAATGTCGGCGCAGCCAACCAGCAGATTGCCCAGCTGCTCAGCAGTATTGAATTAGATCGCCACTCGAAAACGCGCATCGAAGAGCAGCTGGGGCTCGCTCAGGAAGCCTACGACCTGCGCAAGTCGCTCTACGACCAAGGCCTGGAAGCCCGGACAGAGTTTGAGAAAGAGCGAACCAAGCTCGCCGATCTGGAGCGTCAGATGGATTTTTACGATGAAAATATTTCGCGCAAGCAGAACGAAATTACGAGCCTGCGACGTGGTGCGAATGATGCCACGTTCAGCCAGCAGGAAAATACGTCCGGGACTTCCACGCGCCTGCTCACCAGCCTGAACAATCTGCGCAGCAGTATAGACAAATGGAAATTGACTTACCTGCTCACGGCACCGATTGACGGGCAGGTATCGCTCAACGCTTCGTTTTTTAGCGAGCAACAATATGTGAAACAGGGCGATCAGGTGATGATGGTGGTGCCGCCGCAGAGCGATACGCTGGTGGGTCGAATGTCGCTGCCCATCGTCGGGAGCGGCAAGGTGCTGCCCGGCCAACGTGTTATTCTGAAATTTGATAATTATCCCTATCACGAGTTCGGTACAGTGCGCGGGCAGGTGATCTCTAAAGCCCTGGTGCCCAAAGACGAGCAGTACTCTATTATTGTCTCTTTGCCCGATGGTCTGCGAACCAGCCACAAAAACACCTTGCGTTTTGAACAGCAGTTGCAGGGGAAAGCCGAAATTATCACCGATGACAAGTCGTTTTTGCAGCGGGTCGGGGAGCAAATATTTGCTGGACGCTGAGCAAATCCGGTTACAATTGTTAATGAAATTGACCTGAAAATTAAACCAAAAGCCAAACCTGCGTGCTTTCGGGAAGGGTTAGGTTTTGTTTGGACATCGTTAACAGCGTACCTATTTTCAGGGACTCTACCCCCGACTACTTTTGTCCCATCAATTTCTTGACACTATTAATTACTCTTCATTTAAACGGTTCTATCCGATGAAACAAATTATCGCAATCCTTGCTTTCGTAGTAATTGGTGCAGTTGGCGCCAAAGCCCAAACTGCTCCTGCTACGCCTAGTGGTGCTGTTATGTCTTTCGACAAAGAAATAACGACCATTGATTATGGCACCATTGAAAAAGGCGGTGACCCAATCCGCAAGTTCAAGTTCACGAACACCGGTAACGAACCACTGATTATCAAAACAGCAAAAGGCTCTTGCGGCTGTACGGTACCTACCTACCCGAAAGAACCAATCATGCCTGGCGAAAGCAACGTGATCGAAGTACGTTATGATACCCAACGGGTGGGTATGTTCACGAAGACGGTGACACTGACTACCAATGAAACTGCTGATACCCACACTTTGACCATCAAAGGTGAAGTAAAAGCTCCTGCTACGCAAGAAGTAGTACCAGCCAGCACCGGCGGTATCAAGCAGTAATCTTAAATGATTGATTTTTTGGTTTGACGATACGAACCCGGGCGGTGTAACACCGTCCGGGTTCTTTTTTTTTACCTACCGAAGCATTTTTCAGGCGAAGGCGGGTACCCGAGTCTGCCCCTTTCAAGCGTCAAGTTCCAGCAATACTTGTCGTCCTTTTTAGGCGTAAAAGGTTGATGACAATGAAATGTTTTAACTTGGATTTTGAAATAAAATAGCTTCCGACTGCAACCTTTTAAAGCGACTAATCGTCTATTGGAATAATTATTTTGTCGAAAAATTACTTCCAATCCTGGAAAGTGCTTACTTTCGTCCGTCGCAAACTTGCAGACCATGAAAAACAACCTACTTCCTTTTAAGTCTTTTTTCCTCGCTATTTCCATATTCAGTCTGTTTGCTTTTCTGGCGGTCAACGTCCATGCCCGTTGCAACGATACTGTACAGACACAGTCGTTGCCAGGTAAAGTAGAAGAGACAGCAGACCAACGCAACCTGACTCTGCCCACCCTTTCCGTGGTAGAGCGAATGCTGGAAATCGCTGGCCACTTCCTGCCAAGTTTTCATTGATTATCAACCCTTTGTAGGAATATATTCTCTCCCGTTCCGGTTTGTCACCGAAACGGGATTGTTGCTTTAGGGTATATTTATCCAGCGTCGCATTAGCCGCGCTACCGACCAGCCGACCAGTATGCCGACCAGTGCTCCGCCCAGCACATCGCCGGGATAGTGTACACCCACATATACCTGCGAAAAAGCGATAATACTGGCCCATACCCAAGCAGCCGGGCGTATCCAACGGGCCAAACCACCCAATAGTCCGCATAGAAACAGGGCTACGGCAAAGTGATTGGCAGCATGGGAAGAGGTAAAACTATATCCACTGCCACAGCTGTCTATGCGCAGTTGGACACTGTCGGCCAGGGCCAGATCGTTGCAGGGGCGCAGGCGATGGACGTTTTTCTTAATTAGCTCACTGCTCAGGCCATCGGAGATCGCTACTACCGCAATCAAACCTAGCAGCACCACCCAGCCCCGACTGCCGAAGTGAATCAGGATAAAAGCTACGATGAACAGGTATAACGGCGCCCATATCCACTTTTCCCGGCATAGCGGCATCAGCACATCAAAGACGGGATTGGCCAGGCTGGTATTTATAAAATGGAAGAGGGCTGCATCCCAAGTAAGCAGGGTATGTAGGAGCGTCATTAAGAAGATTTTGGGCCAAAAGTAAGTACCTGATAGCGGTAGTTCCACTTGAAGTTGGGCTACCGCCTGAAACGCGTATTTTCGCCAAAAAAAATGAACATCCTGTTAGTTGCTGCGACTCCGCATGAAATTGCCCCCACCTTGGCTTTTTTGCAGCAATCATTTACGGCACAGCCCGACGGCAGCTACCAAAATGGAAGCCTGGCGGTGCGCCCACTGATTAGTGGCGTGGGGATGGTCGCTACAGCCTGGCATCTGGGGGTGCAGTTCGCTCACAATCCGCCGGGGCTGGCTATCAACGCTGGCATTGCCGGAGCATTAGATTCCAAATTAAAAATTGGTGATGTGCTGCACATCATTACCGAACGATTCGGCGACCTGGGCGTGGAAGAAGCGGATGGCCGACTGAGCGATTTGTTTGATTTGGGTTTTCTGGAAAATGATGCCCCACCGTACACGAATGGGTTATTGACCAACCCTGCCGGAACGGAAAATCAATTTCTACCCACCGCGCATGGATTGACCGTCAATAAAGTACACGGCTCCGCTGCTTCCATTGCTGCTATCCGCGCTAAGTACCCGGATGCACAGGTAGAAACAATGGAGGGAGCCGCTTTTTTCTATGCCTGCCAACTGGCTGGAGTGCCTTTTTTAGAAATTCGCAGCATTTCTAATTACGTAGAACCGCGCAATCGCGATGCCTGGGATTTGCCTTCGGCAATTACTCATTTAAACGCTGTGTTGCAGAAATTGCTGGAGACTTTTCTTTAAAAAGTGTGGCATACCCGGGAGTATGCCACACGTACGTCCTTGACATTTAGCAATCGCTTTTTTGCCCTTTTCCCTACTGTTCTTCTTCAATAAACTTCACCCCGTAGGTTTCCAACTCCGCCATCACCGGCTCATACACCTCGGGCATCGTCGGGATATTCACCCCCGTGGTAGAAATCTTGCCGAGAAGCAGCAACTTGACAAAAATACCCAATGGTAAGCCCACTAATTTGGACATAGCAGTGTCGGAGCCATTCTCGCCGTTCATAATCAGCGTAGAGGTCAGTTTGCGTTTTTTCCGGTTCAGCTCATACTCAAAAACGTGTTGCATAATCACCATATCTTTCTCTTTGGGTTGGAGCACCCATTTTTCCAGCAACAGATTTTCGAGGATCAGCGAAGGCGTGGCATTGTTTACCTTAATGCGACGTTTGCTAAACAAGCCCAGCCATTCCAGTTTCTGCATAATCTCGCTATCCGGCTCCGTTTCGAGCAACTTGGCCATGCGGTCTTTCACCGAACCAGTATGCTGGCTGATGCCGAGAAAAGCTTCCATCAAGTCATGATAGGTAAGTTGGTCGGAATTTACGATGGGGAAAGTGCCGTCAGTCAGGCCAATGCGCACCAACGCGTTCCAGGCATCGCAGAAACCCCGATGCCGGATGGTACCCCGAAACAGGGTTTTAATATCCTTTAAACCATACGCCTCCCGGTACAGCAAGGAATCGCGATTGGCGTACACTTCCCATTGACCCATATTCGGGATGTCCACGAGGCGGTATTGGCGAAAGAGGCGACGGTAAGGAATATACTTAAGTTTTCCTTCTTCCAGGAATTGTGCCGTGCCCTGCCCTGCCAGCACGACGTTGCGTGGATTCCAGCTGAATTTGTAATGCCAGGGATTATCATCGCTTTCCGGGGCCACCAAACCACCCGTGTAGGAATAAAATGCGGTGATTTTACCTCCCTTTTTTTGAATCTGATGAATACGCTGCATCGCGCTCATGTGGTCTATGCCGGGATCAAGGCCCAGTTCATTCATGAAAACGAGCGCGCGTTGCCGGGCTTCGTCGCTGAGCCGAAAAACTTGCTTGGACACATAACTGGCCGTCACCATGTGTTTGCCTAGTACAATACAATCCTGCGCCACCTCGACGTGCATCTGCGGAGGCAGCAACGAGACGACCACATCGTGGCGATTGATCACGTCGCGGCGATCGTTGGGCTTGGAAGCATCCAGCCAAATAGCTCGCCCGTTGGGATGACCATTGATTTTTTGTTGTGCCAATTGCATATCGGCATCGGCAACAGTGACGAAAAAATTGTGTTGGCGGGCTTGCTCCAGAATATAGTTAATAAGAGCAGTAGCCGATCGGCCTGCGCCGATAATAAGGAGATTTTGCATAATGGTTGCGCGTAATTACGAGCGTGAAGGTAAATAACTTACGGCGTTTGGCGCTATGTGGTAGGGCAGAGAGCAAAGAGACGGCAGTTAACCTTAGCCAATTGGTTACATTCACTTCAAGGAAGGCACAAATATTCCATACTGTGGGAAATTTTTCCAAATGAACTGGTATTTTTCGCCTTTTTATCATCAAATCTTCCTCCCGTCCTATGGCAGCATTGGTAACTATCAAGATCAAAAACGGTACTATTCGCGTAATTGTTCCACCGAAAAGTCATTTTTAGGCGCATCGCCACGACTCTGGACAACCACGAAGTACTAATATTAACCATTTGGAAAAGCCTTGCCTTACTCGGCAGGGCTTTTTGCAAGTTGTCAGGTAGCCCTGAAAAATGGTAATTGCACCCTGTTTTTCGCTTACTTTTGTACCTCATTTTTGGTGAACACCTGGACAAAATTAGTTCGCCATATTTCTCAAAACACCCCCGCCAGGGAAATCAGACTCATGCGATACACCTTTTTAGCCCTGTTTTTAACCTTCCAATTAATTACGCTGGCCCAAACATCTGCTGTCGACACCACTATCTACGAAATAGCTGAGGTGCCGCCTTATCCACTGATGAAAAGTTGTCAGCCCAATGGACGCGCCAGCTGGACGGTAGATAGTATGCGCCGTTGTGCCGAATCGCAATTGATGGTACTGTTGTCGCACAATATTCGCTACCCCGAAGCGGCCCGACAAAATAACACCCAGGGTACAGTGGCGGTCTCTTTCGTAGTAGAGACAAACGGGCAGATGAGCCAGTATAAATTGCTCAAAGACATCGGAGATGGTTGTGGCGAAGAGTCCCTGCGGGTGTTGCAGGCACTGGAAGAGGCCGGTATGCGCTGGCAGCCGGGCCTGCTGAAAGGCAAACCTATCCGCACCCGACAGTCGCTGCCCATCCGGTTCCGGTTGCAGGAGGCCCTGCCTTACTACATTTCGGAGGCGGGCGATAGCATTTATACCGCCATTGAGGTGGCCCCGGTTTTTCGAGGAGGCATGGATTCGCTGACGACGTTTGTCATAAATCAACTGGAATACCCCGCCGAAGCTGCCAGCAGCTGCAAAACAGGCATTATTGAAATGGCCTTGCTTATCCGAAACAACGGTTCTATTCAAGTGGATAACCAGTTGGATTTCAATAATTTAGGCTTTGAATTCCAATTCAAGGCACTGCGTTTGGCCCTCCATACCGAAGGCTATTGGCAGCCCGCCCAATATCAGGGTAAGAGTGTGACCTCTACCCTACCCTTGCGTGTCGTTTTCAAATCGGATGAGGCGAGCTGTGCTACTGCCAATGCTGCGTTTGACCGTACTATGGTGCTGGCGGATGCTGGTGCGGCCTTGCTCGACGAGAACAAACCGGAGGAAGCAATCAAAAAATGGTCGGAAGCACTCACTTTGCAGCCCAATAACACGGAACTGCTGTACTACCGTGGTTCAGCCCTGCTCAATCTGGACAAGCGCGAAGAAGCCTGTCAAGATTATAACCAGATCAAAACATTGCTTGGTATTACCTGGTTTGAGCCAGTGCGCCGCCTGGTTTGTGGCTGGTAGCACGCTTGTAATACACCTCAAAAGTGTGCCACAAGCGTGTCTTTGAATGAAATCCCGTAAAACTTTACAAATACTTAAACCCCAATTGAACGCTACCCACTTCAACGCGGTTCTACCTTTGCGCAAATGAGAAACTTTATGAAGGACAATCCGCCTGCGAAAAAAATTCTGATCGTAGACGATGAGCCGGACATCCTGGAATTTCTCCAGTATAATCTTCGGAAGGAAGGTTATGAGGTGGTGACGGCCAATGATGGGAAACAAGCCATCGCGGTAGCAGAGCGGGAGCACCCACAACTGATCATTCTGGATATTATGATGCCAGAACTGGATGGCGTGGAAACCTGCCGTATTCTGCGCAGCAAAAAAGAGTTTGCCGATACGCCGATTGCTTTCCTGACCGCCCGCGATGAGGATTATTCCCAGATCACCGCTTTGGATGTAGGCGGCGACGATTATATCACCAAGCCGATTAAACCGCGCGTACTGGTCAGCCGCATCAGTGCATTGTTGCGCCGAGCGGGTCGCCAGCCAGATGAAGACCAGCACGTGATTGCGCTGCACGATTTAGTGATTGACAAACAGAAGGTGCTGGTATTCAAGGGCCAGGCCACTATTGAATTACCACGTAAAGAGTTCGAGATTCTATGGCTGCTGGCTTCCAAGCCCGGCCGTGTATTCACCCGCGAAGAGATATTTGACAAAATATGGGGCAGCGATGTGATCGTCGGCAATCGTACCATTGATGTCCATATTCGTAAATTGCGCGAAAGGCTGGGCGAATCCTACATCAAAACCATGAAAGGCATCGGCTACAAATTTGACTTTTAAGTCATGTTCAAAAATCAGACCCCACAACAGCTTTCCCTGTACATGGCCTCGTTCTCCGCGATTGCCCTGTCGCTGTTGATGGCCCTGCTTTGGTCAATGGGGATGATGCGCATTACCTGGATGGATGAATTATTGCTGCTGACAGGCGTGTTTCTGGTGACTTTTGTAACCAATTTCTACCTCATCCGCTATTACATCTTTCGGCGAATCAAGTTGATTTATAAAATTATCCATCGTCATCGGCTCCCGGCTGGCTTTAAAAAAGCCAGCACCATTGACATGAGCAAAAATATCTTGGAGGATGTAGAGCAGGAAGTGGACCAATGGGCCGAGCAAAATGACCAGGAATTCGAGGAGTTGGAGCGGCTGGCCAGTTATCGGCGACATTTCATCGGCGATGTATCGCATGAACTGAAAACGCCTATTTTTAATATTCAGGGTTTTATCCATACGCTACTCGACGGCGCCATCCATGACCCCGAAGTGAATATGCGTTACCTGAATCGGGCAGCTAAAAACGTGGATCGCCTCCAATCCATTGTAGAAGACCTGGAAACCATCAATAAACTGGAAGCTGGCCAGATGGTGCTCGATTTGCAGGAATTCGATCTGCACGAATTGACCGACGAGGTGTTTTCTGACCTGGAAATGCGGGCAAACGAGCGCAACGTACGTCTGGCTTATAAAGATGGCGCGAATCAGCATTATCGGGTACGGGCCGACAAAGAAAGCATCCGGCAGGTGCTGATGAATCTGATTCATAATTCCATCAAATATGGCCGTCAGGATGGACTGACGAAGGTGAGTTTCTACGACATGGAGAATTTCATCCTGCTTGAAATCAGCGACAATGGCATCGGCATTGATCCAGCCAATCTTTCCCATGTATTCGACCGATTTTATCGGGTAGACAAAAGCCGTTCGCGGGATGCAGGCGGTACAGGGCTGGGGCTGGCCATCGTGAAGCACATTATCGAAGCACACAAACAGACGGTAAAGGTGCGCAGCAATGTCGGCGAAGGCTCCACCTTTGGCCTGACTTTGGAAAAGGCCTGAGTGGCAATATTTTCCTTTCCTACTGTTACTTTTTTACTTTACTCTCTGCCCTTAGCTGGTAAGGCAGGAGCAGCGTGTGATTAACTCTGTGCATCTTACTGACAAGCCGTAGGAAAGGATTGGAAGGCCGACAAATGAACCTGCCGGTAAAAAAGGCAAAAAAAAGACCCGGAGTATGTTACCACACCCGGGTTTACCTTCAATTGGCTATCCCTTATCATTAAATCTTACACCCATTTTTAAGTCGGAAAATAGACCGGGCGATATTGTCAGTTTGTCAAAATCGAGAAGTGAAGTTCTAATATTCTCTCTTCCTGATTTAATTGGGTCAAAAGTACACTAAGTATCTAAATATCCTACTCTAAAGGTGTAGTCAAAAGTGTAGTCAATTTGTAAATACTTTATAATCAATCATTTATGAGAAAAATTTCAAAATTATCTCCTGCAGGAAGATTATATTTTTGTCTAATTCGGTTGCGCAAGCGTCGAATACTGTTGGGTTCGACATTTAAAATTTCTGACATTTCTCTGGTTTTGAGGTTCAACTTGGTCAAGGCCAGCAGTCGGGTCTCCGATTGGGTCAAGTCAGGAAGTTTTACGCGCAGCTGAGCAAAGAACCCAGGATGAACTTTTTCAAAATATAAACGAAAATCCCGACTGTCATCTTCAGTCAGCAGCGTCAATTTCAAGATTTTTTCCAAGGCTTCTTTCGCATGCTGCTCCGCTGCAGGATCAGGATCAGGCGGCAAAAAAGAAGAGAAGGTCGAAGGAAGCGCATCATCAGCCGATGACATACCCAGCATCTTTATAGGTTTTATTTCCTCTACCTCTTTTTGTTGCTCGATAATTTTTTGTTGCAATACCCGCTCTAAGGCCTGCTCCGCCTGTTGCTTGCCCAACACCAACGCTCGTTGGCGGCGTTGCTGATATTTCCAGACAAAGTAAGCCGCTATGCTTAAAATAGTGAACAAAAAAATGATCCCCATCGCTAGCATTCTATCGGTTTGTTCCATCTGCTCTAGCTGGGCAGTCTGCATAAGGTGCCGCCGACCTTCCAGCCGCACCTGGATATTTGAGTACGTACGCAGGTCAGTAGCCTGACGGATGGAATCGGAAATATGGTTAAATATTTGATCGTAGCGGTAGGCTTCCCGATAATCCGCTGATCGCTCGTAAATCAATTCCCAGTTATGATAGAAATCTGGATACCAGCTTCCAGCATCTGTTTGTCGCAGGTATGTTTCCGCTTCAGTTAACTTTTCCGCGGCGGTATGGATATTACCTTCATGCAAGTTCACTGTGGAAAGCGAAATCAGTGCCTGTGCTGCCACTAAAAGCTGGTCATTCTGTGCACTCAAACTAAGCGCAGTAGCCAGATAAATACGAGCTTCCGAATAGCAGCCCTGTTTTAAATGATATTGGCCAGTGTTCAGGGCCGATTCCCCCATCCAAATTGGATTATTTTCCTGCTGGGCTACTTGTGCCCGTTTTTTCAAAAAAGCCAGGGTCTGTTCTGACGAATCCAACTGCTCATAACACTGGCTTAGCGCGGTCAACACCTTATAACGCACTTGCGGCCCACTGTTTGGATACTTTTCGGCCCAGGAAAAATGGGTCAATGCCGTTGTATAGTCCTCTACATCATACAAAAAGCGACCTATGTCGTACTCATATTGGTCAATTCGCGGAATATGCGCAAAGCCAACCCGTGCAAATACATCGTGCGCCCGAAAGTAGTACTCATAAGCTAGAACCCGTTGATTCTCTTGACAATAGGAACTGCCAATTTTCAGCAACATACTAGCGGCTGGCACTTCCAGACCGTGAAGATTGGCAAAATCAATGCCTTGGGCATACTTACTGCGGGCACCTGCGGAATTGTGCAGCAGATTCAGCAAATAATCGCCCTGGGCACCATATACTTGAGCAGCAATGTCTGGCGCATCCCAATTTTTCGACAGATCAAGCAACAGATCGGTCTCGGTAAAAGCCCGCGCCGAATCCTTTTTACTCAAATCCTCTTCCACAAAATGCCCAACCCAGGCAGAACGCTCTACTGGTGTCATTTTGTTCAACTTCGCTATATCCAGCCCGAAGGCCAATGGCTGCCATTGGATCCAACAGAAAAGGAGAGCAATAAAGGATTTAGTGATCATTCCCGAAAGAGTGATTGGCATTTTGGGATAAGACAAAAGGATAGAATTTTATATAATGGATAATAGCTAAAATAATAGCCCCTACTGGACAGTGATTTTAGTTTCTGACAACTTTATGACTAACCTTGCCTCGGTTGGTCACCACCACTATATAATAAAAACCGCGTTGATCGGGTAAAATCACCTCGCTAGCATCCTGTTGGCCACATAACCGACCATTGCTATCGAATATTTGTACGTTTATTAATTGTATTTGCGACGACAAATGAATCATCACTCGTCCATCGCTAGTGAGTGTAGGAGTAATGTTTACGAGTTTTTCCAGGTTTGGGTTTTTAATACTCAATGGAGAAACGAAAAGAGAATCGAGTTTTTTCTCCGCTACCAGCACTGGAGCATTATCGGCAGCGGCAAGCATTAATTTAAAAGAATCTATTTCCGGCGAAAAATAAGCGAACATCGGTGCTAGCCACTTCGCTGGTAAACTTTGATACCAAACCCGCGCCGTGACCTGTAGAAAGCCGGTATATCCCATATTGGGAATACTAAAATGCAATAGGTCGGTGCCGCTTCCTTCTACGCCACCCAGGTGGTTAAAATCGGGATCGTTGGCTACCCCGATGATTTGGGTCGTGTCGTATGCGGGATCAGTCAAACTAAATCCCTGTGGCACTAAACGGTTGTCTTTCAACGCAGTATGTCCACGTTCAAGGACGTTGGAAAACATTCCGTTGACATCTCCCGGCACCAATTCATAAATCTGCACCTGATCGGGCCGATTGATCAAATTGTAATGCGGTTCAAAATTGGCATCTTCATCGGGCAAAGTTCCGTCGGGATTCATCCGGCCAGAATGAAAAATCACATTCCCCAGTTTGTCGCTGACGATAAATTCCACCCAGGCCCGCCGCGAGGGATAGCCGGAGGGAAATTTGTGTCCGGCCTTGTTGCTCAGCCGCAGATCGAAGTGCATACTATCGCCGGTCAGCACGCCCGGCTGGAGGTCCACATCGAGTGATTTTTTTTGCAACATTCGCAACGTAGCCGCAATCGTGCTATCAAACTGGGCGGGCTGGGCTTTGATGCCCAATTGATCCCGATTGTCGCGCATCAGTTGCAACATAGACACGTTGGCTCCCGCCAATTCGTGCAAAAAGAAGGGAAATTTCGGGGTTAAAAAGAGGTAATTGGCAGAAATAATGATCTCATCGGCCAATCTCGGCACGTGGCAACTTTGGCAGGTTACATTATCATGATCTCTATCGTAACGGGAATTGAGCCACTCATGATAGGTGGCCTGCTCTACAAAAGTGCCGCCCGTATAGGCTCCGTTCAGGTCAACCGTCTTCGTGATCAAGGTGTGGCAACCAGCGCACAAGCCCGCATCGGAGGTGTGTTCGCCGAATTTAGGGGTGATGCCCACAAACTCGTGCATTGGTGGCGCAAATACCATCGGGTAAGGCCCATAAGCTACCCGAATCTGGTTGGTATCGAAATTTAATTGTCCGGAAAAAAGATTGCCTATGCTTTGCGGCGATTGCGCGTGGCAGGCTTGGCAGGTGACTCCATCCAGCCCCAGCGTATCGGTGTACAGATCGGCCAGGGTGTAGTAAAGCTGGTGATCATGTAGTCTGGATTGGTAGTGACCGGCGGGGGCGTGGCAGGAAGTGCATTTGTCCTGTATTTCCAGGGCGTGACCAGGATTGACCAGAATTTCGTGGGTTACTTTGGCGCGCCAGAAAGGGTCTTTGGCACTGTTGGCCATCATCGTGCTGCGCCAGTCGTCATAAATATTCACGTCCACCCCGCTGGTCGTAATCAGCGCATTTCCGTTAGGGTCGTGGCCATGACAACCACCGCATACCTTGCCGGTTGGGAATAAAATATTAGAGTCAATGGGGAGCTCCAGGGGGCCGCCCGGCCCTTCCAGACCCTGAGCGGGGTGGAGGCCATGTTGCAGAAAATACGCCAATTCCGCTTCCGTATGAAAAAGCGTTTTTTTATTAAGTACTGGAAAAAATGCCAATACGCCAATAAAGCCAGGCACGAGAAGTGCCCATAGTGTTGTTCGTTGCATGTCAAACCGAAAGCAAGATAACCAAGCGAAAATTCGCTTACTTAATCTAAGTATAAATTAGCTGAGCAAATGTAATTATTTTTAAATTTTACAGCACTTCTACGCGCTTTTTTTAAAAAAAAGGTCGCTTACAGCCAATATTTGGACAATACACAACAAGGCAGATTTTGGCTGCCAAGGTCTTAGAAACTGTTTTAGCAAATTTTATAACAGAAAAATAATGCTTAAAAACGCATCACTTTTACTTGGCGGCGACCCTCCACGTAGCCCTGGATGATCCGGCTGGCCTGTGGATCGGGTGGCGGTGGAGCCAGGGTTTCCAATATATCTTCGGTAGTCATCTGCAGATCGGTCTCCACAAAGCCGTAGCCGATGTATCGGCCATCCTGCACCCCGATCACGGCCTTTTCGCCCGCCGTGCGGCCATTTTCAACAATAAAATAACTGCCAACGAGATTTCTGCGCAATCCCACTAATGCTTCTTCCAAACGCACATTGTACTCTTCCGGCGACTCAACGCCGACACAGGCGCCATGACATTGTTTGATGGCGTAATGAAAACAACCCCGCTCCGAACTATCCAGATGCGTCAGCCGATAACATAGTTCGTGTTGACGCACCAGGCTTTGCAGATGAGATTTGGCATTGTCCACTTTGGGGTAATCGGATATTAAGTCAAACTTTTTCAGGTTCTGAACAGTACGTTTTCCGACTACCAGACACCGATATCCTTGCTCATCCGTGTAGGCAAAAATCGCCCCATTGAAGTTACGTACGCGTTGCGCGCGGTTCACATAGGGTTGTAGCCTTTTGATTTCCGCACTTTCCAACAGCAACGCCACCAGTTCGCTGCCGGTCACTTCATAACTAATATCGGCGACACCCGTGCGCAGTTTCTCTCCTTTGGGGGTCAAATCGGCGAAATGCTCAAAGAGCCGCTTGCGAATATTCAGGCTTTTGCCCACGTAGATCACTTCGCCCGCTTCATTGTGCAGATAATATACGCCGCAAGTGTCAGGTACTTCGTGCAAGCGGGCCACCGTAATATTCTGCGGTAATTTGGTTTCCCGAACGCCATTATTGATGAAAGTGCGCACTTTTTCGCCGTTTTGCTCGGCCAGCATCATCTCGAAAAGTTTTACCGTCGCCAGCGTATCATCCAAAGCGCGGTGACTGCGTTCGGCGTGAATTCCGAAATGCTGCTTCAAATTACTCAGGCTATAACTGGGAATGCCAGGAAAAACCTTCCGCGCCAAACGCACCGTACAAAGTTGGCGACGCGAAAAAGGAAAGCCCAGCCGCGCAAATTCTTCGCGTACAAAACCATAATCGAACGTAACATTGTGGGCCACGAAGATCGCACCTTCGGTTATTTGCACAATCTGCTTGGCCACTTCGTAGAACTTCGGCGCGTCCACCAACATATCATCCGAAATGCCAGTGATGCGCGTAATGTTCCACGGAATGCTGCGTTCGGGATTGATAAGCGTCGAAAACGTATCCAATACACGCTGCCCATCGTGCCGCACAATGGCGATCTCGGTGATGCGTTCGTAGCGGGCGCTACCGCCGGTCGTTTCTACGTCTATGATGGCGTACATGGACTAATGTTGAGGATGTTGAGGATGTTGAGAGGCTTCGCCGTTGAGAAAGTGGAGGAAGTAGCGGTTTTTTCAACCTGTGTAGCAGACTCAACCTTTTCTCAACATTCTCAACAAATTTCGCACAAAAGAAACACGATTTGTTTGTAAAATTAGAAAATGAAACCTTTTTGGCAAAAATATCTTTGGGTAGTGCTATTGCTGGCTGTTGGTTGGCCCTTACTTGCTCAAAATAAAGCCTTTGACAATAAGATGTCTGACCTGCCGCCAAATCCCGAAATAGTAGTCGGTGCGGCGCAGCTGGATATTTTGTTACCGCTTTTGCAGGACAAACAAGTGGGGCTGGTGGTCAATCAATCTTCACTGGTTGGCCAGACGCATTTGGTGGACACCTTATATAATAATGGTGTCTGCATAACCCGCATTTTTGCTCCGGAACACGGTTTTCGCGGCGGTGCGGAGGCGGGCGAACGCATCGTAGATGGACATGACGAGCGCACAGGCATTCCCGTCGTCTCTTTATACGGTAAAAAAGTCAAACCGCAACCCAGCGATCTGGCCCATGTGGAGGTGGTGGTTTTTGATTTGCAGGACGTTGGTGTCCGGTTTTTCACCTATATTAGTACGCTATTGAACGTGTTGGAAGCCTGTGCAGAACAGGGGAAGACGGTCATTATACTCGATCGGCCCAATCCCAACGGGCATTACGTGGATGGCCCGATGCTGGATATGCGCTGGGAATCGTTCGTCGGCATCGCTCCGCTGCCGATCGTACATGGCTGCACGGTGGGTGAACTGGCCCGTTTATTTGTCGGCGAACACTGGATCCGAGAGCCGCAGCCCCTGCAGCTGACCGTTATTTCCTGCCGGAATTATACCCACCAGACCCCTTATAATTTGCCGGTACGGCCTTCGCCCAATTTGCCAGATATGCGTTCGGTACTGTTGTATCCGTCTATTTGCCTGTTTGAAGGCACGGTGGCCAGTCTGGGGCGCGGTACCTTGTGGCCTTTCCAGGTAGTGGGTCACCCGAATTTCCCGGAATCCTCTTTTGCCTTTGTGCCGCAATCCAATGCAGGGAGCAAGTATCCGCCGCTGGCGGGAAAAATTTGCCGTGGCTTCGATCTGCGCCATGTTTCGCTGGATAGCCTACGTGCCGCTAAACAATTGAATTTGAGTTATTTACTGGATTTTTATCAAGAGTTTCCGCAGAAAGATTCGTTTTTTCTGACTAATAATTTTTTTGATTTGTTGGCTGGCAGTAACAATTTGAAAGAACAAATAATTGCCGGTTGTTCGGAAACGGAAATTCGCGCTTCCTGGCAGAGCGATCTGGATATTTATCGGGCAATTCGACGAAAATATTTGTTGTACCCGGATGCGACGAATGTGGGGCCGTGAGGGAATTATGAATTATGAATTATAAATGATGAATTATTAGCATTCATCATTACCAATGTTTATATTTATCTCATTATTAATCAACTAGTAACTAATAACCAATATATCAACAACCAACTTGGCAAAACACAACGACACGGGCAAACGCGGTGAAGTCATTGCCGCCGAATTCCTTTCGCAAAAGGGCTGGCGGCTGGTGGAATACAACTACCGGGCCGGGCGCGGGGAAATAGATATTATTGCCTGGGCGCACGAAAAATTGCTGGTTTTTGTGGAGGTAAAAACTCGCTCTGGCGACGGTTTTGGTGGGCCGGAAGACGCGGTAAATCTGCGCAAACAAGATTTGCTGGCGCGCACGGCTGGCCTTTATATGGAACAGATTGGTTACGACTGGGAAATACGTTTTGATATTGTGGCGATTATTTTAAAAAATGATAAAGTTCTGGAAATCAGGCATGTAGAAGATGCATTTTTTTGAACAGCGACGTTGTATGCAGCGTTTCTACCACGTCATAATGATTAATAGATCATGCTAAAAATCGGGTTATTCGGCTACGGCAAAATGGGACGGGCCATTGAAAATATTGCCCAGGAACAGGGCCATACCATTGCCTGGCGCATCACTATTAACAACCGCGCGGAGGTGACCCCGGCACTACTCCAACAAGCTGATGTGGCCATCGAATTTAGTCAGCCCGAGGCGGCTTTCGAGAACGTGCTGTCTTGTCTGCAAGCGGGTGTGCCAGTCGTAAGCGGCACCACGGGTTGGGCAGAGCATTTGCCTGATGCACAACAATTTTGTCGGGATAAGAACGGGGCATTCTTATGGGCTTCCAATTTTAGCGTAGGGGTCAATCTCTTTTTTGCCGTCAATCGCTACCTCGCCCGGCTGCTCGACGAACGCCCGGAATACAGCCCGGCCATCACTGAAACGCATCATATCCATAAACTGGATGCACCCAGCGGCACGGCTTTAACGATGGTGAACGACTTGATCTTGATGATGTCGCGCACTTCTGGCTGGGCATTATCGCCCATCGCGCCAAATCCGGGGGAAGTAGCAGTGACGGCTATTCGGGAAGGCGAGGTGCCGGGTACGCACAGCATTGTCTGGACTGGACCGAGCGACGAAATTCGCCTGGAACATCGGGCACATTCGCGAACAGGATTTGCTGCCGGGGCGGTGCTGGCCGCGCAATGGCTGGTGGGAAAACAGGGTGTTTTTTCAATGAATGATGTGTTGGGGATTTTGTGACCGATTAAACCTAATCCTGCCTATTTTCGCCGCGTCAATATCATTAATTGTTGTATATTGTACGCTATACTCATCTTTCTAGGAACCGTCCGCTCTACGGTGTACGCCGCGAGGTGTTCCGCGACGTGGACAGTCCCGACAGGATGACAAACGTAACGTGTTCCAGAAAACTAATTTGAATACACCAATAACCAGTAGACCAATAACGACAACACCAAATCATGCCCGCAATAGTCAAACTAAGCAATGCCGACATCCTCCAACACGACCAAACGGTGGTGCTCGAAAACATCAACTTGCAAATTGGTGAGGGCGAATTCACCTATCTGATTGGCAAAACGGGTAGTGGTAAGAGCAGTTTACTCAAAACACTATATGCCGCGCTGCCCCTCAATAAAGGGTTTGGCGAGGTAGCGGGGTACGATCTGCGGTCTATTTCCCGAAAAAATATTCACCTGCTCCGGCGGCGACTCGGCATTGTATTTCAGGATTTCAACTTGTTGACTGATCGCAACGTAGAAGAAAATCTACTCTTCGTACTCCGCGCCACCGGCTGGAAAAACGAGGCCGAAATGGCGCAACGGGTCAATGAAGAACTGATCGGCGTAGGACTAACGCACAAACGGCTGGCCATGCCTTACGAACTCAGCGGCGGCGAACAGCAACGCGTAGTCATCGCCCGCGCATTGCTGAATCGTCCTGCCCTGCTTCTGGCCGACGAACCAACTGGCAATCTTGATCCCGAAACCAGCGACGACGTACTGGTGCTGATGCGGAACTTAGCCAAGCAGCACAATACGGCGGTAATATGTGCTACCCACGACTACCGGATTCTGCAAAATTTCCCGGCTCGTATTGTGCGGGTGCAGATGGGAAAATTGATTGATGATGAAGGGATTGCAATTCGGTAATATTAGAGACGTTCTATGCAATCTCTCTAATATTCCACATTATAATCATACACCTGTCCTTGTACCAAAGTGATGGAATCCAGTACTGTCTGCTGTAGAATACCCGTACCTGCTTGATATACAAACGTTTTTAAAAATATTTTTGTATTTGCAAGACAACCTATATCTAACAATGCATGGTAGATGTCCAATGAAACATTAGGTTTATAATTTGCCGTGACTGACAAAGTTGGCAAAGTGTCGTAATCAGGAGAATATATGGTTTGTATAGATAAAGAATCCGTAGCGGGTATACTTGCATAAGGAAAATGTAGTGCTATCGTACCTGCTGGAACTATTTTGAGTGTAGCGGTAGATACAAAGCCATTGATCATTTTTATAGTATCAATCAAATCATAGGGTAAAAAAGCCCCCATATTATGGCCCAGCGTCATCCAGCCTGTATTTTTTTTATAGGCTTCGAGATTAAAAAAATTCACGCTAAAGTATCCAGGTACATATGCAAAATGGCGATAAGCAGCAGCAGGTTTAGCATATTTTACTTGTATTGTATAAACGCCCTGGCTGTTCGTCACGGTGGAATCATTTCCTTTTAATTCTGCGATAGCACCACAACACCCCGGGCCATAGATAACGTGCACAGGTACGTTCGCCAAGGGCTGTTGGGTTAATTGGTTAGTTACGGTGCCAGTAAAAGTCATTTCCAATGAATCAGGATTTTCGACTGGCGTATTATCTTTTTTGCAACTGATTGTCAACAGGGTAAGCACCAAAAGTCCAAATACAAAATTTTTCATGGTCTGTTTTTTTATAATGATTTACAAAATTAGTTAACGGAAGACAAATATAACAAAACATTTTGGTTGTCAAAATTTTCCAGTCAAATCCTGCCACACTCCATAAAACCCCCTACTTTTGGCCACCCAAACCCCTCTCACTTATCTCACCCTCTTACCTATAAGACATGAATCTCCACGAATATCAAGGCAAGGAATTACTCAAATCCTACGGCGTAAAAATCCAGGAGGGCATTGTCGCCCACAACGCCGAAGAGGCGGTCGAAGCCGCGAAAAAGATCAAGGAATTGTATCATTCCGACTGGTGCGTCGTCAAAGCGCAGGTACACGCTGGTGGACGCGGTAAAGGCGGTGGCGTGAAACTCGCTAAAAGCCCGGAACAAGCGGGGGAAATAGCGGGTGCGATGATCGGGATGCACCTTGTGACCCCGCAGACTTCTGCCGAAGGCAAACTGGTCAGCAAAGTGTTGGTCGCCCAGGATGTTTTCTATCCCGGTGCCAGCGAACCTAAGGAGTTCTATATCAGCATTTTAACCGACCGTGGACGCGGCGGTAACGTCATTATGTACTCGCCCGATGGCGGCATGGATATTGAAAAAGTAGCCCACGAAACGCCGGATCGCGTGTTCTTTGAATTTATTGATCCGTTACTTGGTATTCGTCCGTTTCAGGCGCAAAAAGTGGCTTTTCACTTTGGTTTGAGCGGTCAAGCCTTTAAGGAAATGGTAGATTTCGTGCAAAAATTGTACGCCGCTTTCGTTGGCTCCGACGCCAGTTTGTTTGAAATCAATCCCTGCCTGAAAACCTCGGACGACAAGATCATCGCTGTGGATGCCAAAGTAACGCTGGATGATAACGCGTTGTATCGCCACAAAGACCTCGAAGGTATGCGCGACACCGCCGAAGAAGACCCTGCCGATGTGGAAGCCCAACAGTATGACTTGAACTACGTGAAACTCGATGGCAATGTCGGTTGCATGGTCAACGGTGCGGGCCTCGCGATGGCCACTATGGACTTGATCCAGTTATCGGGCGGCGAACCAGCCAACTTCCTCGATGTAGGTGGTACCGCCGATGCAGAACGGGTGGAAAATGCGATGCGTTTCATTCTGAAAGACCCGAACGTGAAGGCCATTTTGATCAACATATTTGGCGGGATTGTGCGTTGCGACCGTGTGGCTCAGGGTGTCGTAGATGCCTACAAAAAAATCGGCGACATTCCGGTGCCAGTCATTGTGCGTCTGCAAGGTACCAACGCCGATATTGCTAAAAAAATCATTGATGAATCGGGCCTTAAAGTAATGGGCGCGGTGGAATTTCAGGAAGCTGCCGATCTGGTGGCGCAGGTGTTAGCCAAGTAAAAGCAAAAGCAACCAGAAAAAAAGCAATTTGCAAAAGGCCAACACGCACCTTCTATAATTTGCCTCTTGCAATTTGCGAATTGCTTTTTTAAATACGGCGGTCGGGTGGTTTGAAACCAGCTGACCGCCGTAATTTTTAGACAATAGAAGTTTAATTCAACAGCATCTTATTTTTAAGAAATATGCTGATGTAGCTTCCGCTCGATCTACCCCGCCCCATTAAGGGGGGAGTAGGAGGGGCTTACACTGGGCGGGAAACTTAACGCCAGCCACGCACAATTCGATTTTAGACGCAGACGTTTAGAAGTTTGCCCGCCACCACTGGTCATTTTTCCGCCTGACCAATCTTTCCAAATTGTATGTTTTTGACTTCTTTCAATGTTTTCACCACATTGAAGATCAACCCTTTGTTCTTTTGACCCTATTCCTTTTTAATCCATTAAAACGATCTCTCAACACACCGATCCATGCTGAAACGAGTACTCCTGCTGCCTTTGGCTTTTGGCTTGGGCTACTACGATATACGCCCAACTTCCAACGCCCTGTCCGTCCGGTTCGCAAGCCGCTGAATCCTGCGCCGATGCGTGCATTTTTTGTAATTTCAATAGTTTTGTCGGCTCTACTTATGGCGGAAATGCCGATGAAGATTCCACCGACTTCTGTGGTACCCTCGAAAATGTGCAATGGCTCGGCTTCATCGCCGGGGCAACGACCGCTACTTTTACCGCCACGCCAAGCGGTTGCCTCGACAGCAATGGTATTCAGATTGCGCTGTATGCCGATTGCAAAGCCGCACCGCTGGCCTGCGATCTGGGTAAAGAATTTGGCGGCGCGGCTCCCGTTTCGGTCACTGTCAATAATTTGCATCCCGGCTCCAATTACTACTTACTGGTGGATGGGTATGGCGGCGATTTATGCACTTTTTCGGTAAAGGTCACCCCTACCGAGGCGGTTTACGAACCGCCATTGGGTATAGTTGGCGAGATTAGCGGGCCATTGAGCGGATGTCCGGGAGCCGTATTTTCCTACTCGGTATTGCCGGTGGCGGGAGCCGGTGGCTATTTCTGGGATGGTCCGCCGGGAACTTTGGTCAATGGAGAACCGGTGCCGTTTTTTGCCGCTGCACCTGCTGGTCGCCTGGTTAGTATTACGCTCGGCGAGCAAAGCGGCAATATTTGTGCGCAAGCCGCCAACTCTTGTAATCGAAATCCACCTTGCACCAGCTCATTGGCAGTAGAAATACTCGGCGACGAGTACCGGCCAAAAATTGTCTTGGACAGTGTACAGGAACTTCGTTGTGACGAGGCTGCCAGCACATTATCGGCGCAACTGGCCGCAGCGGGCGGAAATTATAAAATACAATGGACGACCAATGATGGCCATATTGTGAGTCAGGCCAATAACCTGGGAGTGAAAGTGGATAGTGCTGGCATTTACAATTTGCAAGTAACCGATAGGGTAAATGGCTGCTCTTCCACCGATAGTACACGGGTGGTGCCGCCATCTATTCCCACCAATGCGAACTTGTATATTCAGCCCATTCGTTGTTATGGAGAAAATAATGGCGGAGTAGAAGTAGATAGTATCGTAGGTGGCACCCCACCCTATTTGTATTCGCTGGATGGACAGGCGTTGAGCGGGTTTCCCAGCTTCGCTTACCTAACGCCTGGCCTGCATACACTGCTTATCCAAACGGCCAAAGGCTGTGCATGGGATAGTGTTTTTACCATGCCAGAACCCGGTGAATTGCTGGTAAATTTAGGCCCCGACACGACCATCCACCTCGGCCAATCCGTCCATCTTTGGTCTGCCAACGCCGTGAATTATCCAGAGCGCAATAAGCAAATGTCTGTGCAATCACCTGACTTATACCCGTTTATCTGTGACACTTGTGAATATGTGCCACTGCACTCGTTCCGCTACCACGTCACGGTAATTGATTCCAATGGCTGCCAGGCGGCGGATGATCGGGAGGTTATTGTCAACAAGGAACGCTATGTATATGTGCCCAATGTATTCGCGCCGGAAGCCGCCAATGGCAACTCCGCTTTCACGGTGTTTGGCGGCGAGGATGTGGTGGAAATAAAGTTTCTGCGCGTGTTTAATCGTTGGGGAAAGCAGGTGTACGAAGCCGTAGATTTTCCTCCCAATAATCCTTCCGTCTTCTGGGATGGCACGGCGAATGGCAAAAAACTGGATCCATCTGTCTTTGTATATGAAACCGAAGTGCTGTTTAAAGACGGCGAAACGGCCTTGTATCGGGGAGATGTGACCTTGTATCGTTGACAGATAGTCGTCGTTCGACTTGAAGTCAGACGACCACTTTTAAGGTTGCTTTCCAAAATTTCGCGTTCTTTTGCCGCACCAAGCAGCCCGTTGGGTTTGCCTTCGCGAAATAAAGATGACTATAGAAATCAACCGTCTGGACGATGCCTTCCATTTTGAAGCAACCAACGAAGACGGCCGCTCCGTACAAGTAGATGCTGCCACTGCCATCGGGGGCCATAACGCCGGCATGCGGCCCATGCAACTGCTACTTTCTGCCCTTGGCACTTGCAGCGTCTTCGACATTCTGATTATTTTGAAAAAACAGCGACAAGTTGTGGAGGATGTGAAGATTACAGTCACTGGACAACGAGCCGATGCTACGCCCTCGCCATTTACAGACATCGAAATAAAATTCACTTTTTTTGGCGATTTAAAACGGGAGAAAGTAGAAAAAGCGGTAGAAATGGGCGTAGAAAAATATTGTTCGGTAGGCGCAACCTTCGATAAATCTGTACGCGTCACGCATTCTTTTGAAATAAAGCCCTTCGAAATGGTTAATGGTTAATGGTGTATTAGTTATTTGTATTACGAGCAGATCAATTAGCAAGTTAGTAATGCTCCAAAAGAACCTTCGTGCCATTGCCATTTCATCATAAGTATTCGATTATCAACATATTATGGAACCAATAACCAGTACACCAATAACCAATAACCAACCCACCAATAACCAATCTACCCATTTCGAGACCCTCGCCGTACGCACCCAGGCCGAACGCACCGCCAATCGCGAACATTCCGTACCGATCTACGCCACGTCGAGTTTTGTATTTGACGATGCCGAGCAAGCCCGCGCCCTCTTTGCCGACGAAGTGAAGGGCGATATTTATACCCGTTTTTCCAATCCCAATAACGACGAACTCATTGATAAACTGTGTCTTATGGAAGGCATGGAAGATGGCATTGCTACCGCTTCGGGCATGGCGGCGATGTTCGTGAGCATGGCGGCTTTTCTGCGCGCGGGCGATCACGTGGTTGTTTCCCGCTCGGTGTTTGGCTCGACGCACCAGATTGTGACGCAGTTATTGCCGCGCTGGGGCATTACCCACACGTACGTAGACGCGACGGCTGGCATGGATGTTTGGGAAGCGGCCATACGACCCACGACCAAATTATTTTTCATTGAAACGCCTTCCAATCCCGCCCTTGACCTGATCGACATTGCGGCGTTGGCAGACATCGCGAATCGCCATAAAATCATCCTGAATGTAGATAATTGTTTTGCAACGCCTTACTTGCAAACACCCGCTAAACTCGGTGCCCACATCGTCACACATTCGGCGACGAAATTCATTGATGGACAAGGACGTACCATCGGCGGAGCGATTTTAGGTTCCAAAGAATTGATCAAGGAAGTGCGATTTTTTGCGCGTCACACTGGTCCGTCCATGTCGCCTTTCAATGGCTGGATTTTGTCTAAAAGTCTGGAAACGTTGGCGGTACGCATGGAAAAACATTGCCAAAATGCGCTGGAACTGGCGGAAAAATTACAAGACAATCCGTCCATCAATTGGGTAAAATATCCCTTCCTGAAAAATCACCCGCAGTATCAATTAGCCAAAAAACAAATGCGCTTAGGCGGCGGCATCGTCACTTTTGAACTGCGCGGCGGCGTGGTGCAGGGCCGAAAATTCATTGACGCTTTACAAATGCTCTCCATTACGGCCAATCTCGGCGACACGCGTAGCATTGCCACGCATCCTGCTTCTACCACGCATTCCAAACTCTCGGTGGAAGAGCGCGAGGCCGTTGGTATTACCGATGGTTTGATTCGGATTTCGGTGGGTTTGGAGCACATTTCGGATATTGTGGGGGATATTGAGCAGGCGATTGAGCAATCTGGGCATTAGTGGTAGTCTCACTTGAAGTGAGACTACCATTTCCCACGTTTCTCAACATGTATAATTGGTATAAGCCGTTGTCGCGGCTTGCGCCGTGCCAGTGCATTAAATTACAGTAATTAGAGATGTGGGACTATGATTTAAAATTTATTCAAGTGCTGTTTAAGAAAATTCAAGACTTTATTTCTAACCTCATCGGTATCGAACATCACGCCGAAATGTGGTGCGTCTTTTACAATAACCAGTTCATTTTGAACACCTGCGACTTTCAACCATGCGCTCAATAACTGGGATTGCTTTACAGACACCGACTCATCTTTTTCGCCATGAACGATCAAAAATGGCGGATCATCCTTATCTACATAGGTAACCGGGCTGGCCGCTTTGGCTAAATCGGGACGTACGAGCGGTGCCGCGCCAATTAGAAGGCTTTCCGGTGATTTTTCATCGTTGCTTCCGGGAAATAATATTAATTCAGAGGGGCCGTAAAAGTCAACAACGGCTTTAAATCTGAAAGATTTACTGGTGCCAGGCATAAAAAACGCTTTTATCTTGTTATTCTTAGATAATCCCAATAGGGAAGCCAGATGTCCGCCTGCGGAAAAACCTATGACAGCAAAGCGCTTTTTATCGAAACCATACTTAGTGGCATGGTCGTACAGAAATGAAACAGCACGGTTGCAATCCTGTATCTGGGCAGGGAAAACGGCTTGTGTGCTGAACCGATAGTCAATAGAAGCCAGGGCAAAACCGCTGCTGACTATTTCTGCTACGGTTTTTTTCATATAACCTATATCAGCATATTTATCATTGCCTAACCAGCCACCACCGTGGATAAGAATCACTAACGGCAATTTCCCCTTTGCATTAGTCGGCAAATAAATATCCAATAAGTGTTTTTGCAGGGAATCACTGTTATAAGGCACATTACCATACAAAATTGTGCCCTGCGGAAAAACATCAATAACAGGATTTGTTTGAGAAAAACTACCCGTTAAAACTGTAAAAAATAGAGAGAAAACTGAAATGAAAATTTTTATCATATTAATAGACTTGTTGCATTGATTTTATGAAGATTCTACTAATCTCGTGTCATTCAGAGGCGTAGCCGAAGAATCTGATTATTTAAAAAATTTAGTAAAAGTAGGCTTTTCAAGCCTCAGATTCATCGCTATCGCTCTGAATGACAAGAGACCAAAAAAACATAAGTCTTTGATTGTCAATATCGCAACAAGTCTAATATTTCGCATTGTTGTATTCTTCGTCGGTTACTTTTTGCTTCCAATCAACAATTCCTTTTTCCGTATTAGGGATGATGTATAATTGGTGCAAACCAGTATCAGGGCTTGCGCCATGCCAATGCAGCACATTAGGCGGGCATTTTATTACATCACCCTTTCTGATGGTTTGCCGGGGTTGCCCCTGTATTTGGTGATAACCTACGCCATCCGTAATAATCAGGATTTGACCGGCTGGATGGGAATGCCAGTTGCTTCTTGCACCCGGTTCAAAATAAACGTTGCCAACAACGGTGTTGTAAGTGGTATCATTTGCCACCAGACCGAGCGCCCAGGCCTTTCCAGTGAAGTTTTCCGCTGGCCCTAATTCACCCTTGGAAAAAATGGCTCGTGGTTCATTTTTTTCCTGATGCTTTGCATCCTGTTCCAGACAACCGGTTGTAAGCAACGCCATGAAAGGAATTGCTGTTATGAGCGATAATTTCATGGTATAATAAAAGTTGAGAGGTTGAGAATGTTGAGAGGGGTTGAGTTATTGATCGGGAGTACTTTATGTTTGGTCTTCGTTCAAAACCACTTTGCTTGGAGTATAATTACTTACTTTTAGTTAAAGTATTGGCTTCTGCTTTTGCCGTTTGAACCGACTTATCCAGATTTAGATATTCGGTAAAGAAAGCAGTTAATTTATCAAATGGAATTAATTCTACCCGATCATATAAATCTACATGTCCGGCACCCGGAATGAGGTACAATTCTTTGGGTTCGGCAGCACGTTTGTAAGCATCCTCACTAAACTCTTTGGAGTGCGCCTGATCGCCCGTAATAAAAAGCATAGGACGAGGAGAAATTGTTTCTATATCATTGAATGGGTAAAAATTATTGAACTTAACATTGCTGCTTAGCGTCGGGTGCGTGGTGTGTTCCGGCGAACCTCCTTTTGGCGTGTATTCCCCGCGCGGCGTGCGATAGAAGTCATAAAATTCCCGCTGGACAGGATGGGTATTTTCATCTAATTTATGTACCGTTCCACCCGTATATTTAGTTTCCCCACCAGTAAACTCTACATAACGTTGTTCAGCAGCCTCTGCTTGATTTTTCTTTCTCTGTTCAACGGTCTGCGAGTGGTTCAATGCGTTACGGCTGGCGGACCCCATATCGTACATACTCACCGTCGCGATGGCCTTCATGCGTGGATCTATTTTGGCGGCACTAATTACGAAACTTCCGCTACCACAAACACCAATTACGCCTATTTTTTCCCTATCCACAAATGAACGAGTACCCAGAAAATCAACGGCTGCACTAAAATCTTCTGCATAAATCTCTGGTGCCACTACATTACGTGGCTCGCCCGCACTTTCGCCCCAAAAAGACAAATCAAGAGACAAGGTTACAAATCCCCGTTCAGCCATATTTGCAGCGTAAACGTTCGCACTTTGCTCCTTTACAGCACCCATCGGATGGCCAACAATGATAGCCGCGTGTTTTGTAGTCTGGTCTAAATCCTTGGGCATAAACAGATGTCCTGCAACATCCATTTTATACTGGTTTTTAAAAGTAACCTTATACATGGCAACATTGTCGCTGACTTGGAAGGTTGTATATCCCTCCGGTGATATTTGTTCCATTTCTGCTGCTTTTTTTGATTGCGCTGTTTGCTGAGGCTGTGTGCAAGCCTGTCCCAGCATTAGCAAGGAGGCCACAGTTATTATTGCTATTTGTTTCATTGTCAGTTTATTAATTGTTATTGAATATTAGGAAAATAAGGAAGCATTACAATAAGATTTATAGCAAAAAATCATCTAAGATTTTTATATTCTTCGTCTGATACCTCTCGTAACCAATTTACAATTCCCTTGTGCGTATTTGTATTGATTGCAATGTGGGTGAACTCGCTGTCGGGTGATGCTCCATGCCAATGCTCCACGTTAGGATTAATTTGAACCACATCTCCTTTATTAAGTATCTGGATTGGTTTGCCTTTCTCCTGGTAATAGCCAATTCCTTCAATGGCAATAAGAATTTGACCACCAGGATGGGTATGCCAGTAATTTCTTGCACCCGGCTCAAATACGACATTGAGAACCAGCGTATTGAAGATATCACCATTGGGTACTAAATACTTTACCCAGGTGTCGCCCGTGAAATAATCGTTTGATCCCTTTTCACCCTTAGGAAAAATAGGGTTTTGAATTGTTGATTTCATCATTTTTATTTTTAGTTCGATTTGTTTTTTAACTACATTGTTGCTGCGTTTTAATTTCACTCTAATTCAAACGTCACTGTTGCATTCCCTGAACCTAACGCGGCAGCCAATCCCGAAGAATCATCAATATGTCCAAGACGGGTATATTTATAGGAGGTGGAAAAATTTTTATAGAAAAGTACTAGTGTGCGCGACCCGTATAGCATTAAATCTCCGGTTTGAATAGTGCCGGGATTGGAGGCGTCGGTGGGCAGAGTATCAGATAAATCAAAGTATTTTTCGTTGCCATTTAACTCGGTCATGTGGATGGTCATGGGTAACTTTTCTTTAAAGGCCGCTGCTGTTACATTGTCGGAAAAGGTGGCCATAAAAACATTAGTGCCAATAGTTATTTTCATTTTCGTAGTGTCTGTATTTAAAGGGTTATTTGTCTGCTCTATTGCATGGTTCTTATTACAACCACAGGCAAAAAGATGAATACAAATGAAACTCACTAGAAACGTGGATGCGATTTTCATTGTTGACTAGATTGATTTAATGAATTTTGCAGGAATACCGCCCACGACTGTATTAGCCGGAACGTCCGTAGTAACTACCGCGCCGGCTGCCACCACGGAGTTTTCACCAATCGTTACGCCCGGCAGTATGGTAGCCGCCGCTCCAATCCATGCTTTTCGCTTAATTGTAATTCGCTTACAAATGAGTGCCCGCCTGTTGCCGGGGTCCAAGGGATGATTCTCTGTGATGAGATTGACTTTTGGACCGATTAGCACCTCATCTTCAATGGTAATCCCGCCCATATCCAGAAAGGAACAGGCATGATTGATAAACACATTTTTACCTAACTGTATGAATCTGCCGAAATTGGTATAAAATGGCGCGAATACGGTGGTGCTGGCATCTATTTTGGAACCGATGATCTCGTTCAGACAGTCGCGTATCTGGTCAATGGAAGTGGCAGTGTTCCATTGACTAGATAGCAGAATAGTCTTATTTACGACCGCCTGTATCTTGGGATATTCGGGGTCATTCAGCCGGATAGGCTGACCGGATTTCAGTCTGTTGAAAATATTTCCATCTTCGCACTTGGAGATGGTTTCTTCTTCCGATATGTTCATTGCTTTTGATAACATACCACAAAGGTCGTCCCTCCGCCAAAGGCAGGGCTAACGATTATCAAACCGAACATTAAGGAATTCAAACTTCGAGTACCCGCAAGGATTTCGGGTTAGTTCCGGTCACCCGTTTGAAGAAGTTATTGAAGTAAGTCGGGTATTCAAAACCCAGCGCATAAGCAATCTCGCCAATATTCCAGTTGGTATGCTGCAAAAGGGCTTTTGCTTCGCTAATAATACGTTCGCTGATATGGGCCGTGGTAGGTTTGCCGGACACTTCTTTTACCGCACGGTTCAGGTAGTTAACGTGCACGTTCAGGCTTTTAGCATAGTCTTGGGCCGACTTCAATTGCAGCGGGCGTTCGGCACTCTCAATTGGAAATTGCCTTTCCAGAAGTTCCAGAAATACATTGGTCAGGCGGGAAGCAGCATTTTTAGTCACCGTATAATTTTCCGAAGGCTGCATTTTTAAAGCCTCATGAATGATAAGGTGGATGTAGTTACGTATCAGATCGTCCTTGAACGCATAATCTGCCTGCTGCTCTTCCATCATTTTCTGGAAAATGCTGTTCAAAAACTCCCGTTGCTGCTGCGTAATATTCAAAATAGGCGTACCTCCGATCTTGAACAAAGGCGACTGCAAAAGGCTCTCTGACCGCTCCGACAGTTGTAAAAATTCTTCCGAAAAAAGGCAGGTGTAACCTACATAACTGGTGGAAACCGTCTCCCAGGAGTAGGGAATATGCGGGTTGCCGAAAAATAAAACCGTCCCCTCGGTTTCAAAACTTCGGTCAGCATAGTGGACAATACTCTTGCCAGTCGTCAGGCAGATTTTGTAAAAATCCTTTCTGCTGTACACGCGTGTTGCACCCCCATCATCTTCTATTTGAAAGGCATTAAACCCCTTCAACTTCAAGTCACTGTTGAAGTCCGAAACAGTCCGTGTATTTGGATATTCATTTTTCATCAGACAAAGTTAAGGAAATCAAACAAGCGTTGATGACTATTGTTTGCTGATTTATTGGCCATGTAGAGGTGCCACTTTTTGAAAAGTGGCACCTCTTAACCTACCCTGGAATCTGTCATCCTGAACGCAGTGAAGGAACTGGCCAAGAGCGAAGAGAAATGCTCACGTTTCTCGTAACCAGTTCCTTCACTGCGTTCAGGATGACAACATTGGAAAGGACTTAATGACTTGTAATTTCTTCTTAATCACCTTATTACCAACCGCGTTTCAATCATAATTTCCTTTGGTTCCACCTCTAACAGCGATTCATTTTCCAGCAAAGACATCAATATTTCGGCGGCCTTTTCGCCCATTTGATAAGCAAATTGCTCTACGGAAGCCACGGGTGGATTGTCCATATAATCGGCAATTGGCAGGTTGGCAAAACTCACAAATACGATGTCTTGGTTGGGCACGATGCCCTGCTGTTTGCACCATTGCATAGCGTGCAGAGCAATATAATCATTGAACGCTACGATGGCTTGCGGGCGTTCCGGCGACTGGCAAAGTTCTGCCATTTTTGCCCAGGTATCTTCCTGGCTGAGATCCACTGACTTAATGAAATCGGACGTAATTGGTAGTTTATATTCGTTGATAGCGGCCTGATAACCAATGAGCCGTTCCTGCGAAATTTCCAGATTTTCGGGGCCGTTGAGCAGGGCAATTCTGGTGAATCCACGTTGCAAAAGATAGTGCATCGCTGCGATAGCACCTTCCACGATCTGGCTACGCACCCGATGTGCGGGAAAATCTTTCGGCACCCGATCAAAAAAGACGAGCGGAATACCGTAGTGCTGCAACTCCTGAAAGTGCTCATAATGAGTCGTTTCCGCACTGATACTCGCAATTACGCCATCCACGCGGCTGCGCAGAAATGACTGCGTTGCCTTTACTTCGCGATCAAAACAGTTACGACTCTGGCTCACGATCACGTTGTAACCTTTCGGCGTGATGACATCCTCAACTCCAGTAATTGCCGACGAAAAAAACTCTTCTTTCAGGAAAGGCAGCACTACGCCGATGGTCAACGTGCGATGCTTGCGCAGAAGTTGCGCCGCTGCATTGGGTATGTAGTGCATTTGTTGAGCCATATCCCGCACTCGTTGCCGCGTCCGCAATCCAATACGCGGATGATTCTGCAAAGCCCGCGAGACGGTGGAGACCGAAATGTGCAGGGCCTGGGCAATCTCCTTCAACGTAGGCGGATGCTTTTGCATGGCTGGTTTGGGTAAAACCGAGGACAGAATGACACAAAATTCGGCGACAGAAAGAATAGACTCAAAAAATTAGCCAGACATAAATTTTGCGCAACCGTTTGCAATGATACATTATAGGGGGGAAATAACGAAACGCATCTGTTTTTACAGAAAAATGGCTTTCCCACATTGGGTAAGGCTCTATTTTGGTTTCAAATTGAAATACCTTTCGGGCATAATGTCGCAGCATATTGTTCGGCACGCTGTGACCTAACCGAATCTTCTTTTTAAATCCAAACCCATTATTGTATGCACTTAAAAAAATTACTTCGAAACTTTTTATTACCGCTACTGGCAATTTGCCTTTGGCAGACGGCCTTTGCCCAAACCAAAACGGTATCTGGCAAGGTCACGGATAGCGCCGATGGCTCCCCGCTGGTGGGCGTGTCGGTAGCGGTCAAAGGAACCAACATCGGTGCTTCTACCGATGCTAATGGTGCTTTTACGCTACGGGTACCAGAAAATGCGGAAACACTGACCGTTAGTTACACGGGTTATGACCTGCAGGAACTGCCGCTCGTCGGAGTCAGCAATTTATCCATTCAGTTGCGGACCGGACAGGCTTTAATTGATGAGGTGGTGGTAGTCGGTTATGGTACGGCTCGGAAGTCCGATTTGACGGGCGCGGTGACGGCTATTTCGGCTAAGGAATTTAACAAAGGGCCGATTGTGTCGCCACAACAATTGATCGCGGGTAAAGTGCCGGGTGTACAAATCACCTCGAACGGTGGTGCGCCGGGCAGTGGTGGCCGCATTCGCATTCGCGGCGGTTCGTCGCTCAATGCCAGCAACGACCCACTGATCGTGATTGATGGAGTGCCGCTGGATAATAATAAGGTGTCTGGTTCGGCCAACCCGTTGAGCCTGATTAATCCAAATGACATCGAGTCGTTCAACGTACTGAAAGACGCTTCCGCTACGGCCATTTATGGTTCGCGGGCTTCCAACGGGGTGATTATCATTACCACGAAAAAAGGTAGCACGGGCAAATTACAGGTGGATTTCAGCACGCAGCACTCTATTTCGACGCGTAGCAATGAAGTGGACGTACTTTCTGCCGATGAATTCCGTACGCTGGTAAACGCCGAAGGCACCGAATCGCAAAAAGCATTGCTCGGTACCGAAAACACTAATTGGCAGGATGTTATCTATCAAAATGCTTATTTCACGGATAACAATATCAATTTCAGCGGTGGTTTGGGGGCATTGCCTTATCGCTTGTCGCTGGGTTATTTGAACCAGAACGGTCTGCTGAAAACGGACAACCTGGAACGCACTTCGCTCACGTTGAATTTGAATCCAACTTTTCTGGATAAAAGTCTGTCGGTCAACGTAAACTTCAAAGGTTCGTTGGGCAACAGCCATTTTGCGGATCAAGGTGCTATTGGTTCGGCCATCTTTTTTGACCCGACCAGACCCGTGTACGCGCCTACCACCAATGGTGTAGACGTGGGCGGCTACTACGAATGGCTCGACCCAGCGACGGGTTTGCCCAACACGCTTGCGCCACGTAACCCGTTGAGTATGTTGGAACAAAAGAACGACGAAAGCAAAGTGAGTCGGGGCATTGGCAACATTCAGTTGGACTACAAACTGCCGTTTCTGCCTGCTTTGAGTGCCAATGTGAACGTGGGCTTTGATGTTTCCAAAGGTAAAGGCGATGACGATATTGCCGTCTACTCTGGCTTCCGTTTATAATTTGAAGGGTACCACCACCCGCTACGAGCAGACCAAAACCAATAAACTGTTTGAGTATTACATGAAATACGCGCCTTCGCTGGCCAGCATCAACAGCACGTTGGACGTGACGGCAGGGTATTCTTACCAGGACTGGATTCGCGACGAGCCTACTTTCCCCACTGAAAATGGGACAGGCACTGTGCCTGCTTCGACACCGTTTAAGACACAAAACACGTTGCTTTCCGTCTTTGGTCGCGTGAATTATGTGTACAATGACCGCTATTTACTGACGGCTACGGTGCGCCGTGATGGTTCTTCGCGTTTCAGTCCCGGACACGCGCTGGGGTACTTTCCCATCGGTGGGCCTGGCTTGGCGCGTGGCTCAGGAGTCGTTTTTGCGCAATTCCAAAGTGATATCTGATATGAAAATCCGCCTGGGTTACGGTATTACTGGCCAGCAGGATATTGGTTCGGATTATCCATATTTAGCGCGTTATACGCAGAGCGACAGCAGTGCCTTGTATCAATTTGGCAATGATTACTACTACACGTTACGCCCGGAAGGTTACGATGCCAAGATCAAATGGGAGGAAACAACGACTTATAATGCCGGTCTTGATCTGGGCTTTTTCGATGGCCGCTTGTCGGCGAGTGCGGATTATTACTTCAAGAAAACCAAGGATTTGCTGGCCGTTATTCCGGTGCCAATTGGTTCTAACTTGACCAACCGCATCCTGACCAACGTCGGCAATATCGAGAACCACGGCGTGGAACTTAATCTGAACGCAGTAATTATAGATAACGACGCTTTCCGTTGGAACAGTAATTTCAACGTGACTTTCAATAATAGCAAGATCACCAACTTGAGCAAAGTGCAAGACCAAAGTTCGGAAGGTGTGTTGGTCGGCACTATTGCTGGCGGCGTAGGTAACACCATTCAGATTCACACAGTGGGCTACAATCCGTACGCTTTCTATGTGTATCAGCAAGTGTATGACGAAGCTGGAAAACCCGTGGAAGGTCTGTATGTAGACCGAAACAGTGATGGCGTGGTCAATGACAAGGACAAATACCGTTATAAATCGCCTGATGCTCAGGTATTTCTGGGTTTCAGTTCGCAGTTTGAGTACAAACGTTGGACGTTGGAATTCACGACACGCGCTAATCTGGACAACTACCTGTACAACAACTTCAACGCCAGCGCGGGTGCTTACCAGAGTTTCTCGTTCCCGAATTATCTGGGCAACGTACCAAGAAACACACTGGAAACCGGCTTTGGTCAGTACCAGTTGTTCTCTGACTACTATGTCCAGAATGCTGCTTTTTTCAAAATGGACTACCTGAGCCTGGGCTACAATGTAGGTCGCCTATCGGCCAAAGGTCCGTCGCTGCGCCTGACCGCTTCGATCCAGAACGTGTTTACGATCACGAAATACACGGGTCTTGATCCAGAAGTAGCGGGCGGTATTGACAACAATTTCTATCCCAATCCACGGACGTTTTCGTTGGGAGCGAATTTGAGATTCTAAGGAGAAAGGGGTGAGAAAATTGGTTGAGAAAAAGAGTTGAGAAAAAGGTTGAGGGGGTTGAGAAAAGTGTTGAATTGTTGATTGATGCTGCTTTGCATTGCTTCTGTTTTAAATAATTTAGCATTGTCTGTATAGTCAACAACATTTCCTTCAATCTCCTACATTGCTCTAAACTATTTTTTTCCCGCCGTGCTTGGTGTTTTCACCAAGCCCAACTATTGGGATATTAAACCTAATCACTTTCTCCGCCGTGCGCTTGGTGAAAACACCAAGCGCGGCAAAAAAAGTGGAAAGGTGGAGAATGTGGAAGGGTTGAGAAAAATTTGATTGTCAGCCCATTATAAATACATTCTGTTCAAAGCACTTTTTGTTAAATAGAAAAGAGTTTAGTTATTCAACACTACTTAACATTCTTAACCTTTTTTTCTCAACTATTTCTCTCAACATTCTCAACCTTTTTCTCAACTCTTCTTCTCAACCTTTTTTTCTAAACCCCTCTCAACCTTTTCCTAAACATTCTCAACATATTTTCTAATGATAAAGCACTTTTTCAATAAAATAATAGCCATTTTGCTGATTACTCTCAGCATGGCTGCCTGCACGAAGGATCTTGATCGCGCGCCTTTCTACGACATCACGTCGGCAAGCGTGTACGAGAATTTTGACAATTACAAACTCGTGCTAGCCAAATTGTACGCGGGTATTGCCGTAAGTGGTCAACAAGGCCCAGCGGGAAAACCCGACATCACAGGCATCGACGAAGGTTTCTCCAACTACCTGCGCCAGTATTGGCAGTTGCAGGAATTGACCACCGACGAGGCGGTCATTGGCTGGAACGACGGCACCATCGCGCAGTTGCACTACATGACCTGGACACCCGCCAACGAATTTGTCGGTGCGTTGTACAACCGGTTTTTCTACCAGATTTCGGCCTGCAACGAGTTTATCCGCGAAATGGCGGACGACAAACTCAGCGAGCGCGGGATCAGCGGAGCCAACCTGGAAAATGCCAAAAAATTCCGCGCAGAAGCACGTTTCCTGCGCGCGCTTAGCTATTACCACGCGCTGGATATGTTTGGCAATGTGCCATTTGTGACCGAAAAGGATGCTGTGGGTTCGTTTTTCCCAACGCAAACTACTCGTCCTGCTTTGTTCAGTTATTTGGAATCTGAACTGTTGAGCCTGGAAAGCGAGATCACGCCCGCCAAACAAAACGAGTATGGTCGCGCCGATGCTGCCGCCGTTTGGATGTTGCTGACCAAATTGTACTTGAACGCCAACGTCTATACCGAAACGTCGAAATACACGGAGGCCATCACCTACGCCAACAAGATCATCAATGCGGGTTACACTTTGGATAATAATTATGCGCACCTCTTTTTGGCCGACAATAACACCTCGCCGGAAATCATTTTCCCCATTGCATTTGATGGTTTGCGCACCAAATCCTATGGTGGCATGACTTACCTGGTGCATGCACCAGTCGGTGGCAATATGAACCCAGCTGATTTCGGTATCGGTGGTGGTTGGAGCGGTGTACGCACGACGAAAAATATCGTCAACCTGTTCCCGGATGCGGATGGTCTGGTTGATCAACGGGGTATGTTCCATACCAGCGGACAGAAAATTGACGTGATGGAAATCCCGACGTTTACGGACGGTTATCCAATTACGAAGTATAAAAACGTCACTTCCACCGGCGCAAAAGGTTCCGATCCAGAAGGGGTTTTCCCAGACACCGACTTTCCGATGTTCCGCCTGGCCGATGTGTACCTGATGTATGCCGAAGCCGTGTTGCGTGGCGGTTCGGGCGGCGACCGTGGAACGGCATTGCAGTATGTCAATGCCCTGCGCCAACGCGCCTACGGCAATACTTCGGGCAACATCACCGATACACAATTGACCCTCGATTTCATTTTGGATGAACGTGGACGTGAATTGAACTGGGAGGCTGTCCGTCGCACAGATTTGATTCGCTTTGGCAAATACACCGGTTCCAATTATTTGTGGCCGTGGAAAGGCAATGTAGAAGCAGGCCGGGAGGTAGAAAGTTTCCGCACTTTGTTCCCAATTCCTTCTTCTGATATTACGGCCAATCCGAATTTGAAACAGAATCCGGGGTACTAAACAAAAAGGCAAAAGGCAAATTGGCAATGATTATCATCAACTGTACATGGTTCTTTATTGCCGACTTGCTTTTTGCATAATTTCATTACTACTACAACACTTTCAACTAAATAAAATCAATCCAAGGTGGTTTTGAACAAAGTCTGAATGTAACATATTCACGATCAATATCTCAACCTCTCTCAACATTCTCAACATCTCAACTTTTACTATAAACATGAAGAATTGGTTAAATAAATTCCTTTTAATTGGTCTAGCCTCGATGCTACTATGGTCGTGCGAAAAGGACGAAACCCAAGCCGTGGCCAAAACTGGCACTGGTTTGACCTTGACTGCTGCGCAAACCGCGCTGGTGCTGAATGCTGCTGCCCCAACCGACACTATCGAGTCGTTCTCCTGGACACCCGTGGATTTTGGCTTCGATGCAGCCGTTACTTACACGTTGCAGCTGGCCAAGGCGGGTACTGATTTTGCAGCAGCCAAGGAGGTCAATCTGGGTGCTGGCCGGGGTATAAAATACACGAACGCGGACCTCAATCAACTCGCATTAGTAGCATTGGGATTGCCCACCGGCAGCGTCGGCCAAGTGGAAGCTCGCATCAAAGCCGAAGTCAGCTCGAAGCTCGCCCCGGTATATTCCAATGTGGTCCCCGTTTCGGTGACACCTTACTTGGTCATCATCAATTATCCGTCCCTTTGGGTGCCGGGCGATCACCAGGGCTGGTCCCCTTCCACGGCCGACAAAATATCTTCGGTGGGTGACGACGGTAAGTATGAGGGTTTTGTGAATATCGGCGGAGGCAGTCTGCAATTTAAGCTCACTAGCAACCCGGACTGGGATCATACCAATTATGGGGTGGGAACCAGCACGGTGACGGGCAGTGATGTCACCGGAACACTTAGTACCAGCGGCGACAACTTAACCGTACCAGCGCCAGGCTATTACCGCATAAAAGCCAATACGAATACCCTGACCTGGGAAGCCGTAAAAACGGATTTCGGACTCATCGGGGATGCTATTCCGGTTACTGGCTGGGATTCGGATCAGAATATGACCTACGATGCGGCTACCAAAACGTGGTCGATTACCCTTAACCTGGATGGCGGAAAATCTATTAAATTCCGTGCGAACGATGCCTGGACCATCAATTATGGAGATAATGGTGCTGATTCAAGCTTAGAACAAGATGGTGCCAATATCGCTGTTCCAGAAAGCGGCAATTATACAGTTACCCTGGATTTGTCTACACCGGGTTATTATAGTTACAAGTTGATGAAAAATTAAGCACAATTTTCATTAAAACATTAATTGCTTTAAAAGGAGATGGAATCGTAATTACACGACGAGACCATCTCCTTTTTCATTTATAGTTACAGTCAGTTTAGAATGTTTAGAAGGGTTTAGTTTTTGATCCTCCTTCCTTTACATTCAGTCTCTGTTCAGAACCGTTTTGCGTTAACTATAAGTTTTGAAAGAAAACTGGTTGTAAAATAAACAGAATCAATACCTCAACCCCTCAACCTTTACTATAAAAACATGAAACGACACTATATTCCACTGTTGGCAGTCGCTTTTATAGTTACTGTTTTTGCCGCCTGCAAGAAGGACAACCCTACCCCAGTAGAACAAACACCACAAAAAGTCTTCTATAACTGGGAAAAGTTCGCGATGGGAGCCGACCTTTCTTACGTCAATCAAATAGAACATCAAGGCGGCATGTATCGCGATTCTGGCGCGATCACCGATCCATTCGTTATTTTTAAAAAACATGGCCTCAATGTCGTGCGTGTGCGGCTCTGGCACAATCCTTCCCTTTGGCAATCTGCCCTAAATAATGGTCGGATTTACAATGACTTAGCCGATGTAGAAACCACTATCCAACGTGCCAAATCTGCTGGTTTAGCAGTCAGCCTCGACCTGCATTATTCCGACCGCTGGACCGATCCAGCGAATCAGGAAACGCCCGCCGCGTGGAGCGGATTGAGTCTTTCTCTATTACAAGACTCTGTTTATCAATACACTTTGCAAGTATTAAACTACTTAAAAAGCAAGAACCTCACGCCGGAATTAATTCAAATCGGCAATGAAACTAATCAGGGAATGCTCTTTCCGGTCGGAAAAGTAGTGAATAATGATTTTTCAGGATTTGCCAGTCTATTAAATAAAGGCATCCAGGCCGTGCGGGATTTTTCTAGTACTTCTACTATAAAACCACAAATCATCCTGCACGTAGCACAGTATAAAAGTGCCGACTATTTCGCCAGCCACCTCCAAACGAGTGGTGTCACGGACTATGATATTCTCGGTATTTCGCACTACGATATATGGTCGGACGGCTATACTTTGACGCAAATCGAAAATACTACGCGCAGCCTCAAACTTACCTATGGTAAAAAAATAATGGTAGTAGAAACAGCCTGTCCCTGGACCAGCGATCATGCCGATAATTACACCAATCTTATTCCCGGCACCACTGGTTTTGCTGGTTTTGAAGTCAGTAAAGCGGGACAATTAGACTACATGAAAGCGCTTACTCAGGCGGTCATTAAAGGCGGCGGTGTGGGCCTTATGTATTGGGAACCAGCCTGGATTACTTCTACTTTAAATGACTCTTACGGAGTGGGTTCCAGTTGGGAGAATATGACCTTGTTTGATTTCGCTGGGAATAGTTTGCCTGGGCTGGATTTTATGAGTTATGCATATAAGTTTTGATGGTTTACTTGTTTTTATAGCCTCGTTTAGGTGTACTCCACATTTGTCATCCTGACGGGAACCGTCCACGTTTAGTAGGTGTACCGCAACGTGGACGGTTCCCGACAGGATGACAAAGGCAGAGTGCACCCAGCCATTTAAATTGACATTCTATGAAACATCCACATCTACTAATACTTTTCGCCCTTTTATCCCTCACTGCGTCTGCCCAAACGGGGGATATATCCGTAGATAAACAAGGCGTACTACGCTACAAAAACACTAAACAGGAAGCCGCCTTTTTTGGTGTAAATTATACCCTGCCGTTCGCTTATGCCTATCGTTCGCACCAGGAACTGGGCGTAGATTGGAAGAAAGCAATAGATCAGGATGTGTATCACTTGTCGCGACTGGGCGTAGATGCTTTTCGCGTCCATGTGTGGGATACCGAAATAACGGATACGCTGGGTAATTTACTAGAAAACGAACACTTGCATTTGTATGATTATTTACTGTTTAAATTAAAAGAACGTGGTATTAAAACTATTATAACGCCTATTGCTTTTTGGGGGAATGGCTATCCAGAAAAAGACGAAAAAACCCTCGGTTTTTCTAGTATTTATCCAAAAAGAAAGGCGTTGGTCAATGAAAATGCCATAAAAGCACAGGAAAACTATTTGCAGCAATTTTTCAAGCATATCAATCCCTATACCCGGCTGGCTTATGGAAATGATCCAGATATGCTGGCAGTAGAAATTAATAACGAACCACAGCACAGCGGCCCCAAGGCAAAAGTGACAGAATACATAAATCGTCTGGCGCAGGCCATCCGCAGTACGGGTTGGACCAAGCCCGTTTTCTATAATATTAGTGAATCACCCAATTACGCGGATGCAGTAAGCAAATCCAATATTGACGGGGTGAGTTTCCAGTGGTACCCGACCGGCCTGGTGGCGGGCCATGAGCAAAAGGGCAATTATTTGCCTAATGTAGATCGTTACGCTATTCCTTTTGGCGACACTATTGCGGCTTATGCCAACAAAGCACGCATGGTCTATGAATTCGATGCCGCCGACGTGCTGGGGCCTTATATGTACCCGGCGATGGCCCGCAGTTTTCGGACGGCTGGCTTCCAATGGGCCACTCAGTTTGCCTACGACCCGCTGGCGACAGCCTACGCCAACACGGAGTACCAAACGCACTACCTTAATCTCGCTTACACGCCCTCCAAAGCCATCAGCCTTTTGATCGCTTCCAAAGTATTTCATCAAATACCGCGTGGAAAAAATTACGGCTCTTATCCAATGGATACTTTATTTAGTGATTTTCGAGTGAGTTATGCCGAATCGTTGAGTGAAATGAATAGTGAGCAAGAGTTTTACTATTCTAATTCTACTAATACCCGTCCCATTAATACCTCGAAATTACAACATATAGCCGGAGTAGGTTCTTCGCCAGTAGTGAATTACACGGGTTACGGAGCCTATTTTTTAGACCAATTGGAGAGCGGTGTCTGGCGGCTCGAAGTAATGCCCGATGCTATTTTTGTACGCGATCCTTTTGAAAAAGCATCTTTGCAAAAAGTAGTCAGCGCAATAGAATGGCAAGCACAAGCTATGTCTTTACAATTACCCGACCTGGGTACTGACTTCGAGGTGCAGGCTTTGAATACTGGCAATACTTATACAACTTCTATTAAAGAAGCGCATTTCACCATCCGGCCTGGCACGTATTTGCTGCGCAAAAAAGGTGTTTCTACCAATCGCTGGACGGCCCAAACCCGCTTTGGAACCCTGCAAATTGGGGAATTCGTCGCACCCCAGCCTACCCCACCGTCCGTGGAAATCGTGCACACGCCCTATGCCGAAGTTTCTGCCGGGCAGCCATTTTTAATTCGGGCAACCATTACTGGAATTTATTCGGGCGATATTATCACGTTGTATATCAATAAATGTTACGGTGATTATAAGACCATCATTATGCAGAGAAGTCAAAAATCTAATGACTTTCAAGCATTAGTGCCAGCAGAATTAGTTACACCCGGTTTGCTGAATTATAGCATTATTATTCAAAAATCATCGGGCGAATACCGACGTTTTCCCGGTGGATATGTAGGCCAACCGTTTGCCTGGGACAATTACCACCAGGAGCAGTGGCAAACATTAGTTGCCAACGAACGCGGTAATCTAGAACTTTATAAGGCTGATAAAGATCGCACGACCGTTAATCTATTAATGCCCGGTGGCTGGCGACCAAATGCTATTCAATATGTAACTACTGAAAAAGGTGAATTGGCACTGCGGATGAGCGTTGACAAATTACTGGAAAAACAGGTAGTGGGAATACAGTATTTCTGTGGCCAAAAAATAGCGGGCCGAAAAGTAGAATTGTCCGCTTCTAAAAAATTAATGTTGCAAGCACGTACGGGGAATGCCTCCCCTGTGCCAGTGCGAGTTGCACTAATTACTACCACTGGGGCCGCCTGGGTGACTACTGTCAATATTAGTAATAACCAGCAACCAATAGAAATTCCGTTGAACACGCTAAAACCTGCTGCAGGCTTGTTGCTCCCTCGTCCTTACCCCGGCTTTCTACCGCTGTGGTTTCCAGTAGAGCAGCCCGGCAATTTTGATATTTCTACTATGGAGAAAATAGAAATCTCTATTGGCACCGATTACCCGGCGAACGTTTTAAACCAGGCTTATAGTTTGGAAATCGAATCGCTTTGGCTGGTTAAATAATTATTCTTCAAACCTGATAGGTTTTAAAAACCTATCAGGTTTCTATTAATCAATTAGCATTATCACTAATGATAGCAAGAAAACACTTCCATTTTCTATTAATTTTACTGGGGCAATTCATCCTTACGCTGCCAATGCGGGCACAGCCCGTCCGCCAGAAAACTAACTTCGACGATGACTGGAAGTTCCATCTGGGCCATGCCGCCGATGCAGCCAAGGACTTTAATTATGCCATCGCTACTATATTCGCCAAAACCGGCAAAGCGGATGGTACGGCAATAGACCCAAAATTCAAAGACAGTACCTGGCAGACCGTGCAGTTGCCGCACGATTGGGTAGTGACCTTGCCGTTTGAAAACTCACCCAACGACGATGTAATGGCGCACGGCTACAAGCCAGTTGGCGGTCTGTATCCACAAAACAGTATTGGCTGGTATCGTAAAACTTTCACGGTGGCCCGCGCCGATTCGAGTAATCGTTTTATCATTCGTTTCGACGGGATTTTTCGAGATAGTCGAGTGTGGATCAATGGTTTTTTCCTCGGCAATCAACCCAGCGGCTATATGGGCATGGCCTACGATATCAGCGATTATCTTAATTTTAACCAGAAAAATGTAGTAGTCGTGCGCGTAGATGCCTCGCAATATGAAGGCTGGTTTTACGAAGGCGCGGGTATTTATCGCCATGTGTGGCTGGAACAATACAACAATCTGCATTTTGCCGACGGCGGTGTTTTTGTCCATACGACATTGGATAATAATAAGACCGACGCAACAGTCAATATTGAAACCGAAGTAGAAAGTCAGCACTTGACCACTAATTCCGCAACCATATTTTCTTATATCACTGATCGAAACGGTCATATTCTAGCCCGGAGCAGTGAGCAGAATGCAGCGATTTCACCCTTTACCAAAACCACGATGCAGCAGTCTATTTCCTTAAAAAATGCGCGCCTTTGGTCGTTGGAAGACCCGTATTTATATAGGGTTGTGTCTATTATAAAGCAGGGCCAGACAATAGTAGACAGTGTAATAACCCGATTAGGGGTGCGTAAAATAGAAATAACTAGTACTACTGGATTATTACTAAATGGAAAATCCGTAAAACTTAAAGGCGTGAACTGCCATCAGGATTATGCGGGCGTAGGCAGTGCTTTACCCGATTATTTGCAGTATTATCGCATTCGTTTACTAAAAGAAATGGGGGTAAATGCCTACCGCACCAGCCACCACGCGCCTACTCCCGAACTACTGGAAGCCTGTGACAGTCTGGGAATATTAGTCCTCGACGAAAATCGCCTGCTCAATAGCAGCCCGGAGTATGTACATGATTTAGAACAACTTATCCGCCGCGACCGCAACCATCCGTCGGTATTTATATGGTCCATTGGCAATGAAGAATTTTATGTGCAGGCAAGTAGTGTGGGGCGACGGATTGCCCAGACTTTACTGCAAAAACAACAACAATTAGATCCTACGCGCACCAGTACTTATGCCGCCGATTTGCCGAATATATTTAATGGTATTAACGAAGTAATTCCAGTGCGCGGCTTCAATTACCGGGTGGCTTTTATGGAGCCCTATCATAAAGACCATCCTACGCAGCCCGTGATGGGTACCGAAATGGGGAGCACGGTCACTACGCGGGGCATTTATGTGAAAGATTCTATTATCGGATATGTGCCGGATCAAGACATTACTTATCCGTGGTGGGCCAATCAGGCGGAACAATGGTGGCCGGTAGTGGCCACGCAACCCTGGAATATGGGTGGTTTTATCTGGACGGGTTTTGATTATCGCGGCGAACCAACGCCTTATAAATGGCCCAACATCAATTCGCATTTTGGGGTAATGGATATGTGCGGTTTTCCAAAAAACATCTATTATTATTATCAATCCTGGTGGAGCGATCAAGACGTACTGCACCTTTCTCCGCATTGGAACTGGCCGGAAAAGAAAGGACAAAACATGGAAGTGTGGGTTAATTCTAATGCCGAATCCGTAGAGTTATTTTTAAATGGCAAGAGCCTTGGCAAAAAGCAGATGCCCCGCAATAGTCACTTAAACTGGAATGTTATCTATCAGCCTGGCCGTTTAGAAGCAGTTGGTTATAGAAATGGCCGAAAAATAACTGCCAAAGTAGAAACCACTAGTGAGCCAGTAGCAATCGTGCTGACACCAGATCGCACTACCTTGACGGCGGATGGCCGCGACGCAACGGTGATCAACGTGACGGTAAAAGACCAGCAAGGCCGCGAGGTGCCCGATGCTAACCAGCTTATTCAGTTTGCCTTAGAAGGGAATGCCAGCATCATCGGCGTAGGCAACGGCGACCCCAGCAGCCACGAACCCGATCAATGCGCCGATGGTCATTGGCAGCGTCGCCTGTTTAATGGAAAATGCCAATTGATTTTGCAGTCGGGACGCAGTGCTGGCATGCTGCGCGTAAAAGCTTCGGCAGCTGGATGGAAGGAAAGCGTGCTGGAAATACCGGTAAAAAAATAAGGGGTTATTTTTTCCGTCGGAGTTGCTCCCGCATTTTGGCCAGCGCGAGGGCGTGTTCCTGTACATTTTGTGCGAGCATATCCACTGATGAGCGCAGGCGTTGTTCGCTCTCGCGAAGGGCCATATCCGACAACCGGCGTTCGCTCACTTCCGTATGTGCAACGATCACCCCACCCTCAGCAGAGCCAAGCGGAGAAACTTTCATCATAAACCATCGCTGTTGGGTAGGCGAATGACAAGGATATTCCATGAAATAGAAAGGTAATTCACCATTCAGGACCGCCAGAATACCTTCGCTGACAATGGGTGCCTCGTCGGAATATTCACCTTTGGCATTTTGTAGCACAGTGAGATAGTTTTCGCCCACTCCCATGCCTTGCAAAGCGGATCCACCATTGGCAATGGCAAAATTATTCCAGGCATCATTCACCATAACAATGTCCCCCCTGGCATTCAGCACCGCAACGTGCGCAGGGAAAGAGTTCAGAATACCCATTTTTTGCCGCTCGCTTTCTTTCATCTTTTTCTGCGCTTCCACCGCCGCAGTTACTTCCATCGCCACTGCTACGATGCCGATCACGGTGCCATCTTCCTGCCGGAAAGGTTCATAAACGACATCGAAATAGAACGTTTGCGCGCGGCCATTGCGCATCAATATGGCCGGCATATCATTGGCTACCACGCTCTTCTGCTGGTAATAAACCTGATGGAACAATTTTTCAAAATTTTGTCCTGCTACTTCTGGCACTCCTTCAAAAATGGGTTTGAACATAACTTGTTCGGCGGTTTTGCTCCATAGCTCCAGCGTCCGGTTGTTAGCCGCCACGACAATGTGTTGCGGCCCGTGCAAGATGCAAATGGAGACTGGCAATTGCGCCAGCAAATGATGCAATTGCGCCTCAAAACGCAGGTGCGGCTCTGGCGCTGCGAGCTGAGCATTGTTGTTTAAAACAGGTAGTTGAGCTCGGATAGCGAGGATTTGGACGGCCGCCGTACATAACTCCGGCGACCATTGTGCGAGTGGCCCCAGCGGCGTAGCAGACCAATCGAAATTGCAGATTTGTGCATATCCTTCATTTCCATCGAACAAAATGTCTGCAATAGAACGGGCAATTTCTTTCATAAAGTGGTCAATTAATTTGCCAGCAGGAAAATAAGCTTATTTTGTGTCCTCGGTTTTTTCCTCCACTTTATCCTCTAATAAATTTTCAGAGTCTTTCAACAACTTTTCCATGCGCAGCGGGTCGCTGGCAATGAGCCGGAGTTGCGCCTCATACGACGCTATGGTTACGCCGTGCATCTCCATCACTTGCTGAAAATATACGTGCATAAGACTGTCTTTCGGATACCCATTCAGGCGGGCGGTAGCCGCTTCTGCAATATTGAGATCGGCCAGAATGTGGGCCATTTTATCCTCTGGAATCGTAGCAACCGGTGTCGGCGAAGTAGTGTATTGACAAGCCATGACTACTATGCCAAGCCAGCAAAAAAGCAGTAGCCAAGTGCATTGCCCGGCAAAAGCGGCCTTTTTCATAGTACCTCCTTTGGGAAATATTGTTTGTGTACCGTCGCATTCCCATCCTCGAATGCCGCCCACGAGTCCGCCTCCGAGTCAATGCGTACAATACCGCAAGTTGGCACATTTTCAATGTGTTTTGCTGAAAAACGGTTGGCTACATCCGTAAAAGTCGGGTTGTGGCCAAACATAAGAACAGTGGTTGCCGTATCTGGTAATTGGCTGATCAGGCGTAAAATATCCGGCGGATCGGCGTCGTAAATATCCAGTTCCCGCTGTACCATATCTTCCGGCAGGCCAAAAGCAGTAGCAAAAAATTGGGCGGTCGTCCAGGCCCGTTTCGCCGGACTACTCACCAGCAGATCGGGGTGAATCCCTTCCCGCACCAGCACTTGCGCCATCAAAGGGGCTTCGTAAAGGCCGCGCTCATTGAGCGGGCGATCAAAGTCACGAAGTCCCGGATGGTCCCAACTGGACTTGGCATGGCGAATCAGAAAAAGCGTACGCATTACTTGGGTAAGTATTTGAAGATTCGAGTATTTGAAAAGGCAAGTTTCGGGGTTTTTACGTTCAGGCTGCCATTTTTTTAAAGTGCATAAACATAAATTGCTTTCCGATCAAGGCCCCAAATCTATTTTCCTCCTAAAAACTGGCGTATGGCAATTGCATTATGCCATGATTATCACCCATTTAGCAAAAATTCAAAGGCTAAAAACCAGCGATGAAACTATAACGACCACCGAATGCTAAAATCGGCTTACTTTTGGAATTTGCTTGGAGTGCCATTCGCACTACCGTCAACATTTTCCATGACAAAGCTTTGGCTTAAGGATTTTGAACTGCATATCAACCCTGCTACGGCGACGGCGGCGGAAGTACTCGCGCAATCGGGGGCAGTGCGCACATTGCAAGAAGTAGAACGCCATTTCTGGGTGGGGCGGGTAGAAAATGAGGAGAATAGTTATGAGGTAGAAACCATCATAACCCCCCAAAAGATCAAGGCATTTACCTGCGAATGCTGGGCGGAGGGTCGCCGGTTGATGTGTCCGCACGTAGCGGCTACTTTGTTTAAAGTACGGCAATACCTGGATCAAAAGGCCGAAACGAAGAAGGCTCGAGCAGCGGAACGCCCGACTAGCGCGCTCAGTCGCCTGACAGTAGGCGCGGTATTGGATCACGTGACCCCAGAAGCATTGACAGAATTTGTACAAACCTACGCTCGTCGCGACCGCGATTTTGCGCTGGCGCTAAAAATTCATTTTGCTGCCGATGTGTCGGGCGCAGAAAATCCGTTTGCTCTGGTGCTGGATTCGCTGTTGCCTGCCCCAGGAACCATAAAAAACCTACGCGACCCCGATCTGCGGCGATTGCGGACCGCACTGGAAGACCTGCAACGCCAACTTTCCAGTAGTGCTACGGAGACTAATTTTGCCCGCGTTTTTCAAATTGCTACCACGATCCTGCAAAAAATCAGTCCGCTGGCAGCCCGACTCGAAGAGACTCAGCGCACTTATCTGCTGCCAACGCTGCTCTCGGCGACTACGCATTTGAAATTGCTCCAAACGGAACCCGTATCTCCCGACTTGCAGGCGGCGACTTGGGAAAGTGCGTTTGAGCTGGCCATTACCGGGCATTTCCCACCTGAACTCGCTCCGCCATTGCTCGCTTTACTCAGCCAGGCAGCTATGGACGATGCCAAATTCGAGCGCATTAGTCAGGTATTTGACCAGGCACCGAGCCTGATTGCGCCGTTTGATTTACAATTATTCACCAGTGCCCTCGCCCGTCGGGAGCGTCCAGAAGCCGTGGTGCGCGTGCTGGAAGGGCAGTTAGATCAGCCTAAATTACTGCTCGATACAGTCGTGGCCCTCGATCAAGGCAACTACACGGAGGCAGCATATCAGGCTGGCGACCGACTATTGACTTTGGTTAAATTCAGTCATAGTCAGCGGCGGCAAATCGAGGATTTGCTGCTGGATATTGCCGACCGGACGGGCAATCGCGAACGAAAAATCATCTGGCTTTGGCGACGATTCCAGCAGAGCGGCGACTTTGAGTTTTATGAAAAAATGAAGCAGACGGCGGATAAAAACTGGCCCGGCGTGCGTAAACGCCTGTTGACGGAACTCCGCAAAGTAGGCGACACCAATACTATTGCCATCCTGCTAGGTACGGAAGGAGATACCGTGGCGTTAGCGCAACTCCTCGAAACCGCCACCGATATAACTCAGATACAGGCTTGGGAAGACCTGTTGATAGCTGCTGACAAGGCCTTTGTGGAGCGTCGTTACGTGGAGTTGCTTTCCAAATATCTGGATGAACACTTTGGCCGTCAGGCTTCTACGCGCGTCCGCGAACACCTGCAAGGTTTGCTGCAAAAAGGCGAGACTGACCTCGTGATCGGCATTGTGCGGGCACTGATTGATCGCTTTGCCGACCGCCCTACCCTGCCCGATGAGCTGGCAGAATTATTCCCCAAACCCAAACGCCGCCTGGCCCCGGTTGCACTATGAAAATCGAACTTTGGGCAATTGGCAAAACGTCCGAAAAGTACCTCGAAATGGGTATGGAAATCTTTGAAAAACGGCTCGCCAATTATTTGCCATTTCGCCTTATCGTGCTGCCCGATGTGAAAAACAAAATTAGTGATGGTGCCATTTTGAAAAAAGAAGAAGGCAAAATGCTGCTCGCCAAACTCGCGTCCGACGACTATCTGGTGCTGCTCGATGAGCACGGCCACGAGTTCACTTCGCCGGGACTGGCGCAGTGGCTGGAACGCCGCCTGACCGCTTCCAACCGAAAAATGGTCTTTCTAATTGGCGGTGCTTTCGGTTTTTCCCCCGATGTTTACGCCCGCGCCAACGAGCAGATCGCCCTGTCGCAACTTACTTTTTCCCATCAGATGGTGCGCCTGTTTTTTCTGGAACAACTCTACCGCGCCATGACGATTCTACGCAATGAACCTTACCATAATGGGTGAGAAGAGTGAGAGAAGTGAGAGGGTGAGAGGAAAAAAAGGAGAGAAGCGAGGCTGCCAGACCAACCAAATAATTCATAACTTATAATTCATAATTCTAAAAATGCCTATTACTTACATTATTATCGGCGTTACGTCGCTTATTTCCTTTCTGGCTTTTAATAATCAAGAGTTATTTCAGAAGCTAAAACACTGGCCTTACCAGGAAGCGCGGGCTGGCGAATATTATCGCTGGCTGACCAGCGGCTTCCTGCACGGGGACATGATGCACTTGATTTTCAATATGTTGACCCTGTATTTCTTTGGGCCGTATGTAGAAAATTGGTTTATCAGCGAATTTCCACAAATGGGCGCCACGCTGTTTTTGGTCTTCTATCTGGTGTCTATTGTGGCTGCTTCGGTGGGTACTTTTTATAAATTTCGCGATGCGTCTTATTTTTCGAGCATCGGTGCTTCGGGCGCGGTGGCGGCAGTTTTATTTGCGTCTATTCTGCTGGATCCAACTATTGGAATCATGATTTTCTTTATTCCAATTCCAATTCCAGGCTTCATTTTTGGCCCATTGTACTTATGGTACAGCACGTATGCGGCCAAGAAAGGCGGCGACAATATTGACCACACCGCTCACTTTTTTGGAGCGGTTTTCGGTTTCTTTTTCCCGCTTTTGCTGCAACCATCGCTGTTTAAGGCATTTTTGGAGCAGATTGTGGGTTGGTTTCAGTATACTTTTGGCGGCTAAGCAGTTGATAATGTGGCTGATAGAAAAGTAACTGTTGGCGTGCGGACAGTTTTGAATAAAGTCTGCACAACACCGTCTCATTTCCGATACTTTTGCAACCTATTCCGTCTAAAAGATGTTTTAAGCCCCAAATAACAACACCTTTGATCTTCACATTCAAATAACTTTTTATATGTCACACGAATTTTCTGATGCAAACTTCCAGACCGATGTGATCGGTAACGATAAACTAACTGTAATTGACCTGTGGGCAGAATGGTGCGGCCCCTGCAAGATGATGACTCCAGTGATGGAAGAACTGTCGACCGAATACGAAGGCCGCGCCGTGATCGGCAAGCTCAACGTAGACGATAACCCGGAAGTCCCCACGCAGTTTAATGTGCGCGGTATTCCAACTTTCCTGATCTTCAAAAATGGAGAATTGAAGGAAAAAATCGTCGGCGCACAGACCAAACAGTTTTTGAAATCCAAAATTGACGCGCATATCTAAATCGCGCGCTATCAATATATTAGCCCGCTGGTGGAATACTCCGCCAGCGGGATTTTTTTATACATGAGTATACAGAAGACCCTATTTGTTTGTTGCCATTTGCTTATTTGCCTTTTTACTTTCACGCTCCTCCCAAAGCCTTCCAACCCGCTCCCAACGCCTCTACTACATCGCCAGCCGTCAAGGCTGCCTGGCTGTTTTTAGCCGCTGCCAAATCGCCCGCCAAACCGTGCAAGTAAACACCCAAAAGTGCCGCCTGCTCCGATGTATATCCTTGCGCCAGCAATCCAGTAATTATTCCGGTCAACACATCGCCGGTGCCGCCAGTGGCCATGCCGGGATTGCCCGTGGAATTGAACCAGCATGATCCATCCGGCAACGCAATGGCCGTATTCGCGCCCTTCAGCACGATAACCACGCCATGTTCCTGCGCCATTTTTCGATGTAAATCATTGCGATCAAACTCATTTTTGGAAGGCCCAAACAGCCGTTCAAATTCTTTTGGATGTGGTGTCAGAATAGCGTTTTTGGGTACTAATGGCCACCAATCTGGATTTTTCGCCAGCAAATTCAACGCATCAGCATCAAGTACTATTGGCTGCTGAACTGCTTCCAGTAATTTGCGTATAGCTGCTGCCGTGTCGGAATAATCGCCTAGCCCCGGCCCAATACCGATAGTCGTAATATTTTGAATGTCAGGCAATTGGCTAATAAAATCCATTTGTACGTCCGTGCTGCACATCGCTTCTGGCACAGTGGTTTGTAACACGGAATAACCGCATTCGGGCACCTGCACCGTCAGCAAGCCCACGCCCGACCGCAGACAAGCCCGCGCCGCCAGCACTGCTGCACCGATCTTGCCCTTACTTCCAACCACCAAAAGGGCGTGGCCAAATGTTCCTTTATGGCTGAATTTTGAACGCGGTTTCACTAGCTTCTGTGCATCCGCGTGAGTCAGATAGTAAAATATTGTATCCGTTTGCTGCTCAAAATCGGGATGCAAGCCAATCGGCCCGTAGGCCCACTCCCCCACCCGCTCCGCATTTTCTGGAAAAAAGAAGGCGCGTTTGGGCGTTTCAAAACTAAATGTTCGGGTTGCTTTTACGACTGGGCCATCCGTATGTTGGTCAGCAAAAAGGCCGCTGGGCAGATCAATGGCGACTACATCATTGGGCAAATGATTCAGATAATCAATTACTTGTGACCAGGGTTCAATCAGCGGACGGCTCAAACCCGTACCGAAAAGCGCATCTATGACCACCTCATTTTTACCAACGTCCGTGGGTGGCCTCCATTCTTGCGATGTTGTTAGGGTCACACCTTCTGGCAACACTTTTCGCTGCGCTTCAAAGTCCGTCGAACGTTTTCCAGCAAAATCGCAAATCCGCACCTGCACGTCATAAAAACGCCGATGCAGCATCCGCGCCACGGCCAGTCCGTCGCCGCCATTGTTACCTGTACCGGCAAATATGTACACTGGACGTTGCGAATCAGGATACATTTGCACGAACCAATCCGTGAACGCATGAGCAGCACGGTTCATTAATTCGACCGAAGTAACTGGTTCATTTTCAATGGTATAAGCATCCCAATCATGAACTTGGGTGGCGTTGTAAATTTTCATAATAGTTGGATAAATGGACGTTGGATAATTAGACTTTAGACAATCGGACTTTGTACCGTAGCTTATAACTTGAAGAACTCCAACGTCAAACCGCCCACAGTCCAATGCCTAACAATCAAATTATCCAAAGTCCAAAAAATATGCAAAATCAGTTTTTTGCCGGCTTAAAAGTAGTCGAATTTGCCAGTGTACTGGCCGGTCCCGCTGTTGGGATGTTCTTCGCTGAATTGGGGGCCGAGGTGATTAAGATTGAAAATAAAAATACCGGCGGCGATATGACGCGGGGCTGGAAGTTGCCTATCGAAGACCCGAAATCGCCCATTTCGGCCTATTGGTGCAGCGTAAATTGGGGCAAACAACATCTCTTTCTGGACTTGACCAATCCCGAAGATCAACAACGAGCCGTAGAAATCGCGCTGTCTGCCGACGTAATTATTTCCAATTTCAAACCTTCCTCCGCCCGACGCATGGGAGTGGATGCCGAGAGTTTACGTGCTCAAAATCAACGACTTATCTTCGCCCAACTCTATGCATTCGCCGACCCAGAAGATGAGAGTCCGGCCTTCGACATCGTGCTGCAAGCCGAAGCAGGCTACCTGTATATGACTGGCGAACCAGATCGCCCGCCCGTGCGCCTGCCCGTGGCTTTCGTTGATACTTTGGCAGCTCACCAATTGAAAGAAGGCATTTTGCTCGCCCTGCTGCACCGCGAACGCACCGGCGAAGGCATGGTAATCACCACTTCCCTCCTCGAATCGGCTATTGCTTCGCTACTCAATCAGGCTTCCAATTATTTGATGACCGGCCACGTGCCGCAACGTATGGGTACGCAGCATCCCAATATTGCGCCTTACGGTGATATTTTTACCTGCGCTGATGGACAATCCGTGGTGTTGGCGGTGGGTACGGAGCGGCAATTTCAGCGGCTTTGTCAAGTATTAGATTTAGAAAATTTATTACAACATACTGATTTTCAAACTAATAAAGTGCGGGTGGAAAATCGGGCGGCTTTAAATAAAATATTAGCCGAAGCGATTGGCAAGACGAATTTAAGTGACTTAATGCAGCAGTTTAAAGCCCACGGCGTACCAGCGGCCCGCATTCGGGATATGCCCGGCGTGTTTGAAATGCCAGAGGCGCAGGCCATGATTTTGGAAGAAAATACTGCCGAAGGCATAGCGACCAAGCGGGTGCGGACGGTGGCCTTTCAGTTAGAAACCGTAACTATTTAGCATATCTAAATTCCCTTCGGGAATAAAAAAACCGGCTAAATAGTTATTAGCAACCAAGGCATAGAAGTAATAGTTTTCTCAACTTTTCAACATTCTCAACCCCTCCACTTTTCTTTCAATTCTTCCACCAATGCCCACTGCGCCGCCAAAATCTTCTCCTGCGCTGCCGCCAATGAAAACCATTCCGCGCAATCTACTTCCGGGAAACGCACCCATTTGCCGGATTTAGGCGGCCATTGAATGGGAAACGTGTTGCTGTTGACTTCCTCGATTTCAAAATCCGCCTCCGCCGCCCAGGCGTACACCATTTTGTTACCCTTCTGTTTGATCGGGCTAAGCGGCAAAAATGGTCCATTCGTCGGCACAGCCAAACCAATTTCTTCCTCAAACTCGCGCTTAGCCGCCACTAGCCGATCCTCGCCTTCTTCCACCAGGCCCTTTGGAATGCCCCAAATGCCGGCATCTCTATCGGCGAAAAAAGGCCCGCCGGGATGACACAGAAATACTTCCAGGTTTTCTTCACGAAGACGATACAGGAGAAGTCCGCAGGATATGAGCATAGGGATTGATGTATAATTTCGTTATTTTAAAGTAGTTAATAGCACTCAATATACGTAAATTATTAGGTTACAAAGTTTTTTAAAAACGAGTTTATTTATGTATTTCTTTGCACTCTTCTCACCATTAAACACTTATTAAATCTCTATTTTAAATTATGAAAAACCTCCTTTTGCTGCTGGTTGGCTTGATGTCCATGCCAGTTTTTGCCCAAAAAGTCGACCTTGATGGCGAAACAGTCACCGTGCGCTATGTTCGACTGCCGCGTCAGCCTTTTCCCGCCACTTACCAGACGTATAGTGCGGTGCTTTCGGCCAATCCAAAAGACCTGCACTCTCTTGGCATTGAAGACAAATTCTTTACTAATAATCTAAAAGTGCTTGGTTATCAGAAGATTACCGAGGGTGGTCACTTCAATCTGGAGTTGACTTTGAGCGATTACAGACCTGGCGGTACCGAGATGAAAATTAACACTAAACAGGAAACGGACAAGGCGGGCAAGGTGATCCGCGAAACTAAAACGTACTATACTTCCGTGCAATACGAGCATACGCTTACGTTGCAAGTGCGCACAGAAGGTGGCAAAGTGGCGGCTAAAAAGGATTGGCTATTGGGTATGCGAACCTTTAATTCCCGCGAATACAATAGCTCGGCGGATCTGGCGGATTACAATCGCGTCAGTTTGGGTCGCGATATTGCGCAGCATGATCAGCAGGCATTGACGGGTGCCATGCGCGAAATATATGAGTATTTGAATACCCAATACGGATACACACCCGTGAGTGAACAGCCTAAATTGCAAATCCTCGACTCGGAGAAACACCCGGATTATGCTGGCTTTCAACAAGCTTACCAAACCAGCAAAGCCGCTCTTTCTTTGATGAAAGCCGAATATTCGCTCGACTCTGTCAAGCAAATGCTGCAACCTGCCATAGCGTATTTTACGCAGCAAAAAGACAAGTATAATGCCGAGGAAAAGAGCGAACGTAAACTTAAATATGCTTGTCTTTACAACCTCGCGTTGCTAGCTTTTTGGACCGAAGACTGGGCCAAAGCTACGGAACACGCGGCTGCCGTAGTGACCAATGATTATGATCCCAAAGATGGCAAACACTTGCTGGAAGACATTAAAGATGTACAAGCTAGTCTCGAAAAAGCGGAAAAGACCACCCGCCATTTCCCCACCAAATTCAGCGAAGAGGTGGCTAGCGAAGTAGTCAAAAATGCCCCGGAAGTAAAATATGCAACCACCAGCGACGGCCGCAAAGAAGACTATAAACGTAGTTCGCTGGGCTTGACTGATAGAACGGTGCAGTATGACGGCTGGGTGACTGGCACCGATGGCAAAGAAAATAAGGTGTTGTTTCTGATTGAAAATCCAAATGTAGTAGGTCTGGACTTTGGCTCCAATGGCAATGTCCGCTACGCCACCGACCTCGGCGAAAAATATGCGGTGACCAGTTTGAACAAGAATAAAATAGCCGCTTTTGGCTTCAACAATCGCTCTTTTTCCGTTCAAACGTACAAGGCTTCCAATGCAATAGCGTTACGCGCTAGTAAAGAAGTACTGGAAATTATTTACGAATCGCCCAAGATAAAACTTTACCTGGCCCAAACGGACGAACAAGGTGCAAAAAATCTGACTCCCGACTATATTATCTACAAGGTAGCAGGCGAAGAAACTTTCTCACTCGCCGGTATGAAATTTGGCCTGAACGTCAATAAAGGTATCAAAAAAGTCTTCGCTGATTGTCCGGCTGTGGTGGAAGCAGCGGATAAAGACGGTTTTAAACGTAAAAGTGAAGACATGATTAAACTGGCCCAACTTTTGGAAGCCTGCGAAAAGTAGTCGCTGTAATAGAAATCTTTATGCAATATAAATGCGTCACCTGGCACCGTCCAGCGTGGCGCATTTGTACTTTTGCGGCGCATTTAATTTCCGAAAACCGCTTAGCATGAACATTCAGGTAGCCATGGAAAAAGAGAAGATCATCGCTGCGCTCCGCCAGGTGCGCGACCCCCAAACCGGGCAGGACATCATAACGGCAGGCATGGTGCAAGACCTGGACATACAGGGCGATAACGTCAATTTCAAACTGCTCATTCCGTCGCTGCAAATGCAGGGTAAGGCGGAACTGAACTTCGCCTGCATCGGAGTGATCGGCGAAATATATCCCCAGGCCAACGTCAATGCCCATCTCGTCGCCCGCGCGCCCGGCACGCCCGAAAGCACCAGCACAGTACCGCATATTAAGAACATTATCGCCGTAGCTTCTGGTAAAGGCGGCGTCGGCAAAAGCACCGTCGCGGTCAATCTCGCCCTCGGCCTGCAACAACTCGGTGCCAAGGTAGGACTACTCGATGCCGACGTATATGGTCCCAGCTTACCGACCATGCTCGGACTCGTCGGGCAACGCCCAAAAATACAGGACGTGACCGGCAAAGCCAAAATGGTGCCGCTGAAAGCCTATGGAATGCCCTGCATCAGCATTGGTTTTCTCATCGAACCGGAACAGGCGGTGGTGCTGCGTGGCCCGCGATTGGCGGCTATTATCAAGCAATTTGTCAATGATGTTTTGTGGGAACCCCTCGATTTTCTGGTCGTGGATTTGCCGCCCGGCACCGGCGACGTGCAATTGACGTTGGTACAAACTGTACCCGTTACAGGCGTCGTGTTGGTTACTACCCCGCAGGAAGTGGCTTTATCCGATGCGATCAAGGCGATGAATATGTTTTTGCTGCCGCAAATTAACGTCCCGATTTTGGGCGTGGTGGAGAATATGGCCTGGTTCACACCCGCAGAACTGCCTCAGAATAAATACTTTATCTTCGGACAAGGTGGCGGCAAGAAATTGGCTTTGGAAAGCAATTCCATGTTATTGGGCCAAATTCCGTTGGTACAAAGCATCCGCGAAGGCGGCGACGAAGGTCGTCCTGCGGTGCTGCAAACGGGTAGTATTGTGGCGGAGGCTTTTTTGAAGGTGGCGCAGAATACGCTTCAACAGATTGCGGTGCGCAATGAAATGCTGGGGCCGACGCGGATGGTGCAAATGGGAGGGGAATAGCACGTTTTTTTTACATCAAAAATCTTAAATCATCAATCTGCATTCGTCAATCCGAGTAACTACTTGTTTGATTGACGAATGCAGATTAGATAAATGTTGATTTTTGCTGTAAAACCCACCCCTACGCAAAGCTAAGTCCCGATTGCAGCACTCCATTCACACGATTAGTCACGCGCGGGTCTACGGAGGTCATCGCGATATTTTCCAACACTTGCCGCTCATTAATACCCGCTAAATTCGAAGACGAGGTCATCCCGGTCTGCGTGGCAACTGCAGTGATGGCTGCTGCGAAGGTTCGGCTCATGCCGCCCACGCCTTGATTGACGGCCAAAGCAATGACCAGCGTCAAAGCCGCTTCGGAATTGATAATATCGCTCAGACGTGGAATCTGAATATGAATGCCGCCCAGGGTCACGTCTAATTTGAAATTCAGGGCCGGCTGTACGTACAGCGCGCTGGCCATTCGCAGTTGTTCGCGCACCAAAGACGGTTCAAACCCCGCCTGGATAAAGGGGCCGTACAGTTGCGGCCTGCCCTGGATATATAACCAGGCCTGGTCGCCGCGCTGCTGGTTGCCAAAGTCATCGAGCACCGTGACCGTCGCCATTTTACCGCTGCCTTCCACGTCAATACCAACCTGCTGAAACACTCGCTGAAATGCCTGCCAGGCATTCGCTTTCATGCTGGCCATTACTTGGTTCAGGCTACCTCCGACTGCCGCCGCGCCCGTAAATTGAATAAATCCGTAGGAAAAAATGGCCTGGTCATAGCCATTAATGGCATCAAAAGCGCCCTCGTGCGTAGACACATATTGTAAGGCTTGGGCCTGTTTGGCATTCAATCCAACCGACTCAATCGTGCCCACATCCAAGGTAATATGCGATTGCCCACCATACATCAGGCCTTGCGGATACACGCGAAAAGCAGAAGCCACATTATCGCGCATACTGGCGATCACCCGCCCACCACTCAATATCGGGACGGTTAAGAGAAAGCGTTGATTACCTACTTCCTGGCGTACTTCCAATAAAAACTGCCGCCGAGCCTCACGATAATCATTGCTACTGGAAACGGGTGGAATCGGAGTAGGATCAATAACGGGTATGGAAGGAGTGGAGGTAGGAACAGGCGTAGGTGTAGGCGTGACACCACCGCGCACTTGAAGCGTTTGCCCCACACTTAAACTGCTGGAAACGAGCCGATTAAGGGTTTGTAACTCCTGCACACTCATGCCAAATTTTCTGGCAATACCAAACAACGTATCGCCCGGCATAACCCGATAAGTGGACGTAGCACCTCCGCTGGAATTCGTCGGAACAGCAGGAGTGCTGGGCGGCATGACCGAACCTGCCACACGAACTTGCAACGGTTGACCAACGCTTAAATTATTGGAAACGAGGTGATTAAGACTTTTTAAGTCGTCCACGCTCATGCCAAATTTTCTAGCAATAGCGTACAAGCTGTCGCCGCGGAGGACTTTATAAGTGGTGGTGGGCATAAAGGCGAGGGAATTAGGTATGAGTTATAAGTTATGAGTTATGCACATTCAGATTGGGCAAATCTATGTGCAAAACGCGGAGAATCAATGTAATATTTTCCAAAATAACTCCTTCATCAATTCTTCTTCGCCGGTGTTGGTGTTGTCATTGTCTACGCCTTTGGAGCGAAGGTCGTATTGTTTCAGCAGCGAAATAATGCTGATCGTTTGTGAAGGCGAATAGTTGTTCGACGCGATTTTGTACTCTTTCAAAAACCAATCCGAACGCAAATCCAGTGCTTTCACCATTTCCGCGTCGCTGCTGCTACGCAATCCGTGGAGCATATACACTTTGGAGAAATAAGCGTACAAACTCGAAATGGTCACAATAAGCGGGTTTTTGCGAATATTAGCCGCAAAATACGCTTGCATTCGGGCGATTTTAGGCAAATCACGACTGGCCAACGCCTTCTGCAACTCAAATACATTATATTCTTTGCTAATGCCGACGTATTCCTGGACATGCTGTGGTGTAATTAGCCCCCCCTGGCCCCCGCCTAAATGGGGGGAATTGCCCAACATTTGCAATTCCAACTTGTCCAACTCATTACAAATTCGACCCAAATCTGTACCCAAATATTCACTCAGTAAAGCCGCTGCTGCTGGCTCGATGGCCATTTTTTTAGATTTGCAATAACTGCTAATCCAGTCCGCGACCTGATTATCGTAGAGTTTTTTACTTTCAAAACAGACCAAAGATTTGCCCTGCAACGCTTTGCCAAATTTGGTCCGCATATCCAGCTTTTTGTGCTTGTAACAGGCGACGAAAAGCGTAGTTGGCATCGGGTTTTCCAGGTAAGAAGTCAGTTCGGTCAGTCCTTTCATTTCCTGTGCTTCACGTAAAATCACGACCTGCCGCTCGCTCATCATCGGGTAACGGCGCAGCGTATCGAGTAAGGTCAGATGATCCATATCCTTACCATATAAAATACTCTGATTGAATCCTTTCTCTGCTTCGGGCAGGGCGTTGGCTTCTATGGCATCGGCAATTTGGTCCATAAAAAACGGTTCCTCGCCGTGCAGGAAGTACACGGGTGCAAAGCGTTTAGCCTTAATATTGCTGAGTATTTCTTCGTAGGTCATAAAGACAAGGGGCAAATTTGCAAAAAGCAAAAGGCAAAAACGATAGGCAATTTACGAAAGTAGAAAGATAGGAGCCCTGTTCTCCTCCATCTGCTCTCCCCCATTATGGGGGGAGTTGGAGGAGGGCTTATCTAAACCTTTCCGCCACTACCAATTCCCGCGATCCCGGTGTATAAACATAAAACCCTTCGCCGCTCTTCGCACCAAATTTGCCCGCCGCCACCATATTGACCAGCAAAGGACAAGGCGCATATTTCGGATTGCCAAAACCATCCTGCAACACCCGCAAAATGGACAAACACACATCCAGACCAATAAAATCGGCCAATTGCAACGGCCCCATCGGATGCGCCATGCCGAGTTTCATCACCGCGTCGATCTCTTCCACGCCACTCACGCCTTCAAAGAGCGTATAAATCGCTTCATTGAGCATCGGCATCAAAATGCGATTAGCCACAAAACCGGGATAGTCGTTTACTTCCACTGGCGTTTTTTCCAGTTGGCGCGACAAGGCCATAATCTGGCTAGTCACAGCATCGGAAGTAGCGTAACCGCGAATTACCTCCACCAGTTTCATTACCGGCACAGGATTCATAAAGTGCATCCCGATGACCTGGGTAGGCCGCTTGGTCGCTGCCGCGATTTGGGTAATACTAATACTGGAAGTGTTAGTTGCTAAAATTGCTTCGGGCGGTGCAAATTGATCGAGATCACTGAATATTTTGAGTTTTAAAGCCTTGTTTTCTGTGGCTGCTTCTATTACCAAATCCGCCTGGGCCACGCCCGAAGCCAGATCGGACACTGGATTAATTCGCCCTAAAGTGGCCACTTTTTCTTCCTCGGTCAGCGTTCCCTTTTTGACTTGACGATCCAGATTCCCGCCGATTGTGGCCATCGCTTTGTCAAGCACAACAGGCGCGAGGTCTACCAAAGTAACGGAAAAGCCAAACTGGGCGAAGACGTGAGCGATACCGTTGCCCATCGTACCGCCGCCGATAACTGTGATATTTTTCATGAAAATGTTAGAAGGTTAGGAGGCTGCAAAGGTAGAGAAAGTGGGCAGCGGTTGGAAGGATTTCCGATTCGTTTTAAGATCAACCGCTTTTTTTGGAAGTTAGAACCTAATCTCCGTATTTTTCCAGAATCTCTTCCATCAATCGCGGTGATAAGCGGAAGCCGCCATTCACAAGTAATTCTAATGCAATACGAAGTGAAGGAATTAACCCTTTTTCACGTGCCATTATCAGTACTCGCGCTGTTCCAATAATTTTTAAGCCTAAATTAAGAGCTATTTTTCGACCTTTTCTCTCGTCAATAAGTAATAAAGAAGGCTGTTGCTCCAAAGCCAGAGATATTGCGCTGGCTTCACCCACATCTAATTGCGGCATTAATAATTTTTGTCGATAGGGGTCTTGCGGAGATAATTGTCGAACCCATATTGGAAGGGGTAATCCAAATTCAGTAGCTACTTCGGGAGTAATGACGACTTCATCAAATAAAGCGTGTAACAGCTCCAATTGATTTGAATTGTGAAGTACAATTAGACAACTGGTATCGGAAATAATCAACTCATCCATGTTCTTCCTCTTCCATTTCCGCTAAGGTCGCGTAACCGAAAACAGAAACGCCATATTTCCCTAATAACTCGATAAAAGTACGTTTAGAAAGACCAGCCATTTCAGCCGCCTGCCCGGAGGAGAGAATACCCCTTTCATAAAGCCGTGCAGCCAACGTCATTACTACCTCAAAGGGGTCAAGTTGTACAGATTGCGGCAGTTTGATAGTCATTTCCTGGTACATAATAGCTGATTTTTTATCAAAGATAAGGGTTATTGATAAACACTTTTGGTAGTCCTCAAAAAATTGTTCGCTTCGTGAGACGTTTGTTCGCCAAAAAAAATTAGTATTTTTGCTAGATTAAAATTCGCAATCTATGCAACTTCACCATCCTTCCTACCCTCGTATCACCATGGATCCCGCCGTTTGTGCAGGAAAACCATGTATTCGCGGGATGCGTTTTCCGATTACGACTTTGTTAGGTTATTTGGCAGGAGGAATGAATGTTGAACAGCTGCTAAGTGACTTTTCCTTCTTGGAGCAGGAGGACGTTTTAGAGGCTATGGCTTTTGCTGCCGCCGCTATGGATGAAGCATACCTTCCCCTTACTTCCCAAGCAGTACGGGCATGAAATTCCTCTTGGATGTCGGCATTAGCCCTCGTTTAGGTATATTATTGGAAGAAATCGGGCATTCATTCCGTTTTGTCCCAAATCATTACTCCAATAAATTGCCAGATGCGGAAATCCTTGAAGTTGCCCGGCAAAATGGCGAGGTTATCATTGCACACGACCTTGATTTCGGAACCCAACTTGCTTTTTCAGGGGCATCCACTCCTTCGGTTATCATCTTTCGCATCCATCATATCAACCCGAAGATTTTTCTCCAACTGATCTTGGCTTGTTGGTCAACTATTGAAGTCCCACTTACGGAAGGCGCATTGGTAGTAATCGAAAAAACAAGTGTTCGCATTCGCTTCCTACCAGTTAAATGACCAAAAGTCAATAGGTGGAATAACTACTTCCGCCAGGAAATCATCGCCGCTGGCGTAATGCCCAAAGTAGGATGCCACTCCGAACCCACATCCAGCCGCAGCCCGTTTTTCAGACGCACGCCAGCCCCAAAACCCAAACGGGCAGTCTGTCCACTGCGCGCTCCCACCCGCACCACGAGCACTGGCACCGGACTATATTCCAGACCACCTTTGATCTGCGCTGGCCGCTCCAAGTCCTTTTCCAGTTCCGCCAAAAGCGTCAGCAGGCCAGATGCTTGCCAGGACGCACCCACCCGCAAGCCACTGCGAATAATATCACTGCCAATCTTCTGTTGCAAAGGGTTCAAGATGCTGGAGCCGATCCAAACCTTGGGCAGCACCTGCGCTAACAGGCTGATACTGAATGTCGCAGACGTGGTGGAGCCGTACTCTTGCGCCGAATTATGCAACACATTGGCACTGCCTGCCAGGTAGAATTTTTCGCCCAATCGCCGAGCATACAGGAGCCGGAAATGCTGCTCCGCATACACTTCGATACCCGAATGAGCGATGTCTAATCCCAACGCACTGTTTTTATCCAAACGATGAAAAACCTGGGCTTGAGCAGTCTGCCAGCTGCCTATCCCGTAAGGAACCGCCGAGCCGAGATAAACGCCGACTTTTTCGCCGGTGGCGATCTGGGCATCATTCGAAATGCCTGCCGAGAGGTTCGGGTGAGCAATGGTGGCACCGCCCAGGGCCATGGCAGCGGCGTTACTAAATGGGCGCATGAAGACCTGCGCCGAAGCGCAATAAGCAAGGGGCAAGCAGCAGAGGGCGATAAAAAGGCGCATGATAATTAGTGTATGTGGAGGTTGTTGAGAAAAAAGGTGAAGACGGTTGAGGTCAAACAACTGATCTCGAAAATCTTGACCAATTTTTGACCTAATTCGCTGATTGTAAACTCATTATAATATTCAACAGCTACTCAATAAAGATTAAAAAAGAGAAACATTTTAAACCCTGGCAACCAATCTTTTCTTAACTTTTCAACATTCTCAATTTTACTCCACCGCATTATTACGGACAATTTTTTCATAAAAAAGCCCCGCTTCGGTCATGCTGCGTTCCAGCGTAGTAAGATTGACGCGCACCAGCCCAAAGCGGTAAGTTGGGCCAAGATGCCATTCAAAATTGTCCCAGGTACTCCAGTGAATATAGCCGCGTACATCTATTCCCTCCTGAATGGCTTGATGACAGATGCGCAGGTAGTCGCGCAACGCCTGGACGCGCTGGTTGGCATCGTCCGTACAAATGCCATTTTCAGTGATCAGGATAGGTTTATCGTACTTTTTATGAAAATGCCGTAATGCCCAGCCCAAGCCTTCAGGCCGATAAGCCCAGATTTTATCGTGCGGAATCTGGCGTTTTTCCAAAGCGGCACGGCGAGTCAGGGCATTCATCGGGAAGGGGTCAAAAATTACGTAGGCATAATAACTCAATCCCCAAAAATCACATTTTTCAAAAGGCCGCGCCGCACGACTCATCAGCCACCAGCGCACCAAAGCGGCCATCAAACGTCCCAGTACGCCTCTGCCCTCCAAGTAGCCAGTGTTCAGCGAAATACCGATGGGTGCCTCCGATTTTTCCCCAATCATCGTCCGCGCAATGTCGTGGGCCTTGCCCATATTATCCAATACTCGGTTGGCAGTGAAGTAGCGACCCTTCTTACGGGGGGGAAAATGGCCGAGCATAAACGCATTTAAGGCATATACATTCGGTTCATTAAAGGTGTTCCAATAGCGCACATACAACCCGAAGTGCTTGATACACTGGCGTGTATAATCGAGAAACATCGGAATATTATCCTCCTGCGTGAAGCCGCCTTTCGCCTCAAACCAGTTAGGGTGCGTAAAGTGGTGCAACACCAACATCAGCCCAGTGCCTTTCGCCTCCAAATGATCAAAAAACGCCTGGTATTCTTTTACTACCTGCTTATCAAATTTGCCGAACGGCTCTGTTTGCAGGCGACACCAATCCACACTGCAACGATAAATAGAGCCGAAACGAGCGATCCATTCCGCATCTTCCAGGCGATGTTTTTCATGCTCGGTCGTTCGGTCGAACACATGGCCGTCCTTCGCCAGCAACCCCCGCCAGGGGTGATCGGTCGCCGTTTCCACCTGCGCCGCCGCTGTGGAGCTGCCCCAGACGAAGCTTTCCGGAAAAACAATACGTGGGAGAGGTGCCACCAGGTTGCGCAATTATGGGTGATGGAAGTTTCGCCGAAAAGTAGGGAGGTTTGTCGGCTTTGGCAGCAGGAATTTGCCAGAAACAAAAAAGGCCCGCTGAGCGAGCCATTTTGCCTTTTCCAAGCCGGAAAAGCAGCGTAATAGTCAAAAAAAAGCCCCTTCGCGAGCCTATCCGGAGGGGCAACCATGAGATTATAAAAAGGAAGAATTATGCAACACCGGACACCAAAGGGCTAAGACCACCTTGGATCAGGCTACAACATACTAGCAGTCTCCACCAGAGGTGGATGACAAGTGGGATTAAAACAGACTTTAAACTAAGGGAAAATCGGTTGGGAGAGAAATGGCTATGATAGCCGGGGAGTAAAAGAAAGATTGTGCGACAAATATACGGCAGGTACCGTGCGCACAAAATTTTGATGCAACTATTTTACCAGAATCAGTAAAACATAACGGTCATAATCGGCCATACTAGATTATTTCTGGGAGATAAATCGCTGATAATCACAAAGTAAATCGAAATAGCAATGGCAAAAAACGAATAAATAAACTTCGTGTAAAAAATCCGATAAGTGCTAGCGGATGACGAAAAATGGTCACTATTTAGCCAGAGACGGGTCGTTTCTTCTCCTTGAAGAGAATTTTTAGGGAAAAAATATGCGAGTATAGCACCTGTGAGACGTTGCCAATGTCGGTCAAAGCATAGTCGAGTTGCACCCGTCCCAGCCGTAGCCCAATGCCAAAATTAGGTTGGACACTCAGCAGCTCTTTATTGGGATCAAAGTCGTCTTTTACCCGCTGAATATTACCCACGCCGGCCCGAATTTGTACAAAATGGTCATAATCCAGTTCCAATCCGAAGCGCGGATCAATATTGAACGTTTTGGAACTTACCAATACATTACGTTGACCATCGGTCGTGAACTCAAAATCAACCGTAGGAAGCACGCTGCCTTTTTTGCCCAGCCGCAATTTATACGCCGCCCCCAGCACAAATCGTGGTTTGGTAATTTCGGTATTGCTGACCGGAATTTCGTTATTAGTCGTAGCAAAAACTGCTTTTTCACGATCGGTCAAATTGAACGACCAGGCATTAAAAGTAGTCGTCAAATCACGCCCTTCTATACCCAGCAACAGATTGCCCTTGCGGTATTGCATCCCCAGATCGGCTCCAAAGCCCCATGAACTGCCAAACGTACCGATCACCCGACGTACCACTTTCACTGTGCCGCCCATCGAAAAGGCCGGATTGCGCATTTGGCGCGCATAACTGCCCATGATCGCGTAGTCTGCCGCCGAGAATTCAGTCAGATTATCATAATTAATCGTTCCATCCGGTTCCACCAGATTGATCGTATATGGTATTTGATCAATGCCCAGCCGAATGAGCGAAAAAGCCAGGAACGCTTTTTTATCATGATTCAGGGACTTGCCAAAACTCAAATAGTCGTACTGCCCCACCCCGGCAAACCATTCAGCGTGCATGGCCGCCACCTCAAAAGGTGCGTCAATGGCCGTCAGACCCGCTGGATTCCAGTAGGCAGCGGTAATATCATTGACTACTGCGGTTTGGGCGCCCGACATCCCATGCGCCCGAGCGCCTACGCCGATGGCCAGGAATTCGTTGCTGTATTTTTGGGAAAAGACCACCGGGATGGCCAAAACGAGCAAAGCCGGAAAGAGTAAAAGTTGTTTTTTCATAATGCGCTACTTTCGCACGGGTCACGGATCATCCGCCGGTTTATCCAGAGCGGTGGATTGACGAAACAAGCCGTTATGCGGTTGCCTTGACCCGGCAAATATCCACACAATCCTGCTTAATTTTTCAAACCTGCGTTTGCACACTTTTCTGATGAAAAAATATCTGCTGCTACTTTTGCTGCTTGCCAGCATCGCCCGCGTCGCTTTGGGCCAGACAAATCTGAACATGACTCTCCTTTCCCACTGGGACGACGATACGTTGCCTATCGCTTCGCCGGGCAACCTCGACTTGCAATACAGCGGTTGTTGGGCACTGGCGGTGAATGGCCACGAAATTGCCGTATTGGGCGGTGCACACCATGTATTATTTTTTGATGTCACACAACCCACTCATCCTCAATTAATTGGCAAATTTGCTGGCACGGCTACCACGGTCTGGCGGGAAATAAAATCGTATAAAAATCGCATTTACGCTGTATCGGATAATACCAGCGAAGGTCTGATGATTTTTGATTTGAGCCAGGCACCCGACACCATCAAACGCACCTATTGGAGCAACGAATTTTTCAATAAAGCCCACACGATCACGCTCGACACGATGTCGGGACATATTTATTTAAATGGCACAAACGTGGCAAATCAAGGTCTGTTGGTGCTGGATGTCAGTCAGAATCCCGACCAGCCTACCCTGCTGGCCAATGCCGACCTCAGCGCATTCGGCGGCTATATTCATGATTCTTACGTGCGCAACGACACCATTTATGCCTCTTCGGGTTTCGAGGGTTACTACATATTTGACTTTAAAGATCCCGTACATCCCAAAATGATCGCCAACACGCAAACGGGGGGCTACAACCACAATAGCTGGCTGAATAAAGCGGGCACTTATGCCTATTATACGGAGGAAATCCCTACTGGACAACCGATTCATATTGTGGATTTACAGAATATGGCCAATCAGGAAATAGAAGTCGTCGGCAGTTTTCTGGATCAGTTGACCCCCAATGGAGGTTCCGATATGGCCGTTCCGCATAATGTGTATATCAAAGATAATCTGCTGTTTGATTCACAATACGAAGATGGATTGTTGGTATACGACATCACTGTGCCAACTGCGCCTGTACTCGTGGCGCACTACGACACTCACCCGCAGAACACTATTTACAACACTTACTATGGCAACTGGGGTAATTATCCCTGGCTGCCTTCCGGCACCATCATCGCCGCAGATATGCAAAATGGATTATATGTATTACAGCTTGATCCATCCGTAGCTACCAAGTCGCCTACGGAGTTGCAGGCGACAGTTTTCCCCAATCCAGCTAGACAAATACTGACCGTACAAGTACCGGAAAACACTGGTGCCTGGACTTACCAACTGTATACGCCAGCAGGTCGGTCAACAGTCAGCGGTAGCGAAACCAGCAAAAATTTGGTACAAATACCCGTGACAAATTTGCCAGCGGGACTTTATTTCCTGAAAATACGCTCAAAAAACGGTGCCGTTACGGTGCGTAAAGTGGTGGTGGAATAAGGGCAAAGGGGCAAATAGGCAAAGGGCAAAACAACCCTAAGCTTGGCTAAAACATGAGTGCCGCGATCTCCAAGTAGGAGATCGCGGCACTCATGTTTTAAAGCAAAAAAATAGCCCTCCGCCCTTTCTCATTTGAAAGGACCGGAGGGCCCCCGCCTTCGGTTATCTTTACTCTTTCGAGCTTTTTTCTTTTTGGAAGTGTATAGTCATGTAGACTGCCACTTACTCATTCGGTCACTTTAAACGACTTACTTTTTGTATTTATTTTGCAAAAAGAGGACGTTTTTTAAAGAGATCGGTCAAAAACACTTTGTGATTCAAAGTTTAGTTTCAAAAAATTGAGGCTGCTTGCCAACCTCATTTTTTAAAAGTGAACCTGGGTAAAAAACCCCGTTGCGCTTTTGGTAATGCAAATATGGGGGTATTCCTTTGTTCCACGCAAGGGCTTTACCTTTTTTAGGCAAAATTTTATCCATTTCTCATTATCGCCTTGGCAATAATATCGGCTACTTATTAAAAACCCGCCAATAGTTGCCGCTTACACTTGCAGTTATTTTGGTATTTCCCCAGTGTTAATGCAAAGTCTGTAAAAATGCAGCAACGTGAATTATTTTTAATAAACCTGCCGCTTACCCATGAAAACCGACCGATTACTCGAAAAACAGACCTTACCCTAACAGAAAGTCTGCCGCATGGATGGTTTCTGCACACGCAAAATGCCCCAATGGACAAGCCTGATAACCATGCAAACCGCAGGGTCGGCAAGCCAACGGCAGCGTAGTCTCTATTACCCAGCTTTGAGTAGATAAAGGGGTGAAACCAAAAGCTGGTACCGTAGAACAGAACACGGCAGCCACCGGCGCATTCATCGCCGAAGCGATGTGCATAGGAGCCGAGTCGTTTACATAGTTCATTCGTGCGCCTTGCATGAGTGCCGCCGATTCTAAAAAACTGAGTTGCCCCGCCAAATTGATGACCGCCGGATGACTGGATTGCGCGCGAATGGCTTCGCAGGCACCCTCGTCTTCGCGACCGCCCAGAAGAAATATTTTAGCATTCAAAGGCAGCAACCGAATGACTTCCAGCCATTTATGCGCCGGAAATTGCTTGGTAAACCAAACCGAAGTAGGTGCCAGACAAACGTAAGGCATACCGCCCGTTAATTGCCTGGCTCTGGCAAAATCCGCTGGCGCAGGATACAACCTCGGCGGCTCAAAAGACGGATCGGTCAGATGCTCGATGAGGCGAAGATTGCGGGTTACTTCATGGATGGGCTGTTCGGTAGTGCCGAAAAGGTGCGGCAAACGGCGAGAAAAGAAACGCGCAAAAGGGTTTTTGGCAAAACCCACCGTCTCCCTGGCTCCGGAAAAAATGGTCAGCAAACCGGAAGCAGCAAAACGCTGACAATTGATCACCACATCGTATTGTTCGGCCCGAATCTGGCGCATCAATCGCCAAAGACCCCGGTATTTGTCCTTTTTTTTGTTCCAAACCAGCACCCGACGCACATGGGGATGCCCGATCAGCAACTTTTCATTGCCTTGGCGCAACACAAAGTCCAGGGAAGCATCGGGGAAAAAGCGGTGCAATTTTTCTACCAGCGGCGTAGCTAATACCACGTCGCCGATGAAGGCAGTTTGGACAATCAGGAATTTCATCAAAAAAAATTTCGATGCTTTTTCAAAAAAGCGTTGCGCAAAAATAAAACCTTTTACATTTGCACCCGCTTTTGAAAGCGACCCTGCGGGAATGGCGGAATTGGTAGACGCATACGTTTCAGGGGCGTACGCCCGTAAGGGTGTGGGAGTTCGACTCTCCTTTCCCGCACTTAAGCTGAGCCACCCCGAATTTTCGGCGGTGGCTCAGGTCTTTTTATACCTTTGCTTCGAACGAGGACGCGCAGCGGTTGTAATGATCAATATTTTTTTTCGACCCTCCACGTTCTCCACTTCTCCACTTTGCTTATAAATTGTCCATGAAAACTGCGCTTCGTTTTCTTGTCTGGTGGTGTTTTGTAGGCTGTATCGGTACGCTGTCGGCCCAACCCGAGAATATTCGCCCGACCTTGCGCGAAATGTCGCTTTCCCAAAAGATGGAACTGCTCGATTATCTGCGTCATGCCGGGGCTGATCTGAATTGGGAAGTACAGCAGGTATATGAGCAACTTTCCCCGGAAAAACGTCTTCGGGCAGTGCAATATATGGAACTGCTGAACCGTGGCCTGGACAATATCCCGCGCACTACCGTGGAGTGGAACCAGGATACCATTCGCTATGGTCAGATCGAAGACGGCACCATCGTGCTCGATTCGTTTCGCGTGACTAATACTGGTGTCTATCCGTATATTATCAAGGACGTAAAAACCAGCTGCGACTGTACGGTGCTACAGTTCCCGAAATACCCGGTGATGCCCGGTGAAAGCGCGACCGTACGCGTCGAATTCGACAGCCAGGGCAAGCTGGGCCACACGACGCCCGGTATGGTGATTTATGATAATTCTTCTCCCAATACCCGTAACATCTTTTATCTCGACGGCATCATCCTGCCCCGAGTAAAGAAGAAAAATCTTATTGACAATTGACGACTCGCGACCAGCAACTACCCGCTATCCGGCCTGATCTTGCTTTGGATATTGCCCAATCCACCCCGGAAGAGGCTTTCCAAAACCAAACCCTGCGGCCTATTCTTAAAATGCAGCATCCGCTATTGGCAGGTTTATTTACGGCTTACATTCATAAGCGAAAAGATGCTTATTTCCTGCTTTCAAAATCAGCGCGCCTGGCCTGGATCGCCCACAGTGTGCGTACTGACTTGAAGTTTCGCAATCTTTTGGTTGGTACAGTTATCGGGCATTTTACGGAAAAAGAATTGGCCGAATATCTGGCTAGTGAGCCGGAAAATATGCGTCGGATGGTTAGTTTACTGGTGCAACGGTTACAATCTGTGAACTACCAATAACGTTTAACTGCTTCGGCGGGTAAAGTTGAGATATTTGATTGTCCCCACTTTGTGTTGACTACATTTTTTTAGTCAGAAACTAAAAGGGCCGACTTTTTGAAAAAGTCGGCCCTTTATGATGGGTATCAATTCTGTTATTCTTTCACCAGTTTTCCACTCACCACGCCCATCGCGGTCTGCAACTGCCAGAAATACAGACCATTGGGTTGCTCCTGCAAATTGACTGGCACCAGTTCGTGGGCTTGCGCCATCCAGCTTCTAGTAAATACCAATTGTCCATGGACGTTATATATGTTCAGCGTTGCTTTACCAGCCGCATTTTGCAACTCAAAAATGGCTGCATCCTGGACGGGATTGGGGGCTACTTTCACCAAAATGGGCAAGTCTATGGGCTGCCGGGTTGGCACGGCGAAAGCGGCATTGACCGCTGCCAGGGCATCTACGCGACCCCAGCCGTAGGCCAGATTGGGTCGGGAATCGCCCGGAATACCGCAGTGCGAAGTATCAGTCATGGGGACAGCCGTCTGTTCTACAATATTTTCGATCAAATCTACCTGACCAGCCAAATCGGGACGCGCCGATAGGACGAGTGCCACCAGACCAACTACGTGCGGGCCGGCCATACTGGTCCCACTGAAATTGGCATATTCCCCATTACGAATGGACGAACGAACATTCTGCCCCGGCGCCGATACATTGGGTTTGATAATAAAGCTATCAAATTTCAGGACTGGGCCGCGACTGCTGAAAGAGGCAATTGTATCATCGGAACGAGTTGCCCCGACGCTAAAACTCTCTGGGAAATAACCCGGTGTACCCGTAGTGGTCGCACAATGAGGACCGAAATTGCCATTGCTGACGACGACGACGACCCCCGAAGCGCGCAGGTTGACCAGTGCCTGATGCAACATTTCGTCAATCTCATCACTATTACAGCCTTCCGATTCTGAACAATACCAGGAATTATTAATCACGTCTGGCGCACGTTCCGGTTTGGCATTTTCGCCATTCAGGTCGGTAGGTGCAAGAAACCACTGAAAGCACTCAATATAACTCGAAGGCTTGCCGTTGCCGCGCTCCATATTACGACAGGCCATCCATTTGGCACCCGGAGCCACCCCGATTTGATTGCCCTGGCCATCGTCGCCGGTCATAGTACCCATTGTGTGGGTACCGTGGTTATTGTCGTCGCAAGGCACAGTGGAATTCACGCCACAGGGATTGTTGGCGGGATTGTTCGTAGAGTCGCCACTGAGCGGACTGATTTCGTGGATAGCATCGTGCCAGTTATAATTGTGATCGGCGGTGCTGGTCAGCGTGTTATAGCCGCGATAGTGTGGCTGGATCGCCGGGTGCATCCAGTCGTAGCCCGTATCTGCGCCGCCCACCGTAATACCTTGCCCGGTATACCCAAGGGCCCACACGGCTGGCGCATTGATTTTTTCTACTCCCCACTCGATGGTGTTGCGGTCATTTGCCGACGAAGATTCGGTGGCAACCGGACCATGAAAAGGGATATTCGGGTCAGCACTGATGCTGCGTACTTCGGGCAAAGCCGCCAGTTGCTGGGTCAGATCGAGATCGGCGTGTTCTACCGCAATAGCATTTACCAGATAAAAACTATTGGCAGAAGCCTGAGCAGCGGACAACAGCTGAATGGCTTTCGCCTGCGAGCGGCCAGCGGTAGCTACCAACGTCTGATAAACGTAACGTGCTTTCTCGACTTTGGTAGGCAATTGGGAAGCAGCACTCAGGTCGGCCTGCTCCCGGAAAATAACGAGATAGCTGGCGGTTTGGCCACGTTCGAGGCTGGCGCGGACATCGGGGTCCACCTTGGTTTGCCAATTGGTGTTTTGTGCAGAAATATGAAAAGCGCAGCAAATCAGGGTGACAAAAAGTAGGCTGTGTGTAGGCATGGTATGGATTGCTTTATGGAAATGGGCTAAAAATACGTGCCTTGGCCGCGTTGGTAGCGCAAAAAGCAGGGTTTTGCTAAGGACAGCATTTGGGCAATGGGGTTACATCAGGAAAGCGGTGGCCTGTTTTTCACAAAATAACTGCTAAATGCAAAGGTGTAGATGGCCAGCCAGTAGGTGGAAAGAATAGAAAAATCTGCTAGTGCAAAAGGTGCTTTAAATTTATTGTAGGCTACCATGGAGTCAGAAAACGTGAATAATATAGCAGCAATAGCAATCACTAAATACGTTTTTTTCTGGTCTCTTAGATATAATTCAACCGCTTGCCAGTTCATTACAATAATAGCCGTCATGTAAACGGCAACGGGAAGCGCAAATGCTTTTAAATCTGATTGTAGATATAAGAAATAAGCAACATAGACAGCACTTAAAATAATGAGCGATAAAAAATTCCTGCTAAATCCATGGACCGTACTAAAAGCATAAATAAAAAACAAATGGGCTGCCAGAAACGACACCAAACCAAATAAAAAATAGGCATTATCTAATAGAAAAATATCGCCTATCAAGCAGAATAAAAGTGCTATAACAATATATTTATTGTAAATTTTATTGTCTTTATTAAACGATACCAGGGCAATAAAAATTATTAAAACAGTAGTCAATGGTTTTAACACCTTATAAGTACTAAGGTCGCCTTGCTGGCTGGCCATAATAGACCAAATGGCCGCCAATAGAACCGCAAAACTTAGAACGTATCTTTTCATAATAGAGCATCGGTCAATTAAATTTGATTGGGTGGATTTAAATAGTCGTTATTCCCTTCAACCTGATAGGTTTCAAAAACCTATCAGGTTTAGAAAAATTCAATCCTTCGCGACAATTGTACGGCTGGAAAGTCGCCCGGCCAAACAATTACGCGCTTTTTCAGTTTTTGCTTTTTCTTCCGTTATTCACCGGCGTATTTTGCTGAAGCGGGCAGGTTTACACATCGCATTGTTCCCTGCCTTATCTTTGTCGCCAGGTTTCAACTACTCAACCCACTAATTTATGAAAATCGCCATCGGCTGCGACCACGCCGGATTCCCCTATAAAGACGGCATCGTGGCCATGTTACAAAAGCAAGGGCACATGGTGTCCGATTTCGGCACTTTTTCGCTCGATTCGGTGGACTATCCGGATTTTACCCATCCCGTAGCGGAGGCGGTGGAAAGCGGGCAGGCCGAACGCGGGGTACTCCTTTGCGGCAGCGGCAATGGCGTGGCGATCACCGCCAACAAGCATCAGGGTATCCGGTGCGCACTCTGCTGGATGGAAGAAATAGCGGTGCTCAGTCGCCAGCACAACAATGCCAACGTTATTTCCATTCCCGCCCGTTTTGTGACTGAAATACTAGCCCAGGCGATGGTGCGTATTTTTATGAACACCGAATTTCTGGGCGGACGGCATGAGCGAAGGGTGGAGAAGATTGCGTGTGCGGTGTAGTGTAGCGCGAAACCCTGTTTCGCTGTGGACGGGCCAAAAAATTTGGCTTTATTTGCCCTCGCAAAACTATACCCATGCCCACGCTCCACTGGATTGGCAAAGAAAAAGTCCTCAATCATCACCTCGAAGTGCCCTTTCGCCTGCTGCGCCATGAAAGTACGCATGGCGAGACCGACACCGGCAATCGCATCCTCCACGGCGACAACCTCGAAGCGCTCAAAGCCCTGCTGCCCGAATACGAGGGCCGCGTAAAGTGCATTTATATTGATCCGCCTTACAATACCGGCAACGAAGGCTGGGCCTACAACGACGCGGTGAACGACCCTAAAATCCTGCGTTGGCTCCATAAGGTAGTGGGTAAAGAAGGCGAAGACCTTAGCCGCCATGACAAGTGGCTGTGTATGATGTACCCGCGACTACGGCTGTTGCATAAACTACTGGCCGATGATGGGGCAATTTTTATTTCGATTGATGATAATGAACAGGCGCATTTGAGATTAGTGATGGATGAGATTTGGGGAATAGGAAATTTTATTACAAATATTGTTTGGCAAAAAATTTATACAGTAAAAAATTCTGCGAAGTATTTATCTGATATGCACGAGTATTTAACTGTATATGCAAAGAAAGCCAATTCTTGGAATAGAAACTTGCTACCAAGAACATCTGAACTTGATGAAACATATTCTAATCCTGATAACGACGAAAGAGGTGCTTGGACAACAAATGCTATTCAGGCAAGAAATTTTTATAGTTTGGGGACTTACGAAATTAAAGGGCCAAATGGGAAAGGGTATTTTCCACCAAATGGTACTTACTGGCGTATATCAAAAGAGACTTTTGAAGAATTAAATAAAGATAAAAGGATATACTGGGGAAAAGATGGTGCTGGCATTCCTAGAATTAAAAAGTTTTTATCAGAAGCAAAACAAGGAGTCGTTCCTACAACTTGGTGGACTCATTCAGAAGCTGGACAAAATGCTGACGCCAAAATTGAATTGAGAGAAATTTTCAAAAAAGAAGGTGACGAAATCTTCACAACTCCAAAACCTGCCAGACTTATCGAACGCATTCTCCAAATCGCCACTGACAAAAACTCCATCATCCTAGATTCCTTCGCTGGTTCCGGCACCACTGCCCATGCCGTACTCAACCTAAACCAACAGGACGGCGGCAATCGCAAATTCATTCTCATCGAAATGGAAGACTATGCCGAGACGCTCACCGCCGAGCGCGTCCGCCGGGTCATGAATGGCTACGCGGGCAAGCCCGGTACGGGTGGCGGCTTTGATTATTATACCCTGGGAGAGCCGCTGTTTCGAGAGGATGGCCTGCTCAATGAGGCGGCAGGCGAAGCAGCCATCCGCCGCTACGTGTGGCATGCCGAGACGCGGCAGCCCTGGCCTGTGGAAACGAATCAACATCGTTGGCTAATGGGCGTAAACGAAGGGACGGCCTGGTGGTTTTGCTATGAGCGGGAGCAGGCCGTGGTGCTGGATGTGGACTTGTTTTCGACCGTCGTCTCTGCTAAAACGGGAGAAACATCGGTGGTGTATGCGGATTATTGCACTTTACCGGATGATTTGATGCAGACGCGGGGCATTCGGTTCAAGAAAATACCGAGGGATATACCGAGGCTGTGATTTAGTTAAGCCCTGCGGCGCGTGTACCTCCCCCGGCCTGCGGCCACCCCCTCCAAAGGGGGATATCACGACCACTTGGCTAAGTGAAGAACGGTGACGATAGGCGTAGTATTTAGAGGGGTTAATCAACCACTTTGCTAAGTAAAAAGCGGCGACAGTACGCTCGGTATCCCCCTTTGGAGGGGGTGGCCGCAGGCCGGGGGAGGTCACCACGCAGGAAACCATCAAATCTGGACAAGTTTTTGAAAGTAGTCCAATCGCTACAAGAAATCATGCAACTCAAACCATATCAGCAGCAGGTCATTAGCGATCTCGACCGTTTCCTCGGCTTGCTCGAAAACCGTTCGACGCGTCAGGCTTATGATCTTTTCTGGCGGGAGCATCCGCGCTCGCCACTCGTGCCGGAACGCGGCAATGCGGTAGAGCCGTATAAAGAAAACGTGCCGGGCGTACCCCATCTCTGTTTGAAAGTTCCGACGGGCGGTGGCAAGACTTATCTGGCCTGTGCGGCTTTGTCGCCAGTGTTCCGGGCATATCCGACGTTGAAAACCCAGGCGGTGGTCTGGCTGGTGCCGAGTCTGTCTATATTGGAGCAAACACTGGCCAACCTGCGCGCCAAAAATCACCCTTATCGCATTCGGCTGGATGCAGAATTTGGTAGTCGGGTAGAAATATACGACAAGCAACGGTTGCTCGGTGGCCTCCATGCTACCGCCACTTTGGAGCAGTTGACCATAGTGGTGCTGTCATTTGATAGTCTGCGGGCCAAGAACAAAGAGGACCGCAAGATGAACCAGGAAAACGGTGCCAATATTGGTTTTGAGGTAGAAGACGATAGTTTAAATACGCCTGCTGGTATTGATCCTACTTCCAGTATGGCCGCCCTGCGTCGCCTGAATCCAGTGGTGATCGTGGATGAAAGCCATAATGCGGAGACCGAACTTTCGGTAGAAATGTTGCAAAATTTGAATCCCTCTTTTATTCTTGACCTGACCGCTACACCGCGCAAAAATTCCAATTTGCTCTGTTTCGTAGATGCCTGGGAATTGAAAAAAGAGAACATGGTGAAACTGCCCGTCATCGTGTACAACCATTTCAAAACCGACGAAGTGCTGGAAAATGCCGTGTTTTTGCAGAAAAAACTTGAAATCGAAGCCGGGCAAGAGCAAAAACGGACTGGCCGGTTTATTCGGCCAATTGTATTGTTTCAGGCGCAGCCCAAATCCGGTGATAGTGCGGAAACGTTTGAAAAAATCAAAAAACAACTTATTGAGGCGGGCATCCCGGAGGAACGAATTAAAATCAAAACTGCCCAGATCAACGAACTGAAAGGCGTGGATTTGTTCGCGGCGGACTGCCCGGTGCGCTACATTATTACGGTGAATGCGCTGAAAGAAGGCTGGGATTGTTCCTTCGCGTACATCCTGGCTACGCTGGCCAATAAATCCTCGGCGGTAGACGTGGAACAGATATTAGGGCGGATTTTGCGCCAGCCTTTTGCCACCAAAACCAGCAGTCCGATGCTCAATTCGAGTTTTGTGCTGACCAGTTCGTCCCGTTTCCGGGAGACGCTGGACAATATAATAAAAGGGCTGAACCGGGCGGGATTTAGTGAGAATGATTACAAAATATCCGCCGAAAATGCGCAGGATACTGCTACGGCACCACCCGGCTACGGCAACTTATTTTCCCAGGTGCAGGAAGAAACTTTGCCCGTTTGGGGATTGCCGCCGGAAATTGGATTGGAAGGCAGGCTGCCCGATTTTTCCGACCTGGAAATAGCCGATTCGACTACTGCATCTCCCACCGTACAAATCAGCCTCGCGCAGATAGAAAGCATGGCCCGCACGGAACAGGCGCGGGTAGAAACTGCTTTGGAGGAACCAAATTCCAATCATATTCCAGACGCATTGACGGCCCAAGTGAAAAAATACCATCTCCGCGAGGCATTCCGCACCCAAGCTCAAGCCCTGCGCTTGCCACAGTTTTTTCTAAAATTCGTTATTGATCCTTTTTCGGGCGAAACCAGTGATTTGCTATTCGACAAAAAAATGCTGCTCGGCGATTTTCAGTTGAGCAAAGCCGACCGTAATATTGATTTTGATGCGGCCCCGGCGGATGCCTGGAAAATTGACCTGGATGAGGCGGACCATTTGCCCAAGTTCACCCGTTTAGATGCGCCAGCACGGGCATATTTGACTAAATATTTGCTGGATCCGAATAAAAAGGACAAGCGCGGCGAAGTAGCTGCCAATCGGATGATCGCCGTATTAGGGAAACTTGATCATATCTCTGATACGGAGCTACGTAAATACTTACTGCAAGTGGTAGGCGATTGGGACGATGATCGTTATCAGGATTTTGCGCAGAATGAATGGCGATATAAATCCATATTGCGTAGCCGGATTACGCAACTGGCCGATGAATATGGTCGTGATATGTCTAGTAATTGGGTAGATACTGGCAAGGTGTTCAGCAAAGCGAACTGGCAATTGCCCACCAGCATTGAACCGGGCGATACGGCCTCTGCGGGTCTGTCCAAAACCATGTATGAGCGCGAAGGCAAGTTAAATGAAATGGAGCAGCGCATCATATCTGCCTTAATCCACGAAGAGAATGTGCTTTGCTGGACTCGCAATCTGGAACGCGGCAAGGGGTTTTTGCTCAATGGTTTTGTCAATCATTACCCGGATTTTATTATACTAACCAAGTCTGGCAAAATCGTTTTGCTGGAAACCAAAGGCGGCGACCGCGATAATTCCGATAGTGTACAAAAACTGGAACTTGGCAAAATGTGGGAAAGTGATGCTCGTCGTCACGGCGATTACCGCTATTTTATGGTCTTTGAAAATAATGCTATCAAAGATGCATTATTAGTAGAACAGCTAATGAAGCGTATAAAAGAAATGTAATCCAAGACCTTACCTTTGATCCATGATTCCGCTTTCCAAACCTGGCCCGAACAGCAAATCTTTTCAACGTACGCTGCAAGCGATTACGGAGGAACTCGAAATACCTAAACGCGGCAGCAGTATACTTTTTTATACGCTCTACACCAATCATCTGGGCTATAGCCACATCGCCGACCGCAAGGCGCACTTTATGATCGGGCTCAATGTATTCCTGGTTTCCCTGGTGGTCACGCGCAAGCACATGGGCTTTTTGTCGCACTCGCACTATTTACTTTGGCCCAACCTGATGCTGGTGGCAACCGGCTTGGGATCGGTGGTGCTGGCCGTGATCGCTACCCGGCCAGTAGTGCCCAAGCGCCCGGCCCCCGGCGATACTCGCCCGGTCAACTGGTTTTTCTTTGGCAGTTTTTGCCATCGTCCGCTGACCGAGTACCACGAAAATATGCAACTACTTATGATGGATGAGGTTGCCCTGTACAAAGCGATGAGCCGCGACCTGCATTTGATGGGCAATTCGCTGGCTAAAAAATACCATCGGTTGACGCGATGTTACCAATTTTTCTACTATGGCTTTTTGCTGACGGTGGCCGCGTATCTGGCCACCTTTGGCTGGCATTTCTGGAAATAGTAATTTTGGATTGCTGGACTGTTGGACATTTGACTATCAGACGTTGGACACTCAAAAGTCCAGTAGTTCAAAAATCTATTAATCCAATAGTCTAAAAATCCAGAAATCCAACGTCCAACGACTATTTCAAACGTAAAATATTTCCCATCTGGTAGCAGGATCGGCAACGTGGTTCATATTGCTCTTTTTCGCCCAATAGCACCACACTATCGCCTTCCGCCAGGCGGTACGAGTGCGTCGCCAGGTTGCCGCAGTGAACACAAATCGCGTGGACTTTGGTCACGTATTCCGCAACGGCCAGCAGGTAAGGCATGGGGCCAAACGGCTCGCCACGATAGTCCATATCCAGCCCGGCGATGATGACGCGCACCCCGCGCAGGGCCAATTCCTGACAAACACGCGGCAATTCAGCATCAAAAAACTGAGCTTCATCAATGCCGACTACCGTCGTATCTGGACTGATTTTCAATATTTTGGAAGAGTGGTCTACTGGCTGGGCCAGCACGGAAGTGGTATCGTGCGAGACGACGCTGGATTCGTCATAGCGAGTATCTACACGGGGTTTGAACACTTCCACGCGCAGGTCGGCAATCTTGGCGCGACGCAGGCGGCGGATCAATTCTTCGGTCTTGCCGGAAAACATACAACCGCACACGACTTCTATCCAGCCGGAGCGTTGGCCCTTGAAATGTGGTTCGAGAAACACGGATAAATAGATTGTTAGATGGAAATATTCTGCAAATGCAGGCAATTCCGATTAAATTTTTGAAATTCGCCGGTGAAAATAGGAATATCTCACCGTCCGGTAGCATAAGCGTACCGAAACTCAACAACTACCCAGCCGATGGATTTGCTGAAAACAAAAATTTACCTGGACAAACTGAACCGCGAATTTGCTCGCCTGAGCAAAGACCCGGACAACATTGTACGCATTGACGTGGACATTGTAGCTTCGTACGTTCGCCAATTATACGACGCTGTGCTATCTGATACGGTGGTGGCTGCTGCTCGCCCCGAACCGCCGGTGCCGATGCGCCGACCCGCTGCGCCACGTCCGCCGCAGGTAGAAGAGTCGCCGCCGACTCCCGCTATTCCAGTGCCACCTTCGCCCCCGCCCACAGTAGCCCCGGAGCCACCCGTGCGCGAAACGGCTCCCCGACCAGCTGCGCAGTCGCCAGCGGTGGTGGAAGAAAAGCCTGCTCCCGCCGCGCCTTCTGAGCCGGAGGTGACAGTAAATGTGAAAGCACCAACCACCCCCGTTGTTTCAGCGGAGGCGGAAGCCTTATTTGAAGAGAAACAGGCCCGTGAACTTTCGGAAAAACTCTCCGAATTGCCGATTGCCGATTTAAAAAAGGCGATTGCACTCAATGACCGCCTGCTGCTTACACGGGAGCTTTTCTCCGGCGATGGCCAGGCTTTCGATGCCGCTTTGACGGCATTGAACAGTTATACGCAGTTTGCCGATGCCAAAAACTATTTGCTCGATCACTGCGTGACCCGCTATGGCTGGCTGGATAAAAAACGCCTGGAGACGGCCAAGAATTTTATCAAGTTGGTACGGCGGCGGTATAAGTAGGTTTAGAAGATGTTGAGAGGGTTGAGAAAAAACAAGTTGAGGGTGTTGAGCAAACTAACTCAACACCCTCAACATTTTCTTCAATCTCAACTTACTTTTTAAAACCGCGCCGTAATCCCCACCAGGAAATTAGTTCCGAAAGTCGGATACTGGTACCAGCGTTCGCGGCGATTATTCAGGATGTTATTCACATCCAGAAAAGCACCGATATTTTTGGTAAAATAGTAGGAGCCGCCGACACTTAAATCGGCGAGCACATTGCCTTCGCGAGCGATGCCTTCCGGGTCTTTAAACCAGATGCCATCGGCAATATGCACCGAGCCGCGCAGGTTAGCTTTGCCTTCCAGAATGGAGTAAAGGGCACTGAAATTACCTTCGGTGGTGGGCAGGCCCCAGACTTGCGCCTGATGGGCCGGGTCAAAAAAGATGTTTTGGCTGAGCGTACCAGAGATGGTAAGTGCCGGGAAAGGCACCAGTTTTATCGTGCCTTGCAGGTTGGTGATCCGCACCGTATCATACAATACCCGGAATTTGGTAATGCTCGGCTTATCCAGGCCCTGACCAACAAATACCGTCTGATACAGCGCGAGGTCGGAGGCTTTGGCGTACATCGCCTGGGCGGTGTACGAGAGCCAGCCCAAGTCACCTTTTATCCCACCATAATAATTATCATAGCGAGTGTTGCGCAGTTTAGTACCTCGAATACTAATAAACGGATTATACTGCGATATACTGCGGTAAGTGTTTTTCCGCAGGTCGCCGCTGACCCCGCCAAAAAGTTGAATACCATCGCCGAATACCCGCAGTGTCACTTCCACATCCGGGAAAATGCTGAACACATCGCGATTGCTGGCGAAATTGGCCCCTACTTTTACTTTGAAAAAATCAGCGTGATAAGTAAAAGAGGGCTGTAAATAAATGTTGTTCAACCGCTGCGTGACTGTATCATTAAAATTAGTCATGTCGGTACGGATGGTCAGGCTCAATGGGTGCTTTTCGGCAAACCATTTACTGGCGGTCAGGTTGAGATTAAATCCGGTTTCCTGATCGGAATAAAAATCGTGCAGTACATACAGGCTGGGAGCAACAGAAAAATTGATGTCGCCAGTCGTACGCTCACTATTATAAAGTCGTGCGCCAACGTCTAACGTTCGGAAATCCTGGCGCGTCCGCTCATCCGAATACTGGACGGAATCGTGGTCATAACCGTAGTAATGGACGCGGTTGTACTGGTAGCCAATTTTGCCTTCTACGGCCAGGTTTTTCGGCAAATATATATTGGCACTAATCAGTGCATCATTATTGAAAAACTTCTGGTTCTCAATAGAATGCGCTGCGCTTTGGTTGTGGTGGCGAAACCAGACTTTGCCATCAAACTTATCCCCGGAACGGTAGTAATAGCCCGCCTCTCCATAGACGGAACTCGGTACGCCCCCGCCCAGCTTTGCATAGCCATTATAAGCATCTTCGACCTTTACGGTTTTCAAACCGATGGGGCGCAGTTTGGGTGCGTCATAGGTCACCGACAGCGGGCGAGGCGGTACGGTGTAGTTTTGCCGTTGTGTAGTCGTATCGAGCAATGGTAGTACTGGCGACACATTGATCTTGTTCGATTCCAGCAGCCGTGCATCAAAATCCTTGACGATTTCTACATTTTCGGTAGGCAGTTCTTTCTGGGCAAACATCAGGTGTTGTGCGCCAAAAGTCAGCAGGAGGACGGCGAGCAATGATTTATGTTGGATGAGCATTTTTCGTTCTGTTTACTCGCCAAAGCCTTTTTAGGCGAAGGAGAGTTGGTTATTAGTTAGTAGTTACTGGTGTATTGGTTACTGGTTAATAGTTATCAGTTAACGGTTACTGGTTTTACACTATTAACCAATAACCTTTAACCATTAACTAATTAATTCCCCCCTTCTTCCAGTTCCAGGAAATTGCCTTTTACCCCTTTATTAGTGCTATTATTCATGTTTGGGGCAACGTTATTAGCATTACCCAAACGGTTGTACTTATCGCGGGCAGTAGCCAGGATGGTCGTATCAGTACCTTTGTAATTTTCCATGACTGCTTCCAGCGCCGCCGTAGCACTATTTTTATCCCCTTGTTCTGAATATACATCCGAAATCAGAATGAGGTTCCGGGCAATCCAGTCGTCATAACCAGCACTGGCTTTATTGGCTTCGCTAATTAAATCTTCGGCTTCCTGATATTTTTTCTGCTTGAATAGAATTTGTGCCTGCAAATGATAGGCTTCGGGCATGATTTCACTGGTCGAGTTCTGGGTCACGGTCTGCAAAGCGGGATAAGCGCGGGCATAGTCGTTCTTATCGTAGGCCATTTTACCGACATAAAAATTAGCGACCGCTACTTGTTCCTTGGAAGCTTGCCCGGAAGTATTGATTTTATTGGCATATTCTCCAACCGCGACCGAGTTTTTAGTCTGATAAGCAGCACGTAAAGCCATTAATTCAGCATCAAAACGAGAAGCCGGGGACACCGCAGATTCTTCCCATTTACGAGCCAGTTCAAAGGCTTGCGTATAGTCTTTTTCGGTATTATAAGCCAGATATGCCCCTTTTTCGGCGGCTTTCGGATATAGTTTGCTCGACCCACGCGCCACAATAGCAGCGTAATCTTTTAGTGCCAAACTATTTTTAGCAATCCCAGCAGAGGCGTAACTATCTCCGCGATAATAAAGTGCTTGCAACGCGTTGCGACCATTAGGATATTTAGCCAAATAATTAGTAAATCCTTCAATCGCCTGCTGATAACGTGCATTCTGGAACTGAATATAAGCAGACTCGTAGGTCACACTATCCTTGGAGGCACTGGAAACATTATAGCCCGGTACAGTCTCCAGAAAAGCGAAGTATTCGTCGGGGCGATTGAGGTCTTTTACGTAAATCTCTTCTAATGCAGCCAAAGCATCTTTAGCTTCCGCTGTTTCCGGGTTATTAGAGAATACTTGTTTGTAGTAGTTAATGGCGCCTGGGGAATTGCCCTGGTTGTAAGAAATAAGCCCTAATTTCAGCAATGACTGGTTGATTAAACCAGATTTGCCACGAAAATCAGCCACCAAACGTTTGAGTGGCGGCACGGCCTGATCCAGTTTTCCCATTTCCAGATAAGTATCGCCGAGTTGATAAAGGGCTTCGTCGGTGTACTGGCTAGTAGGATACTTATTAATCAGGTCCTCTAATGCTAATACTTTATCTACCTGATTGCCCTGCAAACCTTTGATAATAGCTTTCTGGTAGAGTGCGTATTCAAAGCCGGTATATTTTTGATTGATCGCTTCATTATAGTAAGTGACTGCTTCATTGTATTGTCCGTTTTTGAATTGACAGTCGCCCGCGCGCAACACCGCATCGCCGAGTACAGTACTGCGTATCTGGGTGTTTTGAATACCGGCATTGCGCTTAATGCCATCAATAGCGGCCTTAAAATAAGTGAGTGCGTTGCGATAGTCCTTGGTTTTTAAGAAATTATAACCTTGCACATAATTTCCCATTACTACGCTGCTCTCGTCGGGCAAGTCGTTGTAGGCTTTGGCCTGCGCCAAAAAGGAAGTCAGGTGCTGCTTACTAATGGGGAACTCGCCGCTTTCATGCGCAATAGTACCCATCCAGAAAGAAGATAAAGTAGCCGTGCGTTTATCTAGTGGAAAATCAAGTGATTTATTGAAATAACGACGCGCCTCGTCTTTTTGATTATTCTGGTAGAGTTGCAAACCCCGAAAATAAGTGACTTTTTGATACGTCTCATTGAGACGCGGGGTGCGATTTTTGAGGGCTTCCAGCGTGGCGATGGCCCGATCATAGTCGCGGGTATTCAGAAATACCTCACTCATCAGTGCCTGCGCATCGTTGTAATAAGTCGAAGTAGATGGAATGCGCTGCAAGGCATCAATAGCATCGCGGTCATATTTTAGTTCATAACTCAGTTTGGCGTAGTTGAAGAGGGCATCTTCTTTGACGGATTTATCAAAATTCATGCTGGCGGCCTGCCCGAAAGCGGTGCGTGCGGCGAATTTGTTATTAGTACGCAGGTAGGAATCGCCGAGGTGATACAGACCGTTCTGACCGAGCAGGCTATCTTGTTTGCTCAATTTCTCGAAATTCTCAATAGCTGGTTTGTACAGTCCACTTTGGTACTGCGCATAGCCGAGCTGATAATAGTCGGCGGGACGCAAGTTGTTGCTGTTCGTAGCGGCATATTCGAGATAAGGCAGGGCCTTTTTATAATCGCCTTTTTCGTAGTAGGCCTGCCCGACGAGTTGATTGAGTTCGGGGCGGTTTTTTATGTTGCTATCCTGTGCTTTCGGACCACCATACGTAATCACCTGGTCGTACTGTTTTTTAGCCGCATAGATTTGCGCAATGTAGTACGGCACTAGTTGTTTGTACTTATCCGACTGCTCGCAGCGTGTAAAAGATTTTTGTGCTTCGTCGTATTTTCCTTCAAAGAAAGCACAACAGCCGTAGTAGTAATTGGCTGGATAATACCACTCACTGCGGGTATTTTCTTTGAGCGGTGCGAAGAGTGCTTTGGCCTGCGCAAATTGTTTGCTTACAAAATAGGCATAGCCTTTTTTGAACTGGATTTCCTCCTTGATAGCACCCGTGCCGGTCGGGGCCATATTGTAGTAAGTCAGTGCTTTGGCGTATTCTTTTTTATTGAAATAAAAATCGCCAATCTCCAGCGCGGCCTGGCTGGCTACGGGCGAAGGCGAATTCTCGCGCAGGAAATCGAGCGTGAGCTGTTCGGCCTGTGGCTGATCCAGGCGGACGGCGGCTTTGGCATAATACAGTTCGGCATCCGTCTTGATCGCTTTCCATTCCGGCTCATTGACGGGACGCACTAAATCAATAGCCGAGCGAAATTCTTTCTGGGCCAGGCCATAGAGGTTTTGATTGAAGAAGTCCAGTCCGCGCTTGTAGGCGAGGTTGGCTTCGGTGAACACGGCGGTTTGCTGCGCGTGCAGCAAGCAAACCGACAGCAGGAGAAATAGGGAGCACACACCTTTCCGGAGGTTCATATCAGTTGGATTTGTTGAATGTAATGATGCCGATTTTGCATATTTAAGTACTAAGACATTAGCAATTGAACCTTAGACTTTTGACTAAAACATTGGCTTACAAAGTCTAACATCTATTGTCAAATATCAAAAAAATTTGTCCTTTTACTCACTTAAGTTGATTTTCGTTGGTCGGCAAGGTATAGTAAAGGTTGAGAGGTTGAGCATGTTGAAGGGTTGAGAAAATTTGATGCTAACCCCTTATGCATTCATCCTGTTTAAAAAACCACTCTGCATTCAGTATAATCGGTGGGAGTATTTCCGACAAGTTTAGATTGGCACAAACGTCTGGAAAAAGCAAGCCCATGCACAACAACTGGTTTTTTGAGGAAATTTTAACAGACAACCCGGCAAAAAACCGGGGCGAAAATATGGATTACCTGTCAATCGGCAAGAAATCTATCGAAACCGTCTTCCAAACGACTTTAAAGAGAAGTTTAAGCCGTGACCGTGGGCCGGAAGACGCGCCACCGTACCTTTGCGGCCAAACCAACCCAATATTATGGACTTCTTCCTCGCTACCCTCATTGCGCTATTTTCCATTGTGGATCCACCGGGTGCTATTCCCGTGTACGTCGCCCTCACCAGCAATCGGCCGCGTGCCGAACGCAACCGCATTGCGCTGCACACCAGCCTATATTTCCTGCTGATCCTGGTCAGCTTCTTTCTGGCGGGCACCTATATTTTAAGTTTCTTCGGATTGACTATTCACGCTTTTCGCATTGCGGGCGGACTGGCACTCCTGAGCAGTGGTTTTGCGCTGATGAATGGCAAATTCGCCCAGCGACGCGGCTACGATAAGGCCGTGGAGAGAGAATCCCAAGACCGGCAGGATGTGGCTTTTTCGCCGATGGCCATGCCGATGCTCTCCGGGCCGGGTTCCATTTCTTACCTGATTACTCTGTACGCCCAGCATCCTGCCTGGAACGAGCGCGTGCTGATCGTGGCGGCCATTTTTGCGATGGCCGGGCTGGTTTGGGTTTCCCTGCGCGTTGCGCCTTTTCTTTTTAAAATATTTGGCAATGGCGGTTTGGGTGCTATTGCTCGCATTATGGGCTTTATCGTGATCGCGATTGGCGTGCAGTTTATTGTCAATGGGATCGTGCATTTGGTGGCGGAGATGAGGTAAATTAGGAGTTAGGAAACAGGAATTAGGACAAAGGAGTTAGGAAACAGGAATTAGGAAAAAGGAAACAGGAATTAGGGGACAGGGAAAATTGCTTTAATTTTAAAAAATTTACATATTATGGCTGTTCAAAAATTTGAAGATTTAATTGTCTGGCAAAAAAGTCAGGATGTTGCAGTGTTTATCTACGCTAAATTTGGGATGCTAAAAGACTTTGGTTTTAGAGACCAAATCTGCCGGGCAGCAGTTTCCATTTCCAACAATATTGCCGAGGGCTTTGAGAAAGGAAGTAACCGGGATTTCTGTCGATTTTTACGTATTGCCAAAGGTTCTTCCAGCGAAGTAAAGTCCATGCTTTATCTGGCAAAACGGCTTTCTTTTCTTGTCTGATACAGACCAAACAATTGGTATTCAACAAGTTAACGAAGTAACCAAAATTCTGAATGGTCTCATAAAATCCATGCAACCACCAAAACCCTAATCCTGATTCCTTTTTCCTGTCTCCTATCCCCTCTTAATCCTGTTTCCTAATTCCTGTCTCCTTTTTCCTAATCCCTGTTTCCTGTCTCCTAATGTATTAATTCTCTGTAACCATTTTCCATTGCCGATCTCAACGAATTAGTGACCCCCTACTTTTGCCGTTCATACTTCATCGTTTATAGTTCATACTTCCCTTCCACGTGTACGACATCGCCCAAGCCAAACTTGCCAAAGCCCAGGTCACTTTCGAGTTGGGCGAGTACGACCGCAAATTACTGGCGCGGCCAAAAGAAGGTGCCGTATTTGTCTGCAACCAATTGATGCCGGGCCTGGATGAATGGATATTGGTGGCCCTTTTGAGCGATATTTTTCCGACCGTCAAAATACTGCACCCCTACCCCATCCCGCCACCTAAATCGTTGAACCCCTTAGTGATACGCGCTCAGCGGCGAGACTTGCGCGACCGCTTTTTACGAATAAATTTTGCTAAAAAACTGGCCAAAAACATCCAATCGGGCGTAGCCGTGGGTCTGCCGCTCGATTTTTCAGATAATCCATTGAGTCATCTGGGCAAGAATCTACTGCGTCAGCAAATTTTGAAACAACTCCGCAAAGCAGGCCAGCCCATCGTACCGATTTATTTGCAGACCGACCATTTGCCGGGCGGACTGCTGCGCTGGGCGATTCCGGGTTTGCCCTACCAATTCACCGATGGCCCCGTGCATATCCGGGTGCGCGTAGGTCATGTTATTACGCCTGATACCCTGGCGCAGTTCCAAGGTACTGGTCGGTGGGGCAAGTTTTTACAGGCCAAAATCTTCTCGCTCGGCTCCCCGCTGGAGGTGAAGCCAGAGCAGTTTACTAGGGCTTCCCAACCCCTGGAGCAACAGGCGTTGGCAGCCCCGCTCGATCCAGCCGTAGTGGCCGCTGAGATCGCTACACTCCCAGCGGAAATGAAGATTGCGGTACGCGGCCAATTCGATGTGTACGTGGCCCCGTTTGTTGCCTTGCCCAATATAATGTTCGAGATCGGGCGGCTCCGCGAGCTGACCTTTCGGGCCGCCGGCGAAGGAACGGGCCGACCGCGTGATATGGACGAATACGATATTTACTACCTCCAACTTATTATCTGGGATCGAGAACAACAGCAAATCGTGGGCGGTTATCGGCTGTGTCAGGGCGATGTGGTGTTTCGGCGTTTTGGCGTTAATGGCTTCTATACCAATAGTTTATTCAAGATGAAGCCGACATTTTACCCTTTTTTGCAAGAAACTGTAGAGCTAGGTCGCTCCTATATAGTACCGGATTATCAACGTCATCGTCTGCCCTTGTTTTTGCTTTGGAAAGGTATTCTCCACTTCCTGCTGGCGCATCCGCAATACCGCTATTTGTATGGCCCGGTGAGTATTAGCAAGGATTATTCGGAGGCTTCTAAAAGCATTATTGTGGAGTTTGTGCGGCGTTTTTTTTACGATGAAAATTTCTCGAAAATGGTCGTACCTCGCAAACCCTACCGTCCGCAACTCAAAAAAATCGACACCAAATTACTGGCCAAATACCTGCAAGGCGGTTTTGATGCACTGGAACATTTGGTGGAAAATATCGAGTCGGCCCACATCAAGGTGCCCGTGCTTTTTCGGCAGTACATCAAACTGAACGGTCGTTTTATCGCCTTCAACGTAGATCCCAATTTTTCAGATTGCCTCGACGGACTGATGTTACTGGATATTCGGGAAATACCCGTCAGCATATTGGAGGCATTGCAGCAGGAAAAGTAACACCGCCATCTATTGCTAAGTAGAAAACCACTGACATTCTTTCCTTTCGTATATTGTCCTGCGGACCGCAGTGAAGCATCTGCCCGAACGCGTAGCAGAATGTAATTTACTCCTAAGGAACGACATAGAGCGATTATTTTAGTAGAGTTCTTGCGAAACTCATAAAAGGTTGATTTCCAGGTTACAAATGGCTGCAAACAGGTTGAATCGTAGTCCGAATCGGCGTCTTCTATTTCGGTATTGAGTGGAAAAAATCTTGAACCTTTTGATAAAAGCCAATGCATTTTCGACTTTGATTCTTACCGCAGATAATTCTTTATTTTCCTGTTTTTCTGAGGTAGTCAGTGGATTAAGTTTGGTCGATTTTATCGGTATAACGCTGTTTTTCAAGAGTTTTTGAATGCCCTGATAGCCCGAATCTCCTAAAAGCAAAACAGAGGGAGACAAACGAATCTTGCTTTTTTTGAACAATTTAAAGTCGTGCCAGTGACCTTTACCAAAAGCGGTGCAGATAATTTGACCATTCTTTTGATCAATAATTACTTGTGTTTTGAGGTGGTGGTGCTTCTTTTTGGAAGAATAGAAAGAGCGCTGTTTTTTTTTGGCCGCTCAATTTTTGTTTCCGTGGCATCTACAATCACCATTTCAAACTGCATATCGCTGGCTTGCAAGGCTTTACGCCCTGGAAGACTAAATTCACCTGAACGAATCAGCAACTCTTCGGCCCGTTTAATACATCGGTAGGCATTGGACTCACTTAAACCATAACTGTTAGCAATATGAAAATAGGTCCGGTATTCGCGGTTGTATTCCAGCATCATCAACAATTGATCGGCAGTACACAGCACCGAAGGCCGCCCTTTTATCTTTTTACTTTGAGCCAAGGCCGATTCATAAACTGTCAGCATCGTGGCAAAGGTCTCCTTGCGAACCCCTGTCAAACGACGAAACTCATTGGCATTCAAGGTTTTAATCTGATCATATTTGCTCATGCCGCAAATTTAATAACTTTCGCAAGAAGTCTATTAAAGAAAATCTCAACGGAGTAAAATGTTTTTATTTTTTTGTGTCAAACATTTTTTATTAAAATAAAACTAATTATTTTTGTCCGGTGGTTTGGGTCAATTATAAGTCGTTCAAAGACAATCATTAACCCAATCCACTATCGCCAACGGACTTGGAGCAACCATCCAAATGCTCCTTTATAAAACAAACAATTTATGAAAAAGCAACCCGGTCACCGGATGTACAATGTCTCCGACGCGGAACTGTATGTACAGTGCAACGATGCGCTACGCGCTGCTTACCGTGATATTGAATTTTTTAATCAATATGGTTTTGGACTGGATCGGCTCAAAGGTTTTCAATCGCTCTGCGAACAGTTTCACGCCCTGCCCGATGACGACGAATTGGTGGGCGACCAAATGATCTGTACGGAAAAGAAAATGCAGGCCGCCGAGAAACTACGCACGGCTATTCGTTCGGTGATGACCCGCGTAGCCATGAAATTTCATGATCGCACAGGCCGCTACCGCAAATTCGGGACCGCCAAACTCGGCGATATGACCGACCCACAACTGTTATTTTGCGGTCGTCGAGTTGCCCGTGTAGCTCGCCAACAGATTGATTTTCTGGCCGATGTAGGCATGACCGAACAAAATATCCAGCGCGTAGTGGATGCCTGCACGGCCTTTGAGAACGCGATGAACATCCAGCAGGACAAACTGCACGACCGCGATATTTCCGTAGAGCGGCGCATGGACCAGGGCAATAAAATCTATCAGGAACTGGTGATTCTCTGCGATATTGGGAAGGACATTTGGGCAGAACGCGATCGGGTGAAGTATGATTTCTATTGCCTGTATGACAGTAATGCCGATCAGAAACGGGCGTTGAAGGCGCGGAAGGCAGCAGAGGGGGAGCGGGCTACGGCTTAAAAAGGGAGGTTTTGATTTCAAGTTATTGATTTTCAGACCTTGGAGAAATGTTGATTTTTGATCCCTAATTGTACACTTCTGATACATCAAAAATCAACCGCGATCATGTAATCCCCCTTCGTCAATCAAACCAGGGGTTTGGGGTTTAATTTAGGAAAACCCCCATCTCCGCCACTCCCCGAATCTGCACCTCGATATTTTCCAGCAGCGTTGTCGCCAGCGAAAGACCCACGTAGTCCGCTTTGATGGGGAAGGACTTATGCTTGCGATCCACCAACACGGCTACTTCTACTTTGCTGGGTAATACTTTTAAAAGTGGTTGCACCGCATAAAAAATGGTGCGGCCCGTATTGGCCACATCGTCCACAATAATGATGGGTTTATTGCGCAGATCATCGGCGGGCATCTCGATGTAGGGATCGTACTCCACCGGATTGGCCGGATTCAGGCGGATGCGGGTGAGTACCAACTTCGTGTCGGCGGGCAAAATGGGCAGCAATTCGGCCAACAGGAGCTGAGCAAACCCGGTCCCGTTGTCGTTCAGGCCAGCCAGGATGATTTCTGGCTCCCCGAAGTTGTGTTCCAGGATTTCGATGGCCAGTCGTTTTATTTTCTGCCGGATCTGCCGGTCGTCGAGAATTTGCATAGAATTGTTTCAAACAAGAGCGGAAGTGCAAAAGTCCGTTTTCGACGCTGTACTTTTCGCCCGTCGTTTGATTTTAATTTTGGCACGCGTTGCCAATTGCGAGTTAGCCCCCTCCTACTCCCCCTAAAGGGGGAGAGTACATGGAGGAGGGCTTGGGTTTGCCTATTGCCTTCCCGATGAAAAATCGGGATGTCGCTTTGCTCCATTTGCACATTTGCCTGTTGCTTTTTTGCCAATTTAATTTTCCTTCCCATGCTCCAATCCTTGATTTTCATCCTCGTAGTAGCTGCCGCCGGTTGGTTGGCCTGGAAAGGTTTTCGCCGGGTGCGCCGCAATATTTTTCTCGGCAAACCGGAAAAGATCGGTGGAGATGTGGCACAACGCTGGGGTCAAGTGGCTTTGGTAGCTTTTGGCCAGAAAAAAATGTTCAAAAACTGGCTGCCAGCGGTGCTGCACCTGTTTATATATGTTGCCTTTTTGATCACGCAGGTGGAGTTGATCGAGATTTTTGTGGATGGCATTTTCGGCACGCACCGCTTTTTCGCGCCTTATTTGGGTGGTTTCTACACCTTTATGATCAGTTTTATAGAAATACTATCCGTTTTGGCTTTTGTGGCCACGATTGCTTTTTTGATGCGACGCAACGTGTTGCGGGTTCCGCGTTTTCAGAAACCGGAAATGAAAGGCTTTCCCACCCGCGATGCCAACTTGATTTTATTTCTGGAAATCATCCTGATTGTCGGCGTTTTCTGCATGAACGGCGGCGATAAAGCCTTGCAAATGAGAGGTTTGGAACACTATCATCTCACGGGTTCTTTTGCGGTGAGTACATGGCTAGGGCCGCTGTTGTTCGGCGGATTGGATACGGATGCCTTAATCAGTGTGGAACGTTTCGGCTGGTGGCTGCACATTATGACCGTCTTTGGTTTTCTATGTTATTTGCCCTATTCCAAGCATTTGCACATTGTTCTGGCTTTCCCCAATACCTGGTACGCCCGCACTGCGCCGAAGGGTAAAATGGACAATATGCCCGAAATACAGCACGAAGTGCGCCTGATGATGGGACTGGATCAGCCTGATCCGAATGCTTCTACGGAACTGCCGGAATTTGGGGCCAATGACGTGTTTTCCCTGAGTTGGCGCAACGTGATGCAAGCCTATTCCTGCACCGAATGTGGGCGTTGTACCGCCGCTTGTCCCGCCAATATTACGGGCAAAAAATTATCGCCGCGCAAGATCATGATGGACGTGCGTGACCGGGCCGAAGAAATTGGCTATAACATTGACAGTCAAAAATTTACGCGTGAAAATTACGACGATGGCAAAAGCCTTTTTGACCGAATTACGCCGGAAGAATTACACGCCTGTACCACCTGCAACGCCTGCGTGGAAGAATGCCCAGTGCTCATCAATCCACTCGATATTATCCTCCAAATGCGGCGCCACGAAATCCTGAGCCAGTCTGCCGGGCCGGGCGAATGGTTGCCAATGTTCAATGCTATTGAAAATAACGGCGCAGCCTGGGCGATGAGCGAAGAGCGGGATGCGTGGCGAAATGAATGAAGAAAAAGGCAAGTAAGCAAACTTGCAAAGGGCAACTTACGATGCTCCATTTGCCTTTTGCAAATTTATAAAAATGTCCAGCCAAATCCTGCTCATCGACGATGAAGTTTCCCTGCGCAGTTTGCTCGCCCGCATTCTGTCGCTCGAAGGCTATCAAATGACCGAAGCAGGCACGGCCAAAGAAGGGCTGCGATTGCTCGAAAAGACCGAGTTCCAGGTAGTACTTTGTGATGTAAAATTGCCCGACGCGCACGGCGTGGATTTGGTCACTACGATCAAAAAACAACATCCCGAAACGGAGATTATTCTGCTGACGGCCTACGGAAATATCCCCGACGGCGTCCAAGCCATCAAGAATGGTGCCTTCGATTATCTCACCAAAGGCGATGATAATGAGCGCATTGTGCCGCTGGTGAGTCGTGCATTGGAAAAAGCGCAACTCCAACAGCGCATCCGCCATCTGGAACAGGCGGTCGGAAAAAAGTTCCGTTTTGAAACAATTCTGGGTCAATCCAAACCCATCCGCGCCGCCATCGAACTGGCCCGCCGCGTGGCCCCGACCGATGCTACGGTGCTGCTAACCGGCGATACTGGCACGGGTAAAGAAGTCTTTGCACAAGCCATTCACCAGGAATCGCCACGCTGTAGCCGGGCCTTTGTGGCGGTCAATTGTAGTGCAATCGGCAAGGATATTCTGGAAAGCGAACTTTTTGGGCATCGTGCCGGGAGTTTTACCGGGGCGGCGAAGGACAAAAAGGGACTTTTTGAAGAGGCCCATGAAGGCACGTTGTTTCTGGACGAAATTGGGGAAATGCCGCCCGATTTGCAAGCCAAAATGCTGCGCGTACTGGAAACCGGCGAATTTCTGAAAGTCGGCGATACCAAACCTACCCGCGTCAATGTGCGCATCATTGCTGCCACCAACCGCAATTTGCTGATCGAAAGCAGTGCCGGCCATTTCCGGGAAGACCTTTATTATCGCCTGTCGGTATTTGAAATTCATTTGCCCGCCTTGCGCGAACGGCGCGAGGATATTCCGATGTTGGCTACTCATTTTGTGCGGCTTTTTACCGAAAAAATGAACCGCCGCGAGCCGCCTGCCATGACACCGGAATTTTTGGAAGCCCTAAAAAACTACATTTGGAAAGGGAATATCCGCGAACTACGCAATGTACTGGAACGTGCCGTCATTCTCGCCGACGGTGATCTGCGGGCTGAGTTACTGCCTTTTGATATTTTACATGGCGATAATATGGCCCAGGCTTCCACTGGCCTTTTTGATCTGATGACTTTGGAAAAGCAGACAATTCAGCGGGCTTTGGCCTTTACGAAGGGGAATAAGGCCGAGGCGGCGCGGTTGTTGGGGATCGGGGTTACTACGCTGTATCGGAAGTTGGAGGAGTAAAATTCACCTCTCCACTGGCAACGTCACCACAAAAACCGCCCCTTCCCCCAGCACTGATGTTGCTTTAATACTACCCCCATGATGCTCCACGATTTTCTTGCAAATACTGAGTCCAATCCCCGTTCCGCTGTATTCGTCGCGGGAATGCAGCCGCTTGAATAGCTGAAAAATATGTTCTGCATACTGCGCATCAAAGCCAATGCCGTTATCGCTAAAAGTGAGTTCCACATATTCTTTTCCACCCGACCACTGCGGATTTTCCAAGGTCGCAGGCGCAGAAAACGAACGGGCGGCAATCATGATCACGGGCGATTTTTCCCTGAATTTGAGCGCATTCCCAATCAGATTGGTAAAAAGCTGGTGCATCTGCATGGGAATAACGGCTATAATGGGGAGCAGATCGCTAATAATGACTGCGCCAGTCTCTTCGATAGACAATTCAAAATCCGTTTTTACATCTTCCAGAATAGCGTTCAGATCGGTTTTTTCAAACTCGTTCACGTTATCCAGCCGACTATAATGGAGCAGTGCCTGCACCAGTTCGGACATTCGCTGGGAAGCAGCGGTGATTTTATCAAGGTAATTGGTCGTCGCCGTTTCGTCATGCTTTTTAATTTGCAGGAGATTGGCGAAAGTCTGGATTTTGCGCAGCGGCTCCTGCAAATCGTGGCTGGCCACATAGTTGAAAGATTCGAGTTCCTGATTGGCGCGTAGCAGCTGCTGGTTATTGGCTGCGAGCGATTCATTGCTGGCATGGAGGGCGGCGGTACGCTCGACTACTTGTTTTTCCAGTTTTTCGTGGATGGTTTTCTGATCGTGGATATTGGTAAAAGCCCCAATCCATTTGACAATCTGACCGTCCGCGTTGCGAATAGGCTCGCCATGGACGAAATGCCAGCGATAGTTGCCGCGCTGGTTTTTCAGGCGGGCTTCTACCCGGTAAGGATCGCCCGTCTTCCTGCTGGCTTCCCAGACGTTGGCAATCTGTGCTATATCGTCGGGATGCACCATTTTCGCCCAGGTGTCGGCACCCGTTGGCTGAATGCCCGTAAACTCCTCCCAGCGCGAAGAGGCATACTCTTGAACGCCCTGGTGGTCAGTCATCCAGATAAGTTGTGGCAGGGTTTCGGCGAGCAAGCGGAAGCGTCTTTCGCTCTCTTCTATTTTTTGTCGGGCCAGCACCTGTGGCGTAATTTCATCGCCGACGACCATAATGCCTGAGATGCTGCCATCAGGTTCGCGCAGCGGCTCATACACGAACTTAGCGTAGGCATGTACCAGCTGGCCGTCGCGAAGGAAATTCAACGGGACTTCTTCGGCTACGTAGCGTTCTCCGGTCCGGTAGACGTGTTCGAGCAATTTGTCAAAACCCTGCGCCCGTACTTCAGGAATAATGTCGAACAATGGCCGGTTGATGACTTCTGCCTCGGTCCGGCCCCACAGTTCCAGAATACGTTTATTGGCGAGTTCCAGGATAAAATCTGGGCCACGCAAAATCTGGATAGCCGTAGGGGCTTGTAAGAAAAGGTTTCTAATCTGCTCATACGCGTAATTATGCGCACCAGCCATGCGTTGGGCCAATTGGCGGGCTTCTACCAACACCGTTATTTCGTCGGCAAGCACCATAATTCCCGAAATCTGGCCGTCTTCCTCCCGCAGGGCTTCGTACACAAATTTGATATGTATCTTTTCTAACTGACCATTGCGCATCAGTTTTAGCGGTGTTTCGGGGGTCATAAATCGCTCCCCCGTTTGATAAACACCATCCAGAAGTTCTTGAAAACCCTGCCCTTCCAATTCAGGTAAACCTGTCAATACGGGTTTGTACATTACCTGTTCGACAGTTTTTCCCCATATTTCCAGCATGGGTTCGTTGGCCATTTCTACTACATGCTCCGGCCCACGCAAGATGCAGATGGCCATCGGTGCCTGGATGAACAGGTTACGCAATTGCTGCTCTACGTGGGCGCGGGTACGCACCAGCCGGATTTGCGACTTGATACGGGCGAGCAATTCCTTGGCCGAAAAAGGCTTGACCAGATAGTCATCAGCCCCTATGTCGAAGCCTTCGATGCGTGCTTCTTCTCCCGCCCGTGCCGAAAGCAGGACGACAGGGACTTGCGCCGTACGCGGATTGCCCTTGATGGCTTTCAGCAGTTCCAGCCCATCCATTACGGGCATCATAATATCGCTCAATACGAGGGCAGGCGGCTGTTGGGCCATCCGTTCCAGGGCTTCCGCGCCGTTATGGGCCGTCACTACCCGATAATGCCTTCCGAGCAATGTCTTGATGTGCATCCGCATATCGGCATTGTCATCCACCACTAATATAGTAGTCAAATTAGGATCAATGGTTTCCTGGCTTGACTCCTCCTCCGATGTTGCCAGAAAAGTAATGGACTCTTCTAAAAAAGCATGTGAGAAAGCAGAATCAATGTCCTGTTCACTTTCCAGAATTTGCTCTGCTGACAAATGTGCCTTTCCCAACGGAATACGCACGGTGAACGTGCTGCCCACGCCTTCCTGACTCGCTACGGAAATTTCGCCGCCGTGCATACCTACCAATTCACGCACCAGCGAAAGGCCGATGCCCGTACCTTCAAAAGTACGGCCCACTACATTTTGCACGCGATGGAATCGCTCGAACATTTTTGGCAGTTCCGCTGCGGGAATACCAACCCCGGTATCTTGTACCGTCAATATTGCCTGTTCATTTTCGGCGCGAAGCCGCATCGTAATACTGCCCGTGAGGGTGTATTTGAAAGCGTTGGATAGTAAATTGAGGACTATTTTTTCCCACATTTCCTTGTCCACGTAAGTCGGCTCCTGCAGCGATGGGCAATCCACCTGGAAGCCCAGCCCGCCTTTTTCCATGATGGGCCGAAAATTGCTGGCCAGATCAGCCGTGTACTGAGCGAGGTCGGTGCGTTGAAACTGTGCTCGGGTTCGTCCTGCTTCAATGCGGCTAAAATCGAGCAGTGCATTGACCAGGCGCAGCAGCCGAATCGCATTGCGGTGCGTAGTCTCAATGGTAGCCTGATCGCGGGCGGTAAGATTGCTATTGCCTTCCCGAAGCAGTTCTTCCAGCGAACCGAGCATCAGGGTGAGTGGAGTACGAAATTCGTGGCTGATATTGCTGAAAAACACCGTTTTAGCGCGGTCTATTTCGGCCAATGCGTCGGCACGCTGGCGCGCCTCCTCGGCAGTACGGGCATTCTGGATCGCTGTGGCGACCTGCCCGGCCAGCAGTTCGTAGAAGGTAACATATTCTGCATCCAGGCGGCGCGTAGGATTTATACCCACAATAAGTACCCCGATTGGTCGCGTCTGTCCAGAGGAAGCAACCGGCAATACCAGTGCTTTGTCCACTGGCAGATCGGCCAGACCTAGGGGAAGCCCTGTCAAATGGCTGACTGAAATTAATTGTGACTTAGCGTTTTGCAGTACTTCTACCAGCGGCCAGGCGGAAGGATCGGTAGCAGGTGAAGTAGCGGAGTCTTCCGCGAACAGCAGACCAGTGGTTTGTTCCAACAGGATATGATCACTCGCATCGAGCAGATAGAGCAAAGCAAAAGGAATGTCTTCGCGATTTTGGGCCAGTGTAGCAAAGGCCGTCTCGCAAGCCGCGTGGGTGGTTTTTTCCACCAGGGCGGTGGCGGCGAGTTTGGACAACGTATGCAGCCGCCGTTCGCTGAGCATTTTGGCGGTCGTCTCGATATTAGGGCAAAAAAGGCCACCGACTTTCCCGGTTTCATCATAAATGGGACTGTACGAAAAGGAGTAAAACACCTCTTCCAGCAGGTCGCCGCGATTCATGAAAAAGTGGACATCATTTACAAAGGACGATTCTCCTTGTTGGTACACTTTGTCGGATAGCGGCCCGCAGAAATCCCAGATTTCGGCCCAGACTACTGGGGCAGGATGACCCAAAGCCCAGGCGTGTTTGGCCAATCCCAACACCTCAATATAGGGATCGTTGTACATGAATATATTGTCCTGGCCCCAGCCAATCCACACCGGCTGTTGGCAGTTGAGCATCAGGTTGACGGAGGTTTTGAGGCTTTGCGACCATTGGTCGGGCGGCCCCAGGGAAGTGCTGGCCCAATCGAAAGCGCGAATACGGTCGCTCATCTGGCCACCGCCAGAGAGGAATTGGAGGGTAGCAGGGACGGTCGGGATATTCATATTAATAGCTGCTTGTCCATTTTTCAGGTAAAAAAAAGTGCCGAAGATTGGCTAGCTTTCTCTATGCCTGGCAAATTACTTTTTTCTATTTTTCTGAGCGGGATAAGTATAGTGTAATCTAAATTGTTCAGAGTATTTGAATATTTTAGGATTCGATTAATTGACTGATTATCAAATGTTTAATCAGATTTTCAAATACTTGTATCCTTCTATTGAAGTATAAGACATATAGCCTGTTTAGAGTGGTTTAGAACGTTTAAAAAGGTTTAGTTTTTGATCCTCAGTAGGTTACTCAGTAGGTTACATTTCATTTTGTTCAAAACCACTCTGCGTTGACTATAGTGGCAAATAGGCAAGCTATAATTGGAATATTGTAAGGTTTAAGCCAGCGTTGGTACTCAAGAAAATCGCTGTTAGTTTTTAACCTGCTTATTAGTCGCGGACGAACGAGGTTTTATCCCGCAAAGGATCGAGTTCAATCCCACTTGAAATAACCGCCCAGCCCAAAAGCAGGCCGTTGCGGCACCAGCTGCCCCCAGCCTGCGCCCGCCACGGAGGCCGTAACACCCCAAAAGCGATGGATTTCAAAAATACCTTTTAACCCCAGCGACCAGTATCCCTGATCGTTCACGTATAAGCCAGTACGCCCATTATTGGTGCTCAAATCAGGTTCGCGGTCGCTTGGCGTAGGCAGCACTAATTCGGAAAAAGCAATGGTCCAAATTTTTCGGAAGTGGTAGCCTGCTTCTACTCCCGCATTGGTATAAGCATTGTAATTGCGCGTGCGCAAGGCGTAACCCGCGTAGGCAAACCAGTAAGATTTTGCAAAACCGTTCCCTGTACTCAACATCGGCAACACGGTGAGCGCACGGTAGCCAGTTCGCAAACCGGAATTGTTATTATAGCGATTCACCGGCAAATCCACGCGCAGGAAGCCCGTAAGCGGCCATTGGCCACGTAAGATGGAATGCCGCAGCCCCAACGAAGCATTCCCCAGGCCACTCAAAGTCCCCGCGCTGGTCTGCGGCAACGGGGTATTTTCCAGGAACTGGCCTGCTTTCTGAAAGCGATAAGGTAAACTGACTACCAGGGTAGTATGGCGTGTAATGCCGTATTCTCCATACAGCTGGAGCGTATTTTCGGTGAGCCGACGATCCAGGGCCTGCTCTTTCCCCGTAGTGCTGTACAGCGTTTCGTAGCGCGGAATGGTCTGCCAGGCCGCCTGTAAATAGAAACCTGCCTTGCTGCGCACCCACGGACTTTGGGCGTGGCCATTGGTGACTACGCCCAAAGTCGCGAGAAGAATGCCCCAAACAGTACGAGAAAATTGCCTGCGCATTAGGCTGGTTTGTATTCGCTGGTGATGGTTTGGCGCACTACACGCATGAAAGTTTTTTCGTCTACCATGAGGCGCACTACGTTGCCATCTATTTTGGTGATGCGTCCGATAATACCCGAGGTGGTGACGACTTCCATGCCTTCTTTCAGGCTATCGGCAAACTTCTGCTGGTCTTTCTGCCGCCGGATCTGCGGACGAAAAATAAAGAAGTAGAAGACGATCAGGATCAAAAAAGGCAATAAGAGTTGTAGATTGGCCATGCCAGAGGTGGGTGCTTGTAGAAAAATGAATTGTAACATAGAAAAAATGATGAATTATAAATGATAAATACAGGAAACATCAAAAATCAGCAATCATGTAATCTGCATTCGTCAATCAAAAATTTTTAACATGAAAAAAGCACCCTGCCGCCGAAGCCACAGGGTGCGCAAAAGTAGTTTTTTTTACCCACCGAAGCCATTTTCAGACGAAGGAGGGTACAAACATTTCTATACCAAAAGCAGCGGCTAAACCCGCCGTGACTAAAACTTAAACATGGCATCGTCTATGCCCCCATTGACTTTGACTTCTTTCACCACGATTTTTACGGGTACTGGCAGCAAGCCTGTGACAGTCAGTAAATGTGGCAACAGTACGCCGTTGGCTGGTTGATAGTCCGACATATCTACCATTTGCATGGCGGGCTGGCCGTCGGCACCCGTGCCGGGACTGACCTCGCGGACTTTCAGCCCGGATTTCATATCGTAATATTCGGTGCTTTTCTTGCCGTCCGGGCGTTCCACTTCCACTACATAAGCGTTGGAGCCGTTCACCTCTTCGCCCCCTTTGAGCAGCAGTTTGTAGCCGCCACTTTGGTAAGCGGCCTCCTTGGCAAACATCGCCTGCTCTTTCAGGTCGCCCAGTTCCTGACCCGTAAGGTTTTGATTCTGCCCCATAGCCACCTGTCCGGCTTTTTGGCCATCATATATTTGTTTCGACATCGGGTTGCCATTCATGGAAATATCCACCATAATTTTGTTGCCGCCTTTCTGGTACGTTTTTACCGCGAAGAGTGGTCCCGGCGTTTTCATCTCGGAAGTAGTCTGCAAATCCTTGATAGTGTTGATCTTATCTTTTCCACCAATCGCTGCCACATACGCATCAATCACTTTCTCCGCCGTCATGCCCGTGGGTACTACGACGGCACTCATCGGTTTCACAGGATTGCCGTAAGCGTCATAGTAGTTCAGCGTGGCATCGGGCGAAAACTGTTTGAGGCGCTCGGCGACATCGTCGTTGTTGCCCACCACCACGATATGCGCTTTTTCTGGATGAACATATTTTTTGGCCATCGCCTGCACCTCTTCGGCGGTCACGCTTTGCAGCACTTCCAGATACTTTTCATAATAATCGGCGGGTAAACCAAAACGGGCGATAGTGAGCGCAAAGGTGGCCACCGTGCCCGGCTCCTCCAGGCTTTGCGAAAACTGACCCGCCAACACGTTTTTCACCACTTGCAATTCCGCGGTCGGCACCTTTTCGGTGCGCAGACGGTTCATTTCCTTGATAAATTCCGTGATCGAGCTATCCGTCACCGCATTGCGTACGCTGGCCGAACCGTTGAAGGAACCCACCAACTGATCGGGGGTGAGGCCCGTGCGAGCACCGTAGGTCCAGCCGTGGCCCTCGCGCAGGTTAGCATTCACCCGGCTATTGAAGTAGCCGCCGAGTACGGCGTTGGCCAGCCGTGCGCTGATGACATCTGGTGTTCCCGGTTGCAATTCCACCGGATAAGTAATATTGATGACCGACTGCACGGCACCGGGTTTGTTGACAAAATCTACCTCCGTTTTTTCCGGGGCGCGCGGCAGGCCATGATCGGCTTTGGGCACTTCAGCGCGTTGCCACTGGCCAAAATATTGCTTGGCATATTGCTCGGCCTTATCCTTCGTAATGTCGCCGGTGATGACGAAATAGGAAATATTTGGCTTAAAAAACGTGTTATAATGGCCTTTAATCTGGTCCAGTGTAATCTTTGCCAACGTAGCCTCAGTCATGATCTCGCCGTAAGGGTGACTTTTGCCGTACCGCAATACGGAGGCGACATTATTGGCAATGGCATTGGCATCGTCTTTTTGCTGCGCCAGATTACTCTCTTCGCGGCGTTTGGCTTTGTCCAGTTCTTCTGCCGGAAAAGTGGGGTGGAGCAGCACGTCCGACATCAAATCGAGCAATTTCGTGGAATGTCTGGTCAGGCAGCCACCTGATATGCCGTTGGGGTCCGAAGACAGGCTGGCCCCGATAAAATCAATTTCCTCATCAATCTGGGCCTTGGTGCGCGTTTTGGTACCTTTGGTCAGGAGTTCGCCCATGAGTTGCACATAGCCCGTAGCGTCTTTTTCGAGCACGGGATCATTGTCCACGAATACCCGATAATTGACCTTAGGCAATTTGTGGTTCTCGACCACGATGACCGTCAAGCCATTATCCAGCTTGAAAGTCTGCGCTTTGCCGATCTGGATGCGCGGTGCGTCGCCCGCTTTGGGAGCCATCTTGCGCACGTCGCCGGTGGGGATAGGAATGTGTGGGGCTTTGCCCGTAGCCGCCATCTCAGGCGAGGTGGTCTTACCGGACGGGGTACTGCTCATTTTGTTGCCCGACTTGGGGGTGCAGGCCAGCAAAAGTGAAATGGAAAATATAGTTAAACTGAGTATTTTTTTCATGGTAAATGTTTAGATAGGAGGTTGAGGGGTTGAGAAAAAAGGTTGAGAAGTTGAGAAAAAAATATGGAGCAGGTTTAGAGAAAGTGTAAAGGGCAAAAGAGGTTTTAAGATTTCTCAACCCCTTCTCCTCCACCCTTTTTCTCCACATTTTTTACGGCGTCTTCGGTTTCGGCAACCAGTACAACACCACGCGGGCTTTCTTATTAAAATATTGATTGGCCACGCGTTTCAGGTCTTCGCGGGTCACCTGGCGATAACGATCCAGTTCGGTGTTGATCAGGTTGGCATCGCCATAGTACATTTCGTAGTTGGCCAGACTTTCGGCTATACCAGCCACTTTGTCGTTGGCCGTCACGAAATCGTTTTCCACCTGGTTTTGGATCTTGGTCAAGTCCGTTTCCGGGATCAGGTTGGTCTGTACATCGGTGATAATGTCGTTCATAGACTGCTCCAGATCGGCAGGATTCACGCCCACGTTGGCGATGGCGTAGCAGATATTGGCCCCTGGATCTTCGAGTTCGAGGGCAAAAGAACCAGCGGCGACGGCTTTTTGCTGCTCGTCCACGATTTTTTTGTTCATCCGGCTGCTTTCGCCCTGACTGAGGAGCATGCCCAACATTTTTACCGCATAAAAATCCTTGGTACCCTGCGCCGGAATGTGGTAGCTAAAAATCACGGCTGGCAGTTGTACATTATCATACACCGTATCGCGCACCTCGCGGGTCAGCGGCGGCTCCACCACTTTTGGGCGAAACACAACCCCTTGGCCGCGCGAAATGTCTTTGAAATAAGCATCAATCAGTTGCTTGGTTTGCGCTACATCAATATCGCCGGCGATGGACAGAATAGCATTGTCGGGCCGATAAAAGGATTTATAAAAATTGACGTAGTCCTCTTCTTTCGCTGCATCCAGGTGCGCCATGCTGCCAATCACCGAACTTTTGTACGGGTGAACCGTAAAAGTCCGCTTCATGGTCTCTTCCAATAAGCGGCCATAAGGCTGATTATCAATACGTTGGCGACGTTCTTCTTTGACGACCTGGCGTTGGGTTTCGATGCCGACTTTCTCGACTTTGGCGTGCATCATGCGCTCACTTTCGAGCCAAAGTCCGAGGGCCAGTTGATTGCTGGGCAACACTTCGTAGTAGTAAGTGCGGTCGTACCAGGTGTTGGCATTATTGTACCCACCGGCATTATTGATATAATCATCAAATTCGCCGCGCTTGATATTGTCCGAGCCTTCAAACAGCAGGTGTTCAAAAAAGTGGGCAAAGCCAGTACGCTCCGGGCTTTCATTCTTGGAACCCACGTGATACATCACCGAAACGGCCACGATGGGCGTAGAATGGTCTTCGTGGAGCAGCACTTTTAGCCCGTTTGGCAGATCATATTCGGTGAATTGAATATTTTGACCAAAAGCCGAAGAAAATAACCCCGCTAACAGGAGGGGAAGGAAAAGGAATGGACGCATGAAAAGTTATAAGTTATGAGTTATAAGTTATGGCTTGGTACAGCATCCTCCTTTACACCCTCTAAATCGTTTGCTTTCAACGAAATAGAATATTCGAATCGTACCAATCCTGGCCATCAGGGCGCATTTGGTGGGAAAACGGCGCAAAAATGATGAAATTGTGGAGACACTCCCCAGCGTTTCGACAGACAGCGGCTAACATTCGCTCAAAAACGAACAAAGTGTATATTTCATTTACCAAAACAAAAAAAAACAGGGGCGACGAAGAGTCACCCCTGTTGTACACAAGGCTATTATTTCTGGAAAACTGGACTGTCAACCGCTCTAAATCACCTTATCGGCGCAGCACGAAGAAGCAAACGCATCCGGCTTAGCCTTGAACACAAAGCCCATGCTGAGGATGTAGCCCATCGCTTCTTTGAGGGCGGTGTTGCTTTCAAAGTTTGGGTCGGTGTTAATGTCGGCGTGCACCTCGAGGGCCACATCGTACTTGTCCAGCAATTCGCAGAGCGAATAAGCGACCTCCACAGAACGCCCGACCTCGAGGATCATGCGTTCCCGAATGCTCATTTTACGCTGCATTCGCTCGTTAGAAATAAACATAAAACCACCGCGCTTTTCGCGCAAAAACACGATGACCGAAGCGAAGTGTACCTCGCTGCCGATCACTTGCGAATCGGTGCCAATGCAAACTTTCAACTTGTACCCTTCTGCCGTTTCCCGGCGAATGGTCTCTTCCACAGCAGTAAGTAACGGCTGCTCAATGCGCTGGCCGTTCAGTTTTCTCCATTGCATAAGTGTAATGTTTGGTAGAAATGCCGACTAAAACTGGTTTATTTAATTCGTCAAAGACGAGGGCAATTAAAATTAATGCCTCAAATATGCCGGAATTCCCCGGAATAGTTGTTTGCTTTGGGCATAATTAACGATTAATTTAAACTAGCGGTCGTTGCCAATAGTTCCCGCATCGCAGAATAGTACCATCCTAAACTTTGCTACGCCTGCTACACCTTTTTTCTACCCCCTTTTTAAACCAAATTTCACCTTCAAAAATGACCAGACTACAGTTTCTTCGTCGCACCAATTCCCCCTGGCAAATGCGTCTTTTTTTGTGCTGGAAATTGCCCGCTGCCTGGTTTATGGGGATTGGGGTACGTGCCTGCGACGGCGACCGGGCGGTGGTGTCTTTGCCCTACGGCTGGCGTTCGCAGAATCCTTTTCGATCCACTTACTTTGCGGCGCAGTGTGCGGCGGGCGAACTCTCTACCGGGCTGTTGTGTCTGGCGCATTTGCAGGAGCAACCACCGATTTCTATGCTGGTGACGCAGGTAGAAGCGGCGTTTTTCAAAAAAGCAGATGACACGCTGCTGTTTACTTGTACAGCCGGGAAAGAGGTGGAGCAATTAATCGGGCGCATCGTGCAATCGGGAGCAGCGGAGACTTTGACAATGGTGTCTAGCGGCGAATTACCGGATGGTCAGCTGGCTTCGCGTATTACTATTACGTGGTCGTTTAAATTGAAAAAGCGGAAAGAAATGGCTACTTTTGAATAATTTACAGCGCGACCCAACCATTTGTCCGCATTGACAGTCTTTGAGGTAGTGAAGATATTACTGCTGTACTAGATTTAGCACATTATATTTACCCCTGCATGATATTCGGCAAAAAACGCTATACGGAACAGGAATTGGTAGACGGCTGTGCCGCCAATGACCGTCGCGCCCAGGAGGTGCTGTACCGTCGTTTCTTCCCGGATATGCTGCGGATGTGTCATCGCTACACCCGCGACACGGATACGGCGACCGAAATAGTCAACACCGGGTTTCTACGGGTTTTTCAAAAAATCCACACGTTTGCTTTTCGCGGAAGCCTGGAAGGTTGGGTACGTCGCCTGGTGTATCACAGTATGGCCGATCACTTTCGTAACAATGCGCGTTACCTGCATTTTCTGGTGTTGGAAGAGCGCGACGAAGTGGTGCCGGAAAACGGCTATGATAGCTTCTATGAAGAGGATATTTTGAAGGCGGTGCGGACTTTGCCCCCCATGTCGCAAGAGGTTTTTCGGCTGTATGCTATTGAAGGCTATACCCATGCGGAAATAGCCGTGACGCTGGAAATGAGCGAGGGTACTTCCAAATGGCACCTGAGTACTGCCCGGCAGAAGTTGCGCGATCTACTACAGCGACAATGGGCTATCAGTGATGCACAATAGGAGGCAAAAGGCAAAGAGCCGTTTTACAATTTTGCCTATTTTTTTAATCCTCCCCGCATAACCGGTTGACAGTCAAAGTTTAACACGGAAAATGAGAGAACAAAAACAATATAATACTGATCGGGGCTGGGCAGCTATGCAGCAGATACTGGATCGAGAGATGCCACGTCGCCGCCGCCGTCGGATAGCGGGCTGGTGGTTTGCCGGGCTGCTATTGCCTGTATTGGGCATTGCTGGCTGGTATTTATATCAGCAACAGCACACGTCCCAACCGCTTCCAGTACTACCTGCCCAAGCTATTTCGGGAGCACCGTTGGCGGAGCGCGCTTCAGCCAGTGATTTACCCGTTAATATCCATACGGTAGCTGCTGTATCCAACGAGTCTCCGAAAAATACTGCTACGTCTACCAAACTCCATCCGTTCAGCAAACCTGCTGCTACTGCTCCTGATGTTTTGAACGCGCATCCGACCGCAATGCCAGCCTGGTTGGCAATGAAAGATGGTATGGCAACGAATGAACTGTCAGTAATACTTGTACCGGATGGAGTAAACCTGGAAAACGGGATGGTGGAACAGACATTCCTTCCAGACCAATCTGCGACTATGCCGGAAAATGCCCTGTCCAGTTTGCCGATGCTTTCTCCACCAGTAGCAACAGAGGGTGATACGCTCCATTTTGCTACCTATCCTGCTTATAGTAATACAGCGGTTACGAAAAAATTGCCATACCGGGCAAGTTGGGAATTTGGCCCTATGGCCGGTATCAATTCGGAACGTCTGCCCAGAATAAATGGCGGTGTCATTGGCATGGTTGCCGACTGGCAGCCACTGCGTCATTGGGGACTGAGAAGCGGTTTACAATATGCCGTGCAACGTCTGGCCTCCGATGAGTCGCTCGTCACCACTATTTCCGAGGATTCGTACGAAAGATATTCCGATGGATTGGCGGTGTTCGATCAATCCGGTAACTACGGCAACCTCAATCAGTTTGCCGGCATCAATACCAATATCCTGGCTTCCGTGCGCCGCATCCACCGGATCGAGGCTCCGCTATTAGTTTACTGGCAACCCGTGCGAAAATTGCGCGCCTATATTGGTGCTACCATGAATTATACTTTCCTGGCCCAGACCTCTCCCCGGATATTCAGTGAGAATCAGGTCTATAAAGTAGTCAGTGGTCGGGACGAACTAAATCGGCTGGCAACCGAAAAACTGAACCGCTGGCAAGTCAAGTGGCAGTTGGGATTGGGCTACCGCATTGGCCGCGTCATAGAAGTCAATGCTGGTATTCAGGCTGCTTTGCCGAGCATTTCCTTGCAAAAAGACGGGGGTCTTGGTCAGGAACAGAACCCAAATAGTCATCAAAGTATTTCCATTGAACAAATCCATCAATTAGGAGTCACCGTGCGCGGAATAGTGTTCTTCTGAGCAAAACGACTTCTGGTCTTGATCAATATTCCTGTCAAAAATGTGGCCCGCCTTGTAAAGGCAGGCCACATTTACGTTATAATGAGGTATATTTGCCCGTTATGATACCACCCAAACAAGTACAGGAAATACTTGACGCAGTCCGAATTGAAGAGGTTGTCGAAGAGTTTCGTTTCGCTACGCAAACGAGGGGTCAATCTATTGGGACTGTGTCCATTTCACCAGGAAAAGACACCTCCTTCAACGTCAATCCCACCCGCAATATCTTCAAGTGTTTTGGCTGCGGCAAGGGCGGCGATGCCATTACCTTCGTGATGGAACACGAAAAATTCACCTATCCCGACGCCCTGCGTTGGCTGGCAAAGAAGTATAATATTACCGTCGAGGAAGTCGAGCGCAGCCCGGAGCAGATGATGCAGATGCAGATGGCAGATTCGCTGTATATCGTCAATGACTTTGCGCTCCAGCACTTCCAGCAACAACTTTTTGATACCGACGAGGGCAAATCCGTAGCACTGGCTTACTTTCGGCAACGCGGCTTGCGCGAAGATATCATCCGCACTTTTGGCCTCGGCTACGCGCCCGACCAACGCGATTTGCTGGTGCAGCGCGCCAAAGCCGCTGGGCATTCGCTTGATTTGCTAAAAAAAACCGGCCTGTCCAGTGCCGACGGCAGCCGCGATTTTTTCCGGGCCGCGTCATGTTTGCTATTCATAATCTTTCTGGAAAAATTGCCGCTTTTGCTGGAAGAACGATGCACTCCCCCCCCTCAAGGAGGGGCAGGGGGGGGCCACGTTCCGAAATACGTTAATAGTCCAGAAACTGAGATTTACGTCAAAAACCGTACTTTATATGGAGCCTTCCAATCCAAGAAAGCCATTCGCCAAGCCGATGAGTGCATTCTGGTGGAAGGGTATATGGACGTAATTTCGCTCTATCAGGCGGGCATTGAAAACGTGGTGGCTTCCAGCGGCACTTCGCTGACCGAAGGCCAACTCCAACTCATCAAGCGCAACACCGATAACCTGAAAATCCTCTACGACGGCGACCCAGCCGGCATTAAAGCGGCTTTGCGCGGCCTTGATCTGGTTTTGGAACAGGACATGAACGTGCGCATCGTGCTGCTGCCCGATGGCGGAAGACCCCGATAGTTACGTGCAGAAATTCGGTGGCGACGCTTTCAACGAATATACCGCCCGCGAGTCGAAGGATTTTATTCTTTTTAAGACCCAGCTGCTCCTTGCCGAAACCAAAGGCGACCCGGTGAAAAAGTCTGGCCTCATCAAAGATATTGTAGCCAGCATCGCCAAAATACCCGACCCGATCAAGCGCAACGTGTATTTGCGCGAATGTGCGACGCTGCTGGATGTATCGGAACAGGCTTTGGTGAATGAATGCAACAAATTGATTGTCAATGCTGTCCGCAAGCGGGAAGAAAAAATCGCCCGTACACCCGAAGCTGCCAGCGATTCGCCCGATCGCGCACCCAACCCGGAGCAACCCGTAGAAGACCCGACTTTTGCCCGGGTGCAGGAGAAGCCGATGTTGCGCGGCGATGAGTTCCAGGAACGCGACATTGTGCGGCTGCTGATGCAGTTTGGCAACCATAGATTAGTCAAAGAAAACCTGACCGTTGGAGAATATATTTTTGACCGATATTGAAGAATTATTGGGCAATTTCGACAATCCACTCTACGGCAAAATCGCCAGTGAATGCCATGATCTATTGATAGCAGGTGGAACTTTTGATCAGCATTATTTCATTCAGCATGCTTCGCCGGAGGTTTGCGAGTTGGCCATCATGTTGCTCACTTCGCCCGACGAGTTTTCGCCCCAATTGGGAGGAAAAATGGAATTATCCGTTGCAAAATCAACCCTTGCCGGAGCTCAATTTTCCTTTGGATGTTCGTCAGGCCTTGGATCGCTTCAAACTGCGGAAAGTGCTGAAAATGTGTCAGGTAAATCTCGGTCGCGTCCGTTCTGCCTCCGATTCAGGCGACACAGACGGCATGATGCGCTACATGAAAATCCAGCAAAAACTTTACGAAAAGCGCGACGAACTGGCCAAGCGACTGGGAACGGTGGTGATTGGGTGATTGGTTTAATAGTTATTGGTATATTGGTTATTAGGTAATATAGTACCATAATTGGTCCAATCATCAGAAATTTCCTGGCCTTTACTATTGTTAAATAACCAATATACTAATAACCAATAACCGATTATGCGCCTCACCATCCTCGGCAATGCAGCGGGCGGTCCCTACCACGGACGGCCTTACTCTGCCCAAGTGCTGCAAGTAGACCAACACCTCTTTCTGATTGATTGTGGCGAAGGCACGCAGATGCAATTATTCGACCACGGAGTACGCTACGACCGTTGTAACCAAATCTTTATCAGCCACTTACACGGCGATCATGTATTTGGATTGATGGGTATTATTACTAATTGGTGCCTCAAAAAACGCACTGACCCTTTTACAAATATTCTCGCCGCCGGGCGTTCGGGAACTGGTGGAAAGCACCTGCCGGATTTGTGGCGTACGTATTCCCTACCCTATTGAATTTTATGAAGTGGATGCTTCCGTTTCTACCAAAGTATTTGAAAATCAAAAGCTGGAAGTCTGGACGATCCCGCTTTCCCATCGCATTGCTACTTCCGGCTGGCTGTTTCGGGAGAAAATCAAACCGCGAACGATGCGCGCCGATAAGATCGAAGCAATACAGTATTCATTATTCCCTTATTCCTGGCATCAAAGCGGGCAACGACCTCCCTTTATCTGACGGGCGAATAGTGCCAAATTCCGAACTGACTACTCCCCCACCCAGTCCGCTGGCCTACGCTTTTTGTAGCGATACGGCTCCTTCCCAAGCAGTTGTTGAAATAATTCGCGGCGTGGATTTGCTCTATCATGAGGCTACTTTTACTAGTGAACACACGGAGGAAGCCGCCGTTTCTTTTCATTCCACAGCGGCGCAGGCGGCGACTATTGCGGCAAAAGCCGGGGTTGGCCGCTTGTTGCTGGGCCACTTTTCCAGCCGTTATGGCGATACAGTGCAACTTTTGGCGGAAGCACGGGCTATTTTTGAAAAAACGGAGGCAGCAGAGCCGGGTATGCAAATAGAAATTGGTGGAGAAAGAAGATGAGATACTCATTGCCAATAAAAAATTGAAAAAGAAAATTCTGGCGGAGGAAAAACAATGTTGCCAGTAAAACCCCGGAATCTCACGCGTCTGGTACAATTCAGCAAGATGTTGAGTCGAGTGCTGCGGCACAAACCACAAATGCTTGGTTTACAGTTAGATGCCAATGGCTGGGCTGACGTAGAAGAGCTTTTGAAAAAAGCCAACGCCAAAGGTTTTCCCGATCTGGACTACCCTACCCTGCAACAAGTCGTGGCGACCAATAGCAAGCAACGCTTTGCCCTCAGTGACGATGGTACACGCATCCGCGCCAATCAGGGCCACAGCGTCGCGATTGATCTGGGCTTGACGCCACAAACGCCGCCCGATATTCTTTATCACGGCACCTCGGAAAAATCACTGGACGCTATTCGGAGTGGCGGTTTGCAGCCGATGAAACGGCAACACGTACATTTGAGTAAGGATATAACCACCGCCAGAACCGTCGGTGGACGACATGGAAAAGCGGTGGTGCTGACCATTCGCAGCGGCGAGATGGCGGCGCAGGGACATGTGTTTTTTCTGTCGGAAAATGGGGTTTGGCTGGTGGTGGTAGTGCCGGTGGAGTTTATTGAGGTTTCTTAGATTTGCACTCGATTACTTTTCATTAGTATGATAGTATATCATTGTTCTTGTTATTTTTTGCAAGAACCTAAATTTGGTTACTAAAACTATTCTATATGCAAAATCACTAGTGTCCGGTTAAGAGATTTTGATTTTGTATTAAGTTGTTGATATTCAATTTATTGACTAGGATTTTGGGTGTGAACGATTTGAATCTGGTCAGTGATGCCAATCTTGGTTGTTCAAACGAGCGCAACCATGAACAAAGGCAAATACGTTTTTGCACAATTGATGAGTTTGGTTCATCCTGAGGAGTTTGCCCGCTGTGTGGAGAAGTATAGTGGGAATTATCGAGTTCGGAATTTTAGTTGCTGGCATCAATTTCTGAGTTTAAGTTTTGGACAACTTACCCATCGGGAGAGCCTGCGCGATCTGGTAATTTGTCTTCAGGCCCATCAATCCAAGTTATATCATTTGGGTTTGAACAAAGGCATTAGTCGGACTACACTAGCAGATGCCAACGAACAACGGGATTGGCGAATTTATGCTGATTTTGCTCAAGTCTTGATTCAAAAAGCCCGATTTTCATTAGCCGGAGCGATTTTAGAGGGTATTGATTTGAATAATTCGATTTATGCGCTGGATTCTACGACGATTGATTTGTGTCTGGAAGTGTTTTGGTGGGCCAAATTCCGAAAGCATAAAGCGGCGGTCAAGATGCACACTCTTTTTGATTTACGTTGTCAGATTCCGTGCTTCATTCATATTACTGATGGTCTAGTGCATGATGTAAACGTGCTGGACATTCTTGACTTTGAAATAGATGCCTTTTACATTATGGACCGGGGCTACTTGGATTGGACACGCTTATTCAGGATTAACACCTCACAAGCTTATTTTGTAACCCGAGCAAAAGACAATCTTCGATTTATCCGTATGTACTCGCATCCGGTTGACAAAACAACGGGCTTGATTTGTGATCAAACGATTCGGCTCAAAAACTTCTATGCATCCAAAAACTACCCTTCCCATTTACGGCGCATCAAGTACCATGATAAAGAATTGAACAAAACCTTCGTCTTTTTGACTAATCATTTTGACGCCAAAGCCATTGAGGTGGCATTATTATATAAGTACCGCTGGCAAATTGAATTGTTTTTCAAATGGATAAAACAACACCTGAAAATCAAAGTCTTTTGGGGCGAAAGCCAAAATGCAGTTAAAACGCAAATCTGGATTGCTGTGTCTACCTATGTCTTGGTTGCCATTTTGAAAGAAAAGTTACAAATCTCAAAATCCATGAACGAGATATTACAGATCCTAAGCGTATCTCCTTTTGATAAAACTCCTGTAAATCAACTACTTGCAACGCAATCATTACAAAAACAAGACCCCGACAATTCTAATCAATTGATTCTCTTCTAATTAGAACCGGACACTAATGATGCAAAATATAAACATAATTTTTATTATACTTTCCATTATTTTTATTCATTGCATTACTGATAGTAAAGATGTTCCTAGCATTAATACCCTAGGTGATGAATTTGATCTAGAATTTTTAAATAACTTTAAAAACAGCTCTGAGAAAGATGTTTTATACGATCACTTTCCCTACTTTTTATATATATACCCTGAACTGGTTAAAAAAAGACCTATTATTGATACTTTTTTACGGAGATTAAATGTAGAAGACGAACCTTCACGAGCTTACATCCTACTCCTAATTTGGCATAGAAAACTGAATGGCAAAACATTAAATATAGACGAATTATTAAAGTATGTTAATAGTGATGATTTTACTAAAAATTGCAAAAATTTAAGAAACATTAATGCTGTTTTTAATTTCAGAAAACTGAATGCAGATGAGGATATATATATGAGATTTTTCTATTAGAAACGAATCTAATATTAATAGTACAGTATATTATCTTTGCCCTATATTAGATTGGAAATTTGATGATTCAAAAGACTTGATGGTGTACGGTAAATTAATCAATAAGTATATTAATCCTGAAACAAAAGAATTTTATATTCAAGTAAAGATAAAAGATTTGAACAGGAAAGACGTATTGTATTTCTTTAAACGCATTTAAGTTAGCGATACTATTGAAGTAGAGTTAAATGGATATGGAAGGATTATGTGATAGACCAATTATGACTTCTCTGGACTTTGTCCAGTTCGCGAAAATTTCACTTCTCATGAATTAACTATAAACTTATATATGCGAATACTTCTCTTTCATCGCTCCAAACAAAATCACCCATTCCCCCATCACTTTCAGTCTAAAAACCAGCATACTTCTCCACCAATACTTTCCAAAAAACCATTTTTCCCAAACAGTCCGCAACAATTTCCGATATTCGCCGCCCTAATTCAGCCAGCTATGCGTCTGCTTCTACCTACGTTTCTTGTAGTGTTTTTTTCGCCACCCTGTCGGCGCAGGATCCCGCTAAAAGTGCACTCGCACCCTGTGGTAGTCCCATCGGCATTGATCCGTGGCTACGGACATTTCAGCAGCAGGTGCCTACGGTGTTAGATCGTTCCAGCGATACGCTGTATACAGCTTTGCAGGTACACTTGCTGGCGAATGACAACGGCATCGGTCGGTTTTCGGTGAGCCGGGTGCTGGATGCGCTGTGCCGATTAAATACCGACTTCGCTGCCACTGGTATCCGGTTTTATCTCAAAAACGAGTTGGACACGATCAATTCTACGGTCTGGTGGAAACATGATTCGATTCCGCAAGGGATTGATATGATGTTGAGCAATAACGTGGCCGATGCTTTGAATACCTATTTTGTTAGTGATCCGGCTGGCAACTGCGGTTATAATCTGCCTTATGGCGGCGTTGCCATTGCCCACGGTTGTAGCAGTCCCCTCAACCATACCTGGGCGCATGAAGTCGGCCATGCCCTGTCGCTTCCGCATACTTTTCTGGGTTGGGAAGGCAAGACCTATAATTTTACCCAACCGACACCCGATACCCTCACCTACGATTATACTTATTTTCACGATACGCTCGACACGCAACTTCCCGTCCCGCTGGATACAGCACTCGTGGAGAAAGTCGATGGCAGCAACTGCGCCAATGCCGCCGATCTGATCTGCGACACTAAACCAGATTACCTCAGTTACCGCTGGGATTGCGACACACAGAATAACAGCGTGGTCAAACAGCGCGACCCAAATGGGCAGGTGTTTTATGCTGACGGCACGTTGTTTATGTCGTATGCTGCCGATGTTTGCCAAAGCCGCTTCTCCGACGAGCAGATAGCGGCCATGCGGGCTAATTTACAGACCGAAAAAACCAATTGGCTCTATTCGGGGCCGCTGCCACCCACTATTACCTCCACGCCAGTCTTGCTCGATCCGATTGATAACGCCCCAGTGCCAAACACTGGCGTGCAATTACACTGGGCTCCGGTGGTTGGTGCCACGCACTATATGGTGCAGGTCACTCGGATTGCGTCGTTTGCGGTGAAGGAATTTGAGCTGGTCAGTACGGACACTGTGCTGGAACTTCCACCGTTGGCGGTCAATAAACTCTACTACTGGCACGTCAAACCTTTCAGTTTCTGGGATTTCTGTACTGGCACTTCGGCAGCCGAAACGTTCATGACCGGGGCGGCCACCGCTACTACCAGTCCCGATGCCGATGGCTGGCGCTGTTATCCTACGCTCCTCGAACCCCGGTCAGGAGATCACTCTCGAGACCCCGACTTCCTGGCTCCATCACCCGGCCCATTACGTACTATACGATATGACTGGTCGCCTTTGCTGGGAATTGACGGGTACAATTAGCCAAAATCGCCTACAACTGGCTCTACCAGCCAACTTGTCTGGCGGTATGTACTGTCTGGCAGTATATACTGGCGGCGGCGTAAAAACGGAACGACTGATAGTCGAAAGCGCCCAATAGTCGAACGGAATTTTAATGGCATTTCCCGCCTATTTTTTCAATGCTCCACCATTTTTAGATAACCACAAAATTTGCCACCAGCAAGCATTTTCATTCTCAGTGAGATAGTGTATTTTTCACCATAATACCCCTATTATTGCAGCCGCAGATACACACCTTTCCTGCCCCGCCGGGAAAACAAATCGCGATCTGCTCACCTGCTAATGCTGCGAAATTTATCACTCCTCTTCCTGCTTCCTATTGTTCTAGTCGCTTTCTCCATCCTGCCAACCACCGGACAAACGCCCTGTGCGCTATTGATCAAGGTTACGGACGCAGTATCCGGCGAAGCGTTACATGGCGTATCCTTCAAACTGGACGGCCTGGAAACCAGCGTAGCCACCGATTCGAGTGGACAGATCCGAATGCCCGTGAGCTGCGACAAACACTTTCTACGCTTCCAGGAATTGGGTTATAAGCCTAATTCTCAACGAGTTGTTGCTGCTGGAGAGACGCCGATAGAGATCAAAATGGAGAGTATCGCTACGCAAATCGAAGAAGTGGTAGTGTCTTCGCAAAGCGCAGTGCGCACGATGGAAACCCCGGCGTTGGGCGTAAATACCTTGAGTATGCGCGCCGTGCAAAGACTGCCGCCAGCGGCGGGCGAAGTGGATCTGCTACGGGGCTTACAAACCCTGCCTGGCATTTCGACGGTCGGGGAAGGAGCGAACGGCATCAATATTCGGGGCGGCGCAGTGGATCAAAACCTGATCCTGCTGGATAATATGCCGATTTTTAATCCCACGCACATGCTCGGCCTGTTCTCTTTGTTCCCGACGGATGCGGTGCGGGAAATGCAAATCTACAAAGGTTCTATTCCGGCACGTTATGGGGGACGCACGGCCGGCGTACTCGACGTAAAATTGAGCGAACCCGATATGGATAAACTCAAAATACGCGGCGGCATCGGGGTCATTTCCAATCGGATACATGTAGAAGTACCGCTCATAAAGGATAAACTGGCGTTGATGACTTCGGCCCGGTTTTCTTTTAATGAATATTTAATCAAATTTTATAATACCCTGGCGGGATCGACCGGGAAGCACATACCTGATAGCAAACCTATATTTTTTGATTTTGCGAATAAATTATCCTGGCGACCAACCCTGCAAGATAATATAACCCTCACTAGTTATATTAGTTACGATTCTTATCGCATTGATTCTTTATTTAGTATTTCCAATATTGTTCCCCGGCAAGCGACCATGCACTATGGACATAATAATCTGGGTCTGCGCTGGAACCACTATTTTTCAGATCAATTCAACCTCAATTTACTAATAGTTCGTTCGCTGTATAGTACTACCACGGCGGCCAGAGATTTGAAAACAGGGTTTGATTACGACACCCGCCTCTTATACCACAATGCTAAATTAGAGATCACTTATGCGCCTTCCACCCGGCAACGGATCAATATAGGCACGACCCTCACCCGCTATGACCTGCGTCCGGCCTCCCTCACCCCTGTGGAAGGGTCTTCTGTTTCCTCTATATATTTGCCCAAAGAACACGCCTGGGAAGCAGCCTTATTTGTATCCGATGAATATGAAATAAGTAGAAATTTATTAGCTGAAATTGGTTTTCGCTATGTCAATTACTGGAACATGGGGCCCTTGTCTGTGCCAGTATATGACCCAGAAGCACCCAAAGCAATTAGTTCCATTATGGAGACGGTGACTCTCTCTAAAAATGCCGCAGAATCGCACTATGGAAGACTGGAACCACGTCTGGCACTGCGTTATAAGCTGAGCGAACAGCAGTCTATTAAGATCGGCTACAACCGCATGAACCAGTTCTTGCAAATGATCGCTAATAATTCCACCCCTTTGCCGAACGTGCGTTGGAAAATGAGCAACCGCTATATAGCACCAGCACAAAGTGATCTAGTGTCGGCTGGATATTTCCAGGAAAATAAAAACCGGATGTGGGAATGGTCGGTAGAAGGCTATTATCGCTGGCAACGCTCTATTTTCGATTATTCCACCGGCGCAGAATTAAATATTAATCCTTTTGTAGAAACCCAACTGCTCAATGGTTCGGGAAAAGCCTATGGCGCAGAATTATTTATTAATAAAAAGAAAGGCGTTATGACGGGTTGGATAAGTTATTCGTATGCCCGCAGTTTTGAAAAAATTCTTGGCGATTTTCCAGCAATACAACAACTAAACAACGGAGACTGGTTTCGTACCAGTATTGACAAACCCCATACTTTTAATGCCGTAGTCAGTTTCCAGAACGATCGGCATAATGCAGTAGCTTTCACCTTTGTATATAGTACCGGACGGCCCTATACTGCACCGGTCAGTTTTTATAAAGGAGATTTTAATATTATTCCGGTGTATACCGATCGTAATAATGCGCGAATTTCCGATTATCACCGGCTTGATTTTTCCTGGACTATTACTAACCCTTCTATGAAAAAACGACGCGGAGAAAGCTCGTGGGTAGTAACAATTTACAATGTATACGGTCGAAAAAACGCGTTTTCATATTTTTTCAATCCTAACCTTTCCTCGTTTCAACCCTTTAAGGTCAGTGTTTTCCCAACGCCTCTGTTTTCTTTGACTTATAATTTCAAGTTTGAATAAAATCAAGTGTGTTCTGTCAAGCGTACTCGAGATGTCTGATAGAAAACACGCAGATGTCCCGACTACGCTAGACAGGACAGCAGCGGACGATTTGCATTCCTATAATCAGCGCAAAGTGGTTTTTGCATAAAGACCGAATGTAACGTATTCACGATCAATAACTAAACCTTTCTAAACAGTCTAAACTACTTTAAACTGACTGTGAAATCACTTTACCATGACAAGAATACTACTGTTTATATGCGCCATACTGGTGTTGGCCAACCTGATTACTTGCCAGTATCCGGTTGATTCCTCTTCCCTGCCCGATGCCAAAAAATTTCTGGTCATTGACGCTGCATTAACCGATAAATTTGCTAAAGTAAACGTAACTTATACACTGACCGAAGTAACCCCACAAGGTGGTTATTTATTCCCCAGACCACCAGACGCGACAGCCTATATACTAGATAGTCATGGTAATAGAACAGACTTTACGCCGGATGGCACGAAGGACACTTTATTTCACGGCGTAGTCGGGGAGACCTATAAACTCTATGTACAGGCCGATGGCCAGGTGTATGAATCTAACGCCGAAACCATGCCTGCTTGTCCAGAGATAGATTCGCTGACCGCCGTGTATAGTCGCGAAACATCCCGGTCACCGGATGATCTAATGTATGACGGTTTTGATGTGTACGCCGAAACAAAGGATATTCCCGCCCAAGAAAACTACTACCAATGGGACTGGATCCATTACCAACGCACGTTTAGTTGCGATGTAAAGGATGGGTTTTTGGTACCCTGTACACCTTATGATTGCTGGACTATTAAATATAATCAACAAATAATTGTACAATCTGACAAACTGCGCGACGGACAACCCATCGCGCATAAAGTGGCGCGGGTGCCGTTTTCTACGCCGCCTAATAAATTCTATTATATAAAAGTTGAACAAAGGGCCATTACGGCTTCCGTATTTGCCTATTTAAGTTCTTTGGAAACGCAAACGCAAAACGTTGGTTCTCTATACGATATACCTGCACAAACAAAGTTTAACCCAAATGTGCATAATATAAACAATCCCAAAGAGCAAATCCTAGGGGTATTTAATGTCTATTCCGCTCGCCATAAAGTGCTAAATATCAATATGCAGCAAAACATCAATGGGGTCACGGCAAAAGTAGTCATTGATTACCGGACATTTACGACCGTTCCTCTCTTGCAAGCTCCCTGCACGGAAGGGCTTTACAGAACGCAGATCAGGCCGGAAGGCTGGATGGACTGATAATAAAATAAGTAAAATTGCAATAAGCAAATGGAACGCAACGATGTTGTAGTTAATGTAGAATAGGGTTATTGCAATATTGTTATAGTTAGCGCAAAGTGGTTTTGAATAAAGACCGAGTATAACCTGTTCACGATCAATAACTAAACCTTTTTAAACATTCTAAACCACTTTAAACTGACGATAAAATCACCTCGCCATGACTAAATTACTACTTTATGTCTGTGCTATTCTGCTTTTAGCCAACCTGATCACTTGTCAATATCCAGTTGATTCTTCTGCCTTGCCGGATGCTAAAAAGTTTCTGGTTATTGATGCCGAAATAACCGAGCGGTTTGCCAAAATACACGTGACGTACACGCTGAATGAGGTAACTCCACAAGGCGGTTATTTATTCCCTACGCCACCAGACGCTACGGCCTATGTATTAGATAGTCATGGTACTAGAACTAATTTTAATCCAGACGGAACCAAAGATACTTCATTTCATGGAGCAGTAGGCGAAACCTACAAACTCTATGTACAAGCCGATGGACAAGTATATGAATCCGACGCTGAAACGATGCGGGCTGGTCCAGCCTTAGATTCGCTGACACCCATTTATAGTCGCGAAACTTTTCGGTCGCCAAATGATATAACCTACGACGGCTTTGATGTATACGCTGAAACGAAGGATATTCCCACGCAGGAAAACTATTACCAATGGAATTGGGTGCATTACCAACGGGCGACTAATTGTGATTATGTCAATGGCTTTTTATTGCCCTGTAATCCTTACGATCATTGTTGGAGAATTACTTATAACACTGACGTAGTAGTGCAATCCGACAAGCTGCGCGATGGCCAGCCAATTGCCCAAAAAGTGGTACGAGTGCCCTTTGCTACTCCACCCAATAAATACTATTTGCAGGTGGAACAAAGAGCCATTACGCCTTCCGTTTTTGCTTATTTGCGGTCTTTAGAAACGCAAACCCAAAATGTCGGTTCTATATTCGATATTCCGCCACAAACGAAGTTCAATCCCAATGTACATAATAGAGTTGTTGTGGTATGATAATCAATTAGTTAGGGAGTAGTTCCACAATCCGGCACATACACCAGTTACCAGATTATAAAGTTGAACATCCCGACAGCGCAAACGATCTGATAAAAACCGATAACGTTTTAATCCACCGATGGAATGTTCCACTGTAACTCTAATAGAACTCATTTGCTTGTTCTGTGCTTTTTGCTCTTCGGTAAGGGGATGGTTCTTTGATTTTTTGAAAGGTATACTAATGCGTTCCGGCAGATAATCTTTGCAAATTCCTAAAAATCCGAGGTCGACATGCACATGATGTTCATCAAACCAAAGTTGGTCTTTCGGGGGCAATTCCGTTTTCAAAATAGCATAGTCATGAGCAGCACCACAATACGCCTGACTCAGGAATTTGATGTGTTTTTTCTCGTTGGCCAAAAGCAGGAATTTTATGGTATGGGCTTTTTTTTGCCACTGTAGTCTTCCTTTTGATCTTGTTGATTAGCAGGCCTTTGTCTGCGTTGTTCACTGCCATCAATGATCATTTCGCTTTCTTCCGACCAATGCTCTTTGAATTCTTCTACGCTTTGGTAAGCCCGTTTTGGCATATAACTGCCACGTTGCAACGCCGAGCGAAGTACGCGAAGCCCAAGGGCTTGGTTTTGATAAGCATTTGCCCCGTCCAAACCAAAGGTTAAGCCCAGTAAATCGTAAGTCAATCCGCTCTTTATGCTGTAAAGTGTGAAAAATAGCAAATCTCCATAAGTTTTAAAGGTGCTCTCTTGTGTGGAGTTACTTTGACGTTCACTCATTGATACACCAAACAATTGCTCATAAGATTCTTCAAACATCTTTAATAAAGAAAAAAACTGCTCCTCTGACAAGCCTGTACTTGCTTTCCATTGCCGTTCATTCCGAACATCTTTATAAGTAATTGCCATGATAACGAGATTTTGGCAAAAATATGAACATTGATTGTCAAGTAGTTACGTCGCAACAACTCTAATGTAAATAATCCAGCGGAGCAAATTTTAGGAGTATTTAGTGTGTATTCTGCCCGCCGAAAACTAATTTATATTAATATGCGACAAACCATCAACGGAGTTATGGCAAAACTCATCATTGATCCGCGACCATTTTCATCCAATCCGTTTGCCGACGCGCCCTGCACGGAAAGTATTGATCGGACGCAAATAACGCCGGAAGGCTGGATGGACTGATAAAAACTTGTTTAAATTGCAAGAAACTATATAACCAGTTATGGATAGAACACAAATGGCAGTAAATATATTTGATAAACATGCCAAACTGTACCAGGCTAAGTATATGAATGTAGATTCGTACAGCGAATCCCTGGATATATTTTGTGCGCACATAGCAAAAGAGCAAGCCAGCATTTTAGAGTTGGCTTGCGGGCCAGGCAATATTACCAGATATTTATTACAAAAACGCCCGGATTTCAAGATTCTGGCGACTGATTTAGCCCCTAATATGCTGGAAATTGCCAGCATTGATAATCCCCGCGCTGAATTTCAATTAATGGATTGTAGAGATATTGGACAAATAGAGAAACAATATGATGGGATTATGTGCAGTTTTTGCTTACCTTATTTATCAAAAGAAGAATCTATAAAATTAATAATTGATGCCTCGAAAATATTGAAAGATAGTGGCATATTATATTTAAGTACAATGGAAGATAATTATAGCAAATCAAGCTGGCAAAAGTCAAGTGTCGGCGATGAAGTGTATGTGTATTATCATCAGTCAGATTATTTGACAAAGGCACTTGCAGAAAATGATTTTCGCATAATAGATATACGGCACCAAGATTATTCAGCGCAAGATGGAACGAAAATAAGCGATTTAGTGATTGTTGCCGAAAATAAAATAAAGTAAAGTATTTCTAACGAATGGTTTTTACTCTTTTTAGCGACAATAAATTAATCGCATTACGCGGCAATCCAGTCACGCCACGCCGGGCAAATTGTGCCGTTTCATCATAGAATAGAAATATCACTGGTGCTTCTTCTACTATAATTCGATCCATCGCCTGATACAGCGCATAACGTTTTTCAATATCCGTCTCCCCCAGCGCGGCTGCGTATAACCGATCAAACTCTGCATTTTTAAAATGCGTGTAATTAGGCGGAGCGGTATTTTTAGCATAAAAACATGTCAAAAAACTCTCCGCATCGGGATAGTCGGCAATCCAGGAAGCGCGAAAAAAGGGAGCCGTCCCGTTGCGCATCCGCTCCCGCAGGAGAGCAGTCTCACTCACCTCAATCTGCACGTGGATACCCAAATCTTCCCATTGCCGGGTAATAAAAGTGCATAAATCCAGATAATCAGCATTGCATAACAAGGTGATATCCAGCACTTCCCGTCCCTTTCCGAAACCTGCTTCTGTCAATAATCGGGCGGCTCGGGCGGGATCGTAGGTGTAACCCGGCACCGCCACCGGGTCGAACGAGGGCAGTCCACGCGGCGCAAAACCGGCATTGGCAGGTTGCCCGACGCTGTTGCGCAGGGTACGGAGCATCTGAGCGCGATCCAGACCGTAGTTGAGGGCCTGCCGGATTTTACGCAGTTGCAACGGCGATTTCCCTACCGAATCGAGCCGGATGCCGAGGTATTCCGAGTTCAAATAGGGATTTTTCAGGAAATAAAAATCCGAGGCCAGCGCAGGTTGTAATATGCCTTCTGGAGTTAGTAATTCGTTGATGTAGGAACTTTCCAGCCCGAACAAATAGTCCAGCGCACCTTTCCGAAATTCCAGAAAAGCCGTTTTTCTATCGGTGATAAAAGTAGTTTTTACGGCATCCAGATAGGGTAATTGTTGCCCCTGACTATCGCGCTCAAAATAGCGCGGATTCTTAACGACGACCAAGGCCTGATTTTCTGCCCAAATCTTAAATTGAAACGGCCCGGTGCCCACCGGATGCCGCCGGAAATCACGACCATAGTGTTCGCAGGCTTCCCGCGGCACGATGCTGGCGTACTGCATCGTCAGGATTTGTAGCATCGGTTGAAAAGGCGTGATCAGGCGTAGCGTGAATACCGAATCGCTCTCGGCCACAAAGCCCGAATCACTGACCACGCGATCTTTAAAAATCCAGCTGCCGGGTTTGGGCCAAACCGGATCAAGCAGCCGCTGGAAACTATACACCACATCGCTGGCCACCACGCGCCGCCCTTTTCCTTCCATAAAAGCCTCATTATCATGAAAATACACATCATTTCGTAGCAGGAAACGATAAGTAAGGCCGTCAGCAGAAATGCGCCATGTCCGCGCAATACAGGGCTGCACATCAAGGCTATCATCCAGTTGCACGAGGCCATTGAACAGACAATCCACGGCCCAGATATTATTTTGGGTACGTGCAAAAGCCGGATCGAGCGAGGTGATCGGGTTGTGCTGGTTGTAGCGAAATACAGTGCGGGTGTCGGTAGTGGGGCGATCCTGGCCACAGGATAAACCGAACAAAAAAGGTATCCACCAAAGGCAGTGCTTCATGGGGCAAAGGTACGGCAGACTTCCAAACCCATTGATTTTCTTATAAATATCAAGACTACTCTATAAATGTTATAATAGGGTTACAATTACCCTGAAATGCACATTTATGTCATACTTCTATTGTTTTATATTAATGTCAAAATTTTTCAGGTACTTGCCAAGTGTCTCCATACCCATCAGTCTTCTTCTTTCATCTATATTCTTAATATCTTCTACTGGGTATAATTCCATTTTTTTTGTCTTTGGGTTATATATTGTCTGTGTACCAAATAATTGCTTTTCCTTGCGAAACATACGTATACGATCAACTAAATAGCCATAAAGATCGAATGATATGTCACGTCGCATAGCGGCATCTTTAATAATTGGAAGATAGTGATCCTGGTATTTGGCTGGCGCATGCTGGATCACATAAAACGCAACATTAGAGAGTTCATCGCCCACCAAACTACGTCCAGGATAACCCCACTGTCTAATGATTGTATCGACTTTTATTAGATTGAGCGAGTCTCTTATAGTTTGTTTTGCCCATTGTTGAAGTATGGAAGGACTATTCTCAAATTGTGCATTGCCAAATCGTTCCAAGCCATCGCGAATTTCCTGATCATCTTTCTTTATTTGCAATAACATTTGCATTAATGGCCTATTATAGCTGGAAGTTATTTGCGAACAGCGATCTAAAGCACATTGCCATTCATATTTGAACGCTGGGGGCAGTATTGTATCAAAATTCCATTTTTCTATTACATCATATAACCTGTTGCATTGACATACCGGATTAAAATTAATAGATTCATGAAGATATTTACTCAACGTATCAGTAGGCACTTTTAAATGGACGTATGCGACAAAGCGATTGTGATAGCAAAAGGTTGGTACATCGCCATAACACTCATTAATACATTTATTGGATTGTCGCAGCAAGGAGCAGTATTTCTGGTATGTTGCAGTATCTACCCCGGCATATTGAGGAGGTATCCAAAGGCCTGCCTTCCAGGTTTGACTCCGCCCACTCATAGAGAATGCTAATAAAAAGAAGCCTATAATTATTGCACGAGTTATCATATTGTCGATGGTGCGATGATTCTGGCTACAAGACCAGACAAGAAATAGGAGAAGTAGGCAAGAATAGAGTTTTATGGAATGAAGGTACGAAGATGCGACCTACAGTAAATCGTGCAGGCGATCAAATATACGCTCGATTACCCGTCTTTCTTCAGTTACGATGCGTGCTTGCCCGGTCATTTCCTGCCGGAACGCAATAGATTTGCCATAAGAGGTATGGAGTTCATTCGGAAGAGTGATTTCAACAAGATAGTTTTCTTTTTGTGGCAATGCGGACATATTGGATACCCATCCTTCGGTGGCACCATACTGCTGTGCTGGATAGCCATCCAAACGAATCACCACGCGCATCCCCAATTGTATTTTTCCAAAACCTTGTCCTGAAAGAGTCGCTCTGCCAAGAATAGTCTGCTTAGTACTATCGCGATTAGTTGTATTGACGGGCACAATAGCCAGTACTTCTTCACCTGATGCAATGGCTTGTTGGTTACTCCAGATATTAGCCAGAGAGACTTGGCCGCTAATTGGAGCCACTATCAAAAAAGCCTGCTTCCAGGCAGCAAGTTCGCTGTGGAGTCGTTGCAAATCCTCAGCCAAAGCGAGTTCTTTATCATTACTATAATCCGATTTGGTCTGTCGCAACTCACTTATTTGACCATCTAACTGGCGAATTTGCAATTGGTTTTGCAACGCAGTAGCCTCGGTAGCAGCTAGTTGCCGTTTTTGTTGCAACCAGGTAGCCTCTGATTTCTCATATTCCATATCCGACACCAGTTTTTCGATATGCATCTGCACCTGTCGGTCTCGTTCTTTTGTGTTTAATTCAAATTCCGCTTGGAGAATGGTTCGTTGACTGGTTAGATTGTTATTAATTTGTTCCAATTGTTCTATTTGCTTGCGCAACACAGCTACTCGTTCGGCAGTACCTGGATTAGTAGAAAAATAGTGGTAATCCTTCCAATGCTGACTGAAACTAGAATAAGCAGTTTGAAGACTGCCCAATTGTAGGTTGGAAAGCAGGTTGTCGGCATCGAGGCCCTTAGAATCAAGCCATGCTTCCAGGCGAAGTACATCTTGCCAATTAGCCGTGTTCTCAATAATGGCCAGTATTTGCCCACTATTTGCTATTTCTTTATCACTAACCAGCAGTTCGGTAATACGACCACCCGACCGCGCTAATACACGGATAGGCGGATGGGCAGTAGTCAGAGTGATCTTAGCTTCGACAATATCTGGATAACGAATAAAATAAGCCAACAATAGCAGCAAAACAACGAAACCCGCCATCACGGTGATGCCATAGCGCATCATCCACGAGGGCGGGTTGCCGAGGAGGTATTGGGTTTCTTCGCGATCGTTAAGACGGATTTGCTCCGGCGTAGGCTGGGCTGTTAGGGACATAGTCGGGCTTCATTTTGAATTCGGGCAATACTTCACGCATTCCATAGTAGTCAATAGCTTTTTGTTTTAATGGATTGGTACTCCATTCTTCCCATTCGCAGGTGTAAGGATTGTAGCCGCATTTGAGTGGCTTGGAGTACATATCTTCTGGGTTTTCAATATAACCACGACAGTCAGTGCAGATGTAACGGAATTCACAATCCTTGCATACTGCAATCTGGTCCTTAGTGACGTTCCAATATTTTTTGAAATCCGGGTGATCAAGTGCTTCTTGGAGCGTAGTATCTTTGATATTGCCAAAGGATTGCGACATAGAAGGGCAGTTTTTGATGTTGCCGTCTGTGTCAATAGATATTTTGCGGTTGAGGCAGGAATTGTGGTGGTGGGCTTCGGTGAAGGTAGAAATATTTACTGTAAAAAAATCTGGTAAAATCATCCCACAATGGTATTGTGAGGCAATTTCCTCTTTAATAAAATAAATATGCCCAATACCACTTTTTGCCCCGTAAATCAGATCGGAAAAAGGGGCTGAATGAGCAGTAAATATGCTAATTCTAGCAAATTCTTGGCATAGATCAAAAATAGATTTTTGCTCGAAATCTAGTTGATATTTAACTACAAATTCCACGGACATTATTGTTAAACCATCCATTAGTTTTAGTAGTTCGCGCCAAAATTCTAGTGGTTTGTCGCAAAAGCAGCGGATTTGCAAAGATTTGCATCGTAGTTCATCTAATTGAGTGAAAACACCTTTAGTATTAATTACAGTTGCATCATCAAAATCCATTATGGCATTAGTTATATATAATGGACTCTTCCACTGTATATCAATACTTGGATAAAGGTGTGGAGTTTTAGTAAAAAAAATCAACTCCTTTTGAATTAAAAATTCAAAGTAATCATCAATAATATCATCAAATTTATTTTTATATATTAATTTTATTTCATCAATACTTTTATGTATATGTTGCGTCAATATTTCATAAAGTGCGTCTGGTATAAAATAGAATTGCCCCCTTTGTATGTCCACTAGCGTATTACGCGTAGCACCCATCACAGGAAAAACACATGCAAAAAGAGCAAATAAGTTATTTTTATTCATTTTACGGCAAAAATCCAGATTTTAGAAATTGGCTTTGGACTAAGACTTGGAAAGACCTCATTTGATTGCAAAAAATCAATACTTAAGCACTTATATCCTTCTACCTCTCCAAATTCGTTTTTTTCTTCTGTTTTTGGAGTCACCTGCGTAAACCACGCTGTCAATGGGAGATGAGATTTTATTTCTGATGCAAAGAGTAAGTCTTCGACTTGGCGCAAAGAAGAAACTAAGTTTGCTGAACTGGTTTCAAGTATTTGCATAATGAGCGATTTGATGAGCAATTTTTTCCTCAATAAAATAATTGCAACGTACTGATAACCAATCAAATATGCCGCTTGGATTAATCTCCAAAAAACAATATTTGTCGCTTTGGGTTAGAATTAAATCAATAGAACCAGTATCCAAACCCACGCGCTTGATGAAAGCAATAAGATTAAGTTTAATATTTTCTGGCAAGCAAAATGGTACATTTCGATTCGGTTTTTCTTCGTTATAATTACGATAATCCGTAGATGTTTGGTCGTCTAATTGAGAAAAAATCGCCATCGAAAAAAAGATATCTTTGGAAAAGAACACACGGATTTCAACTTCTTTTTCTTGATATTCCTGAATCATTACGGGGACAAAAGTTTCAGCCATACTATCAACATCTTTGAGATTGATCATCCTTGTACCAGTTCCATGATATAAATGATCTTCAAGATCAACATTAAAATGGTTAGAAATAGGCTTAGTTATAGCAAGAGGATATTTTTTCAAAAACTCTAATAGAGTACTACGTTGATTAGTTATCAACGTTACTGGTATATTCAAGCCACAAGCAGCCGCAGCCTTAAGATCAGATAATTTTCGATTTCTCAATTCCTCAGAAAAGCTACCTAAAAGGGTATTTTCTTCCGTAGATTGAAATATAAAATTGCGTACTTCTTCATGTTCTCTATTTATTATAGACTCAAATTTCTTATTTTTAATTTTATCTATATAGAACGGTAGGGCCAAAACAAAATTCCCTCTTCTATACCAAAAATAATCAAAATTTACTAGATCAATAATTTCATTGTTGTACCTAAGCTCTTCAACACAAACACCTTTAGAATCCAAGTTTATATTAATTTCTTCTACTATTTCATTTGAATTCAAACGAGTTACTTTTATCTTATACAAATACCAAAGCCACTCTATAACCTTACCGCTAGAATTATCACTTCCTTGAGAAAAGATGCATATTTTCTTCATGCTTCTATTGTTTTATAGCGTCAATTCCAAAATTCTTCATATATTTATTAAGTGTCTCCATACCCATTTTTCTTCTTCTTTCATCTATATTAGTTATATCTTCTATTGGGTATAATTCCATTTTTTTTGTCTTTGGGTTATATATTGTCTGTGTGCCAAACAATTGCTTCTCATTGCGAAACATACGTATACGATCAACTAAATAGCCATAAAGATCGAATGATATTTCACGTCGCATAGCTGCATCTTTGACAAGAGGAAGATAATGGTCCTGGCGTTTGGCTGGCGCATGCTGGATCACATAAAACGCAACATTAGAGAGTTCATCCCCCACCAAACTACGGCCCGGATATCCCCAGTGCGCAATAATTGTGTCAATTTTAATCAGATTGAGTGAGTCTTTTATATTCTGTTTTGCCCATTGTTGGAGTATCCAAGGGCTATCTTCAAATTGTGCATTGCCAAATCGTTCCAGATCCTCACGAATTTCCTGATCATCCTTCTTTATTTGTGATAACACCTGCATTAGAGGCTTATCGTATTTAGAAAACATCTGTGAACAGTGATCTAAAGCACATTTCCATTCATACTGGAATGAAGAAGGCAATATTGTGTCAAATTTCCATTTTTCTACTATATCATGTAATCTATTACATTGACATACCGGATTAAAATTTATAGATTCATTTAGATATTTACTCAATGTATCACTCTGGACCTTTAAATGAACGTAAGCTACAAAACGATTGTGGTAGCAAAAAGTAGGTACATCGCCATAGCACTCGTTGATACACTTGCTGGATTGTCTTAATAATGAGCAATACTTCTGATAAGTTTCAGTATCTACACCTGCATATTGAGGAGGTATCCATAGGTCTGCCTTCCAGCCTTGGCTCCATCCATTAATTAAGAATGCCAATAAGAACAAACAAACAAATATACTACGATTTATCATATTGACGGCACTTTAATATGCAAAAAAATTGACAAAAAGCATCAAAATTAATTATACATACCTAGTTGTAAAGGGATTTCATACACTTTTTAATAAACTTATATACAAATTAAAATATTAGTTAAATAATTGAGTGGTACAAATTAACAAATGATTAACCTGTACCACTCACTTTACTAACGCATATATTACGTCAATGCTCCGTCTGTCTTAGGGCCAGATGCAGTACCATCACTAAAGGTAGTACTAAGATCGCCTCCAATTTCGTCTGTACCACCACCGCCGCCGACAGTTTTAAACTTGGTTTGCCCGCCTGTTACTACGCGCAATTGAGACTTGCTCAGTTCAGAGCTATCAAAAAGACCAGAGTTGAGCGGTAAAAATTTATCCTTTTTCATAAAAAATGGTGTGTAACTACGCGTATTATCACTTTGTCTATAAAAATATTTTAAAGTCATTTTATAATTCAAAGTAATTAATGCGAAGTATAATGCTACCCTCTTCTTAGTTGCCTTCCTCCCCATGGATTCCGGCCGGGTGAGTAGCATCCCCGACTTCCCATCCTTATGGTGCACCATAATTAGGAGAAGTGGTACAAAGGTCAAAGCCATCCCTATCAAAAATTGAGAGTGCAGAAAAAATATCAGATTTTTTTTCTCCGCCCCGGATAGAAAGTAGTTTTTCCGCCCCTACCAAAAACTCTGCACTCCATTTTACAGGCTCCATATAGTAATAAGTGTGCTCCTGTTTGTCATAAGCGATGGGAAAACCCTGCTCTTTCAGACGTTCCATTAGGCGATAGACGCTAGGTTCAGATATGGCCAGCCGTTTGGACAAGGCTTTTGGATTTCCAGTAGCACGAGTGCGAATAAGGTGATCAATCTGTTGCAGAAGAAAAAGATCGGAGAAAAGGTTCATGGCAGGCCAGTGTTTGAGATGGAGCGGAATCGAATAAGTGGAGAAAAATATAAAATAGCAAGAATGCTATGGTAAGTATTTGATAAACAGCAATTTAACTACCCAGTTCCAACTGGTTCTTAACTAGATGAAAGTACGCACCCTGTCGGGCTACTAGTTCTTCATGCGTCCCCTGCTCTATCAGGCAGCCTTTTTCCAGCACGATGATCTGATCGGCGTGGCGCACGGTACTCAAGCGGTGAGCAACGATGACCACCGTTTTAGCGCGGCTTCCGTTCTTGATTCCTTCTCCCGCTTCCTCATAATTGGTAAGAGTCTGCCCCTGATAAAACGCTTCCAGATTTTCCACGATGACCCGTTCATTATTGGCATCCAGGGCATTGGTGGCTTCATCAAAAAACAGGAAGTCCGGGTTCTTATAAACGGCACGGGCAATCAATAGCCTTTGACGCTGCCCCTGGCTGATACCGTTGCCTTGTGTGCCGATTTTAGTATTGTAACCCAGCGGCAATGCTTCGATAAATGATTGGATGTTCGCAATTTGTACGGCATGGCGCAGGCGCACGAGATCGGGCCGCTCGTCGCACTCGGTAATGTTATTGGCGATAGTATCCGAGAAAATAAAACTATCCTGCATCACCGCCCCACAATGTGGTCGCCATTGACTGGGAGGAATGGAAGCCAATGCATGCGCACCAATTTTGATGCTGCCCTGCGTTGGCTGGTAAAAGCCGAGTAGTAACTTGACTAAAGTAGTCTTTCCGCTACCGCTAGTGCCGACAATAGCGGTGACTTTCCCGTATGGAATGTCCAGGCTGATGTTTTGCAGCACTTCGGGGTCCAGCGGCGAGTATCGAAAAGAGAGGTTTTCCAAACGGATATCTCCCTCCCAACCTTCCCCGTGATGGGGAGGAGCAATGGCATCCTCGTCGGGCTGATCGTGTATTTCAGCCATACGCACCAGGCTTAGCTTGGCATCCTGCGCGGCGCGGATGAAGGCAATGAATTGTTGCAGCGGCCCATCCAACTGGCCGACCATGTACTGCGTGGCCAGCATCATACCGAGGGTCATTTGACCATCCATGACTGCTTTGGCAGCCAAAAAGGTGATGACAATATTTTTGGTTTGATTGATAAAACCCGCTCCGGCTTCCTGCCATTGCGCCAGATGCAGCGAACGCAGGTTGGTATGAAATAATTTGGCCTGTACATTGGCCCAGATACGGCGGCGTTTGCGCTCCGAGCCTTGCAGTTTGATCTCTTGCATTCCCTGTATTAGCTCAATGAGAGTACTGCTGTTTTCTCCGGCTTGTTGGAAGCGTAAATAGTCCAGTTCCTTGCGGCGGCGCAGGAAAAATAGAATCCAGACAACGTATAGCACGGCTGCCAATATGAATATACTGAAAATCAGGGTATTATACAGAAATAACACCAGTCCAAAGATGATAAAATTCACCACCGAAAACAGAATCGGCAATACCGAATGGGTGAGGAAAGTTTCAACACGAGCTTGATCCCCAATGCGTTGCAGCAGATCGCCGGTCAGTTTGGTGTCGAAGAAACGGGCGGGCAGCCGCATGAGCTTGGTCAAAAAATCGCTGACCATCGCTACATTGATACGCGTACCTATAAACAACAGGATGCGACTCTGTAGAAACTGTACCACCAGCTGACTGATGAAAAGCATCAACTGGGCTGCAAGCATCAGGTAAATAAAGCCGAGGTTGCGATTATCAATACCAAAATCAACGATGCTTTGGGTCAGAAAGGGGAAAACGAGCAGGAAGAGGCTACCCAGCACCATGCCGATCAGCAATTGGAAGATCAGACGACGGTAAGGGCGGACATAGCCAAAAATAGAGGAAAGTCGCGCCGTTTCGGTTAGATGTTCGTGGGTGGGTTGATAAAATTGCGGGCCAGGCTCCAGCAGGATCAATACACCTTGGCCCGCATCACTGGCCCACGATTTTTCAAAATCGGCTCGGGAGACTTTGAATTTTCCGGCAGCTGGGTCGGCCACCCACGCTTGTTTTTGATCGGCTTTGTAAACGACTACGAAATGGTTTTGGTTCCAATGCGCAATGCAAGGCAGCGGAGCAGTGGTCAGGCAAGCCGTATCGTGTCCCGTATCAAAAGGCACTTTGACGGCCATCGAGCGAAATCCAACGCTCTCGGCAGCCTCCATGATGCCCTGGGCGGACACGCCTTCGCGGCCCAGGTAACTACGCTCGCGCAGCAGCGTCAAGGGATATTTTTGTCCATGCGCGGCAGCGGCCATCATGAGACAGGCAGGGCCGCAGTCCATCGCGTCACGTTGGCGGTAAAAGGGGAAGGGCATAAATTATGGCATTTCTGTTGTTTTTGGAATCTATGGAAAAGATTTTCTAGTTTGATAAAAGATAGTACAAGTTGCTAGAATAAATTTTCAACTTGTTATTAAATGTATAACTGTCGACTTTGGGCTTGTAACTGCCCTCGTTTTACGAATAACTGTTTTTTTGCACATTAGGAATATTTTCAAACAGAAAGGGCCGACCAAGCTACGCCTGGTCGGCCCTTTCAAAGATTCTAGTTGACGAATAGACTATTCTATTACATTTCCTTCACAAACTTCTCCGTCGCCATCCGCTGCCCCTCCTGCACAATAGTCAGGAAATACAGGCCAGTAGTCAGGGTGGAAATATCAATCGGCGTTTCCTCGGCAGTCCAGCGGCGACGCGAGATCAATTGGCCCGTAGCACTAGTTATCCAGACTTCCGTATCGGGTGTCAAAGCGGTGCCGATCTGCAAATGCAATACCGAGTTAGCAGGATTAGGATAAACGGAGAGCTCTGAATTCTCTGACAAAGTGATCGTCGGTAGTTCATTACTAAAAGTATGACTATTGGTTTGACCGCTCAGCGTTACCAGCGTTTTGGGTTGCGAATATTCTGAACAATTCGCTTTTACGCGCCAGACGTAAGCCGTATTGGGTGTAAAACCCGTGATATTGCCAGCATTACTAGTAATGGTGCCCAGCGTGAAATAAGTAGTAGCATTTGCCAGGCGCAATTGCACCGTATACGTAGTAGCACCGGGTACGGCTGCCCAGGAAATACGGGCGGTATAAGCAGTAACATTAGAGTTGGTCAAGCTAACGGGTGTAGCACAGGTAATGACCGTAGTGCCTCCGCCATTGCCGCTGCTGCCGGTGGTCGTGAAGTTCATGGACGTGGAATAACCGGAGCAGTCGGCTTTCACCTGCCAATTATAGGCGGTCCCTGCCGTGAGTCCCGCCAGATTGAAACTGTTCGAGTAGGTGTTGCCCGCAGTGGTCCAGGCGGTGGCCGTGTTTGGTTTGTACTGCAAGGTGTATTGCGTCGCGCCAGTCACCACTCCCCAGGATAAGATGGCTGAACTGCTGCTGACGGCGGTAGTATTGAGCGAAATAGGTGCGCTACACGTGATGCCGGTGGTGCCTCCGCCACCGCCTCCACTTGCAGTGGTAGTAGTGAAATTGGCAGTAGCCGAATAAGTGGAACAATCGGTTTTTACCTGCCAGTTGTAGGCCGTGTTATTGACCAAACCGCCGAGGTTGTAAGTAGCGGCGACGGTAGTGCCAGCGGTAGTCCAGGTGCTGGCCGCGCTGGTTTGGTATTGCACGGTATATTGCGTGGCACCCGTCACGGCTCCCCAGGAAAGGGTGACGGAAGTGCCGGTGATATTGGTAGTGGCTAAGCTGATTGGCACTGCACCAGTAGCCGATAAACAACTGGCATTCAAGACTCTATCGCGAATTTTGTTGCCGGGCTGCGTACCAAAACCGTTGCTCAAATTGATACCTACTCCACTGAGGTGACAATAACTCATGATGGTGCCGCCACCAACCGGAGTCGGGCCGGGGGAGCAACTTCCTTCTACGGTGTAACAATTGTCGAGCGCACCACCCACCCAGTTGCAGGAATGCGTATGCCAGGAGCCAAGATTGTGACCGAGTTCGTGGGTCATTACCTCCACCGACCAGGAATAAGTGGGCACGTTTTGATAAGTAGTATTAATAGCACTTACCCCGAAAGCGTAACTTTTGGTGCAAATCACATCCACGTAAGCGACACCGCCACCCAGATTTCTACTGGAAACGAAATGCGCCAGATTGCCAGTGAAATTGGTGCTGCGGGTAGTTTGAAAAGAACTCAGCACAGCACTGGTGCTCCCCAAAGCAGCATAAGGGTCGGAGGTAGTCCACACGTAAATTTGTGAAATAGCGACTCCAACATTTTCCGTCGCATACAGAGCCGAAATCTGGTTGAATAGCCCGGTCATGTAGTTGGTGACGTTAGACACGCTCGATCCCTTATCAATGTATAATTTATAGTCGCATTCTAAATAAATACCGACAGTTTTGCAGCCGATGCCGCGATCACCTGTTTCGGAGGGACCTGCGTCGGGCGCGGTAAGATTGTCGGTGGTAGAACAATTGAAAGGGTTGGCAGCGCGCAGATCGGCACTTCGGTAGAGGATGTAGTGGTCGCTACCGTCTTCCATTTTACCGACCTGGTAGTTGCCATTTTCGTCGGCAATCATGACCATTATGTCGTCCTGAAAGACACTGACGGCGACTACCGATTGCGGCTTGCCGCGAATAATGCCCCGGTAATGAATGCCGGGAGAAACAGCGACGTTGTCGTGCGCGTTATTTCCCAGCGTACCGACAGAAAATTCGGGGGTAAGAATAGCGACTTTCGCCAGTTCGAGTTCAAAGTTGTCGCCATGAATGTTGGGAATAGTGAGGGAAATAGTGTTTGGCGAAGTACTCACCAGGTTTTCCAGGTTGGTTTGATCGAGGTCGAGCATAGTGGCATAATTTACCACTGCTGGTGCGGCGACGCGGTCATTGGTGTGTAGCAATTCCACCGATTGGAAATCGCCCCCAAGGCGATAGGTGTCCAACCAGTTGGCTACTGGATAAGAGGTTTGGGCGGGCAGGATAACTGGGAGCAACAAGCTCAAAACCAGCAAAAAAGAAGGCGTGTAAGAGGGAAAGATTAAAAGAAATCGGTTCATAAAATTCAGGTGACTAAAAGTGAAGAATAAAAGGCTGGACCTTGGATTTTTGGACGGCTGGACTTTAGACTTTCAGCGTTTGGACCGTCAGATTATTGATTAAAATACTATTAATCGTCAAAAAGTCCATTGTCAGAAAATCAAATTATCCAAAATCAAATTATCCAAAATCAAAACCCATGAGCGTAATAATGAATGCACAAGTGCTGGACGATTTGCCAGAACACGTCGCGTTGTTGCAGCGCGGCTTGTACTACGGGGATAGCCTGTTTGAAAGCATTCGAATGTTCGATGGGCGCGTGCCGCTTTGGGAACAGCATTGGGCGCGCCTGTCCGCGGGATTACGGACGATGGGTTACGAGGTGCCAGTCCACTGGACCAGCCAATATTTCAAAGAACAAGTTCGGCGCATCGCGCCAGTCAATGCCCGTCTCCGGCTGACGGTCTGGCGGTCGCCCGGGGGTCTGTATGCTCCGGAAAATAACCTGCCAAATTTCCTGCTCACGGCGCAAGCGCTGCAAGCAGGGGAATATGAATGGGATACAATTGGCGTACGACTGGGATTATGTCAATCGGTGCGGCTTCCGGTAGACGCGCTTTCAGGACTAAAAACGCTGAATGCTCCACGCTATGTGGCGGCAATCCGGGAAGCCCAAGCCGAAGCTTTGGATGATGCGGTCTTGCTCAATGCGCACGACCGGATTTGTGAAACGACGGCGAGCAACCTCTTTTGGCTGGAAGATAGTGTCGTATATACACCACCGCTGTCGGAAGGCTGTGTAACTGGAACCCTCCGAAATTTATTGCTGACGTTAATACGACAATGGGGTTATGCGGTGGAAGAGAAACCCGCTACATTCGCCCGCCTCCTGCGAGCTGACGAGGTGTTTTTGACCAATGCCATACGCGGCATCCGCTGGGTACACACTTGCGAGAAAAAGCAATATAACTGTTTGAAAACCAAAATATTATATAAAAACCTAATTCAAGAAATGAAGCAACTGGGCGAAATATTTTGACCGCCCGTTGGGGAGAAAATTTGTTGTTGAATTGTAAACAAAAAACGTTGTGCAGGACTAAAATTTTAACACTTTCGCTCATGTTAAATTTTTTTATAACGTTACTTTTCCGCTTTATCCGCCGAAACACCTTTCAGGCGAAGGCGGAAATTTTCACTCCCAGCTAAACTTTTCAAGCTCCTTTACTCACTAAAACACTTTTAAGTATGGCGCAAAATCGGCCCGCTGTCGGTTTTATTTTCATCACTTTGCTGATTGATGTGATTGGTTTCGGCATCATTATTCCGGTGTTGCCCAAGCTCATCATGCACCTTTCCGGAGCCGATCTGAGTCATGCGGCTACCATCGGTGGTTGGCTGGGATTCACGTATTTGTTCATGCAATTCCTGTTCGCCCCGGTCTTCGGCGGACTGAGCGACCAGTATGGACGGCGACCTATTTTGCTGCTTTCGCTGTTCGGATTTGGGATGGATTATATCTTCCAGGCTTATGCACCCACCATTGGCTGGCTCTTCGTCGGGCGACTTTTGGCGGGTGTGTTGGGCAGTAGTTTCACCACTGGCGCGGCCTATATTTCCGACATCAGTACCCCAGAAAAACGGGCACAGAACTTCGGCTTGATCGGTGCCGCCTTCGGTTTGGGTTTCATTATTGGCCCGGCCATCGGCGGCTTTCTCGGTGGATATGGTCCACGCGCGCCCTTTCTCGCAGCGGCGGCGTTGGCGTTGCTCAACTGGCTGTATGGCTTGCTCATTTTGCCGGAGTCGCTGGCTCTGGAAAACCGTCGCCAATTCAGTTGGAAACGCGCCAATCCTATTGGTACGCTGGCGCAATTGCGTAAGTTTCCGGTCGTCAGTGGCCTGTTAATTTCGCTACTGTTGCTCAACGTCGCGGCGCAGTCCGTGCAGGGTGCGTGGTCGTTTTACACCATGGAAAAATTCAAGTGGGACGAACGTTTGGTCGGGATTTCATTGAGCGTAGTGGGCTTGATTACAGCTATCGTGCAGGGCGGATTGATTCGGGTTATTATTCCAAAACTGGGTCAGACCCGCTCGGTATACGTTGGCTTGGGTTTGTATTCGCTTGGTTATCTGCTTTTTGCGTTTGCGACACAAGGCTGGATGATGTACGCTTTCCTGGTGCCTTATTGTATGGGGGGTATTGCTGGCCCGGCCCTGCAAGGCATTATTTCCACACAAGTCCCCGCCAATGAACAAGGCGAACTGCAAGGCGGCCTTACCAGCCTGATGACTGTCGCTGCCTTTATCGGCCTTCCGTTAGTCACCGCTATTTTTGCTTACTTTACGGCTCCTAATCATCCTGTTTATTTCCCCGGTGCGGCGATGTTGACCAGTGCTTTTTTAACAATCATTAGTACGGGATTAGCTTATCGGACGTTGAAAGCCCATGCTTAATAATGCAGCATTGCAGTAGTAGTCCCATTAGAAATGTTAATTAATATTACGTATGATATAGACCCCAAAGGGGTCGAATATAAATAGCCCCCAGTGAAACTGGGGGTCAAAGAACGAATGCAAACAACCCTGACAGGGGTTGAACATCGCTGAGGCACTCGGTTCAACCCCTGTCAGGGTTGTTTACCTGATTACACCTATTTTCCCGCATTTCATACGGGGCTATTCATATTGAACCCTTGCCGGGTTTTGGCAACCTAATGGAGGCTACCTATAGTTGGGCTTCTATATCGTGCGTAACATCAGTTATGTATATACTTCTTAGTGGTAGTCCCATTTCAAGTGGGACTGCCACTTATCTAGGTGCCCTCCACAATTTTTATTTCCTCCTCCGTCAGGCCATACAAACCATACACCAATTGGTCTATCGCTGCCTCCAAAGCCAGCGTGTCCGCTTTCGGGTCGGCTTTTTAGCCCTTATTGGTGTGCTCGCCCACAAGATGCGGCGGAATGAGTGGTTAGACCTTAGCACTCGCTCCGCCGTTGCTATTGGCGAGGATGCCAACAGCGGCAGGAAAACCAACTGTGCAAGGATAAAACTATTCCAAGCGATAAAGTTTATCCATCTCCCAGTTCGTCGGATTCGTAACAATATAGTGACTGATCATATCAAATGCCCGTACATCCCGAATGATGTGTTCCCAAAAATTGCGTTGCCATAATTTACCCAGGATTTGTTCCGGTTGTTTTGATTTGGCGATTTTCAGACAGCCTGTCGAAACGAGGGATTGGTAGGCCCCCACGATTTGTCCGGCGGTGGGTTTGGTGGCCCATTGGATTTGGGTAATACGCATTTCCGTGGGCGCGTTCGCGGACAACCCATTATCCGCCCCGATTGGATCGTCCCCGGCAACGTTATCCCCGGTGATCACCGTAGGGGTGCCCCTTGCAGGTACCCTTGTCCCGGATGCCGCCGCGACGGGCAATGTCGTGGCGGGATCGTCCACATAATCCGTATTTTGGGCATCCGTGTCGTGTTCCGTGGGTTGGGCATCCGCGTCGTGTTCCGTGATGTGTTCCGCGGCAAGGGTACCCGCGAGGGGCACCCCTACGTGTGACGCGACATCGCGGATAATGATAATGCCGTGTATATGATTGGGCATGATTTGGAACGCGCCTAATGCCACCTGCGGCCATCGTTCCGGCAATTTTTCCCATTCCCGATACGCGACCTGTCCATATTCATTCAGCACCATTTCTTTGTTTTCTACATGTCCGAAAATACACCACCGCTGGTGAGTGCAGATGGTGATGAAATACGCGCCTTGCTGGCTGTAATCGTAGCCACGCAGGCGGATGCTGCGCCGATGATGCCGGGCGGGATCGTATTTCATGCGGACTGGTTTGATGTGGAGATTAGGTACCCTCCACGATTTTTATCTCCTCCTCCGTCAGGCCATACAAGCCATACACCAATTGATCAATCTCTGTGTCCAAAGCCAGCGTATCCGCTTTCGGGTCGGCTTGCTTGGTGGTGAGGATTTGGGTGACGAGATTGTTGATCTGATCTTTTTGCTCTCTATTGGCAAGGGGAATGGGAATTTGTTTTATATCACTCGGATTAAGTTTAGGAAATATATTTTTACCAAAATTAGGAAGCAATTTTTGAGCATAAAAACTTACGATTGCTGCATTAACACATCCTAGTATAAATTCAATATCTTTTATATGAGCATCATATATTTTAAAAGGGCTGATACTGTGCCCATGATAAAGAGTTTCTTCTACCAATTGTGCCTGAATCCTTTTATTACTTCCAGGAATTTCTCTAAACAAGATTCTTTTTCCTTCAAAAAACCTTTTTTCTCTCGCTGCTGCAAGCCAGTTTCCGTATGATAACCACTCACCACCCCAAGAATTTATATACCGCTCTACATTCTTACCATCTAGCCATTTTCCATAAGTAGAATCAATCTTTTCATTTGAATGATACCCTCTTGTTTTTATTAATTCCTTGCTTTGTCCACGATAACTATCATAGGCAGTTAGTCCTTGTATAACTTCCCCAAATGTATTCAAAGGAGCTGAGTTTTTTTGTATCTTTTGGAATATTGATTTTATAGCCGGTGATATACGATAATCTATTTTCAGCAACGGAGTATTTTTCCAATCAGAAACACTAATATTCCAAGAATCTCCTTGAAATTTTATTTCAAAATGTTCTACTTGATTTTCTTTACTTAATATAGTTGTAGCAGTGCTAATAACAGCATCTTCAAAAACGTTTTCGCCCCAAACATTTATTTTTTCAATAGATGCATTTTGCAAAATCAACGCTCGCAAATTTTCCGCATTTTCAAGCGTTAGCCACAATTCAGGGGTGATATAGCACAAGAGACCTTTGTCCCTAGATATTTTCATTCCTATTTCAAAGAAATAAATATAAGCATCAAATTTATATTGATAAGTAGAATATTTGGATTTTATATACTGTTTATGTGAGTCAGAAAACAAGTCTCCATACGGCGGATTCCCCACCACCACATCAAAGCCCACAAAATTCCCGGCATCGTCCAGTACTTCCGGAAACTCGAAACGCCACTCGAAGGAGTTGCGATAGAGCGGCCCGGTCTTGTAGTCCTCCAGTTGGCGTTCCAGATCGGCGATGTCGGCTTCCAGTTTGGGACGTTCTTTGGCGATGGTGGCCGCGTCGCGTTTGGCTTCGCCGAAAAGATCAATGTTATTGTCGAGCAGTACTAGTTTGCCGCGCATTTCCGAGAGGCGTTTGGCGAAGGGATTGCGATTGTACACCGTCTGCCGGAACTCGTCTTTGATGCGCTGAATGAACTGGCGCAGTTCTTCTTTGGCGGCCTTGTTGCGGGCATTTTTATAGGCTTGTACGGCCAGCAAATAATCCTGTCGGCTGAATTTCTGCTTTCTAAATACGTCGGACAAGTCTTCATCCAGCGCAAAGCGACTGATGAGGGAGTTACCCGTTTTGATGTTGATGTCGATGTTGGGCAGGGTCTCTAACTTGGAGGCTTCGGCGGGTAAAAAGTAAGCATGTTTCAACAACTCAATCCAGAGCCGCAACTGACAGATCATCACCGATTTAGGATTGATGTCTACGCCGAAAAGGCAGTTCTCGATCAGCGTTTGTTTTTCCTGAAATAAGGCTTCCTGTATGCGTTGCGACTTCAATATGCCAGGCCGATATTCAATGGGCTGGTCGGTGTCAGTATTGGTGAGAATTAGTTCGTCATTGCCGACCACCGCTCGTACGTCGTGCAAACGGTTGCCTTGTCGGTCGGAGAGAATGCCCAGATCGCTTTTGAGGGCGATGAGTTCGTTGAGCGCGCTCACCAGGAAGTGTCCGGAACCCACCGCCGGGTCGCAGATGCGCAGCGAATTGATGAGGTCGTTATATTCGGCGACTTTGCCGTAGTCCAGCCGGTTGTGCAAGTCCTCGAAGGTCTCCGCCGACCAGCCATAACGATCATTGAATTTTTGCAGCACGGCGCGACGCAGCGTTTCGTGGCACATATACATCGTGATGAAGCCCGGCGTAAATAAGGAGCCATCGCGGTAGCCATTGATTTTCTCGAAAATAAGACCCAGCACGGCGGCATTGATCACGGCGCGGTCGTCGGCCTGAATGCGGGCCTTGCTGTCGCTGCTGAAATCGTAGGCATCCAGAAAAGCGAACAAATAGTGCAGCGTGATCAGTTTGCCGCTGCGGCGGTCACCTTTGCCGTCTTTGAGCACGGTGTTGGCCGCCAGCGGTATTTCGGCGCGATCATCCAAAGTCTCTACACTAAAAATGGCATCTTCCAATGCCGTCGGCTCGAACAGGCTGCTATTCAGGTAAGGCAGATTGCCGTAGCGCGCCCGGATGCTTTCGCGCCGTTGATCGAGGGGCCGATTGAGCACTTCAAAGAAGAGTTGCGACAGGTCGTCGAAGTCTTTGATGAAATCGGCTTTCAGGAAAGTGCTGAATTCGTCGTTGGGTTTCCAGCGTTTGAGTTGGGCTTCCAGCAGTTTCAGGAACAGGATGCGATTGAGCCAGGTAATGGCCAGTTCCAGCGCGATGCTGAATCGGGCTTCCGCTTCGTCTTCGCCTAACTGATTGAGATTGGGTGCTTTGCGCCATTTGTTGGTGACTTCCAGTTTGTTCAGGGTGTTTTCGAGCAAACTACCTTCGTGGCGGCGTTTTTCGGCGCGTTGAATGACTTTCTTGCCATCCTTTTTGAATTCTTCCAAACCCAGAATGTAGAGCAATTCGTCGTAGAACTGTTTATTGAGGGAGTTGGCGTCGTTGGCAAACGGCTTTTTGAGCAGGTGTTCGGGCGAGAGGATTTTGTAGAGATCGAGGAGACGGTCGTCTTTATCCGCCTTCGCTATGGCTTCGGCGGATAAATCATCCAGCCGGAAATAGGTAGCATCCAGCGTGGGCAATTCCTTTTCAAAAAACGGCGCGGCGATTTCTTTATAAAACCAGTCGGTATTGTTAGCGCCCAAGCGGCCTTCACGCCAGTCGTCGTAGCGTTTGAGCAGGCTGGCATTGCTGTAAATATGTTTCTCGAAATCGGCGGCATCGAAGATGTACCACTCTTCGATGTTGGTGATAATCAGTCGCTTCATCTCGCGGTTGCCACCCTGCTGCCGCTCATTCAAATAATAGCGGAGCAGTTCGTGCAGGGCTTTACCGTTGGGTTTGGCGGCGGTGATCATTTCCGTGCGATTGCCGGGGCGTTTTACTTCGAGAATCACGCCGACCGGGTCTTTGGCGGTTTTGCCAGTATGAATCACCAAATCCTGTCGGTCGCGGGTGTTGATGTAGTGCGTATCGCGATACCAGACGCCTTTCAGGAAATCCGCGACGATGTTCTTCAAATGCTCTTCCGACTCATTGGCGGCGTTGTCCACATGACTGCGCAACAGCGTAAACTGCTGCTGGAAGTGTTCCATATTTTTGCTGAGCAGGCTTTGCGTACGAAAAGCGGGCGACAGGGATTTGGCTGGTGTATGGGTAATTAGTTGCACGGCCTTCGTTTTCAGTTATTTAGGAGGCAAGTATAGGGAGAAATCAAGGGAGTGTTCCAATGATTGCTAAAAAGTCCACTTTCCCTATATTTGCCAAATGCATAAACACTACATTCTCCTGCTCTCGGGGTTGCTCACCCTGTGCACCAGTCAGTCCATGTCTTCCGTTGAAATGAAGAGCGGCATTTTTAATGACTGCCGACAACTGGTCGTCGTCATTCCGCCTACCGACAGCAGCGTGACGGCTCAACTCTGGCGTTTTGAAAAAACTGGCAATGCCTGGAAACAAATCGGTCCAGCCCATGCGGTCAATCTCGGCAAAAAAGGGCTGGCCTGGGGCAAGGGATTACACAGCCCAAAACCCGGTCTGCAAAAACAGGAAGGCGACCAGAAATCTCCGGCGGGTATTTTTCGTTTCGGCTCGGCCTTTGGCTACGCTCCAGCGGGAACGCTGTCCTTAAAACTGGATTATAAGGCCATTACGAAGGACGAAATTTGTGTGGAAGATAGCGATTCCCGCTATTACAACCAGATGGTGGATGAACGGCGGGTGCAAAAAGACTGGAAAAGCCGCGAATCCATGCTGCGCAGGGACGACCAGTATAAATGGGGCATTTTTATCAACCATAACCTGCCGCCCGAACCCGAATGTGGTTCCTGCATTTTTTTCCACCTGTGGCGCGCACCGGGCTCGGGTACGCTCGGCTGTACGGCTATGGCAGAAGACGATTTGCTGGCCCTGCTGCAATGGCTCGATCCGCAAAAGAAGCCGCTGCTGATGCAAATGACTGGGGAGTATTATCGGGAGTATCAGCAAAAATTTTCGCTGCCGTTACCAGCGTTGAAGTAACAGTTGGAGGTAGCAGAGTTGGAAAAACTCGTAATTTTTGCCGTATTTTGCAGCAAAATAATAGTTATGCAGTTCGTAGATATGACCAATGACATTGCCTTTCGGAAGATCTTTGGCAATGAAAACAAGAAAATCATCCTCATTTCCTTCCTCAACGCCGTGTTAAAGTTAGAGGGCAACAGCTGCATTGCCTACGTGGACATCATGAATCCCTACCAGCTTCCCATTATTAAAAACCTGAAAGCATCTATTATTGACGTACGCGCAAAGGACAAACAGGGCAATATTTACATCATCGAAATGCAGGTGTCCGAGCCGGATGGTTTGGATAAGCGCCTGCTGTATTACGTAAGTAAGGATTATTCCCAGCAAATCGAAAGTGGCCAACAATATCCGAAACTACGACCCGTCATTTTCATCGGTATTTTCGATTTTCCTTTTACAAAAGGCACAAAATACTTGTCGCACCATGCCGTTTGCGATGTGGAGGACGGGGAACGGATCATTAAGGATATGGATTTTTACTTCCTGGAACTGCCTAAATTTACTAAACCGCTTGCCGAACTGGAAACCATCACCGACAAATGGATATATTTTATCAAAGAGGCAGAGAATCTGGCCGTTATTCCTGAAAATGTGGATGATGAAGGCTTGAAAGCAGCCTACCAGGAGGCCAATAAGCACGCTTGGACCAAAGAGGATTTAGAGGCGTATGATTATTCCGAAATGAGGGAACAGGATGAAAGAGGGAAGTTCCAACTCGCTGAAAAGAGAGCCGAAGAACGTGGCGAGGAAAAAAAACAGACGGAAACCATTTTAAAATTCCACCATAAAGGCATGACAAACCAAGAGATTGCAGACCTGTTGGATATTCCGGTTGATAGAGTCCAATACGTTATTGAAAACCATAAAAATAAATGAAACTCGCTCAATAATATATGGCTGCCAAAAAAACAAGCCACTCCGGGAAAATCCAGGGTGGCTTATTTTTATCTGGCATTGCCTCTTAAAGATGCAATCGCACCTTTTTATCCAGCAGCTCATCTTTAGTCTCTACTCGATCAGGATCTGGCACACAGCAATCTACCGGACAGACGGCGGCGCATTGCGGTTCCTCATGGAAACCCACGCACTCGGTACACTTATCTGGCACGATGTAATAATATTCATTCGAGACTGGCATGTGCTTATCGGAAGCATCGGTCACGGCACCATCTTCCAGACGATACGGGCCAATGACCGTATTGCCATCAGCGATGGCCCACTCTACCCCACCCTCGTAAATGGCATTATTGGGGCACTCTGGTTCGCAGGCACCACAGTTAATGCACTCGTCGGTAATCATAATCGCCATAGTAGGGTGCGTTTTTTGTTACAAGCCGCAAAAGTAACAAAATCTGCTCCGTGCAGTTCGTAAAACAAGATTGTTTTTTGCTACTTTGCTGATTGTCCTTTGCTGATCGCCTATTCCTTATTGCACGGCTCGTACAAATGCCTCGATATTATTTTGGCCTTCCAGCTTTTTTTCCAGCACCACGGCATCCGCGCGCGCAGAAAATTTGCCAGCACTCACGGAGTAAAAAGTGGAATTAGGAAAACGAATTACTTCGGCATCGGTGTAGCCCGCTGCCTGCAGCTCGCTCAAGCGGCTTTGAGCACGGTTTTCCATCAGGAAAGAACCTGCTATTACGTAATAGGCATTGCGTTGGCCACTATTCACGGTTGCCGGAACGGGGCTACCGGGCGTGAGCGGTGCGACTTTTACGGGTGAATTCTGTGGCGCAGGCTCACCACCAGTACTAGTACTACCGGAGATTTGCCCATCTACATATACTACCGAAGCAGCTTGAAAACCAGAGATCATCCGCATTTCAGTACGGCGATTGCGAGCGTGCTGTTGTTCCGTGCAGGCTTCGCCATCCGTACAATTATTACGTGGTTCACTTTCCCCGTATCCCACTGGGCGCAGGCGGGCAGCATCAATTCCTTGTGAAGTCAGGTAGTCGACCACTCCGTTGGCGCGGCGCTGACTGAGGTCCTGGTTATAATAAGCACTACCTCGGCAGTCTGTGTGGCTGGCCAGTTCGACGGTCATGGTCGGTTGTTGCCGCATTAGGGCCACTACCAGATTCAGGTCCTGACGAGCATCGGGGCGAAGCGTGGCATCGTTGAAATTGTAATAGATATTGGGTAATTCAATCTTCGAGCCGGGCATGACGGGCGCTACCGAGAAGTTCTGAGTGATGGCCGGACCACCGACTGCCCAACCCTGGGTATCTATGGCGCTGCTGCCTACCAGACGACCGCCCTGCACAATATCTACCTTATACTTGGTATTGGGATCGAGATAGTGATCCACCAGGCCATTTTCGTCGGCATACACGGTATCGCGTTTGCCAGTGGTCTGATTAGTGACGATGACTGCCGCTCCGGCCATCGGCGTATTCGTCATATAATTGAACATAGACGCATTCCAGTGCACCTTGCCAGCCATATCTGCCTGGTCCAGTTGCACCGCCACTTCGTTACCGGGTTTGATGATCGGTATACGTACTTGTTTGGTCTGATAGCCGATTTTAGACACATTGACCAGGTAGGTAGCCGGGACCACTTCCCCGCCAAAAAGTCCTCGTTGATCGGTGACACCACTCAGGCCACTGTTGGGCCGCATGGCTTTCATTACGTCCTGACCATCTACGGTTTGTACCGTGATAAGGTTGCCAGCATCGTCGCGACCAATTACATTTTCCCCGGCGGCATTGCTGATTTTTACTTCGGCACTGGCTATCGGCTGGTTGGTACGCTTGTCGGTGACCACTACTTTTATATCTACGGGTTGGGAAGCCGGGTTATTTTGCGACAAATAATCGTCTAATGTGCCATTCTCCGTGTGAAAATTGAATATTTCGTCTCCGCCAGCACCACCGGCACCATTGGAAGAGTAATAGCCATTGATTTTATTGAGATCAACGATAAGGCCGAAATCGTCGCCAGCCGTATTGAAAGGCGTGCCCAGATTAGCGGGTTTTGTCCAGCCATTATTACCGTCGGGAAGCACGTAATACATATCCAGGCCACCCTTATTGCCTTCCAAAGCGGTAGAAGCGAAGTATAAGGTATTATCAGCATGGATAAACGGAAAAACTTCATTGCCGGTCGTATTTACGCCGTCGCCGAGATTCACGGGTTCGCTCCAGGAGTCGCCCACTTTATAAGAGACGTAGAGGTCCATGCCGCCTTTGCCGCCGGGCCGATTGGAAGCAAAAAACAATTTGTCGCCGTCAATACTAATCGCAGGGTGGCAATCGTCAAATTCGCCGAAATTGAAGGGCAGTGGCACGGGCTCTCCCCAGGTACTGCCATTCTTTTTAGAGGAATAAATGCGCATTTTCTGACGACCATCCGCTGCCAGAATAGGCTTCCCGTTTAGTTCTGTATTCCGGGAAAAGTAAACGGTCTCCGCCGTGCGGTCAAAGCAAACCGGACCTTCGTGGTAAAGCGAGGAAAGTTCCCGCGCAAACGGCTCCGGCGTGGATAATGCACCCTCGGCATCGCGCCGCGAACGCAGAATAGACATGGCGGGCAGCTTCAACGCTGGGTCGGTTTCCTTCTTTAGGCCGGCCGTATTAGTGGAGATGAAGACAATACCGTCTTCATAAAAAGTAGGACTGAATTCCAGCCCTTTGGTATTTACGCCTGTCTCGTTTTTGAATTGAATCGTCACTGGCCCAACGGTTTGGGCGAGCAGTAAGCCAGTCCATCCGACAAGGGCGAGGGTCAGAATATGATTACGAATATGCATGATTAAGTGGTTGTGCAACATTAATTTGCGATAATTTTTGGCATAATGCTTTGACTATCGTTGTCAAATTAGCTATTGCAGTTTGGCCTGTTTAATTAGGTTGTTGTTGGAGAAGGTTTACAGGAAAAATCGGGGATTGGACAGGTTCTTTCTGCCACTTTTTTTCTTCAAATCTGCCTGTAGCAGGATTTCAAAGGAACCGGCGGTATAATCCCGAATTTGAGAGAGCGTAAAATCGTATGCCGCACCAATACCAACCTGGGAGGTAGCTTGCCAAAAAACCAGCAGATCTACCGAATCGCCAGTGCCATCGCCGCCCGGCCGATACGAAATACCCGCCGTCACTTTTTGCCGAATATCCAGGTTAAGATTAACGTCGGCACTAATAGGGCTGTTTTTGACGTATTTGACCAATATAGCAGGCATCAGGTTAATGTCGTCGCTGAGCGGAAATATAGCCCCCGCCATGCCGTACATGTGCCGGTATTCTTTGGCACTCAATTCCGCACTGGGATTGTCGAAACCAATCCCGTTCGGGTAGATACGCGGCACCGAAAAGCCCACATAAAACCGTTCGGCGAAGGTGGCGTACAGCCCGGCACCCACGTTGCCATAGATGTCGTTGATCTTTTGATTGTCCAGCGATGGATCGCCCGGCTGGCCAGGAGTTGCTTTGGTAAAATCAATACCCAACGACCGCAGTGATCCCTGAATGCCCACCCGCAGCGATATTTCGTCCTGCGAAATCAAGTCGTAGGAATAAGCTATCGAAGCAAAAAAGTCACGGTTAAAACCCTCTTGCCACTGAGTCATGGTCACGCCTACACCGACTCGTTTGGACAAAAATGGCGAGTTGAAACTGGCCAGAAATGACTTGGGTGCTCCATCGAATCCCGCCCATTGGTTGCGATACAGGGCCGTTATAGAAGGTACGCCACGCGAGCCAGCGTATGCTGGGTTGATGGGCAGTTTATTGTACATAAACTGCGTGTATTGATGGTCTTGTTGGGCATTGAGCTGCAAAACGGCCATCGCCAGAGCGAGGATGAATATAGTTTTTTTCATTGGAAAATATTTTTTAGAAGGTTGATTGCCGCCAGGTTTAGACAGGTTTAGAAAAGAAAGAGCAGATTTAAAAAAATTTTAGGGCTATTTAGAGTTCGTTTAAAAACCCATTGATAATAGCCATCTAATCCTCTTCAAACCTCTCTACACCCTTGCAAACCATCTAAACCCGGCTACACCTTTTAATGAATTAGCGATAGATTTGAACAAAACCCTTGATGACAGACTCGGTCGGTCCGGCCCGGAACACGTAGTAGTACACGCCGTCGGGTAGGTCTTTCCCTGGTTCGCCATTGAGCGTACCGCGCCAGGCTTTGGCCGGATCATTGTCATAAGGCGATGCTTCGTACACCTTGCCACCCCACTGGTTATAGATCACAATGGAATTCTCCGGGAAGCCGCCGCCGTTTAAACAGTCGATTGACAGCCAGTCATTTACATCGTCTCCGTTAGGCGTAAAGATGTTCGGTATAAACAAACACTTAGCGTCCTTGATAGTGATGGTCACGGTGGCCATGTCGCAAAACTGGTCGTCCGGGCAGGCCCGCGAGCAAATCTGGTAGATAAAAGATGCCTGGCCAGGGGTTGCACCAGCGGTATAGATGAAGTTGCCGTTGCCGTCGTAAGTTAGGCCTTCCAACTGGCTCAGTTGTGTCACCTGAATATCACCGGGGATGAACAGGGTATCGTTTGCCAGTACATTGAAAGTATCGGTGGCACCTGGATCAATCATAAAATTCAGGTCTTCACGGGCATCCGGTTTGACCACTATCTGTACCAGGGCTAAACCGGGCGGAGTGGAGCAACCATTCAGGCTCCCCACAACCGAGTAGGTACCAGCATTGCCTTGATTAAGACTACTGAGCGTAATAACCGAGCTATTTGGATAACTCTGTTGCGGCCCAGTCCAGCTATAAGTGGCACCGGGAATATTGGTAACAGTGAGCGTCACTTGCTCGCCGGGGCAGCCGGGATTGGGGTCTACTATGGGAGTGAGCGCTTCTAAAGCCTGCACCACAATATTGAACGAACAGGTAGCAGTATTTCCTGAAACGTCGGAGGCACTGAAAATCAACGTAGTACCGCCTGCGGGAAAGGTATCGGTGCTGGAAAGCCCGGATACTGGTATCACCATTGCGGCACCGCAGTTGTCGGTGGCGGTAGGGTTATTGAAAGTCAGTACCACGCCCGTACAAGCATTGGCCGTATCTGCGCTAATCAGGAAACCGCTGGCATCAGCAATAATACCACCCGTCACACTGACTACCACATCCTCGGTCGGGCAGGCGAGTTGTGGCGGCACAGATTCCGTGACAATGACGACGAAAGTCGCCATCGTTTCCACGCCTAACGGATTGGTAGCAATATATTTTACTACCGTAGTTCCAACTGGGAAAGTATCGCCCGGCTCGTAATTGGAAGTAATAACCGGTGGCGTACAAAAACCTTCTACGCTTGGTGGATTCCAGGTAGCGACGGCCGTACAGCCCAACGTACTGAGCTTGATCGTGTCGGGTATCATCACAAACTGCGGCACCACCGTAGAATTGACCGTTACCTTGAAAGAGCAGGAATCACGGTTCCCGCTGGCATCTTTGACTTCCATCACGACGGTCGTAATACCAATGGAGAAGGTATCGGTGGGCATTTTGGAAGTAGAATATACCAGACTGGAATCGGGCGTACAGTTGTCGGTGGCCAGCGGCACGACCCAGGTATACAAAGCACCGCAAGGGTCGGTCGTGTTAATGACCGTATCCTGCGGACAAGGGCCAAATACTGGCGGCACCTGGTCTACTACACTTACGCTAAACGTACAGGTAGCCGTGTTTTGAGAAGCATCGGTGGCGGTGTACGTCACAATAGTGATGCCAGTCGGAAATAACTGGCTGGATTGCGCAGGTTCCACAGTGGGCTGGCTGCAATTGTCTGTAGCGGTCGGTGCTATCCAGGTGATCGTGGTATCACATTGATTTAAAGGCAGTTGTACTAGTATGTTTGCCGGACAGGGTGTGAGTACAGGTGGCTGATCTTCCAGAACAACGATGGAAAAACTGCAAGTTGCTTCGTTGCCGGAATTATCAGATGCCATGTAGGTCACGATGGTCGTATCGGCAGGAAAAGTCTGCCCAGACAAATAATCAGACACCGGATTGATCTGGCCGGGATCGCAGTTGTCGGTAGGCTGCGGGCTGGTCCAGGTGACTATTGCGGTGCAAGAGTCTGGCGTTACGGAAACCGTAATATTGGCAGGACAGGTCAGCGTGGGCGGCTCCACATCAGGCACCGTGATGTCGAAAGTACAGGTAGCCGTGTTGTTAAAATCGTCTACCGCCAGATAGGTTACTGTGGTGGTGCCGGTGCCAAAAGAATTGCCAGAATTGTAATCTGCGCTAACATCCAGCGTCTGATCGCAATTGTCGCTGGCCGTAGCCGCCGTGAAATTTACAATTGCCTGACAATTGGCGACACTATCCATTTCCACCAGCACATTTTCCGGACATAACACTACCGGACGCGTGGTATCGGCCACGGTTACAGTGAACGAACAAGTATATTCCAACCCGCTCAACGTGTCGCGCAAGGTATAATTCACCGTCGCTGCCGGGCCTACCGGGAAGGTATCGCCCGACGTGTAATTACTGCTATCCACAATATTTGTAAAATCGCATACGCCAGTCAATACCGGATTATCCCAGGTAATGACAGCTGTGCAAGCGGTATCAGCAGCATTGACGATAATATTTGGTGGGCAGGAAACGGCTGGCACATTATCGACCAGCACCGAAACTTTGAAAGAACAAAGCGAAGAATTGCCCGCCACGTCCGTCGCAGTATAGATGACCGTAGTGCTTCCTGCCGTAAATATATTATCTGCCTGATTGGTCAAAATACTGGCTACCCCACTACAAGCGTCGGTGGCCTGTACCTGATAGTCCAGCACGACCTGACAAACGCCACTAGGGGGCGTAATCGTCGTATCGGTCGGGCAAAAAGTAAAGGTTGGCGCCTCCGCATCTATCGTACTGTTCACCGAGCCATTCGTGGTCTCTACTGGCACCGAGAGATACTGGCCATTTACGGCGTCGAACGGACCAGAGAATTGCACAATGGCGGGTGGATCAGCATTAATTACATTGAATACCAGGCTAAAAAATGTCCCGCCATCGGGAATATTGGGCCAATCGCCGCTGGCAGAACCGCCGAGGAAGCGCAAGGTGCCGGACATAGTATCCTGATAATTTTGAAAATTACCCGGATTCAAATCCAGACCCGGATACACATTCGTCACCCCACTGGCCAGTTGCAGCTGCGAAGGGTCCCATTCAATAACGAATTGCAAACCAATAATGTCAGCAAAATCGGCCACCGTGAAATTCATAGTGACTTGCTGACCAGCACTTTGGCAATCAGCAGCTAGATCTTCCAGCATTAATTTGACCGAAGTACCCGCGTCTACATTGACTGTAAAAGAACACGTAGCGGTGTTCCCCGATTCGTCGGTAGCCGTGTAAGTCACGGTGGTGTTTCCGGCATTGTAGGTACCATCGGCGTTGGTAGTGCCCGTGCCGGGCGTGGCCCCAGTGCTGGTATAAGTGGAAGTGGCGGTGCCACAATTATCAGTCAGCGTGGTGAGTGCAGTACCTGTAATAGCTGCCGTAATATCGCCAGGTTGGGTTTGCACTGAAATATCGGCCGGGCAAACAAGTGTCGGCGGCACATTATCCGTCACCATCACTTGACCGGGTATATAGAAAGCGGATATTTCCTCCACCGTGTTGGTAAAGGCTTCTCGCGAAGTCGGTTGGTCCCCGAATTGCACGGAAGCAATGCCGCTGCTGATAGCGGTGAAATAAATGCGGAACAAAAGCGCACCATTGTCTACCGTGGTTCCGGCCAGCGAGTTGGTCGTCCAGGCAAACGACAACATACCGTTTACGGCCAGGGAAGTACCAAAATTGCTGTTGGATAATATCAATACCGAACCATTGATGCTGATCGAATCAAATTTCAGGATCGTTTTATCCCAATTCACCGAAAATTGTAATGATCCCAGGGAGTCGAAATTGAAAGTCGTCACATCCAAAGCAACTTGCGAACCGCAGGAAGCAGGTGAATTTTCCAATAAAAGCGTCAGCGTATCGCTGGAAATAGAAGGCTCTAAATTAATCGTAAAAGAACAAGTGGCGGTATTCCCCCCCACATCGGTAGCGGTATAAGTCACCGTGGAAAGGCCAAAACCAAATATAGCACCGCTGGCATCGGGATCGGTCGGGAAACTGGCGGGCGTGGAGCCGGTAGAAGTCCAGCCGACGCTTTGCAAGGTGCAGTTGTCGGCCACACTGATCGGTGAAATGCCATTAATCGGCGAAGGGCCACTGACCTGCTGGTTCATATTGAGCGGGCAGGTGATGGTTGGTAATATATTATCTATCGGCATTACGCCGCCCGATTGGGTTTTCCAGGGTAAATCTTCGCCGAGTGGGTCGGTCACTTCGATGCCGACTGGCGTACTAATCAGTTGCACTGGCGTGTATGGCCCACCCAGCCGACGGAACACCACGTAAAAAACTACGGTGCTATCATTTACGGTCAGGCCCCCCACCCGATTCCAGGCAAAAGTCAGTTTACCCGCGTTGATGAACGTCAGTGTATCAAAACTGGGACTGGCACCGTTCAGGAAAAAAGGATTGGTAGACAGGCCCTTAGTCACGCCTTGATAGTCCAGATAGGTAGGATTCCAGGATAAAGTGAACTGAAAAGAGCCAACATTAGTAAAGCTTTTTACCCGCACCGGCACCCGAAAAGTGTCGGTCAGCGCACAAGGGAGGGAAATGGTATCGGTTTTTAAAATAACCGCCTGCGCTCGCATACCACTTGGAGCAGCCAAGACGGCCATCAGGAGGAGGATTAGAATATTCTTCATGGTTTGAATTTCAAGCAATGAGGGAAATGGGCAATTGGACTTTAAATTGAGCTTTGGACTATTGGACATTGGACAACCAGACATTGAACTTAAGTGATAGTTTTATTAGTCAAAATTCTAATAATCCTGTGCACAATAGTCCAATGTCTAATTGCCCAACTATCCAAAATCCTACATTACTTATTTCAACAAAATCATCTTCTTGCGATCACTATGCAGCGGAGTTTCCAGCTCGTACCAGTACACCCCGGCAGCACCGAGTTCATCGGGCAGGAAGTTTAGCTCGTTGTAGCCTTTTTCAAAGTCACCCACTACCGTCTTCACCAGGCGGCCACTGCTACTGAATACGCGGAGCGTGGCGCGGCTGTTGGTCGGCAAACGGAACCCAATGGTCGTTCCAGTCTGGAACGGGTTAGGCTGGTTTTGGTACAAAGCGAAATCATGCTCGTCCGGGCTACCCGCCAACTGATCGAAGTCAAAATCAATTTTCATCGTTTTACCATCCTGATCATATCCTTCCGCAGGCGTTACCGACGAACCTGGATGCAGCACTTCGCGCAACGAGCGACCAGCCTGCAAGGTGCGGAAACTCAGCGTAAACAGCACCTCCCCATCCCGGAAAGTCACCGGATCGCGGCTTACCCAGACCGTCGTCAGGCTGCCATCGGACAAGTGAGCGGTACCGAAATGATCTTCGGTAAGTTGCAAGGCACCCTGACCAATATTTTCGAGGGCAAAGACTGCCGGGTCAAACTCAATCGTCATCTGGTAGGCCTGGCGATCCGTGAAGTCGCTGGCTTTGAATGGTATAGTAATCACTTCACCGGCGCGGAAAGCGCGATCATCCAGGCGGAAATGGAAGGTTTCGCTGCTGCGATCTTCATTTTCATTGCCCGTAAATTCCGGCACAATATTACCATTTACGTCGCCCATACGCACCGCAACAAAGTCATCATCGAGGAAATCGGTCGTGACTGCAGTGTGGCTGATCGTGGTTGGGAACGGCGTAATCAACGGATTAGGCGTTGGGAACATATACGATTTCGGAATAAACTTCCAATCCGGCGAACCCTGAATATGCTGATCGGTACCTAATACGACGCGCTGAATAAGCAGATAATCGGCCAAGGTGATCGGGTTAGGACCACCGGAGTTGTTCACGTTGGCAGCTACCCACTGGTAAGGCGAAGTCAGTAAGTTGCCAAAAATGTGGTTTTGAATCAACAACAAGTCGGCTGCCGAAATCTTATCGTTACCCGCCGTCACTTTGGTAGGTGTGACCAGTGTATTGCTGGCACTTGGCACCGAGAAGAGGTAGGTACCCGCTGGGCCAGTGATCTGGTTGTCGGTTACGCTGCCGGTCAGGGCGACATTTACGTTCGGCACTGGTTTGGTGGGTGCTTTCCAAGTCTGGATGTCGCCACCGATTTTCACGATATTGACGTTCGCAATTACAGTGATCGAACCATTGCTCGTATCGGCCATAGTTACCGTGGACACGCCGCCAATACTTTGCAAGAATTGGAATGGATCCACTACTTTCACTGGACTCACCGCACCAATGACCGCATTGGGTTTCAATTGCACCGCAATATTGAATAATAGCGCACCATTCGGCAGGGTTGCAGGAGTACTGGCAATCCATACCGCATTGGCCTGGCCATTAATTACGTTGACAGAAATGCCGGGCAGCGTAGCGTTCAAAGTGTTGGTACTCACGATGGTACCAACCGCTGTATCCACTACAATCACGCCAAAAGAGAAACCGCTGACCTGATAGAAATTATTCACTGTCACTGGCACTTGCACGATTTGGTTCGGGCTGCCACTCACGCTATCAATATCGACCGTGATCTTTTTACCCGCCTCTACTATCGCTGTATCAGTCTGAATACAGTGAGTCATGGTATCCAATACCGTTATAATGTAAGTACCGGCAGAAAGACTGTCAATAAAGGGCGTAACTTCGGTCGTATCGGGCAACCAGGTGTAGGTAAACGCGCCGGAACCGCCCGTGGTCACTGCTTGCACCGTACCATCGGCGAAACCGAAATAGGATTCGGGGGTAGCCGTTGTGGTCAGCGAGAAACCGACGTTCGGCCCGATGGTTACTTTCACATTCACGGTGCACGAATTAGTGTTACCATGAATATCTGTCACCGTGAGCACTACGCTATTGTCACCAATATCGCCACAATCAAAGGTAGATGGTGACAGCGTCATCGTATCAATGCCACAATTGTCGGTGCTGCCCAGATCAATATCGTCGGCCTGGAGCGTAGCCATGCCGGTAGAACCAAGTGCCACCACCACGTTATTGTTACAAATTACGGTTGGAATGCTGTTGTCCTCTACTCGTACAATCACCGAATCCTTACCCACATTGCCGCAGAGATCAGTAGCCGAGAAAACGACTTTGGTGTCGCCAACCGGATAATTACCGCTGGCATCTGCTCCGCTCGTCGCGAAAGGTGAGTTGTGGCTGACTACTAGAGCACTGCTCGGCGTGCAATCCGACAGGGATGGCGCGACATTCAGCGCGACTGGCACAGTGCAATCCGTGGTCGGCGGGTGATTGGCAGAAAGCACAATCAAGGTATCCTGCAAACCAGGGAATAATGGTGCCTGCGTATCGGAAACGGTGATATTCTGTGTGTGTACGGCTACGTTACCGCATTCGTCGGTGGCCGTCCAGGTGCGTTGTACTTTGTAGGAATACTGGCCGCAAGGACCTACCGCAGTGTCGGTTTTGATTTCCGCATACACGATGTCAATATCCGCAGGAGCCGAACAGTTATCGGTAGCCGTCACCACGGGTGGAGTTACCAAAGGATCACTGCAAGTGATGGTTGCATCTGCTGGCAGCGTCGTGAAAATTGGCGGTTTATTGTCCTGAATAGAAAATTTTTGGACGCAAACGGCACTATTACCAGCCAAATCCTTTGCCAGCCAGGTCCGTTTGACCAGTTGGCAGGCCACTGGGCCGTTGCCGAAGGAAACACTGTCGCTGTAAGTGAGCGTCAGATTCAAGGAGCAATTGTCAGTAGCCGTTGCCAGGCCGTTGCCATTCAAAGTCGGATCAAGGCTCACCTGACAATCTACCGTTTTGTCTGGTGGGCAGAAGGTAAAGATCGGTGCGGCATTATCCTGAATGACGATATAGGTTTGGCAGGAAGATTCGTTGCCAGCCCTATCCCGTACATATAATTTTACCGGGTGGTGGGTCACGCCATCGGCATCTGAGCAGCTATAAGTGAGCGTAGCAGCAGGTGCTAATTGCAAAGAGTCCAGCCGCTGTATGCGTAGCGTGATGCTATCGGTCATACTGCAGTTATCAGAACTGTTGTTGTTGAACTGCGAGGTGTTGACCGTTACGGAACCGGAATTTTGCAGGGCTGCGCTAATACCGTTAATACAAACGGCGGTTGGCAACGTGCTATCGGCCACCGTAATGACCAGGGTATGCGTGGAACTATTAGAAGAAGAATCTGTCGCTGTAAATACAAATGTATGCACACCCACCGACAACCGTTCAATGGTATCCGTAGCACTGAAACCAGCCGGAGTACTCACGATGGTCACGCCCGGAGCACATTCGGTGACGTATTGACTAATCTTGATTCGCGCGTTGGCTTTGCAGTCAGAGTTACTGGCACTGGTAGCCAGATGTAGTGTAGTCGGCGTATTGGCCGCGAATACTGGTGCCTGCGAGTCTTTTATCGTAATCACCTGTTGCGCAGAAACGGAATTGCCCGACGAATCGGTTGCTATCCACACGCGAGTGATGGTGTAATTGTATTTATTAAAACCACTGGTAGTTTGAGTAGAAGTACTAGTCAGTACCGCAGTTATACTGTGCGAACAAATATCGGATGTTTTGATTACCGGAGCTACTGGAATAGCGGCACAAGCCTGAATAGTCGTGTCAGCAGGTACTTCGAGTGCTTCAGGCAGGGTCACATCTTTCACGGTCACTGGCGTGGTACAAGTAGCTGTATTGCCAGCATTGTCTGTAACCGTCAGTACAATATTATTCACACCTACATCACTACAGTCGAACGAAGCCTGGCTAAGGGCCAGTCCAATTGCGCCGCAGCCATCCGGGTCGGCACTGCCATTATTAACCAAATTAGTAGTAATAATAGCCGAGCCAGTGTTGTCCAGATCAACGGTAAAGCCTGGTTTGCAATTTGCATTCGGCGGGAAAATATCCGTACTCAGCATGACATTCTGTTGCTGGGTGCTGATGTTGCCATTGCCATCATTGTAGGCCCAAGTGATGACGTAGCTGCCCACTTCCAGGAAGTAGGACGGCGGATTGGTGAACAGGAACATACCCACTTGTGCAGAAGGTGTCCCGTAGATCGAATCATTTGGGTTGCAAACATCAAGTGCCAAAGGTGCTAGCACGGTATCGCGACCACAAAATCCGACGATCGGCGGCAAAGTCTGTTGTACTGGAACCGGGGCTAAGCCGTCGGCCAGCGTAACAATGAAAGTACAACTGTCTCTGTCATTGTTGGCATTACCGTCTACGGCCAATATTTTCACCTTGAAAGTGCTGCCCGCTACTGGATTAGGAACTGCCACCGACAAAATGGTGCCACTGGCAGGGGTTTGGGTCAAGCCAATATTGGTCGGACAGTTATCCTGCACCTGCACATTATTCAGGTAACTAGGTACGGCTGCCGTTGCGCAAGTAGTTGCCAGCGTTTGATTGCTGGGACAAATCACGTGAGGAGCCTGTGTATCCAGTATTTTTACGATAAAAGTACAGGTGGAAGTGTTGCCTGACCCATCGGTAGCGAGGTAAGTCACCGTAGTAGAGCCAGCGGAGAATTGCGCCGTTACCGAAGTATTGGGGCCGCCGAACACATAGGGATTCACCAGATCCACGAAACTTTTGACGGTCGGATCAGAGAAATCTTCCGTCACTTTAACGGGTGTACATTCAAATACATCTGTCAACACCGGGCGCGTCCAGGCGTACAATTGCGTGCAGGAGCCGGGGGTGCTGGGCAACGTATAAGTCTGTCCACATTTGCTATAACTAAATACCGGCGGTTTCGTATCCTTGACCACAATACTCTGGACAAAGGATTTGGTATTGCCACACTGGTCTTTCGCCACCCAGGTAATCAGGGTCGTACCAATTGGATAGGCACCATTGAGCGTCGGAATAGTAGTGCCCGTGGTTGGTGTCACCAAATCTATGTAACCAAAAGCAGGGCTTGGATAATCCACCGTATAAGTGACAACCAAATCCCCGAAGGAAGTACAACTGTCTTTCAAAGTGGTAGCCGATACGCTGGCTACATAAGGGGCTACGCAGGTGTTAGCATTGTCGGTATTTAAGCTAACTACTGCGGGCAGCGTAAACGATGGTTTAAGATCATCTACGACCGAAATAACCTGACTGGCCGTGCGCGTATTCATCGAAATATCGGTCGCCGTCCAGGTACGAGTGATGGTCTTCGACCCACCACATCCAGGCACTACTGCATCCACAAAATTGATGGAAGGATTAGGATCGCAAACATCGGTCAGGCCGGAAAAGTCGCCCGTGCTGCTCGGGGCTACCGATTCATAACACTTGACGGTTTTGTTGGCCGGTACCGTGAAGGTCGGGGCCGTTACGTCGCGTACCGTCACCACTTTAGTACAAGTGGAAGTATTGCCGCCGCCGTCGGTGGCTTTCAGCACCAGAGTACGAGCACCCAGATGGGCACAGTTAAAAGTAAAGGTGTTGGTGAAAGCACTGCCGTCCACCGAAATCATGTAGTTCAGGTTGCTGGAACAGTTATCAGTCGTAGCGCCATTCAAAGAACTAGCAACGAATACATTCTGACCAGCAGCATTCAGATCAATATTGGTCAGGGCCGCGCAATTAGCCACGGGTGCTGTATTGTCTATTACATTAATAGTCGCTACGCAGGAATCGCGGTTGCCCGAACCATCCTTGATTTTAAGCTGGACCGTATTAGCACCCAGCTGGGCGCAAGTGAATGGGCCGTAAGTGGTGGTAATGTAGTCGAAAAAACAGTTATCTGTGCTGCCGCCATCAATCTGACTGGCAGTTACTAATACACTACCACTTGCGCTCAACGCGGCAGTGAAAGTCTGACAAACGGCTTTCGGTTTCTGCGTATCTACTACATTGACGATAAACGAATACGTCGAAACATTGCCGACGGCATCCGTAGCAGTGTAAGTCACGGTGGTTGGTCCAAAATAGAAGAAGGAACCGGGCGCGTGTGATCTGGTCAAAGTAGCAGGCAAAGAACAGTCCGCTCCTATTTGCGGCTCGGTCCAGTTCACTTGAGCCAAGCAACCGCCGAGGTTAGCATTCTGGGTCAAAGTTGCGCCATTGCCAACAGAACCGGGCGTGAAAGTCGGGCCTTGCTGATCGGTCACATTTACCGTAAAAATACAGGTACTGGCGTTAGCAGAACCATCCGCTACGCGAATCGTAACCGTAGTCGCACCCGTATTGAACACCTGGCTGCTCAGGTTCAGCGTGGTGCTGACTGGCGTAGAAAAAGCACCTCCATTGAGGGAGTAGCTCAGATCAATCTGACCACAGTCGCTGGCATTGTCGTGGTATTGACCAGGCAATGCTGGCAGTACCAGTGCCCGCTGAATCATCAGGCCAGGAACGGTAGCAGTACAGCTGGCACTCGATGCCACGGTCGGACTGACCGGGCAAACGATGGTCGGAGCCGTAACATCAAAGACCACTATATCTACGGTACAGCTGCTGGTGTTGCCAGCATTGTCGGTAACCGTCAGCGTAACGGTAGTCGGGCCATTTTCCACATCATCGCAGGTAAGAATTTCCGGGACAATGTCGTAGCTGTTGATTCCGCAGTTGTCGGTGGAGCCATTATCTACATCGCTCGAAACCAAGCGAATAGCCCCAGTAGTAGCATCCAGATTTTTGAAGATCGGGCCAGTTTTGCATTTCGCCACCGGATTTTCGTTTTCTATCACCGTCACGGTGACGTAGCGAAACGACTTATTGCCAGCCGCATCTTTCCAAGTATATTGGATTTCCGTCACGCCAACTGAGAATTGAAGCGTCAGGTTATTCGTAATGGCCGGATTGTACGGAGGTACGCCATTCAGAAAACCCGGTTTATAGACATCATTTACAAAAACGGAATCCCGCGTAAGCGTCACTGGGCCGTTGCAATCGAAACTTCCCGGCGTAGAATTGTTCGGCTCGGTGAAAGTTGCCACCTTGGAACAGTCGCCGGGGGTTACAAACAAGGTAGGCAAATTAAGCGTATACACCACGTTTGGTGGCGTGACATCTTTTACCGTCACGTTAAAAGAACAGGTGCTGGTATTGCCGTTCACGTCCTCTACCAGCCAGGTGACCGTGGTTGTCCCCAACGGGAATATGTAATTTGCCAATGTATTATTGCCATCTTGGGTGTTCTGCGGATTGGCCCCCGAAAGTGTGATGGAGCAGTTATCGGTCAGGTTGGTAGGATTGAATTCTGTACCGACCGTCGTATAATTACAGGTGGTTGCGCTGGCATCTCTGGTTGCGCTGGCCGGGCAAGTAATAGTAGGCAATTGACTATCAACCACTTGCACATCAAAGGTGCAGGTAGCCGTGAGGCCGCCCGCATCGGTAGCCGTGTACGTGACGGTAGTAGTACCCACCGGAAATGTGGCCTCCACATCATCCGCACCGCTCGCAGGACTGGCACCAGCAGCCGACCAAGCTACGTCGAGTGCATCGCAGTTATCACTGGCATCCGCAGGCACCGTCACCAGTGCGTTGCAGTTGCCAGGAGAATTGAATTCCAGTACGCTGATTGGACAATTGACTGTTGGGTTTTCGTCATCGGTTACGCTCACATCCAGAAAAAGAAGGGTCGTGTTGCCGCTGGCATCTTTAATATGATAAGTCACGGTAGAAACACCAATCGGGAAGGGTTGTACCCCGGCGTCGGCACCAGGTACGCCAACCAGGTCGGTAAAAGACGTATTATTATCGTAGTCAATATCATAGCTAACGCTCACTCCCGACAGACAATTATCGGTGTATTCGCCAGGGTTCAGGACCAGGCCGAGCGAATTTGGTACTGCAGTGAGGTCAATATTCAAGAAACTGGCATCCTGAAACTGACAGTCGCCGGGCTGTCCGTCGTCGTCTGTATTGACCAAAACGGAGGCCATCTGCCCCACTGAAGGCGCAGTATTGTCGCGGATAATTATTTCCAGGGCGACCGCATTGCTTTCCGATGCCGGATAGTTGCCATTATTTACCGCCACCCACAATTTTTTGGAAGGGTTGGTGGGAGAAGTGACATCGCTACAATCATAGGTGCGGGTGGTAAATCCACCTGCGGGCGAGGTTTTTGCGGCATCATTATAGAACCGGACCAGCGTCGGGCTACAGCTGCTCGTGATGATGCCCGGGGTTACGCTTCCAGGCTGGATTTGGGCCGTACCATTGACAGGATCAAGATAAATAATGAGTTGTACTGGCTGGTTAAATTGCGTAGCGATGTCGCATTGGGCAACGGCCCGACTGCTCACAACAAAGAGCGCCAGCACGGTACACACCCATGCCAGCCGACGTTGGGTCGGAGAAATGTTCATGGTTAAAATTTTTGATGATGGGAAAAGAAAGGAAATGGAGGGAATCTTGAAGAAGTGTAGGGATTTCTTCATCAATTACGATCGGTTTGGATGAATAGATGTTGTTTCACAAAAGATTCCGGTCCTCGAAAAGACACAAACGCAGTAAGCAGGAAACTCAGACAACACGGGAAACCAACCGTAAGGCAGCGGATTAAAGGAATAAAAATGGCGGCAAGAGTACGACGATTTCCACGAACATCGGCACTCTTTTCCAAGCCACTCACCAACTGGTGAATATAAAAATTTGTAAATCAAACGATTGCGCATTTTTGCTACTTCCGAAAACTTTCGATGTGTCAGATAGTAGACATACACAAATGTTGCTTCGTCATTCATTAACCAAGAACCGTACCAAAATGAAGGTAGGTTTGATTTTCAGCATTGCCCTACCTTCGCCATGGCTCGCCGAAGCCTTTTTCAGGCGTAGGAGGGCGGAGTCTTTAGCACAGATTTTAGAAAACAATGTTGTGATGGACGAATGCAAATTTATGAATGATGATTTTTGATGTATTTGTGACATGAACAGAAAGAAAAAATACGGCCTTAAAAAAAGAAAGCAGGGCCTGCCTCCTGGTAGCCTCATCTACACCGGCCATCGCGCGGAGACACCAACCACGGTGTACAGCCTGCAATACAACGCCACCGATTTTCACCAGGAGGAGACCTACCACCCGGAATGGCGGGCCAACCAGGAAAAAGGGCTGCTCTGGATCGACATCTATAGCCTGACGGATGTTGAATTTATCCAAAAAGTGGGTAATGATTTTGATCTGCACCCCTTGCTGCTGGAGGATGTACTGGATACCCAGCAACGCCCCAAGATGGAGGAATACGACAATGGCCTGTTCATCATTGTGCCTAGTCTCCACCTCGATGTACCCACCCTCAATTTGCAGGTCGAACAGATCGCGTTTTTTTTGAGCGAGCATTTTGTGCTGTCTTTTCAGGAAGACCCCGATGATGACTTCGCTGCTGTGCGCAAGCGCGCGCAGGAGGACGTTGGTCGCATCCGCAAAAAAGGAACGGACTACCTGGCTTACGCGCTGATTGATACTATCGTGGACAGCTATTATACAGTGCTCGACGAGCTGGAGACCGTGCTGTTTGAATTGGAAGCTATTCTACACCATGAAGGCGATGTGCCCTGGTGCAAGGGTCGCATTTTCGAGCTGCGCCGCGCGGTCAATGAGTTCCGCCACCAGATGGTACCCATGCGCGATGCCATCGCCCGCCTGCACCAGACGGAAAGTACGCTCATAGATAACACCAACCGGGTCTATATCCGTGACGTGGTGGATCACATTGCCCAGATCATTGATGGCATTGATTATCAACAAAGTATGCTGGCCAATACCGAAGCGCTCTATCACGCTGAAGCTGCCAACCGGCTAAATAATGTGATGCGCCTGCTGGCCGTTATCAGCACGATCTTCATGCCCCTCACTTTTATCGCTGGAATATATGGAATGAATTTCGACAATATGCCGGAGCTGCATACCCGCTATGGTTACTTCTGGGTGTTGGGCGTAATGGCCGTAGCGATCGTGGGCATGATGGTTTATTTTAGAAGGAAGCGGTGGATATGAGGGATGTACTAAATATCGGGAATAACCAAACGAACTAACCTGTTATACTATGTACAAAATGAAAGCCCATGAATTGTGATGCACAAAGCAATCCTATTCGATACGTCCAAAACGTTTGGGCAATACAAAGATACGGATTCATAAGCATTGATTCCAAATGCTTATAAAAGTATTTTTCAAAAATAGGATTGCAACGCAAATTTGCACTTCAAAAAAGAAGCATTTTTACCATTAATAGTCCTAAAATAGCATAGTCCTACTGCCCTACTCCCAAAGTCCCGGTAATTTCTTTCAAAAAGATTTCTTCCAATTTAGCCTCATATTGCGCCATTGTAAACTGTGTCGTCGCATTGATATAATTCACCTGGGCCGTGCGAAATTCTACTGTAGAGATACTACCCAACTTGAATTTATCCAAAGTAATTTCCAGATTTCTGGCGGCAATAGCTTTATTGTCCTCTTCGATTTTTACTAGTGCCAAATTAGTTACATACGTCTGATAGGCAGTGGCTAATTGCGATTGAATACCTTGATTGGCTTTTTCATATTCTATCTGGGCATTATCAATCAATAGTTGCCCATTCCGCTCTAACCGACGCTGGTTGAAGCCATTGAAAATATTGACTGAGGCCGTTACGCCATACTCGAATCCCCGGCCCCGCGAGGTGGTAGCAAAGCCCAAAGCGGAGCTGGAATTGCTAAAATTATACCCCCCGTTTAGTCCAATCACTGGATAACGGTCGGCCCGTACTTGTCGGAGGTCTAGTTCGGCTACGCGCTTATTGATTAGAGCGATCTGTAAGGATGGATTCTGCTGCGCCGCCTGGGTAGATAATTCATTTAGCAGCAAAGTATGATCAATATTAATTGTATCAATCACCCGAAAGTCAGTATTCACATCTCTGGCCAGCTGTTCATTTAGTTGAATACGCGTATTGTGATAGAGCGCTTGCTGGCGGATCAAATTAGTAGTATCCGTATTAAAATCTACTTGTGCATTCAAGACTTCCAGACGGGCGGCCTTGCCAATTTCAAAACGGGACTGTGCGATATAAACTCGGGAACGGGAAATAGCAATTATAGTATCATAAGAAATTAATTGTTGTTGTTGCTGCACCAAATCGTAATACAGGTTTACAACATCGGCGACTTTGGTCAGCATAGCCAACCGCAGGTTTTCTTCGCTCAGATTACGGAGTACTTTTAATTGATCATAGCGGGCAAACATCTTGAATCCATTGAACACCGTCCAGTTGAGTCCAATGCCATAATTGGTGCCAGCACCTTTCACGCCATTCCCTTCGCGCACGGTGCCATCTGAGCGGTTTTGGCGGGTATCTTCTATGGTATTGTTATTGGAAAAGTCGGCACCGACCGAAGGCAAAAAACCGGCATTTCCATAAGTTACATTATTGCGGTCTATAGTTAGGCTATTAGTGGCTATGCGAATGTCGTAATTATTTTCCAAGGCTATGCGCACCGCTTCTTCTAATGTCAATATTGGCTGAGCGTTAACTGTGGCAGTTAACGTTAGGCAACAAAATATTAAGTAGAAGAAAATCTGCTTCCGCTTCATGTAACTGATGAAATTATTTTTACACATTTTTTTCTGCAAACTCTGTTTTTTCTGCAAACTCCGCGTCTTTCTCCGCCAATTCCGCTTTAGCATCTTCCCGTTCCAGTTTTTCTGCTTCGATTAACGCCTCATTCGGTTTGTATTCTTTCGACCAGGAAGCGTAGATAGCCGGAATAATAAACAAAGTAAGGATCAGCGAAAATATAGTGCCGCCCACTACTACTACGCCCATCCCCGCGCGACTTTTGGCCGCCGCGCCCAGGGCCAGGGCAATCGGTAATGCGCCCAGTGCAATTGCTAAACTAGTCATCAAAATAGGTCGCAAACGCGCTTCTGCCGCTTCTATAATAGCCTCTGCTTTGGGCTTTCCAGACTCTTTTAACTGATTAGCAAATTCCACGATTAAAATACCATTCTTAGTTACTAATCCAATCAACATAATGGTGCCAATCTGGCTAAAAATATTCCAGGTTTGGGCAAAAAGCCATAGCGAAAGCAAGGCCCCTGCAACCGCCAAGGGTACAGTAATGATAATAATCAACGGGTCTAGAAAACTTTCAAACTGGGCGGCCAAAATCAAGTAAATTAATAGTAATGCCAGCGCAAAAGCAAAGACCGTATTAGAACTACTTTCCACAAAATCGCGCGATTCGCCGCCCAGGTCGGTAGAAAAAGTTTCGTCCAATACGCTGGCGGCGACCCGATCCATTGCGGCAATGCCGTCGCCCATGCTTTTACCGGGAGCCAGATTGGCAGATACAGTAGCCGATAAATAGCGGTTATTATGGTATAACTGCGGCGGACTGCTTTGTTCTTCTAAATGCACTACATTATCCAGTTGTAGTAATTCGCCCGAACTACTGCGCACAAACATCGCCGTCAAATCCAGTGGATCGTCGCTGTCACGCTTATTAAATTGACCAATGACTTGGTACTGCTTGCCATTCATTTTAAAATAGCCAAAACGTTGACCGCTCAATGCCGTTTGTAAAGTCTGCGCTACGTCAATGACCGACACACCCAGACTTTCTGCCTTATCGCGATCAATAGAAACATTTAGTTCGGGCTTATTAAATTTCAGGTTAACATCTACATTAGATAGAGCGGGTTCTTTACCAGCCGCTTCTAGAAATAAGGGGATTTTTTCTTGTAATTTTTCGAAATTCGGGGCCTGGATAATATACTGGATCGGTGATCCACCGCGTCTGTTTACAGCAATAGTCGGTTGTTGAGAGACGCTGATCCGGGCTTCCGAAAACTTGCGCGTTTCCCGCGTCAGTGCGTTGGCAATATCCTGCTGCGAACGCTTGCGCTGGTCCGGCGGCACCAGGGTCATCCGCATTCGACCGCTATTGACGGATCCAAAGGAGGTAATCACCAGATTAATAGTCTTTTCTGGAACAGAATCATTGACCAACGTCGTCATTTCCTGCATAAAGCGGTCCGTATATGCATAGGTGGCGCCTTCGGGAGCGGTTACATTGACATTTAAAAAACTGCGGTCATCGTAAGGGGCAGTTTCTTTTGGAAGCAGGCTGTAGAATAAATAGATCAAGCCGAAACATGCCAAAATAATCGGATAACTCAACCACTTGCGACGCATAAAACCTTTTAAGGAATCCGCATATCCTGCATTCAGTTTTTCAAAATATGGTTCCGTCCAGTTATAAAACCTGGATTTTTTATGCCCGCCACCTTTAATAAGATAGGCGTTCAACATCGGCGTGAGCGTCAAAGAAACGAAGGCGGAAATCAGGACAGAAGAAGCAATAGCCACCCCGAATTCGCGGAATAATCGCCCTACAAATCCTTGCAAAAATACTACGGGCAAGAACACGGCTGCCAGCGTGATAGAAATAGATAATACGGCAAAAAATATTTCCTGTGAGCCTTTTAGTGCCGCTTGAATGGGCGACATACCCGCTTCTACTTTTTTATAGATATTTTCAGTGACTACTATGCCGTCATCTACAACCAATCCTGTGGCCAATACAATCGCCAATAACGTTAGCACATTTACGGAAAACCCAAACAGGTACATCACAAAAAACGTGGCGATCAACGATACTGGAATATCAATCAATGGCCGAAAAGCAATGGCCCAGTCTCTAAAAAACAGGTAAATGATTAGAATAACTAGTACCAGTGCCATACCAATAGTCTCTGCCACTTCTAGGACCGACTGTTTGATAAAGCGTGTATCATCATTAGCTACTTCTATTTGAATATCTGGTGGCAAGTCTTTTTTTAAGGCATCCAATTCTTTATAAAATGCCTTGCTAATTTCCAGATAATTAGTGCCGGGTTGCGGAGTGATGGACATAGCCACCATCGTTTTCCCGGATTCCGTCAGTTTGGTTTCCAGGTTTTCTGCGCCCAGCTCGACCGAACCAATATCGCTAAACCGAATAATTTTATCGCCTTCGGTTTTGATAATTAACCGACTGAATTGATCTACCGTACTAATACTGCCAATTGTATTGACGTTCAATTCGGTATTGGCACCAGTTACTTTACCAGAAGGCAACTCTACGTTTTCATTAGACAATGCTGTACGAATATCTGCTGCGGTCAACCCAAAAGAGACTAGTTTTGCTGGATCAATCCACAGGCGCATTGCGTATTTCCGCTGCCCAAAAATTCCCGTGCTACTTACGCCCGGAATAGTCTGTAATCGCTCACCAATAACGTTTTCGGCGTAATCGTTCAATTCCAGTTCATTTCTGGTGGCACTCTGAATAGTTAAGGTAATGATCGGTTGTGCATCGGCATCCGCTTTAGTCACTACGGGCGGCGCATCAATATCTTGCGGCAGGCTTCTGGCTGCTTGCGATACTTTGTCGCGCACGTCATTGGCAGCTGTTTCTAGATCTTTATCTAAATTAAATTCTATAGTAATATTACTAGAACCCTGTGCACTACTGGAAGAAATATTACGTACTCCATCAATAGAATTGATCGCTTTTTCTAATGGTTCCGTGATCTGCGACTCAATAATAGTGGGATTGGCTCCCGCATAACTAGTTCGCACCGATACCGTAGCCGGGTCAATAGAGGGAAATTCCCGTACACCCAGAAAAGTATAACCAATTATACCAAACAGAATCAGCACCAGGTTGATAACGATGGTGAAAACAGGCCGTTTGATGCAAATGCTGGATAAACTCATGATTATCGGTTATTGGTTATTAGTCTATTAGTTAATTGGTTGAGATTGATTGAGAATGTTTAGAGAGTTTAGTTTTTATAGTAGGCGTTGAGTATATTCAGAAAAATCAACAATCAATCCTAATTAACCAATAACCAACAAACCAGTAACTACTTTACTGGGTAACTGGTTGGCCAAGATTTACTTTTACTGGTAAGCCATTTTTTAAAGACAACACGCCGGTCGTCAGCACTGTGTCGCCATTCTGCAATCCACTAGTAACCAGTACATCTGTATCAGTACGAGTTGCCGTTTCCACCATTGTTTCTTTGGCTTTCCCGTTTTTGGCGATAAATACTTTTTTACCATTCTGCACTGGTATAATAGCCTGCGTTGGAATTAAAATAGCATTATCAATCTTAGTCAGCGGCAGTTGAATATTAGCAAAAGCACCGGGCCGCAACAGCCCATTTGGATTGTCGGCCAAAGCACGTAATTGCAAAGTGCGGGTAGCGGCATCCAGGCCCGGCTCGATGGCGTACACTTTTGCTACGTATTTTTTATCGTCGCCCGCTACGGTGAAGCCAAGTTCTGAATGTAGTTTAACTTGATTGGCATATTGTTCGGACACTGAAAAAGTCACTTTAATGGGATTCGTATTCACCAGATTGGCCACGATGGTTTCGGGGGTCAGATAGCCGCCCACCGACACCGCACGCAAGCCAATAACGCCCGAAAAAGGCGCGCGGATAGTAGTTTTGGCCGCCTGTGCCTCGGTCAGCCGGGTCTGGGCCTGTAAGGATTTCAATTCAGCTTCGGCAGTCTGGTATTCTTCCTGGCTAATAGCTTCTTTTTCCAGTAGCAATTTCGCCCGACGCGCATTTTCCGCCGCAAGTTGTTCCTGGGTTTGCGCCTGCGAAAGTTGGGCAGTGACTTCCGAGCGGTCAATTTGTAGCAGGATTTGCCCTTTTTTGACCATTCCACCTTCTTTGAAGTAAATAGCCGTCACCACGCCTGATACCTGACTGCGAATCTGAATTTGCTCATTGGCTTCAATAGAACCTTTTACCGAAAGCGAATCCACAAAAGTTTGTTGTTTTACGACGATTCCATCTACGCGTAATGGGCCACCTCCACCGCCACCTTTACCAGCGGCGGGTGCAGCCGGAGCCGAACTTTTGTTTTTGACGATCCGATACGCCACTAAGCCGCCCAGACCAAGCAGCAATACGAAATAGACAACATAGCGCTTCTTGAATTTCACCTGACCTATTATTTTCTGCTGACGACTACGCCGCCGGCGATGAGACATACTGCGGAAATAACGTAGTACATCATCGTGTTGTTCGATGGAGACTTGTCTTGTTTTTTGATTTCTATCTTGCCGAGGTCCAGCAGGGTTTTGTCGTCTTCATGACTGGTCAGGGCCAGCGCGCCAAATGCAATACCGACGATAATCAATATGATACCAATGATGCGTTTCATACGGGTGACTGTTGTTTTAGTGAAAGGGAAAGTCACTAAAAATGTTGTGCCAATGATAAAATGACCGTTTGTGACAAATGGCGGTTTTATGAACGAGTTGGTTAGACAAGCTTAATTTTCTACAAATAGGATATGTTCATTAAGGAAAAACGGGCGGCTTTTTGAAAAGCTACCCGTCCGGATATATTTATCTTATAAATGGGAAAGATGAAGCCCATCTTGTTTCATAATTATTTTACTCAATACCGACAATCGTCAAAAAGCAATTTGTTCGTCAGCTTATTTATTGATGTCACACACTATATTTTATATTAAGGTACGCTGCACCTTTTTGCGTAACGTCAGTTATTCATAAAAATACTATGAGTCATCCTGAACACGTCAGAATGACTCATAGTATTATAAACCCGAAAGCGTTATTATATTTTACAACTTCACCAATTTCAAATGCTGCCGTTGGCCGGGCAAATAAGCATTCAGGAAATAAGTGCCAGCAGGCAAACGACTGAAACGATCATTAAAACTCGAAGACAGATCGCTCAAATTGCCTTTTGCTGTCAATACCAACTGCCCACGCAGATCGAACAAATCAACCCGTAACATCTCTTGATCGGATATGCCTTCTGCCTGAAAATTTACGGCACCAGAAGTTGGATTAGGGGACACTGCCAGGGAAATCTCCGCCAGGGCTGCTTCCGCCGATTGGTCGTCGCGATCAACTGCCAGGCCAGGCTCCGTGTATTGATTGCCCGGCGCGGAACGCGTATCGACCACCGTTGGCGCGGTATAAGTCAAGTTAACCCGTACTACCTGTCCAAGTTGCGTGGGATTGGCATTTTTTACCCGAACCGATAGCCAGCCCGTCGTGGTTGGCGTGAAAGAGCCAGAGAGTGGCGCGGCAATGGTGGTACTGCCCGAAGCTTGTGCCGCCAAAGTACCATCGGGTTTATAAAAGCCAATATGCAAACTGCGGCTATTGACCGTCGGCGTGACTTTATAAGTGATCTTTTTACCGCTCTGTACATAAATGCGGCCCGCAGTGCGCTGTAAGATGGAGTAGTCTGGCAAGCGACCACCCTGCTGTAAAGACAAGGGGTTGCTATCGCCCAGATCGTCGGCCATTTCCCATTCCTGCACCGTGGTGGTAGTGCGATTGGGTGCGTAGGTGGCCAAATAATCGTACATATCCTGCACGGTAGTGAAGGTGACACCCACTGGTGCCGGTGCCCAGATGGAGTATCCATGCCCGCGCGCACCAGGGATCGTGTGACCTACCGGAGCAGTTTTAATCAATACCCGACCGTCGTTGTAGACGTAGGTAGGGGTCACGCCGTGAGCACCAGAGTAATCATATAGATTGAGGTTGCGCCAGGACGGATCGTCCACCGAAACGTAGACTTCCTGGTCGGCTGAATTATTGGCTACTGTGTTGTATTTATCGCTAATACCAATGATGGCTCGTCCTGCGCGCTCAATCACGAGGTGGTCACCGCTGCTGCCGCTCTGATAGTACGGAGCCACCGACCCGGTCAGATAAGGAGAAGTAGGCACGTAATAATCGCCGTTTTTAAACTGCAACTTCTGGTGCGCTTCGATGATATTCACAATATCGGGGCGCATCGGCAAATCAGTCGCATTGGTCGGCAAGTGAGAAAAACGTTTGCCCGTTGTACCAATGTCAAAAAGGTCTTCAAAGAACACCGTCGGATTGCCGTCCATCGCAAAAATAGTAGCATAGGCAGCAAAAAGGCGCGGTTCGCGCGGATCAATATGCTGGCCGTTGCCGCCGAGTTCGCTCCCGGTATTCCAGCCCGACGAAGTACCGAGCGGTTGGGAGAAATTGCCGTTCGCATCCAGAATAGGCCGATAGGTATCGTGACTATTCACAAAAGGACAGGTACGATGTACGCGTTGCGTAGCATAGTCATAGTAACGTTTGTCCTGCTGTTCGTTGGGCAGGCTCTGCATATCGTAGCTATCAAAACCGTGCACCATACTATATAGACCACCACTATTGCTATAACCACGCAGGCTAAAATCGAAAGTGCCGGTATGTTCTTCCGTGCCGCTGCGCACATTAGTCACGTAAGCATCTATTTCTGATTTAGTGCCAATCCACTCGCCGATGTTGAACATGGCCTCGCCACCTTGCGCGAAAGCGGGTTCTACATATTTTGTATTGTAAATCAAATCCTCCTGCGTATAAATAGGAAAGTGCTTCACCGCATCCCAGCGCCAGCCATCTACGCCGGTTTGGCGTTTGAACCACATGATCCAGTCGCGGGCGTTGTTGCGCATATACCGCGTAGTTTGCGCCGGATTAATGTAAGGCCGCGTAACCGACCCAATCGTTGCCGATCCCGAAGTCGGAATGTTTGTGCTTTGGCCAAACGCATCATCATCATAGGCTATATCGGGGCCAAAATAGGGACTGCAAATATCCCCGGTCGTGCAAAAATTGCCCGGATATGGATAGAAGTTTTCGTAGTTTTTGGGCCAACGTCCACCGCGCGTCCAGTAGTCGTTCTGCGATTCATCGAGCAGCGGCGTGGCGTAACTTACATAGCGAAAGTTCTTGTAGCCGCTCGCATTTTGCATCGAATAGGTCGGCTCCGGGTCCTGGCCACCCACGCCGCCAGTATTCGTTCCCGCCTGGTCAATATGGTTGAGGACCACATCTTGTAACGTTTCCATGCCGTTGGCGTGCATGACAGCGATCATGCGCAACAACTCGTCTTTATTGCCCATCCGGGTACGCACCGTGAGCGAGTCGCTACCGCCTTTTTGGTATTTGTCGCCCAAGTCATACTGATCGAATGGACTGTAACCGACCGAGCCGGTAAATCCGTTTTTATAAGACGGTGGAATCCAGACTGCATCAATGCCAATAGCTTTCAGGCGCGGGGTCAATTCGGTCAGATAGTTGCTCCAGCGGCTGGGGAAATTGTCGTTTTTGAAATCCCACCAGAAGCCCTGGAAGAGTACTTTTTTGACCCTGGTCGTTTGTGCATACACGTCCGAAGTCACCAGCGGAGAGAGCCCAAGCAGGAGCAGAACGACCAGAAAAGCACGGGGAAGCGAATTTGCCTTAAACATAGGATGATTTTTATGTATTCGCATGAAATTGACGTACCGGCGGGTTCAGCCGCCGTACACTATTATAGTCAGCAGCTGAACCCGCCGGTACAGATGGTTACTGTTTAATAATAGTCTGTAAAGCCGTGCGTACGCCATCGCCCGCCTGAATCTCTAACCAATAAGTGCCAATAGGCAAATTGGTCAGTGGAAGGTGGATAGAACTCCCACCAGCGCGATACTCCAGGGCCAAAGCACCCTGCGCATTATAAAGCTGAATTAGAGTTGTTTCCGGCGCGTCTTTTTCTACAAAATTTAGCACCAGTTCGTCGGTAGCGGGATTGGGTCCCACTTGCCAGCTGGAAGATTTACCAGCTACCCGGACGATAGAACTGTAGGTTGTTTTTCCGACCAAGTCCTGCATAGCGAGGCGATAGTAATTGTCGCCCGACAACGGCTTTACGTCATAGAAGGAATAAGTGGCCGATTCCGTGGCAGTACCTTGGGCCTTCACCATCCCTAATGACAGCCAGGTGTCCGTCGCAGAGCGACGTTCTACGCCATAAGACGCATGATCGCGTTCGGCGGCTGTTTGCCAGGTTAGTTTTATTCCTGTTTCCATACGACCTGCCTCGAAAGCGATCAGGCTAACCGGCAGCGGTACCCCTATGGTCAAGTTGGCCACATAGTTAGCTCCACTATTACTCAAAAAAACATCGGCGGGAGCACCGCAGTTACCGCCTGGTGCTGCGTAATATACCGCGATTTTGTAGTTACCGGGAGTTAGCCCAGATGCCAAGTTTACCGAGAAAGCACAGGCGTTGCTACTCCACTGCTGATCACTACCATTAATATTAAAATCGAAACAAAGCGTTTTGGTGATAAAAGACGGTGAGCCGGCAGCTGGATAGACGGCATAAATCATTCTGGCCCCGCACACATCACTAACGCCATTTTTATACGTTTTGACGTAAGCAAAAGTCAAATTGAGGGTGCCGCCTTGTGCAACGGCAAAGTTTTGGCCATTCAACGTATTGGCACCAGAAGTCGGGCTATCTTCATAGTAAGTGAAGCCATCAATGGTGACTCCAGCCTGAAAAATGCCGTATGCGCCTTGAGCAGTGAAAAAAGAAACCAAGGCAAACAGAAGAATTGTAAAACGTTTCATCATAAAACAGAATTGAGTAATTGAATTGGTGTTAAGTAAGGAGACAGTACTAAGTAGACAGGAATCAGGCATAAAATACTAAAATCAACGATTTACATCAATTTCAAAGGCCAAATAATTCTGTCCACATATTTAGCACATTGTAATATAAGTTGTTTTGAGTATTCGATCAAATCCCTGATTATGTAGTGTTTTAATCAAATCTTCAAATACTCGCATCCTCAAGGAACTTAGATTACAGGGTAATTTAGTGTTTGAGAATTTTAACTGGGGTTTGGTCATTGACTTGTAGCCACAAAAAGCCGTTAGCGAAGGCAGAAATATCCACCGGAATGCGTTGTCCTGCTGGAATATCCGGCTGCCACTGGCGCAACAAACGACCATAGGTATCGAACAAACGCAGGTTGAGCAGACCTGCTGGCCAGTCGCGCAGGGTCAACCAAGTCAAGCCATCGCCGACCGGATTGGGCGCAATTTGTACCGAGCCGCCCTGGTTCATGCGCACGACGACCACCGGCGAATAATGTCGGCTACCATCTTTATCCACCTGCCGCAAGCGGTAGTAATTGAGATCGGATAAAGGTTTTTCGTCGCGCAGACTATAAATTTGCCACAGAGCAGCGTGACTACCGCGCGAAGCAAGCGTGCCAATTATTTCCCAACTGGACAAATCGCTGGAACGCTCGACCTCAAAATGATCGCTATTTTGTTCCGAAGCAGTAGCCCACTGCAGGCGTATGGCGTCGCCGATTTTGTGGGCATTGAAAGAAATCAATTCGACGGGTAATGGCACATTGACGGTATAAGTAGCCGACGATACCGTAGTGGCTACCGTGGAACAACCGCCCCCGCTGGCATCAGCCTCCCAATATACATCGAGCACATACGTACCACTGCCACCGCCAGCAGCCAGAGCAGCGGCTTTGAGGTCTATTTCCACACTCAAATCCTGAAAACTCCGGCCACTCGGTGCACTGGCGCATCCATCCGACTGCGGGGTCGGCCAACAATCCGGGTCGCCCGCGCAGCTACAGAGGTCGGTAAATTCAACAGTTTGATAGGCAGGTGCCGAACCACCTTGTTGATAAATACGGTAGTAAATACGTGCCGCCGTAGCCTGGCAGCCCCCCGATTCGGTGGTTAAAACGTTCAACGAAGTCATTTTGAATTCGGAGGAACTGGTGATGTCGGCCAGCATGGCCCCACTCAGCGGGTCGCCTTCGCCAGCACCATATTTATATTTGGTAAAGCTGCCGTCCAGGTCTATATCTACGTTGGCACGAACAATAGTGACGGCTTGGCCCGACAAAACGAGGGGCAGACACAGAATCAGGGCTGAAAAGCAGCGAATCAGACGGGTTGTGAGCATGATTAAAAAATTATGAAAGAAAACTGGCCGTCACTACCGACGAAACCAAATAATTAAACAATATTTCACCAAGATCGGAATATTATTTTGATATTGGTGGGATGGAACTGCAAAAGTAAACTTTGCCAGGAATAGGTGTGTCATTTTTACAACTTACATTTTGCTTGGCACGCGGAAAAGCAATTTGAGTTCATCGTATTGATTTCGGCAGAATCAAATCATGGCCTCATGATTGGGCGGGCGGGCAGGCAATAGCTAGGAGATCGGGCAATGTCGGTTGGCACTTAAGACCTGTCAAGTGGGGCGGAAACGGCAGATGGGGTCGGTCAGGATGGTAAAAAGGGGACAGTGAGGAAAATAAGTACTCGAAAAACGGAGGCTCGGTGCTACCGAATATCCCCGTTTTTATCCTCCAGACCTCCCAGATTTGGCAAATTATACAGTAATTGCATAACTCGTTTTTCATCGGTAGTAAAGACATCTGATTAAACTATTTTTTGGGGAAAGGCGATTTTCCCAAATTAAATTATATATAATAAAACTTAGTCCCGATAATTTTTGTGGAAAAGCTGCCGAATTAGTTAAATAATAGGGCAAGATGTGCCTTGGACAATAATCTGCGTTTAGGTGTTTTAATATTTCGTTAACAGTGAAATCGGTCATTTTTTTCAATACCGCTATAACTTTGCCGCATCATGCGGGTATTAATTTCATTTTTATATCTAATTGTCTACTTCTTAGACCACGGAAATACGGTTTATTCCGAGTTGCCGAGTCCAATCCATTGCTCTTCCAAACAACACCTGGAGCAGCAATCTTCCGCTGAGTTTTTTAATAGTGCGGAGGTTATTGACTCCGATGATGATGGCCTCGAAGATGTAGATGATGAAAATACTACGGAAGTAAATGAGAGCAGTAATGGCAAGGTTCTTTCTAAAAAAAGTAGTTTACAAAATAGTTGGGCTTTAAATTATTCTAAACAATTTATTGCATTTCATAGATTTACGACCCCTATATTTATATCCCCCTTTCCTTTGGGTGGCAGCTCCTCTCCTATTTACCTTACTAATAGGGCTTTGAGGATATAGTTTTCTTTTTTCATTTTATTGATGGTTCATTTTTCGTGCATATCCCTGTGTATGTGTGGAACCTTTATTCTATTTGCATTACTGTTCTGGTAATGCATTAATCCCCTATTGGATTTTTTCTAATTCACCGCGTTAATTTCGCTCTAATTTCCTTTAACATGATGCTCAGAATTTTGATGCTCACGGGATTCATCTCCCTGGTGAGCCTACTAAATAGTTGTACCACCGCCACGGCGGAAAAAGACGAAAAAGAAGTAACCGCTAAATATCTGGTTACCACTCCTATAACGCTGGATACTTCTTTTACGAAAGAATATGTTTCCCAAATACATTCGGTCAGAAACATTGAAATTCATGCCCAGGAAAAAGGGTTCCTGCAAAACATTTACGTAGATGAGGGCCAATTTGTAAAATCTGGTCAGTTGTTGTTCCGGATCATGCCAAAATTGTATGAAGCGGAATTGCAGAAAGCCGAAGCCGAAGCGAAAGCGTCAGAAATAGAATTGCAGAATATCACCGTGCTGGCGGATAAAAATGTGGTTTCCAAAAACGAACAGGCACTGGCACAAGCCAAACTGGATCAGGCCAAGGCGGAGATTTCTATGGCAAAAATACACTTGTCATTTACCGAAATCCGGGCACCGTTTGATGGTTTTATTGATCGGCTTCCTAAAAAAATAGGCAGTCTTATTGAAGAAGGAGAACTGCTGACTAGCCTGTCGGATAACAGCAAGATATTTGCCTATTTCAATGTGTCAGAGCCGGAATACCTCGAATATAAAGCCAATGTTAAAGGACGCGGAGACAACGCGGTAAGCCTGCTTTTGGCCAATAATGAGCCGCTGAAATATAAAGGGAAAATAGAGGTGATCGAAAGCGAATTTGATAATGAGACTGGCAATATCGCTTTCCGGGCAATATTCCCTAATCCAGATAATCTGTTAAAAAATGGAGAGACTGGGAAGGTTTTAATGACTATTCCAGTGAAAAAAGCTTTGATTATTCCACAGAAAGCCACTTATGAAATACAAGACAAGTCCTATGTTTTTGTAGTGGACCAAAACAATGTGGTGAAGTCGAGAGAAATTGCCATCGCTGCAGAAATGCCCGACTTATATGTGGTCAAAAGTGGTCTTGCTAAAGATGAAAAAATTCTACTGGAAGGTGTCCAGAAAGTCAAGGATGATGACAAGATTGATTATGACTTTCAAAAACCCGAAGAAGTTCTTTCGCACTTGAAATTAAAAGCGGAATAGTCTCCATCCTTATATTGGTAGGGATTTATAGTCGGTGGAGAATAGTTGAGAATGTTTAGAAAGGTTTAGATTTTTGATTATCAGTGCTTTGCCTTTCCGTTCAGAACCATTGTACGCTGACTATAAAAGTATTAATAAAGGTTTATGGTTTATTAGATTTATAGTAAATGGAACACGTAAAAATGCTCCATTTCTATCAACCTGTATTAACCCGTACCAACCTTTATCGCTATCTCCATGCCATTACCCTTAAATTTAAATAAATGTTTGATAAATTCATACATCGGCCAGTACTGTCGATTGTAATATCGCTTATAATTGTCTTTCTGGGAGCCATCGCGCTCATCCAATTGCCAATAACCCAATTTCCCTCTATTTCTCCACCCAAAGTAAATGTTACCGCTGAATACCCTGGTGCCAATAATGAATTGATGATTAAATCGGTGGTAATTCCACTAGAAAGAGCCTTGAATGGCCTTCCAGGCATGAAGTACATGGAATCTGATGCTGGTGACGACGGCGAGGCCAGCATACAACTGGTATTTAATCTGGGAACGGACGGCAATCAGGCATCGCTGAATGTCCAGAATCGGGTGGCTTCGGTCGTTAATAAATTACCACCAATTGTAGTCAGAGAAGGGGTGAAAATTACCAGAGAGGAATCCAATATGCTTTTGTATGTCAACCTTTATAGTACGGATTCTCTTAGTGACCAGAAATTCCTTTTTAATTTCGCGGATATTAACTTATTATCTGAGTTGCGCCGGGTGGATGGCGTCGGATTTGCGGACATTTTAGGGAATCGGGAATATGCCATGCGCATTTGGTTGAAACCGGATCGAATGTTAGCGTATAAGATTTCGGCCGATGAAGTAATGGAAGCATTGAGTGCCCAAAGTCTGGAAGCCTCCCCAGGCAGGACCGGGGAAGCGTCGGGTAAACGCTCCCAATCATTTGAATATATTTTGAAGTATCCCGGAAGGTTTACGACGGAAGAAGAGTACGAAAATATCATTTTGAAATCAAACCCGAATGGCGAAATGCTGCGCTTGAAAGACGTGGCCAAAGTAGAGTTCGGGAGTTCCATGTATGATATTTATTCCAACCTGAATGGAAAACCTTCCGCAGCTATTGTGCTGAAACAATCTTATGGAAGTAATGCCAGTCAGGTAATTAAAGATGTAAAAGCGAAGCTAAAAGAAATTAAAGCCAGTTCCTTTCCGAAAGGAATGGATTATGAAATCAGTTACGACGTTTCCAAATTCCTTGATGCGTCTATTGAAAAAGTATTGCATACACTTATAGAGGCTTTTCTATTAGTGGGATTGGTCGTATTCTTATTCCTCGGCGACTGGCGTTCTACTTTAATTCCGGCTATTGCGGTACCAGTATCTCTGATTGGGACATTTGTATTTATGCAATACTTCGGTATTACGCTCAATTTAATTACGCTGTTTGCACTAGTACTTTCCATCGGCATTGTGGTGGATAATGCCATTGTGGTGATTGAAGCGGTGCATGCTAAAATGGAAACCTTGAATCTGTCGCCCCTGAAAGCTACCCAGCAAGCCATGCACGAAGTAAGCGGGGCCATTATTGCCATCACTTTTGTAATGGCTGCGGTGTTTATTCCCGTTGCTTTTATGTCGGGACCCGTTGGCATTTTTTATCGGCAGTTTTCTATTACGATGGCTACTTCCATCATTCTTTCTGGTTTGATCGCTTTAACGCTTACGCCAGCACTTTGCGCCATGATGCTGAGAAATACGCATGGGCAATTTAAAAAGAAAACACTGCTCAATAGATTGTTAGGTGGATTTAATAATGGGTTTAATAGATTATCTTCCAGATATAAAAGTCTTTTAGGCCTGATTGTGAATCGCAGAATCATTACGTTCGGGATGTTAATCGCATTCTCTGTGGGCACCTGGTTTATGAATAATAGCCTTCCAACGGGCTTTATTCCTAGTGAAGATCAGGGTATGTTTTATGCGATTATTCAAACGCCTCCGGGTTCCACCTTAGAAAGAACTAATGAAGTGGCCGAAAAATTGCAGAAAATCGCCCAGGGCATGGAGGATGTTCAATCGGTTTCCTCCCTGGCAGGTTATGAAATTCTGACCGAAGGAACCGGTTCTAATGATGGCACTTGTCTGGTCAACTTAAAAAGCTGGGATGAACGCAAACATTCTGCCCAACAAGTAATCGAGGAATTGGAAGAAAAAGCGAAAGACATTACTGGTGCTACTCTTGAATTCTTACAGCCTCCGGCGGTGCCGGGTTATGGTGCTGCCGGTGGTTTTGAATTACGCTTGCTGGATAAAGCAAACTCCGGTGATTACAAGAAAATGGAAACGGTGAGTAATGATTTTGTGAAAGAATTAAATAAACGTCCTGAATTATCCTCGGTGTTTTCTTTTTATAGTGCCAGCTTTCCACAGTATATGTTGCGGATTGATAATGACATTGCGCAGCAAAAAGGGGTGACTATTGAAAATGCGACTAATACCCTCTCTACTTTAATTGGCAGTAATTATGAGATTAGTTTCATTAAATTCGGTCGTCAATACAAAGTAATGGTGCAGGCTTCGCCGGAGTACCGGGCTTTGCCGGAAGATATTTTAAAATTGTACGTAAAAAACAACCGGGACGAAATGGTGCCTTTTTCTGATTTTATGAAAATAGAAAAGGTATATGGACTGTCAGAAATTACCCGCTATAATATGTACAATTCTGCGGAAGTCAGCGGGCAGGCGGCGCTGGGATATAGTAGTGGCGAGGCGATTAAAGCCATTAATGAAGTGGCCGAAAAAACGTTGCCCAGGGGATTTGGGATTGATTGGGCGGGTATTTCCAAGGATGAAGTAGGTCGTGGCAATGAAGCCATCTATATTTTCCTGATTTGTCTTGGATTTGTCTACCTGATTCTGGCAGCACAATATGAAAGCTTTATCTTGCCGCTTGTGGTTATTTTCTCCCTGGTGACGGGTATTTTCGGAGCATTTTTACTATTAAAAATTGCTAATTTAGAGAACAATATCTATGCACAAGTAGCAGTAGTCATGCTGATTGGTCTGCTCGGTAAAAACGCCGTGTTAATTGTGGAGTTTGCCGTCCAGCGACATCGAGCGGGAGATTCCGTCATGAATTCCGCTATTGAAGGGGCGGTGGCCAGATTCCGTCCTATTTTAATGACCTCCTTTGCCTTTATTGCCGGATTAATTCCATTGGTTTTTGCCAGCGGCCCGGGTGCTAATGGTAACCGGACTATTGGTTCTGCGTCTGCGGGTGGTATGTTGATCGGAACTATTTTTGGGGTCCTGATTATCCCTGGATTGTATTACCTGATCGGTCGTATGTCAGAAAAAGTGAACTTTGTTTCTAATGAAGAAGAAAATCCGTTAACTGAAGAAATCGATCACAATGTTTAAATTCACTATATCTCCATTACTTATCCTAGTCGCACTCGGCTTGACAGTGATAAGTTGTAAAGTACCAGCCATCGTCACGACGAATGCCAATACGACGGTTCCCGGTTCCTACGGCACGCAGCCGGATACTAATACTACTAATATATCCATGATTCCATGGAAGACTTTTTTTAAGGATAAGTACCTGACGGATTTGATTGATACGGCCCTGCAAAACAACCAGGAATTGAATATTACTTTGCAGGAAATTGAAATCTCCCGGAACGAAATCCTGATGCGAAAAGGGGCCATATTACCCATGGTACGGGCGGGTGCTGGTGTGGGCGTGGAAAAAGTTGGACGTTATACTAGTACAGGAGCGGGCGACGCTTCCACGGAGATCACCCCGGGCGAAGAAGTCCCCGACGTTTTGTTTGATTTTGCGCCGGTGGCGTATGCCAACTGGGAAGCAGATATCTGGAAGAAACTGCGTAATGCCAAGGCGGCAGCGGTAACCCGATATTTATCATCCATAGAGGGTAAAAAATTTGTGGTGACCAACCTGATTGCAGAAGTGGCTAATTCCTATTACGAATTGCTGGCTTTGGATGGTCAACTACAAGTAGTCAGGCAGAATATCGAACTGCAAAAGAGTGCTTTGGAAATCGTAAAAATCCAGAAAGAAGCGGCACAAACCACCGAACTCGGGGTGCAAAAATTTCAGGCGGAAGTATTGGCCTCCCAAAGTCTGGAATTTGACATTATGCAGAAAATTAAGGAAGGCGAGAATCGGATCAATTTCTTGTTAGGGCGTTATCCACAAGAAATTAAGCGTGACCCAACGGATTTTTTAAGATTACCGCCCGCGGAAGTTCATGCTGGCATTCCGTCGAATTTGTTGGAGAATCGCCCGGATATCAAGCAGGCAGAACTGGACTTAGCAGCAGCCCGAATAGATATAAAGGTGGCGCGCGCGGAATTCTATCCGTCTCTCGATATTTCCGCAGCGATTGGGTTGCAGGCCTTCAAACCCTCTTATCTGGTGAAATTACCAGAATCTCTATTGTTCTCACTGGCGGGCGACATTGCCGGACCGATCATCAACCGGAATGCTATCAAAGCGGAATTTAATAGCGCGAATGCGCGGCAGATTCAGGCGATCTATAACTACGAGAAAACCATTTTAAATGCCTATTTTGAAGTCTCCAACGGGCTTTCCAGCATCAGTGACCTGGAAAAAAGTTATCGTTTTAAATCGCAGCAAGTAGAAACATTGAATAACTCTATCAATATTTCTAATGACTTGTTCCGGTCGGCCCGCGTGGATTATTTTGAAGTGCTGATGACGCAACGCGATGCTTTGGAATCCAAACTTGAACTGATGGAAACGAAGAAGGATTTGCTTACTGCCGGGGTGCAGATTTATACGGCACTTGGCGGTGGTTGGAGGTAAAATACTCAATGTCTTGCCCTGAAACTGCTTTGCTTTTGTAACTTATAGTAAAGTAGTTTTGGGGCAAAGCAGAGTTATCTAACGAATAAACGGCATCATATTAGCGTCGCTTTTCTGCACAAAGTTCTATTTCACCTAAAAAAGCGAGTTATGCATCCCTGCATAACTCGCTTTTGTAAATGAACTACCTGACAGAATAAGATCAATTATTTAAAGCACCATTGTCCAGCCAGCATTTAATTTGTCCCAGTTCTGTGCTGCTCAAGCTGCTTCCCTGTGGCATGGTCTGGTTATCGAGTACTTGTCGGCGAAATTCGCCATTATCCACCTGGGGTTTTAACTGATTATAAGTCATCAGGTTTACTTCCCGGCCATTGCTGCTATGGCAACTGGAGCCACTACAATGCTGCTGGATCAGCGGTTGGATCGTCATGGAATAGGTAACTGTGGAACAGTCTACATCCGTAGCGACAGATGTTTTGTCTTTCTGACAGGCGTTCAAAAATGCGGTGATCAGCAGACCGAAAACCATAATGGCTTGTTTCATGGCAAAATGTTTCGTTTAACAATATGATCTAGACATTTCATCGACCCCAGTTCTCTATCTGTTTCCGATCTATGTCTTGCTAGTAACAACACGCGGATAGCTTAGTGGTGGTTGCTTTATCAGGAAACTTTAACAAAAGGGAAGGACATTGGGCACGAGAGACCATACCAACAAAAGACACGCCTTTTCGACTACAACAACAGTAGATTTGGCTACATCCGCTTCTTTTTTGCCGCCGACCTTTGCAGCAACAAAAAATAAGAAACATGAAAGTTGTAGTAACCGGCTCATTAGGACACATCAGCCAGCCACTGACCCAGGAATTAGTACAAAAAGGACACGAAGTTACTGTAATCAGTAGCAAGTCCGAAAAACAGGCTGCTATTGAAGCATTGGGTGCCACCGCTGCCATTGGCTCCCTGGAAGACGTTGATTTCTTAACCAAAACTTTTACGGGCGCGGATGCCGTCTATACGATGGTCCCGCCCGCCAATTATTTTGATCCCAGCCTGGACTTATTGGCATATTTTCACCGGCTAGGCAATAACTATTTGCAGGCTATTCAACAGTCGGGCGTAAAACGGGTTGTTAACCTAAGCACTATTGGCGGCCATTTAGAGAAAGGCTCCGGCATTTTAATTGGTGCGCACGATGTAGAGCAGATGCTGAACAAACTATCATCGGATGTAGCCATTACGCACATGCGTCCCACCTCTTTCTACTACAATTTATTTGGCTATGTTGATATGATAAAAGAAGCGGGCTTTATCGCCGCAAACTACGGGGCAGATAGCAAAATACCGTGGGTTGCTCCAATAGATATTGCTGCTGCGATTGCCGAAGAACTAGTAACAACACTAGTTGGCAGAAAGGTACGGTATGTAGCCAGTGAAGAACTTACGGGTAACGAAACGGCAAATATTTTAGGTGCCGCCATTGGAAAGCCTGATTTAAAATGGATACTAATTCCCAGCGAGCAAATGCAAAGTGGTTTAGTAGCGGTCGGAATGAATCCACAAATTGCGGCCGGATTGGTGGAAATGTATGGTAGCCTTTATAACGGTTTATTAGCAGAAGATTATTACCGTAATAAACCGGCGATTATGGGTAAAGTAAAACTGACGGAGTTTGCCAGGGAATTCGCTGCTGTCTATAATTCTTAGTTTGTAATTACTGGTAACTAAGGTTACGCACTACTATTTTGTCATTCAGAGCCGAAGGTGTGGAATCCGGGGGTGCAGCATGGATTCCACTTTTTTGTCTCGGCCTTCGGCGTCGGATTCCACGCTACGCTCTGAATGACATGCGATTAGAGTAGTATAAAACAGTTTTTTGTGCATTCGCCAATTTGTTATTTCTAAACTTTGACCAATAAAAATAAAATATGAAAATCTTAATTACAGGTGCTACGGGCCATCTTGGTAGTGCAATCGTGGAAACACTAATGAAACAAATGCCGGCTGATCAAATTTCCGTTCTTGTTCGTCAGGCAGAAACAGTTGCTGAAATGCAATCAAAAGGTTTACAGGCTTATCAAGGCAACTACGACGATATAGCCTCGCTGGAAAAAGCCATGCAGGATATACATAAAGTAGTGCTGGTATCAGCAACAGATGAGGGAAATCGGATGCAACAGCACCGAAATGTAGTAGATGCAGCGAAGAAAGCAGGCGTTAAACATGTGGCCTATACCAGCCGTTCTTTACATAACAAAGAGACCCTGATAAATAAATTAATGATAGAGCACTTTTTGACGGAAGACTATATTATGAAAAGCGGGCTGCAATATACCATCTTCCAAAATGCGTTGTATATGGATGTACTTCCCCTGTTTTTAGGGCAGAAAGTATTTGAAACGGGTATTTTTCAACCAGCAGGGGAAGGCAAAGTAGCGTTTGCATTAAGACAGGAAATGGGCGAAGCGATGGCAAATACGTTAATGGAAGAAGAGACCGGAAATAAAATTTATAAATTTACAGGCGGTAATTCTTATTCATTTTATAATGTTGCTACTGCATTAACAGAACTCTCCGGAAAGGAAGTACAATATACCCCGAATGATGTAGTTACATTTACAGCAAAAATGAGGGAAAAGGGATTGCCCGACCAAGTAATTCAAAAAATCGTGGATTTTAATCTGGACATAAAAAACGGTCAGGAAGAGGAGGTCACCAATGACCTGGAAAATAAACTTGGACGCAAACCGGCTTCGCTTAAAGAAGGTTTAAAAATTATTTTTGGGCTTTAAAAAGGAATAACTTTGCAAAGTGGCAGTGCCGCAAACTCAACCCCTCTCAACATTCTAAACTTCTCAACTTTTATCATTAAATCTATGGCAAACAATCAACCGCTGCGCATTAAAACAATAACGGAATATCATCGGTTGAGAAATTTGCCCATGCCGGAACATCCGCTCATCAGTGTGGTGAATTTTGAAGGCATTAAAGACTTTTCTTATGATGGGGAAAGTATAATGCTTGATTTCTATTCCATTGCGCTGAAAAGGAATTTTGGCACTAAAATAAAGTATGGCCAACAGGAGTATGATTTTGATGAGGGCATTATGTTCTTCATTGCCCCGGGACAGGTTTTTAGAATAGAGATAGATAAATCTTCCACCTTGAAACGTTCGGGATGGATGCTAATCGTTCATCCCGATTTCTTATGGAATACGCCTTTGGCAAAAACAATAAAGCAATACGAATATTTCAGTTATTCCACCCATGAAGCGTTGCATCTTTCAGAAAAAGAAGAAACCACCATTACAAGTATTACGCAAAGTATTACGCAGGAATATCATTCCAATATTGATAAATTCAGCCAGGATATAATTATTGCTCAACTGGAATTATTACTCAATTATGCAGACCGGTTTTATCACCGCCAGTTTATTACGCGTAAAATAACCAACCATCAGATTCTGAATCGGCTGGAAGATATTCTTTCTGCCTACTTTAATAGCGGTTCTTTATCACAAAAAGGATTGCCGACGGTGCAATACGTGGCCGAGGCACTAAATGTCTCCCCCAGTTATTTGAGTGGATTGCTGAAAACATTAACCGGCCAAAGTACACAACAACATATCCATGACAAACTGATAGAAAAGGCCAAGGAACAATTATCTACCACTAGTTTATCGGTCAGTGAAATTGCTTATGAATTAGGTTTTGAACATCCGCAGTCGTTCAGCAAGTTATTCAAGACAAAAACGAATCTGGCGCCTTTGGAATTCCGCAATTCTTTCCAGTAGTATATGATAGTTTGTATTTGGAAGATTTGATAATGGCAGAATTTTTAAAATTGAAAGATCATCGTCAGAAATGTTGCTACCTTGGCAGTCTAAACTGTTATAAAGTTGAAAACGCCTTGGCTGATTCCCACATTTAGTTTCCTGTTCTTATTGTTCCAGTATTCCTCCGGCGCACAAACGGATAGTACGCACTATTTCACCTCTTTTGACGGCGTAAAAATCCATTATGAAATACGCGGTCAAGGCAAGCCAGTATTATTGATTCACGGATTCACCGGCACTGGTAGTGACTGGAAAAATAAACCGCTAACCGATAGTTTAGTAGCGCACGGGTTCATGGTCATTATGCCAGACTTGCGGGGAAATGGTTTGTCCGATCAACCGACGATGCCGGAAGCCTACGCCCATAATGCGGAAGCAAAAGACCTGATTGGATTAATGCGTTTTTTAAAGATAAAAAAGTATGACGCAGTAGGTTATTCCCGGGGTTCTATTATTCTGGCCAGCCTGCTAGTATTGGATAAAAATTGTAAACGGGCGGTAATAGGCGGAATGGGTGCCGATTTTACCAATCCACAATGGCCCAGACGTGTTGGCTTTTATCATGCTTTAATGAATGATACTATTTCAGGCTATGAGGAATTCCGGAAATACATTGCCAAAAAGGGACTTAATTCATTAGTGCTAGCCGCTCAGCAAAAGGAGCAGCCGTCTACTTCCGCAGCAGAACTTGCCAAATTAAAACTGCCAGTCTTAATAATCTGCGGTGATCAGGATAGCGATAATGGAAAAGGCTCGGATTTACAATTATTAATACCCCATTCGAGATTTGTGGAAGTACCCGGCAAGCACAACTCATCCGCCTATACCCCGGAATTTGCAGGAAAGGTATTATCCTTTTTAATGCAGTGATAGAAGTAGTTTTTTGAGTATTTGAAGATACGAGTATTCGATCAAAGCACCTGACAATCAGATAATTGATCAAATACTCAAATACTCGTATCATCAAAAAATTATTACTTTGCCATTAATACTTTCTGGATGTCCGCTTCCGGCACTATACCTTTTCCGGAAACGATAAATACATTTCCCTCTGTTGCTGCGGGTGGATGCACAGCGAATGTTACCACTGCTTCCCCAACATCTTCCTTGGTCTGTGGTAGTGTCATCGAAGTAATAAAATCTTTTTCTGGAATGCCAATATAAGTCGCGTATCCGGGAATGGCGACTTCTCCCGTACCAGTTCCCTGCATCAGGCGCCACGGCGCGAGCGCAATAAAACGCAGCCCAAGCGTGAGGCGATCCGATGCTTGCTGCGCATAGTTGGCGAGGAACATCTGCGTCCGTTTGGAGCCTGCGTAACCGCCTGAAATCGGTGAGCCGAAAATAGCAGGACCGGCGGAAATAAATATAATCTGGGTGCCAGATTTGACGGGTGCCGTCAGTGCATATTTTGCTAGTAGAAACGCCGCTTTTACATCAGTATTCCAAGTACTGCTGAATGTTTCCCAATCCAACTGATACAGCGGTTTGGTCGGTGCCACCGCTCCTGCAGCCAATACCACGACATCGGGCGAGTCTTGAAAAATTTTCGCGGCAGTCGCTGCATCCGTCGCATCGGCCTGTAATGTGCGTACTTTCGGAAATGCGTGGAGAAGTTCGCTAAGAGATTTTTGGTCTCTTCCCACCACCAGCACATCGGCAGCTTCATTCAGGAGAGCCTCAACGATAGCGAGTCCCGTGCCACGGCTCCCACCGATGACTACTACTTTTTTACCTTCCAGTTTTTTCATGACAAATTTTTGAAGTTATTTTATTTTAAGGAACTGTCCAAATTAAATCAGACCACGACGACACTACGAATGCGACGCAATTAATTGACCTTAAAACAAGTTCAATTAATTGTTTTTTTATTGTCAATTTGCCCTTTGCTATTTTGCTATTTTAGCCCGGCGTTCCTTTTCCTTCGGTTAATAATTTGAATAGACTTCCTTTTATATAGTAATCCCAGCCTTTTTTACAATCCTTATAGCACTCTACTTCGGGAACTAAGCCGACGTGGGTAAAATCTATTTGGGTTTTATCATCGTGTTGAGATATTTCAAAACTAATTTTAGTATTATTCCATTCCTGTTGGTCTGCGATAAAATTAAGCCTACTGTCCGTCACCAGCCAGACTACTTTTTTATCGGGAATAAGTTCTATTAATTTTTGGGTGGACACATGGACATCACCAAAATGAACGGTGAACTCATCATTCAATTTTTGCGAATTGCCTTCCAAATCTTCAGTCCACCATTTTGACACGCTGTTAATGTTCTGGAATACTTCTTGCGCGGTCGCATTCACCATAATGCTTGCGGTATAATCTTGTTTTTCCATTTTCTTCGCTTTTAAAGTGTGGTATTACTAGTATGATTTTATTGGAGTATTTGAAGATTCGAGTATTCGACCAATTGCCTGATTGTCAAGCACTTTAATCGAATACTCAAATACTCGTATCATCAATAAATTTAATAGGCAATGTAATTAGAGATTAGCAGCTTTATCGGCTGCTTCGTTTACGACTTCCTCAATAGGATTGGGCTGACCTTTACCCGTGGTTATCAGATTTTTTAGACTGTCTTGTATATATTGAGTCCATGCGTTGAAACAAATATCAAAGCATTCATATTCAGGTACTAAGCCCAGATGCGTGAAGTGAATTTGCGTTTTCTCCGCCTTTTTAGATATTTCAAAAACAATTTTGGTGTTCTTCCATTCACTTTGGTCTTTAATGAAATTAAAATAATTGTCCAGCACCAGCCAAACGACTTTTTGCTCTGGTACGAACTCTATTATTTTCATTTTGCAAATATGAACGTCCTTATAATGATAATCAAACTCCGCATTGAGTTTGTCCGTAGTACCTTCCACTTCTTCTGACCACCATCCGCGTACATTATTGATGGCATCGAATGCTTCTTTCGGGGTTTGGTCTACCAATATGGTAGTAGTAAAATCTGATGTAGCCATTAGTATTGATGATTTTGGTTATAGTAATGTTGAGAATGTTGAGAATGTTGAGAGGGGTTGAGATATTGACTGTGTATATTTTATAGTCTGTCTTCGTTCAAAGTCACTATGTGTTAACTATATTAGTAATGGTGCAAAAGTATAGTCTTAATTTGGGAGTAGCAGGGTGTAAAATAGACATTCTATCGGGTTGATTTGGACAAAACATTCCCATATCTTTGCCTCAAATTTTTTAGCATGAAGCAAGTAGTTATAGTGGTGCCCAAAGGAGAGGCTAACCTAAGCAGTATAACGGGTTCTTTTGAAATCCTGTCCAAAGCAAATGGACATTGGCGAAAGATGGGCCACAAACCCATGATGGAAATCCGTATAGCCGGGTTTGTACCCGAAATAAAAGTGGATACTGGCTTCTTTTCCATTCATCCTATCCCTATTACGGAAATAAAAAGAGCCGATCTGGTAATTATACCCTCTGTTTCGCACGATTATGATCAGATGATTAAAGAGAATACCGCGCTGATTACCTGGATCAGAGAGCAATATAAAACTGGGGCGGAGATCGCGAGTATTTGTACTGGTGCCTTTTTACTGGCCGCTACTGGTTTGCTGGATGGAAAGTCTTGTTCCACCCATTGGAATGCAGCCGCCGGTTTTAGGCGGTTGTTTCCCAACATTGATCTGCAAACTGATAAACTGATTACTGCTGACCGGGGCATATATACCAACGGCGGGGCTTACTCCTTTTTGAACCTCATCCTTTTTTTAGTGGAGAAATATTTTGATCGGCAGACGGCCATTTTCTGCTCCAAAATTTTCCAAATTGATATGGATAGAACTTCTCAATCTCCGTTTTTCATTTTTCAGACGCAGAAGAACCACGGGGATGAATTAATTGGCGAAGCACAAACTTATATAGAGGAAAACCTGAGCGAAAAGATTTCTTTCGAGCAACTGTCCTCCAAACTGGCGACCAGCAGGCGGAATTTTGACCGACGTTTTATTAAAGCAACGGGCAATACACCAGTCGAGTATTTACAACGGGTGAAAATGGAAGTGGCCAAAAAAACCTTAGAAAAAGGCCGGAAAAGTATTTTTGAGGTAATGGATGAAGTGGGATATTCCGATGATAAAGCGTTCCGGGAGGTTTTTAGAAAAATAACCGGCTTGTCTCCTTTGGAATATAGGGCGAAATATAATAAGGAAGCAGTTTTATCTTAGAGTTTGGCTCATTTTTCTAGTTGCTTCTCCCGAACTTTGAACTCTTCCAGATCAATCAAGGAAAGATATTTCCGGATTAGGTCTTCATCGAATTCCGAATGGTGATTTATTTTATCCAGTAATTTCCGTTGATGATCTAGTAATTCGAGATAAGTTTGTTGAAAGTTTTTTAACGGATTTTCCTCGGTGTTGTTTGTTCCTTCCAGTTCATTACTAAAAAACCGCCATTCTATTTCCAGTCTGCTGCGGAGATTATTTAAGTGCGCATTTGGAAGATCATCTTTCCCGTATTTTTCTTCTAAATATTGCAGCGTGTATTGTGCAAGTTTCTTTTGAATGATGATTTCCTGCTGCTGTTCTGGAATGGTAGTGTATTTATCTTCCATCTTTATCTTACGAATCAGCCAGGGAAGGGTCAAGCCCTGAAAAACCAGCGTGACTAAGATGACAATAAAAGTAATGAATAAGATCAGGTTGCGGTAAGGAAATGGTTGACCATCATTGATGAGTAAGGGAACGGAAAGTGCAGCCGCCAACGAAACCACGCCACGCATGCCCGCCCAACCCAAGACTATTGGTGCTCTCCATCCGGGGTTATTATCTGCCACAGTGATAAAATGGCTCATAAAACGGGTAAAAAGAGAAGCCCCTAAGGTGCACAGCAGTCGTGCAAAGACCAGTACCAAAGAAACAGCCAATCCATACCATATTGCGGTGCCTAAACTAATATCTCCTAATTGTCGGGTAATGGATGGTAATTGAAGTCCAATAAGAATAAAAACCAGTCCGTTTAATACAAACACGAAGTTCGTCCATACATTTACACTCTGGATGCGGCTCCGGTAAGTAAGCATACTTTGCCGTTTACTGGATAGAAAAAGTCCGCCGCAAACTACGGCCAGCACCCCGGAAAAATGAAAATGCTCGGCGGCGTAATACATGCAATAAGGAGTGACCAGCGTTAAAACGATTTCTATACTCGTGGTAGTAGGCAGCCAGCGATGAATAGCATAGAAAATCAATCCGATGAATAGGCCAATTAAGGTGCCCATTACTATTACTAGAAAAAAACTAGTAGCGGCCTGCTGAAAATGGAATTGTCCAGTAACTACGGCCATCAACGCGAAACGAAATACAATCAGCGAAGAAGCGTCGTTGAGCAGGCTTTCGCCTTCGATGATACTGACCATGGCTTTCGGTACTTTTACCTGCCGCATGATGGTGGTGGCCGAAATAGCGTCGGGCGGAGAAATAATGCCGCCTAAAAGAAAGCCCAGCGCTAAGGTAAAGCCCGGAATAATGGCCGTGGATACAAAGGCAATTACACACGAAGTAATGATGACAATGGGAAAAGCGAAACTCATGATGATCCGTTTCCATTTCCAAAACTCTTTCCAGGAGGTTTGCCAGGCCGCTTCATATAGTAGTGGAGGCAGAAAAATAAAGAACACTAGTTCTGGGTCAATTGTAATATCAGAAAACGCGGTAGTAAGACTGAGTGCCAAACCCCCTAATACCAGCACAATTGGGTAAGCCAGCCGCAGTTTTTCAGCGAGCATGACCAGTGCCAGAATAATTAAGACGAGGTAAACGTATTCGATAAAAAGACTTTGCATGAAGCAAATATCGAAATAAACAATGAAAAGCCGAGGGCTGTTTCGTTTGCCCTCGGCCTTTCTTACCGATCAACTCTCTTTTGCATGGCCTCTGGATAGCGCGCTCCTTCGATGGGAATCTGTGCAGCCGCGTCATTGATATCCCGAAGATCATCCGCCGTTAGTTCTACATTGGCTCCGCCCAAATTCTCTTCCAAACGATGTAGTTTGGTAGTTCCCGGAATAGGCACAATCCACGGCTTTTGGGCCAGTAACCAGGCCAGGGCAATCTGCGCAGGCGTTGCGTTTTTTTGTGCAGCAATATTAGTCAGCAGGTCTACCAAAGTCTCATTAGCCTTCCGATTTTCCTCCGTAAAACGCGGAACGATATTGCGAAAGTCCGTGCTATCAAACTTTGTGTTCTCATTAATCGCGCCAGTCAGGAAGCCTTTGCCCAACGGACTAAACGGCACGAAACCGATGCCGAGTTCTTCCAAAGTGGGGATAATTTCCTGTTCCGGCTCCCGCCACCATAATGAGTATTCGCTTTGCAAAGCCGTCACGGGCTGGACGGCATGAGCGCGACGGATGTTTTGCACGCCCGCTTCCGAGAGGCCAAAGTGCTTCACCTTACCGTCTTGAATCAAGTCTTTCACGGTGCCTGCTACGTCCTCCATCGGCACATTCGGGTCCACGCGGTGTTGGTAGAACAGGTCAATACGATCTGTTTTCAGGCGTTTCAGGGCTGCTTCAGCGACCTCTCTAATGTGTTCTGGCTTACTGTTAAGACCAGCCTTGGAATCGCCGCCTTCAAAACCAAACTTGGTGGCTATCACGACCTGGTCGCGAAACGGAGCCAATGCTTCACCGAGCAACTCTTCATTGGTGAACGGACCGTAGGCTTCGGCGGTGTCAAAGAAGGTGACGCCGCGTTCAAAAGCCGTTCGGATCAAGGCGATGGCATCCTGTTTATTCGTAGCGGGACCATAGCCGAAACTTAATCCCATACAGCCGAGGCCGAGGGCGGAGACTTCGAGGCCGCTATTGCCAAGTTTTCTTTTTTGCATTGTTGGATTCATCATTGTTTGTTTTAAATATAGTACAAAGGTGGGGGAATAACTGCTTGCAAAACAATGAAAATGAAACAAGGATTTACGAAATTCAAACAGGAGTAAATAGGAGTGCGGTCATAGTGATTTTGCCTGAAAACGCTCCTCTGCTGTTGTTGTGCGTCCTCGCCAACAACAGCAGAGGAGCGTGTGGCCAAAAAAAGTTGCTCTATTAATTTGTTGATAAAGAGCACATTGACCATTGGTAGTGCACGCTGCCGTGGTTGTTAGTGAGAATGCTCCAATCTAAAAGTTTTGCGTAATGTGTTGGTTTGCATTGCTAATTTGCCTTTTGCAATTTTGCTTGTTTATTTATTTACCTTTCTTTGCACCATGCAACCGGACATCAGAAAAGTGAACGTTACGAGATACGTGACCCCCTTGCGGGAAGGCGGTTCGCTGCCGGCTATTGTGGAAGCGGACGACGGCTTTTTATATGTACTGAAATTTCGAGGTGCCGGTCAGGGGATCAAAGCATTAATCGCCGAATTAATTGGCGGGGAAATGGCGCGTATCGTCGGCCTGAAACTGCCGGAAATTGTTTTTGCGGAACTGGATGAAGCATTTGGTCGCACTGAAGCGGATGAAGAAATTCAGGACCTGCTGAAATTTAGTACCGGGCTGAATCTGGGTTTGCATTACTTATCCGGCGCGGTCACTTATGATCCTGCGGTGACTAAGGTGGAGCCGTTACTGGCTTCCAAAATCGTTTGGCTGGATGCTTTTTTGATGAATGTCGACCGCACGGCGCGCAATACTAATATGCTGCTCTGGCACGAGGAACTCTGGCTGATCGATCACGGCGCGGCCCTCTATTTTCATCATAATTGGGAGAATTGGCGGGAACAAAGTACTCGACCATTTACGCAAATCAAAGACCATGTGTTGTTGCCGCAAGCCTCACAAATAGAGGAAGCAGATAAACTAATAAAAACACTGCTCAATAAAGAAGTAATCGACAGTGTGGTTGCTTTAATACCAGACGATTGGATAGCCGCCACCTTCGAGGAAAGTGCCGAAACAGTCAGAAATATATATTCGGAATTCTTACGGACACGACTTGAAAACAGCGAAATATTTGTAAACCAGGCCCTGTATGCAAGATCGTCGATTGTTTGAATATGCGGTGATCCGCGTGGTGCCCCGGCCAGAGCGCGAAGAATTTGTCAATGTCGGGGTAGTACTGTACTGTGCAGAAAAGAAATTTCTGGGCATACGGGTACATTTCTCAGAGGCAAAGTTGCAGGCACTTGATCCAAATGTAAGCGTAGAAGAAGTTAAAAATCATCTGTTGGCTTTTGAAGAAATTTGTGGTGGAAAAAATCCGGATTCTCCTATTTCCAAACTGGATAATGCTTCGCGATTTCGCTGGCTCACTGCTACCCGCAGCACCGTCATACAAACCTCCAAAGTGCATCCCGGCCTCTGTGAAGACCCACAAGTAACACTGGATAATTTATTAGTGCAACTGGTATATTAGCAGTCGGAAAAGACCTCGATGGGATTTTGGAAAAGTTTGCTGATATTAAGAGGCTAGTAGAATAAATTATTCTCCAAGTCTGATTAAAAACTATTGTACTCCTCCTCAGTCACCCTTTGCAGCTATACCACTATTCCTTTTTGCGTATTGGTACTAATAGCAATATGGGTGAGCGTACTATCCGGCGATGCACCATGCCAATGCTCGACATCGGGGGGAATGGTAATGACATCTCCCGGACTATTGTCGCTGTATCAACTTTTTTTATTTCTCAAAATAACACCTGCTACCTACATGACAAAATTCAGTCTATCCCAGACCCTCGCCTAAACACTGCACATCCGTTCTCTTCTCCCACGCGCACAAATTGGTTCCTTTCCAGAAGCCGAATGGAAGCGATGTTTTTCAAGTGCACTTCTGCTTCGATCAAATTAACCTTCATTACTTGAAAACTGTACACCACTACGCTGGCTAATGCTTCGCACATATATCCCTTTCCCTGAAAATCAGGGTGCAGCATATATCCAAGTTCTGCCATTGATTGCTCCGCCGAAAAATTAAACAGGCAAATAGTGCCGATGAGTATCGGACTGTCTTTCAACGTAATAGCCCAGTAAATCCCCGTATTTGCTGCAATGCCCAGGTTGATTTTTTGAATAAATTGTTGAGCATCTTCGAGCGTCTTGGCCGGAGGGAAATCGACAAATTCCAGCAACCGTGGGTCGGAACGATGCACGAAAATCTCTGCCTCGTCCGTTGCGATGAGTTGCCGGA
>CBDFMU010000021.1:0-93329 GCA_965249785.1 Saprospiraceae bacterium | reverse complement strand
ATATTCGAGTTCAAAATAACTAAAATTCACCTCCGTAGTAGTACGCCACCACAGCAGCGCATTTTGTCCTTTTAATCCACCACTAAAACCCAGTAATTCTAGTGGCAGCACCGTGCCAGCACCGGGAACGCCCACTTCTAAATAAGAACTATACGGCACCGCACTGCCCACCAGCGTAGCAATCTGCAGGCTGGCACCGTCGGAAAATACATTGTCGCTAGCAATAGCAGTGGGGTCTGGCCCATAGCTACTGTATGGTGCATTAGCGGCCAGCAAAGCATTCTTTTCGGCAACCGGGAAAGTAAATTGGGAGGTTTTCTGCAACGTCCAGCCAGCCGATGAGCCAACCGTACCGCCCGTATACACCTCAAAGTGGATGTGAATAACTCGTCCACTATACCAGCCGGGAAAATTAGTAGTAAAAGTTACTTCCCCATTAGCATTTGTAGTCTGAATACCACGCAGCCAACGCGCTGTGCCGTAATTTATACTACCATTTTGTCCAGAAGTAGTGTAGCCGGAGTAATAGCCCAGCGCATTACAGTGCCAAACATCCACCCGCGCATTTTGCAGCACCCCGCAATTGCTTACGCCATTGACTTTGAGAGTCAGCGTGAGTGGTGCACCTACCTGCGATTCGCGAATGTCGGCCCGCCAATAAGCAGCCGTCCCGGACAACGCCAGCGGGTATGGGCCGGTGGTTTCCGTAGGAATTAGGCTGCATATCGTCGGAGGCGCAGGCAGTTTCGCGCTTACTTTGGAAAATGGCAGCATGGCACCGACGCCAGCCAGGCCCATTCCTTTGAGAAAGTCTTTTCTTTTCATAGTACATAGCTATTTAGTGCCTAGAAACAACATGCGTTCTATGCCAATGATGATGATAATCGCCGAAGCAATAGTGAAGGAGTTAATGCACGATCCTAACCATACACGTAAATAGTAAAGGGCAGGTTGCGTAGCAGAATTTTTTATTGTGCCGAGTGGTAATAAAAATTTGTCAAGTATGCTGCCGAAATACTATTATGTAGTATGCAGATATTCAATACAAATTTAAATAGTTTATTAGCCATTCGCTGTAAATTGGGGTAAAGCAGCGGATTGTTGTGGCGAAAATCTAAGTACCTGGCAAAATGAGGGTAGAGATAAAGCTTGGATGGCACCTTTGCTGGGCAAAACGACCTGTATATTCTGTTGCATACGGATGGAGAAGCGGATTTTACGGGCGATCAGAAACTGCCACCATTCCTGACCAAAATTTCCAGTTCGTGCGGTGCAACTTCGTTGATCAGGCAGCAGTTTGCACAGCAGACGAGCGATCAAATCGCAAAAGCGATGATCAGCAAGAACCATAAATTTCAAATGAGCGGCATATATGGGTAATTCTTTGCCCAGTAAGTCGCTACTATTTAGCCAGCTTTTTTATTTGGAAAGTTATATGTTAGAAGGAGTGGTTACTAGTAATATAGGCTTTTTTGGGTGGCAAAGGAGGTTTTATCAGGTATTCAGCGCAGCTTATAAAGATTTTTTGGGCAATTGCTTAATCGTGGTATAATACTTTTTGGACTACTTATGATTTTTACTATTCAATTATCTTACAAAAACAAACACTATGAAACAGTTTCTCTTTATTGCTCTCATGCTGGTGGGTTTGAGTCTAACCAGTTGTGGCGAGCAAAATGCCTCCAAAAGCAATAACAATAACAGCACTCCAACCACTAACACAGAGCCAAATGCCACCCCTTCCAACCCCGACCAATATCCGCAGGGCGGTGCCGGTACGGGCAATACAAGCGGCAGTAGTAGCACGGGTACCACCAGTGGCGCTGGTGTCGGCAGTGGTAATGGCACAGGTACCGATAATAGCGGCGGTACTACTGGCGACGGCACCGGTGGGTCTTTGAATGGAAAGAGCAGTGACCCAACTGGTACTGGAAAAACTTCGATTGATCAAAGTCGTGGTGTAGGAAGTGGCCCAGGCGGTACAGTCACTGGTAGCAGCACCACTGGCAACCCCACTGGCACGAGCGGTAATGGCGGCAATGGCAACATTAACAGTGCCGGTTCTGGTCGTGGCGGCCAGCAGAATGGTACGCTAAACACTAACAGTTCCAGACGTAGCGGCCAGCCAAATGCTACTCGCAGTGGTGGCCAATAGCAGATAGTAGCGGCTGGGTCTAGCCGGGAAGTGTGTGTCATTCACGACACACACTTCTTTTTTTGCCCTTTTGCAAGGATTAGCCCCCTGTATTGAACGATTTCTCCCCGGCTGGGCTCGCATTTTCGCTCGTCCTTGCTTGTCCCAAAAATGCCCTTGACAAAAACTCACCACATAATTCTCTTTCTTTGTCCGTTCCTTAACCTGATCAGCATGAAAAAAATTTACTCCTTACTACCTGTCTTACTTTTGACTGCTAGAATCTTTGCCCAAGCCCCCGTCATTACTGCCGCTACACCGCTTTCTAACAATGTAGAGCAGTGGGAAAAATTCGAGGTGACACTCGCCGTAACCGCCAACTGGGCCAATCCCTACGACTACGACGACATTCGCGTAGCCGCTATTTTTACTGATCCAGATGGCCTAACCAAAGCCGTAGATGGTTTTTTTATCCAGGAGTATAACATTACGAATACCCAAACCGGAGCGATCACACCAGCGGGCAACGGTGTTTTCAAAGTACGTTTCGCGCCGAATAAAACGGGCATTTGGAAGTACACCCTTTCTGCTATCAATGCGGCGGGCACGGGCAGTTTCGCGGAGCAAACCTTCTCCTGCATCGCACCCAGCAGCCCAAAAAACAAGGGCTTTGTGCGCAGTGGACAGACTAATTACCTGAATTTTGATGCCGGAGAACAGTACATTCCAGTCGGAGAAAACATCGGCTGGCAACTGAATAATGTGTATGTGGACTATCAGAACTGGCTAACGAAACTCAGCGACAACGGCGGCAATTTTTTCAGAATGTGGCAATGCAGTTGGGGCCTGGGTATTGAGTGGAAGAACGGCACGAGCGGCTACGCTGGACTGCGTAAGTACAAGCAAACCAGTGCTTTCTATCAGGATTGGCTATTCGATTACTGTGCGGAACGCGGCATTTATATTCAATTATGTTTGCAAAATCACGGCCAGGTTTCCACCAACGTGAATCCGGAATGGAACGATAATCCCTACAATACGGCCAACGGCGGCCCCTGCGCTAACACCTGGGATTTTTTCACTAATGCGACCGCCAAAGCCCACGTGAAAAACCGTCTGCGCTATATCGTAGCCCGCTGGGGTTACGCGCGCAGCATTATGAACTGGGAATTGTTCAATGAGGTGAACTGGACCGATCAGTTTGAGCAAAAAAAAGGGGACGTGGCAGCCTGGCACCTGGAAATGGCGGCTTATCTGAAAAGCATTGACCCATATAATCACCTGGTTTCTACGAGTTATGCGGATGACAGTGAAGATCCAGCGGTTTGGAACCAGCCGGACATAGATTTTACGCAGACCCACTATTACGTCAACACACCGAACCTCGAACGGGTGCTGGTAGCGGGTGCACGCAAGTACCTGAACGATTTTGGTAAGCCCACCATGACTGGCGAATTCGGTCTCTCGCCTGCTGGCGGCGAGTTGAGCACCCTCGATCCCAATGGCATTCACTTCCATAATTCGCTGTGGGGTACCCTGTTTGGCGGCAGCTTGGGTAGTGGCATGAGTTGGTGGTGGGATAGCTATATTGACCCCAAAAACTTGTACTATCACTTCGCGCCTGTCTCCGCAGTGGCGCAGTCTATTCCTTTCAAAACCAGCAACTTATCACCTGCTGCTGCGACGATTTCGGGTGTGCCCTCCGATCTGTCACTCACGCCTACGCAAACCGGCTGGGGCGGCTTGGCCGATACGTCATTCACCATTCAGCAGGGGGAAGTGGTGCCGACTGGGGCTGCGCTGAGTTCCTTTTTGTATGGCTCACAATGGAATACGCAGTTTCGTCGGCCACCAGTTTTTCAGGTCAATTACCCGGCCAGTGGTCAGTTCAAAGTAAAAACTGGCGGTGATACCGGGCAAGCTCCCAAAATTACGATTTGGGTAGATGGCATAAAAGTGCTGGAACAGGCGGCGCAAACCAATCAAACCTACTCCGCCAATGTGTCCGCTGGCTCGCATACGATCAAAGTAGATAATACTGGCACGGACTGGATTTCTATTGCTGGTTATTCCTTTACCGGACTCGGCTCGGCGGTGGATGCCTATGTTTTGAAATCAGAAAATCAAAATAAACTCGCGGGCTGGCTGCTCAACAATCGCTACAACCATGAATACGTAAAGGCCAACGGCGTTCCGCCCGTTGCTTCGGCTGCGCTGCTCCAAGTGCCTAATGTGCAAAACGGTGCCTACCTCACCAAATATTACGACTGCCTGACTGGAGCATTACTCTCCACCGAACCAGTCACGGTGACCAATGGCACCCTGACTTTGACGCTCCCTGACCTGCTCTGGGATGCCGCTTTTCTAGTGGATGACCTGCCGGTCGGTATCAATGAACTGGACCAACACTTGGCCTTTAATGTTAGCCCCAATCCCGCCGCGCCTGGTTCGCCGGTCACGCTGGATTTTGCTGCTACGCAATCTACGCCTTTGAATATCAGTCTATTAGATATGGAAGGCCGCGCCTTGCAAGTGCTATTCACTGGCGACACGGCGGCTGGTCAGCAGCAGTTGCGGCTGTCGCTGCCTGGTGATTTGGCGGCGGGCATTTATTGGGTGAAGATGGAAGGAGCCAATGGAAAAGTGGGGACAAGGGCGGTGGTGGTGGGAAGGCCATAACTGGTTCGATGTGCTCGCGCGAGGCGGGCATCGAAACTTATGTGCCTCTATTGGATATTGTACCGATCTGGCAATGGTTTTATGAGGAAGGGCCGGGAGCTTGGTAAGGACGGACACAGCCCACTGGATGGTACACGCGAGGCATAGCCTCGCGCGAGCGGGGGGTATGAACTCTATATAAACTACGCAACAAGTCTATTAGTTTAAGTCTTGTTTTTCGCCAACAAACGCACTAATCGTATGTCACTTACATTTTTAGGTGAAGAATCCAAGGCTGAAAGCCAAGTATTACGAGGTAAAAAACTTTGGTCTATTGATCAAATGTACTTCTTTATAAGTATTCTTCTATTTGCTTTTCTATTATTAACTGGCTGCGTATCCCAAAATAATACTACTAGGAAAAATATTGTAAAAAGTGGTAACCCTTGCCTTGACTCTATAGTTTTGTCTTCTACATTTATAAACTATCTAAATTGCTCACAGATAGTTTTGTCTCTGGATAGTTCTTTTGTTTTGATGGATTCAGCATTATATCATCATACGATAAACATAATAAAAAATAATAATATAGTTATATCATACATTTCTGCTGTTGAACAAGATAATCCTGAAAAACTACATAGACTAGGTTTTGCGTTTAATCATAGTAGAGGCTATAATGATATTGTATTGATATCTAATTTAGAAAATGACAATACTACATTATTGATTGATTTAGAAAATACACATAAAATAATAGAGAAAATATATATAGTGTCAAACGATTGTAATAATAATAATATTTTAATGCTGCAAATTAACGCACCGGGAGCTTTTGGCAGTTTCGTGAAGTACCGAGAAATAATTGGCATTAGTTTAAAACCACTTGAAATTATCCATCATTTTGCAACTATATGTAATGAGTGGTAATATAGTGTCCGCCTTGCGTGCACTATATGTTAGGGTTTTTACCCAAAATCCTCATCCCCGATACTCCCCAGGATTCACCTCAGACTGCTCCCGAAAATATTTCAACTCGTTAAAGCCATCCTTAATAAACCATTTCTAACCGCTGTTGAACATCTCTTGCAATAGTGAAAAATGGTATTCCCTAATGAACGCATCTCAAAAAAGGAACATTTTGCAAAGTAATTAATTTCCATTTTAAAATCTGATAAATGATGTTTAAAGACAATATTTTACTACTATTAATACTGTTATGTTCCTGTCAGCATAAGGTTCTTGTAACCAAAAATATTGAATTGCAAAACGCTTCTTGTAATGATTTAAATAAAGAACTATGCAATTGCGATTGTGTAAAATGGATAATTGATGGAGATGAAAAACATTATTTAATTAATAATTATAAAGATTATGGCCATGATAGGGATAGTTTCGCCTATTGTTTTAGATTAAAGTTATTTTTAGAGACCCAAACAGTATCGCTCGATTCATTATATTTGGCATCTATTCAGAACAAAGGCATATTATATATTCCTGGATTTGTTGATGGAGATACCAAAGAAGATAATAGAGAAATAGAAATAAGTCTTCGTTTTATTAATGACGGAATAAACACTTCCCATTCTACGTTGCATCAGTTTACGATATTGTATTCTAAGAGGTCTAAAAAAATAATTAAGACAAAATTATCTTTTCTAAAAGATGAAAGTGCAGTACCTCATTGAAATTATCCCGCTCCCGCGAGCGGAGGATTATGAAAAAACCACAGAAAGTTCCGAATCATGGATTTTGTTAGCCAATTGTGCCATTATTATTAATCGACTAGACAATTGGCCAAATTAAATTCCTCAATATGCTCTTAAAGTAATTCCCCACTGGAAATCAGTAAGTTTTTAAACTTTTCGCGCATAGACTTGAAGTTTTGGCACTCACAAGTTACATACTGAATCCCTCTTTGTTTCAGTCAAAAAATCCCAAAATGCTCATAAGGCGACAAATTTACCTGTAACGAATATGATATATTTTCCCGTCATTACAATACCAGTTGCTTTTTGACCTGTCAATTACGGACACATTACCAATAGAAGACTTGGTCCTTATATAGTGTAATATATCGGGTTTAAAATTATCTTCTATTAATGAGTGCAAATTTAATATGCCAGACGAATCAAACAATGCGCAATCCAAGTAGCCGTCATTATTAAAATCATTAATACAATGTGTGCTTGTTGAATATTGATAGTATGGGAACGGATGCACATGAACATTTTTTTCAGTAATATTAAGCAATATGCCTCTAGATTCTACAAATGAACTGTTTTCAACAATAGGGCTTACAAAAAACAAGATGTAATGTTGGCCGGAAAATTTAAAATCAAAAAAATCACTACAAGTCCAACCGATGAAAGGTTCCATTGTTTCATGCGAAGCAAAAAGGTTATCATTATATAGGCTGTCTAAGTAAAAATGTCGATCGAAAACGCCTACGAACGATTTTTCATTTAAATTAATATCAACACCATGTACCTCATTGTTTGCGTCACTAATAAAATAGTATACTTGATTGCTTTTACCAGTTTTCTCTAAAACTATCTCTGAGTTTTTTTTATATTTATACTCATCTAGTCCAATTAAAGGGATTTTATTCGCCTCCAACGGTTTATTTTTACTGAGGATATTAAAGCTAAAAACGGAATCTAGAAATACCACATCTGCACTGTCTCGAACCAGATAGTCTTCTTCTCCATACCCAAAATCTATCTTGTGCACCCCATTTTCATAATATATAGAACACCCATCGTCATCCAAATGATGATTTGCAGTAATACAACTAACAAAAAGCAGCGGTGTTAATAAAAAAAATATTAAGTTTCTGATTAAGGACATTCAGCGATTCTCGGTTTAGAAAAGTTATAAAATTATACTTACCCCGCGTGTCATGCTGTAAGCATCTGGTTAGGAAAAAAGTGAACATTGCCATTCCCACTTGACCAGATTCTTACAGAATGACACTCACGTGGGAGGTAACATAATAACTTTTTTCGCAAACACCGAGAATCGCTGAAGGATATTTAAACAAATTATTTAAAAAATTGATATACTCAAACAAGTTTTTGCAAAAAATGGCAAGTCACGAATTTATACGTTGATGGCTCCCATCTATGAAAGTGGCACCATGATATCAGCATTTGGTCCTTATAGTTCATGCAGTTGGCAATCTGGGTTTCCTCCACTTGCAATAGACCTCCCCGCTCGCGCGAGGTTCCACCTCGCGTGCCTATCCATTGGGTTCCACCCAAAAATCCCTCAACCCCGATACTCCCCAGGATTCACCCCAAACTGCTCTCGAAACCGTTCCCGGAAATACTTCAAATCCGTAAAACCCACTTTATAAGCCACTTCCGAGACGTTGTACTGGCGGGTATGGAGCAATTGCGCGGCTTTTTTCAGGCGCACCGTCCGCACCAGCGCGTTGGGCGTATCGCCGGTGAGCGCCTTGATTTTGCGGTAGAGTTGCATGCGACTGATATGTAAGTCCTGAGCCAGTTGGTCCACGGAAAATTCGGATTCGTCCATGTGCTGCTCCACGCTGACCAGGATGCTGCGCAGGAACTCCTCGTCGCGGGAATTGGCTACTACTTCGCTGGGGTTAATCTCAATATTGCGGCTGAATTTTTCGCGTAGTTTCTGGCGGATAGCGATCAGATTACGAATGCGCAAAGTCAATAATTGCAGATTAAAAGGCTTGGTGATATAGTCGTCCGCGCCGGTATCGAGGCCGTCTATTTTGAAGATTAGAGAGGTGCGCGCCGTGAGCAGAATCACCGGAATGTGGCTGGTCAAAATATTGGTTTTCAGTCGCCGACAGAGTTCAATACCGTCCATTTCGGGCATAGCGATGTCGCTGACCACCAGATCGGGCGGATTGGCCAAGGCTTTTTCGAGACCTTCTACGCCATTGATAGCAGTTTCTACATTAAACTCTGTTAATAAATTTTGACAGAGATAATGCGCAATATCCTCATTGTCTTCTACAATCAATAAACGAGGTTTAGTGTGACTATTTTCGGCGAGAATTTTTGTTGTTTCTTCGGAAATAGAATCTTGACTTTCATTTATTTGAATTAATTTATAATCTTCCGTTGGCTCTTTATGGACTAATTCATTCACTAGTTCTTCTGGTTTGAAATGTTGTTTTCCCAGCAGTAAATTGACCGTAAAAATGCTGCCGTTTCCCGGTGCATTTTGGACAGCGACCGTACCATGATGTTGCTCTACCAGCATTTTAACCAAGGCTAAGCCAATACCTGCCCCTTCCTCCACCGCTGTCTTTTGGGTTTGTTCAACTTGATAAAACCGATCAAAAATTCGTTTTACGTCACTATCAGGAATGCCAGGGCCCGTATCTGTAATGGTGAGCGTGCCCATGTGTTCGTTGGCAGCCACACCCACCTGCACGCTGCCGCCCGAGGGCGTATACTTGATGGCGTTAGCGAGCAGATTGTAGGCTACTTTTTCCATTTGCTCTTTATCAAACCAGAGTGATAACTGCTCCACCTGGGGCACGAATTCCAGGTGAATGCGTCGCTGATCGGCCCAACTTTTAAATGATAAAGTGATCTCCCGAATAAATTGCACGAAGTCGTCTTCGCTCACCCGCAGTTTCACCATGCCTTCCTCCCCTTTACGCAGGTCGAGCAGTTGGTTGATCATCGTATGCAATCGCGCCGCGTTGTGGTGCATCATCATATAAAGTTGATGCAGTTTTTTGTCGCCGCCAAATTCCTTGATCAATTGTTCTAATGGCGTGAGAATCAACGTCAAAGGTGTACGTAGTTCATGGCTGATGTTGGTGAAAAACTGCAATTTCAGGCGATTCACTTTCTCCAATTGATCGCGTTCCATACGTTCGAGCGCGAGGTTGGTGCTGTATTCTGCCCGCAGATGAGCGACGCGCCAACCAGCGTATAACAGTCCAGCAAATAATAACACATAGGCACAATACGCCCACCAGGTCAACCAGAACGGTGGCTGCACCCGTATTTTGACGGATACTGGTTCGCCCCACACGCCGTCGCCGTTGGCGGATTTTACCCGAAACGTAAATTCCCGGTACGGCAAATTGGTGTAGTGCGCAAACCGTTTTTCCGCGTCGGTGTAGACCCAATCCTGGTCAAAACCTTCCAGTTGGTAGGCAAAATGGTTCTTTTTTGGCTCGGCAAAATGCAGGCTGACAAACTCAAAGGAGAGTACGTTATCGCGATAATCCAGGGTGATGTCGGATGTTTCTGCTATACTTTTGGACAGAATGGCCCGTCCATTTTCAACCTTGCCAATCGGTACCGAGCGATTGAACAACAGAAAATCCGATAGCTGGGTCAAGGGTGCCGCCGTATCGGAACGAATGTCGCGGGGCATGAACATCGTCACTCCGCTGGCACCGCCAAACGCCAGTAAGCCCGATGGCAGGCGCACGGCACAATTGTTCGTAAAAAAATTATCCTGTAAGCCATCCAGCACATTGTAGGCGCGAAAATCTGCTTTTTCATCAGGCAATAAATGCAGCGAAGCAATGCCATTCTGGGTGCTCACCCAAAAATGATCCGCTTCATCTTCGACAATTGATTGTATAATATCATTCGGTAAACCATCGGCCTGGGTAAAGTGCCGAAACGTTGGCTGATTGGTTTCCAGCAAATTAAGTCCCCGACTAGTACATACCCAGATGCGGCCCCGGCTATCGCGAAGCAGGGCGTTAACCTTATTATTGCTCAACGAACTGGCCTGATCGGCAATAAAGTGATAATGTTGTTCTAAATTTAGGGAATGATCTAATGGGTTATAATTGCATTTTAACAACCCATTTCCTCGCGTACCGATATAGAGTTTTATACTTCCAGCTTCCTTAGTCTCCAGTATTGCTACGTTTGGAAATGCTGTCAGACTAACCGAATTAACCGTATGAAAATGACGGATGGTTTTAGTATTTCGATCAAATAATTCCAGTCCGCCGTCCCATAGACCAAACCACATTCCTTCGCTCCCGGATTCGAGCATATTCATCACGTAATTATCGTGAATAAGAATAGGAGTGTTTTGCGAAAATTGTTCCAGCTTAGTCAATATACCGTCGGCCAGCGGGAGGTCTTGCTCCCGAATGCGCAGTACACCCGCCCCTTGGGTGGTGAACCACAGCCAGCCATCCTGGTCGCGCCAGACGGCGGTGATAAAATTGGCAAAATCACGCAAGTGCGCCGGAGCCAGCACGTACTGGCTGGTGCGGATCGGATTGGATTGGTAATTTAGGCGATGCAGCCCGTCATTCGTGGCCACCCATAAGTTCTCGGCTGTAGCCGCCGGGCAAATGCTAGTTACATTACTATTAGAAGCACTGCCGGTTTGATTGAATCGGATACTTTGAAACTGCTTGCGATTCAGGTTGAGCTTGTTCGCGCCCTTTTCCGTGCCAATCCACAAAATGCCGGTTCTATCCTGAAACAAGCAGCGGATAAAATTGGTACTGAGGCTAAATGGATCGTCGGCTTGCGCAAAAAACTGCTCAAAACGGCCTGTATTTCTATTTAATCGGTTCAATCCGTGGTAAGTCGCCACCCACAGTTCTCCATTCGATGTTTCCCAAAAATCGGAAACAATATTGTGACTAATGCTCGTTGGATCGCCCGGTAAATGGCGGAAAGCGGAGGTTACCTGTAAAAAATCGGGCGTGTCGGGGCTAAATTTGACTTTTTTCAAGCCCGCTTTGGTACCCAGCCACAAGGTATTTGCCTCTTGCCGTGCCGGACGAACGCGGTAAATAAAATTGTCTAAGGACACGTCTTTGCCCGCTGGATCGAGGCTGTAATAGCGGACTTTATAATCGCGGTCATTCTTGAATTGAATACGATTCAAGCCCTGCGTAGTGGCCGACCAAATAGAGCCGTCGGACGTTTCGCAGATCGAATAAATATAATCGGAGAGAGGGCGTTCGCTGCCAGTCACTGGCTCTGTGATACGTAGAAAAGTGTTGGTCGCCGGATCAAAGCGATTCAATTCTTTTTTGGTGCCCACCCAGATATAACCCTTGCTATCTTCAAAAAGTCCCCATACATCGTTGCTCGACAGCGAGTTAGGATTATTGGAGTCGGCGCGAAAATTGGCAAAACGTTCCGTAGCGCGATCAAAGCGTTGCAGCCCGGCGTTCAGCGTACCCACCCATAGCTGGCCGTCACGGTCTTCCAGCAGCGAGGTAACCTGATCACTTTGCAGGCCATCGGCTTTACCCGATTCCTGTTGAAAAACGCGAATTTTATACCCGTCATACCGCACTAATCCCGACCAGGTACCCAGCCACAAAATCCCCCGATGATCCTGCAAAATACAATTGACTGCCCCCTGCGCCAGATCGAGATCAGGTGGAAGTTGCTCAAATTTGACCGGAGCATACTGCGCCAGAGCCGCGCGCGCAGCCAGCAGTAACCCTGCTATCAAAATGGACCGGGTAAAAAAAATCTTCATACCAATTCGCGAAGGCAAATATAACCAGCGGCGGGTAGAAAACCGGGGCTATTTGCTTTGCTTGGCCAAACGCAACTCCTCCTTTGGCGACATTGCTTGTAGTTTTCACTTTTACTATAATTTAGGCAATTAAAGTTCCGCCTTTTTGCCTTCACTATACTTCTGATTTTTATCTTCCGAATCAGCATTACCTACGCCATGCGGATACACGCTGAAACTGGCCGGGTCAGCATCTTTGACAATAGCCGTATGATAATACACATGCTTATGATCCGTACCGTAACCAAAATCTATGGCTTTGAAAGTTGCCGGGTCTGCTCCGGCAACTTTCTTGTTTTCCCAGAAAACATTCGTATTATCCTTAGCAAAATATAAATACTGGGTTGTATTTTTATATTCCGACATGACCATAAAAGTGGCCGCGTCTGCACCATTAATTTTTTTGTCCTTAAAAAAAACGCTTTGTTTATCTTTGGAATAATTATTTCCTAAAATAACAAAGCTGGCTGCCTCTACTCCTGCCATCTGTGCATTTACATAAAAAACAGCGGATTTATCTTTTGAATACGGATATTCCAGTATAGTAAATGACTTACTATCGCAGGGCATAATTACGAGGCCACCCTCACTGGGATGATTATAAAAATAAACCTGTGCAGTGTCTTGTGCATAGTTTTCATTAAGAATGCGAAAGCTAGCTGGGTCGCTCCCTTTGATGGGTAATTGTCCATAATATACCCGCTTTTTGTCCTTTAAAAAATAGCCTTTAATGATTTCCAGGGTGGCCACATTTTCCACTGCAAAGCCAACTCCCTGAAAATAGCCCCGCTGACTATCTTTGCCATAACCAGAATAACCATTGCCCATGCTGACGAAAGAAGCGGGTTCTGCTCCTTTTACGTGGATAATGTTGCTTTTTTTGGTTAAATAATAATTTACGCCTTCTCTATATTCGTCACAATAATAAACGGTGTTTTTATCTTTGGCATAATTCTTATCTAACGCTGTAAAAGTGGCGACATCTGCGCCGGCAATACTATATATTTTATAATAAGCATCAGTGCTGTCTTTGGCAAATTCATCGCTTAAAACCTGTAAATCTTTACTGACCTCTTTGCCATTATAAAAAACTTTATCCCCGTCTTTTTGATAACCGGAACCACCACAGCGACTAAAAGAAATAACGCCTGTCAGCATTAAAACTAATTTGAAAAACTTGTAAACAAGTCTAAAAAGAAAGGCAATGAATTTGAATAAATCAACAAAGAATCTTATCATGTAGTAAAAGTTGAGAGGCCTTCTACACCTGAAAAAGGCTTCGGCGGATAAAGTTGAGAATGTTGAGGTTGTTGAGAAATTTGATTATGAGCATTACATTCCAGCCTTGTTCAAAACCACTCTATGTTAACCATTAATTAGATTTAATATTTAATCTCCTTGCCACACGCCAGGCCCTAACCAGCATCAACACTTCGTCATAACTAAGCATTCCTGCCTTTATTCCCTGCGATTTTAAATAGAAATCATATAGATCATACCGCAGCTCCGGCGCAAGTTCCCCAAAACGGCTGTGGCGTCGGCGAATCGCTCGTTCATCGGCCACAATACCTGCCGGAATAGTTCCGCGATATTGGGTTTGATAGCGTTTAGGATTGTTAAATAAACACGCTCTGGCTAATGTGTGCCAGTAATCTAAATGCGCACAATAGGCAATGTACTTGTTAGAATGATTATAACAAGACACATAAGCGAGGAAGTTACAGACGCCTTCATCAGAAAATCCATAACCGTGACTCATTTCATGCGCCATAGCGGGCAATTTGCACAGCGGATGAATCGCGGCATCCACATTGCCTTCACCAACGAACGGCCAGTAAATCCCGGCTGCACCAAAGGCGAACAGCGTTCCTTCCGGGTAAATAAATCGCCCGCGCACCCGACCATTAGTAGGAAAATGTTCACTTTCCAACCATTTTACGAGACTTTCCCGAATAGTATCTTCGGCATGAATCGGCCAAAGTTTTTCATCGTCCAGAGCAGTAGTATCATTTCCCGCCAAAGCAGTACGCAAGGTGTTCAGATCTTGTGTTTCACTAGTAAGTTCCTGCCACAGTGCAGTCGAATCCAAAGGTTGGACTTGTAATCCCAGTTGTGTTTTCAGAGGCACACGGGCGTAATTGAATCCCCACATCCAGAAAAATAATCCGAGTATTAGTCCAGCAAATCCCACAAATCGGGTGAGCCAATAACCCACCTTCAATCGTAAAGTGCCTATCCGTGGACGACGCCTGTATAATATTATCCAGAAAACAACCACGCCAATCCAGAATAGATAAAAAACAGGAAAAGGAAGCCGTCCGGTCGTCCAATCAATACTATATCGCACTGCCTGAAAGAGGCCTCGGCTGTAGTACTTTTCGACAAATTCGGGTTGTTGGTGCGCTAATGAATTTAGTAGTAAAGTTACTAGACCAAATATTGCCCATTTGATAGATGTAGATGGGGCTTTGGGAAATTTCATAAATTTGAATATAGCGCGTACTGGCCTAAGTGGCTTGGGAAGTAGTCGAAAAAATTAATCATTATAATGACCTCGCATAGAATAGATTAGCAAAAAATCTTCTTCGGCCTTGTAAATCAACCGATGTTCTTCATCTATGCGACGCGACCACAGTCCACTTTTATTGCCTTTGAGGGGTTCAGGTTTACCAATTCCTTCAAATGGTGTACGCTGACATTCTTTCAATATACGGACAATGCGCTGAGTTGTTTTGCGGTCATCAGATTGCCACTCACAAAACTCTTCAAAAGATTTACTTTTGAAAATAACTTTTCTCATATCGTCTCGGCCTTATATTTTTTGATTTCACTGGCAATGTCGAACTCTTCATCTTCTAAAAAACTATCGGCTAATTTAGCAAAGACGGCCCCCGGAACTATATACTGCGTGGAATCGCTTTCCCTTTCAGCAACCATTTCCGACACCGTTTGCTCTGGCTCGGTGGATACGTCAATTTGATGTACCGAAATAACAATTCTTTTATCTCTGAATAAGGATTTCAATGCATCGAGAAAATGCTCGTCTACATCATTAGCATCAATCTCATAATTTAAAAGTCCCATGCTCTAATTTTTTGTCCACAAATATAAGCGCAAATTATTCCACCAGCAACTTCCCGTCCACCTCTGTCAATCGCTCTGCCAAGCCTGCGTGACGCTCATTAAAGTGCGCGATCTGCTTTTCCTCATTGGCCAGCAGCGCGTCGAGATTGCCGAAATTCTCCCCAATTCGCGTCTTGATCGTGCGCACATAACCCCGCAATTTGGTCTCCAACGCTTCCGACATTTGTTCGCGACCCCGGGCAATTTGTTCCCGAAAACCACTAGTAATCTTGCGGCTTTGAATACCGGCCGTAATGCCAGCGAACAGTACGCCAACACCAGTCAGCACGCCGCCCGTAATGTCGAGCACGGCAATATTGGTCACCGCCGCCAGGATAACACCCACGATGGCGATGCCGCTGCCGGTGGCAATGTTCGGGCTGACCATTGCATTGCTCGGAAACAACTGGTCGTCCGTGAAACTTTCAGAACGCGACATGAAGCGGCCAAACGCTTCCTGCAACTCTTTCAGCACGGCGGAACGCCGGTCAGCGATGTGCTCGAAAATGTAGGAATCGCTCGACACCACCGTGCTTCCGGCACGAATTTTCAGGTCAATCATTTTAGCCATTTGCTGCACCGAATCAGCCAAGTCCACTACGCCTTCATTCAGTTTTACCTTTAATTCGCCGTTCAAGCGGAGTTCGAGTTTTTTGGTGAGTTCGTCCAGCCATTCTTTGATCGAACTTTTTTTACCAATAATACCCATGAAGGAGCGCCGCAACAGCGAGGTAAACGACAGTTCATTGATCAGTTCCTCGCCGATGTTTTTAGTAATGCGGTCGTAGCCATTCAGCAGATTTTCAATGAGTTGCCCAACCTGATGGTTCGATTTTGCTTCCTGATTGTTCAGCGTTTGGTAAATATCATCGCGGAAAGCTGTGTCCAGCGCGTACTGCTGGGCGCGCGTGTCGAGGTCGTGACGCACGCGATCAAGGATATTGCGGGAAGTGGCGATGTTGTTGCGTAGTTTCATTGCCGCGCCGCGACCGCCAGTGACGTGGGTACGGATGTAATCGCGCACAGCGGAGAAATTGCTTTGGTCGAAACGGCCTTCTATTTCGGCTTTGGCACTTACGGCGAAAATCACTGGTTCCTGTACGCCTTTTTGTATAGCAAAATTGTACAAACCGCGCTCGTTCACCGCCAGATCTTCCGCATTCAATAAGTCTTTTTGTTGTAATACGAAAATGATTTTCTTGTGCCAATCGCGGTGAATAAAGTCGAAAAAATCCCACGAAGACTGGCGGTAAGGATTTTTAGCCTCAAACACAAAAATTACCAAGTCGCTGGCCGGAATGAAATTCTCGGTGATTTCCTGGTGTTTTTCCACAATAGAGTTCGTCCCCGGCGTATCCACAATCGCGATGTCGCGCAATATCTCCACGGGCAACAGGATTTTTTTCAGGTAGGGGTTTACCATGATGGTCTCCTCCTTTTCCCCGTACAAAATCTGCTGAATGGTGTCGGTCATCGGCTGCGGAGCGACTTTACAAATCTCACCGGCATCAAGCAAAGCGTTTATAAAACTGCTTTTGCCCGCTTTCACCTCACCGACAATGACGAACATGTATGGCTCGGTCATGCGGTTGCGCAGTTCGCCGACCTTGGCGGCCAGTTCGCTATGGCCGATTTCCTGGCTGAGTTGCTGCAAATCTTTGACCACGTCCTCGACTTGGGCGCGCAAAACCAGGGTATGTTGATTGAGTATCATGTAAGTTGGTTATTCGTTATTGGGAAATTAGTTACTGGTTTTTCCGATGCTTCTTATTCCAATATCTTAACAATCCCGACACCGACATATAAGATGGATTGGCCACTTCGTAGCGTTGCAATGCCTCCTCAGGCACCCCTTGCGCAATTAATTCCTGTCGCACAAACTCCTGAAAAGTAGGCACAATCTCCGCTGCGGGTGTTTGATTTTCGGCATACGGACGCATCCATTCCGCCCAGGCCAACAGGCGTTTTTCCAGCGCATGAAGATGGGCCTGTTTGTCCGTAATAGCCCCGAAGTGCGTCAAATACAACGTTTTAGAAGGTAAGTCTCGCAAAAGTTGAATCGAATCTTGCCAGTCATCTATCTGAATATCGGGGGGAGGACACGGCGGCATCACTGGTCCGCCGTCGATGCGCACCCCGGCTACGTCGCCAGTGAAACATACGATAGTATTCCAATCGGCCGAAACGACTTCCCAGGCAATGTGGTGTACCGCATGGCCGGGCGTGTACCAGGTTTTAAAAAACAACCCGACGGCTTCGACCAATTCGCCATGCGCAGGGGCATACAGTTGCGCCACCGGAATCGGATACATCGGACCCCATAGCCTGTCCATGTTGTCGCCATAGATCATGCGCGCGGAATTGTAGAGTTTTTCGGGGGCTGCCAAATGCGGAAGGCCGAGCGGATGGACGTAAATCGTGGCCCCTTTCTCTGCAAATGCCCAAGCCGCGCCCGCATGATCGAAATGAATATGGGTCAGGAAAACGTGTTGAAAATCAGCAATTTGCCAACCATTTTTTGCTAATACTGCTTCCAAATGGGGGAGGGTAGAGGCTGGCCCGGTCTCCACCAACGCCAATCCTGTTGGGCCTTCCACTACAAAAACGGCGACCGCATCATGGCGGTCAAGAAAGTCAAGATCGAGGGTGTGAATCTTCATGGAATGAATGTGATCAATGTGGGCAATGGGTGAAATGTGGAACTGACCACATTGATCTCATTCATTTGCCATTGACCACATTCAGTAATAAAAAAGGCCTCCGGAGCCAAAAGAGGCAACGGAGGCCGAAAATTACAAAACAAAACAATTCTTACTTCGGGATCGTCTCGGCAAATATAGGTAAACCCATTTCTTCTCGCCAACTGTTTGATAGATTTTCCTCAATTCCGATCTTATTATTAACCACATTGGCCAAATTCTAAATTATTGACCACATTATTTCCGCTATCCCTTCAAGGCCTCGCGGGCGATGACCAATTTTTGTACTTCGGAAGTGCCCTCGCCGATGGTGCAGAGTTTGGAATCGCGGTAGAATTTTTCCACTGGAAAATCCTTGGTGTAGCCGTAACCGCCATGCACTTGCACGGCATCTGTACTCACTTTGACCGATATTTCGGAGGCGTAATATTTCGCCATCGCCGCTTGTTTGGTGCATTTTTGGCCCGCATCTTTCAGCATTCCGGCCTGGCGGGTGAGGAGTTCGGCAGCTTCGATTTGGGTGGCCATGTCCGCCAATTTGAAACTAATGCCCTGAAAATTGGAGATCGGCTGCCCAAACTGGTGGCGTTCTTTGGAATATTTCACCGAAGCCTCATAAGCCCCTTTGGCAATACCCAACGACAGCGCGGCAATAGAAATACGTCCGCCGTCCAGAATTTTCATAGATTGAATAAAACCTTCGCCTTCCACGCCGAGCACCTGACTTTCGTGGATTCGGCAATTATCAAAGACCATTTCGGCGGTTTCGCTGGCGCGCATGCCGAGTTTGTTTTCTTTTTTTCCAGCTAAAAATCCCGGCGTACCGCGCTCCACGACAAAAGCCGTCATGCCGCGACTATCCAGCAAATCACCCGTGCGGGCAATGACGACGGCTACGTGGCCGCTTTTGCCGTGCGTAATCCAACTTTTAGTACCGTTTAAGACAAAATGATCACCGTCGCGGGTCGCCGTGCATTGCATCCGCATAGCATCTGAGCCGGTGTTAGGTTCGGTGAGACCCCATGCGCCGATCCATTGGCCGGTGGCTAAAAGTGGCAGGTATTTTTGTTTTTGTTCTTCGTTGGCAAAGGACAGGATGTGATTGGTACACAGCGAGTTATGCGCCGCTACGCTCAAACCAATGGAGCCGCACACCTTGGCAATTTCCTCAATAACCGTAATATATTCCTGATAACCCAAACCTGCGCCGCCGTAAATTTCCGGCACCAAAACGCCCAAAAACCCCTGTTCGCCCATGCGATGAAATAAATCAATCGGGAAATGCTGGCTTTCATCCCACTCCATGACGTGTGGGCGGATGTGCGTCTCCGCAAAAGCATGGGCGCTCTCGCGGATGATTTGCAAATGGTCGGCGAGATTGACGGCTTGACCCATGATTCGGTTTGTCTTTGTGTTAGTAGTGAAATAACTTTTCTACCGAACGCCCAAGGCTACAAGGACGGTGTGGTGACGGTAGGCTGAAATGGAGGGGCAAAAGTAAGGGGAAATATGGGCTGCTGTTTGCCTAAAAAAAGTAAAATTTAATACAACAAATACTCTCTCTTTCAGCAAATAGACCAGTGCCAAAGCACGGCTACTAAGCCCGCTGCTTCACCCGACTTGGCTTGCGAACTCAGATAAAGCATAATGCCACCCCATTTGTCCCCCATATTGCATAAGTAATCGTATCGGCCGTCGCCGTCCAGATCGCCTACCCATTGTAATTCGAAAGGACTAACTCTTTCGTTGGCACTGTCTTTCAGGTTAGGCAGCCGGATTTCCTGTTTTTTGCCGGAAGCATTGCTTAGAAAAACCGAATAGTCCCACTCATTTTCGGCAGAATGTTTTTGAATGGTAATATCATAAGGACGGAGCAAATCTTCCTTCGGCAGGGTATAACCGCTCATGAATTTCGATTCGCCTTGCTTCTCATAGGCATAGTCGCCGGAAATATTGGAACGCTCTGTCAGTTTCCCGATGTGACCTATCAGAAATAAAGGCTGCTCGGCCACGCCCACGACCTGGGTAAGTATTTCTGTATCCAGCACCCCTCCCTCTTCGTTTTCGTTTCTGTAATCGACCACCGCGTATTGGAGTTGGACGGCGCGCAGTGTATATTTCCCGTCTGGCTGACGAAAAAGACCATACCAATTCCAGCGTTTATGTAGATCAGGCAGGGCCGAATTAGCGGCGTTTCCGCCAGCGTATTGTATCCGCCAAGTGTCATTGGGGTTAGAATATCGCTCGTTTTCCAGCCCATTCCACATCAGGAATCCACTGAACATATAACCGCTTTTGCCGTCGTATTCCACAGACAACCAATAACCAATGTGCGGCTCTTTTACGTTTACCGTCTTTTTGCCGTCGTGGTACGAGTATTCCTGTAAAATACCGATGGTGTCGCGGCGGGCTTCCGGTAGGTAATAATTCCCTTTCCCGTTGGGTCGGGAACGCGACTCGTTTTTTACTGTCACATGCGCTCCGAAAGGTGCCACGGCCAAGACCTTTCCCTGCTGATCGGGTGTGGAACGGAGTTTCAGGCCGGAACTAGCGATGACGGTACATTCATGTTGGGCGACCAGCGGCAGGGAAAACAGTAGACATAGGAACAAAAAGAAGTGCTCTCGCATAGAGAAATGATTTAAAGGGCTGTACTTTAATGGCAAACAAAATCTGTGCAAATTTTTTCCAAAAATACGCATTTCTACGCACTCCTACAAAGATGAAAGATTGATTTGAAAACGCATCAACATTTCAATAGGCTTACCGTTATTGTCTGTCCGCCGACAAAACTTCGGGTTAAAGTTATGATAAAGATCAGTCCAGCAACCATCCTCCGTTAAAAACTCTCTTTCTTTGTGTTCCAAAATTTATAAAAATGATATTCCGAAATCTACGCCTACTGTTGGCCACGGGTATGCTGTTATTGGCGGCCAATATGATGGCTCAAAATCCGCTGCATTGGACTTTTACTTCCAACGATGTGGGCAATGGCCAATTTGACCTAGTATTGACCTGTAAAATAGACGATGGCTGGTATACATACTCCCAACTCAATGAAAGTGATCAGGGTCCATTGCCGACGCAACTAACTTTTGAAGAAGGGCCGCACTTCAAATTAGTAGGCAAAGCCAAGGAAAGTGGCGGCATGCTTAATGTATTTGATAAGGTATTCGGTATTACACTGCATAAGTTCAAGCACGATGCAATTTTTACCCAACGGGTACAAGTGACCGACGTGACCAAACCTATTGTCGGTTATGTGCAGGCTATGGCTTGCGACGAATCCCAATGTCTCCCTCCTAAAAGTACGGATTTTAAATTCGTTTTGACCCCTGCCAACGCTGCGCCGGTCAAAAAGGACGAGAAAACGCCTGTTACCGCTCCAACTCCTGCTAAGCCCAATAACGGCAGTCAAGGTTCCGTCGAAATGCCTGCCAATCCAGCGGCAGATGTTGCTACTACGCAACCCAATCAACCAGCGGCCAGTGCAACCCTGACGCCGCCCGACGACCCGAATTTTATGGGTTTTTTTGAAACCAAACGCGACATCAATTCAGCGCAATTTGTGAATAGTTGCTCCGCCGAAGTAGTGGAGGAAAACACCTCTTTGGGCTGGGTTTTCGGAGCCGGATTTCTGGGTGGTTTGCTGGCTTTGCTGACACCTTGCGTGTTTCCGATGATTCCGCTGACGGTGGCTTTCTTTACCAAACGCTCGCCAAATCGCGCGACTGGACTGCGCAACGCCTTATGGTACGGAGCCAGTATTGTGGTCATTTATGTAAGCATTGGTATTGGCGTTACGCTTGCTTTTGGGGCCAGTACGCTGAACGAATTGAGCACGGATATGTATTTCAATCTGCTCTTTTTCGGTATATTTATCGCTTTTGCCCTCTCTTTCTTTGGATTATTTGAAATTTCGCTGCCTTCTTCCTGGGTAAATGGTAGCGATAAAATGGCCGATAAAGGCGGCATGATTGGCATCTTTTTCATGGCTTTTACGCTGGCTTTGGTGTCGTTTTCCTGCACAGGCCCCATCGTCGGTACGCTACTGGTCGAGACGGCTAAATCGAATGGGGGTTCAGAGATTTTAGGTTTTATACCCGCGCGGCCCTTTGTTGGTTTGTCCGGTTTTGGATTTGCCTTGGCCCTGCCTTTTGCACTGTTTGCCATGTTTCCCGGCTGGCTGAATTCGCTGCCAAAATCCGGCGGCTGGATGGACAATGTGAAGGTTACGCTCGGTTTTCTGGAATTGGCTTTGGCCCTCAAATTTTTTAGCACCGCCGATATGGTGCGTCACTGGGGCATTCTAAAATACGAACTTTTCCTGGGTCTGTGGCTGGTCATTGCGGCCTTATTAGCCTTGTACCAATTTGGGATATTGAAGATAAAAGGCAGTTCCGGACGGCCCGGTTTTGGGCGGCTCACAGTGGGTTTGGCAGCGACGGCTTTTGCGGCCTATCTCGGTTGGGGATTGTTTAATTACCAGTCGCTTTCGCTACTGAGTGGCATTGCACCGCCGGTACACTATAATTTTTTCCACCCGGTGGATTGCCCCCACGGCTTGGATTGTTACCACGATTTTGATGAGGCATTGGCGGTCGCCAAACTGGAAAACAAGCCCCTTTTTGTGGATTTCACGGGCTTTGGCTGCGTGAATTGCCGCAAAATGGAAGAAAACGTCTGGCGCGAACCCGGTATTTTGAAGCATTTGAAAAACGATTATGTAGTGGTGTCCCTCTATGTGGACGATCAGGAGCAGTTGTTTCCCGATAACAAATTCAAATACCTGCTGGACTCGAAAACCGGGGAAAAGATCCGCACGAAAGGCGATAAATGGGCGCAGTTTGAGAGCAGTAATTTCGGCAAAATCAGCCAGCCGTGGTACGTATTAATGAATAACGACGGCAAAACCCTTCTTAATCAACCACGTGGCAGCACCTTTAATGCCGACGAGTATCAGGCATTTTTAGACTGCGGTTATGACGCTTTTCAACGAGTAAAAGATGGGAAGAGCAAGGAAATGATTGGGAGTAATTAGATTAGTAAACCTTTTGAATTTCAAGGCCCATGAAAAAACTGCTTGTGTTTCTCGTTTGGCTGTTGCTTGCCCAGATGGCATGCGCACAGATTTATGTCGGTGGTATTCTAGTGGACAGCAGTAAAGCCGAAAAATACTTATTGGCCAGACCTCAGGAAAAAAAGAAACAAGTCAGTTTTTCGATTCAATGTGCTGGTTGTAAGGAAGATATGAAACTGACCACTGCACAGGGAGAGCCACTGATCTTTGATTCGTTAGCCGCAGGACTTGACTTTTTTTACCGTCAGGGCTGGGAGGTTTGTACTGCCGTAGCAAACGCGAGTGGATTCAGTGATGGTCCGGTTGATACCAAAACTACTTATTTGTTACAGCGGCGAAAGTAATCTGGTCATTAGATGAGGAGTAGTTTCAGAATAAGGCTCAATTATCAATAGAAATATTCCAATATTTCATTAAATTTGTGTAAAAAGCAATTCAATGTCTGTTCTAGAAACGAAGGGCGCGATACACGAACTCGTAGCCCAAATACAGTCGCCTACCGATGCGCAGCGTTTGTTGGTCATCATTCGTGAGTTTATGGCTAATTTCGGTACTGCTCCCGAAGCGATAACTGATGACTATGAAGATAATTTGAGCGAGGCAGAAGTCGATGTTTTTCGCCGTGCTATTGAACGTAGTGATGACCCCGCCAATCTGGTTTCCCATATTGATGCCAAAAAAATACTGGCCCAATGGCTCAACAGAAATCAGTAGAATGGTTAAACGATGCTTTGTCGGAACTGTATGAAATAGCGGCTTATATTCAGGAGACATTTGACAGCGATGCTGCGGAGCGATTTGTGCTGGAAGCGTACGCTAAATCCGAACGTCAAGCGCAGTGCCCGGAGACCGGGCGGCCCTCGTCACGTTTTAAAACTATCCGTTGGGTGAAGATAGGTAATCACCATCGGTATGTATTATCGAGTAAAAAGCAGTGTTGTGTAAGTCATCCGGCTTGTAGATATGCGTCGCTACCCTCGTAAAGATTCTTACCGCTAATTTGAGTGTATCAATCTAAGACAAATACTCCCCAACAATAGGCATCCTCTGACCCATGCCAAAGTTTTTTAATCTAACCCGCTAAAAACGTCGCCAACCGATGCAGCATTTCATTGTTTAGTTTGGAAAGTATTTTCCCAATGCTTCCCTGCAAACTACCTAACGAAAGCGTGTGCAGGTAGGTCAAGCGAACTAACGAAGTCTGTTTGAGACGATTTTCAGGATTGGGCAAAAGAATTTTGTCCATATCTTTCTGCTCGTGGCGCAGTTGGGTGGAAATGCCACAAACTATGAAATCGCCGAAAGGAGGTAAGCTTTTGAGCAATAGTACAGGTCGGAGTTTTATCTGACCATCGGATTGAGGCAAGGCTGCCAAGCCGATATCACCTTCTTTCATGCCAGTCAGGTTGAAAAGCAGCATTAACTTCCAGTAAGTCTGTTTCGCTGTACTCCGGCTCGTCCTCTCCGTAAAGCGCATTTAGTCCCTGCGCAGAATCCAATAGAAACTGCTGACGCCAGGTCTCGAAATCTTCTGCGGGAGTATCTGGCTGTGGCCGGTTTTTTACCTGCAACAAGTACTGCACATAGTGTAGCACTTCCAACTGTAAGGCTTCGGGTAAATGCTTGAAATAAGATAAAACCAATTATTCCATAGCCGATCATTATGAGACTCAGACAAAGTTAAATGCTTTTCACCATTATCAAACAACTTCTCTTTTACGACAAATACTTCCCAACAATAGGCATCCTTCGCCCCATTCCGAAGCCTTTGCTGCTCACCCGCAACACCGGCGCAGCCTGTTCCCGCTTAAATTCATTGATGTTCACCATGCGCAGCACTCGCTGCACCAGCGCGGGATCGAAGCCTAGTACTATTAGTTCGCGTGGACCTTGTCGGCCTTCGATGTATTGGAAAAGCAATTTATCTAATACATCGTAAGGCGGCAGGCTATCCGAATCTTTTTGGTCGGGGCGCAGTTCGGCACTGGGGGCTTTGCTCATGCTGCTTTCGGGAATCACTTCTTTATCGCGGTTGAGATACCGGGCCAGCGCATAGACCTCGGTTTTATAGACGTCGCCGAGCACGGAAATGCCGCCGCACATATCGCCGTAGAGCGTGCCGTAGCCGACCGCCATTTCGCTTTTGTTGGTGGTATTCAGCAAAATATTGCCGAATTTGTTGCTCATGGCCATCAGTAGCGTGCCTCGAATGCGCGCCTGAATATTCTCCTCGGTGACATTAAAAGGCAAGTCCTTGAACTGTGGAGCCAACGCCGTCTCGAACGCTTCGTACATGGGCTTGATCGTGATGAGTTCGTGGGGCATACCCAGATTTTCTGCCAACTGGCGGGCGTCATCTACGGAGTGGCCGCTGCTGTATTGACTGGGCATGAGTACGCCCATGACGTTTTCTGCGCCTAATGCCTGGACAGCCAAAACGGCAGTTACTGCTGAATCTATCCCGCCAGAGAGCCCGAGAATACCTTTTTTGAAACCTAATTTCTGGAAATAATCGCGGATGCCAATAACGAGCGCGCCGTGAATCAGGTGAATCTTTTCCTTTGGTTGTTCGCGCTGCTGACCACCTTTTTTGACTTCCTCAAGGTCATACATCTGCAAATTTTCCTTCCAATACGGCATTTCGTCGAAGACCATGCCGTCGGGCGACATGACGAGGCTGCCGCCATCAAAAATAATATCGGTTTGCGCGCCCACGTGGTTGGCATAAAACATCGGTAAGTGGTAGCGTTCCACGTTGGCTCGCACGATCTGGATACGCGTTTGCGCTTGCGGAGCAGAGAACGGCGACGCAGAAATATTGAGCATGAAATCCGGCTTTTCCGGCATCATTTCGTCTAATGGACAGACCGTGTAAAGCGGATTTTCATTGCCAACATTCCAAATATCTTCGCAGACTACGAGAGCAATTCGGTGCCCTTTGAACGGAATAGTATGGAATTCGGTGCCTGGCTCAAAATAGCGGTACTCGTCAAAAATATCGTAAGTTGGCAACAAAGCTTTGTGCTGGACCCCTATTATCTCCCCATTATAGAGAAAATAGGCCGAATTGTAAAGGTCTTTTCCTGCCGCAACCGGGTTGCGGGTGGGCGCACCGACCACGATGCCAATGCCCTGACTAGCCTGACGCAGCGTATCCACCGAAGCCGAACATTGGCGGATAAAGTCGTCGAATTCCAGAAAATCGCGGGGCGGATAGCCGCACACGGCCAGTTCGCCAAAGCAGATCAGATCGGCTCCCTGGCTTTTGGCTTCCTGCACGGCGGCCAGCATTTTGGCCAGATTTCCTTCAAAATTGCCGATGTGATAGTTCAGTTGGGAGATCGCGATTTTCATATTTATTAGGTGTTGAGAATGTTGAGGGGTTGAGAACCGCCTTCGCCTGAAAAGGCTATGGCGGTTAAAGGTTGAGAAAATGCTCGTAGATCAATCCATATTTATTAAAAAAGCGGAGCAAAACTAAACCATTCGCTGCCTTGATGGTTCGGTTTCTTCTTTTGATTCCTGTACCTTTGTGCCTCATTTTTTCAATAATACTCAAATTAAAGTAGTTCTGGATGGCACGAATTTATAATTCATTGATCATCAGCACGCTCTAAACATTGATTAAAGCATTTTTTAAATGACTATTGCACCCAACAAAGTAGTGTCCGTGCACTACACCCTGACCGAAGGCTCCGCAGCGGGCACTTTGGTGGAATCCACCAGTAATGGTGAACCGATGGTTTTCATCTATGGCACTGGCTCCATGATTCCCGATTTCGAGAAAAATCTGGCGGGCCTGCAACCGGGAGATAAATTTTCGTTCGGTATCGAGGCGGCTAATGCTTACGGTACTTACGATGATACGGCCCTCGTCAAAGTGCCCAAAAATATGTTCGAAGTGGAAGGAAAAATCCCGGATGACCTGCTTGAAATTGGTAATATGTTGCCTTTGCAGGATCAGGACGGCAACCACTTTCAGGGCATGGTGGCCGAAGTCGGTGACAACGAAGTAAAGATTGACTTCAATCACCCGATGGCCGGTGTAGACCTGTATTTCAGCGGCCACGTAGATAGTGTGCGTGATGCTGATCCGAATGAACTGGCCCACGGCCACGTACACGGCGCAGGTGGACACGCCCACTAAACGCGTTTTTTGCCACTCTTTTGATGTTTTTACCTCTATATTGACATAAGAGATTTCAAGGTGCGCCTTGAAATCTCTTTTTTTGGTTAAAAAGCTTTTGGAACACCGACCTTGGGCTTTCAAACGACAGTAAACTAAATTGCAGATACCGTATGGGAAACCACAATAGTTACCACAAGCTCTCCGGAGCGGGTTTATTGATTACACTTGGTATCATTTATGGCGATATTGGCACTTCCCCGCTCTATGTGATGGATGCTATTACGGGTTCCAATATTATTGACCGACTGACGATTCTGGGCGGGGTGTCGCTGATCTTTTGGACATTGACGGTGCAGACTACTTTGAAATATGTGATGCTGACTTTGCGGGCCGACAATAACGGCGAAGGCGGTATTTTTTCGCTGTACACTTTGGTGCGTCGTAAAGAACGCTGGCTATTATATCCAGCCATTATTGGTGGCGCGGCAATGCTTTCCGATGGCATGATTACGCCACCGATCTCAGTGGTATCGGCGGTGGAAGGATTGGAAAGCAGGTATCCTGGTATGCCGACGGTGGGCATTGCGATTGGGATTATTTCAGTGCTGTTTTTTGCCCAGCGTTTCGGCACGGCAGCTGTAGGTAAGGGTTTTGGACCGATCATGTTTATGTGGTTTTTGATGCTGGCCCTGTTAGGAGTTAATCAAATTGTGGATAACCCTGGCGTAATAGCAGCATTAAATCCCTGGTATGGTGTCCAATTAATACTGCACAGTCCAAATGCATTGATCATTTTAGGGGCGGTATTTTTATGTACGACCGGGGCAGAAGCACTGTACGCCGATCTGGGTCACTGTGGACGCGAAAACATTAAGGTGAGTTGGGTTTTTGTCAAATCTTGTCTCGTGCTTACTTATTTGGGTCAGGCGGCCTGGTTGCTGAAATTTGAAGGGCAAGTGCGTCCTATGAAGACGTTTTATGGAGTGATGCCAGATTGGTTTCTGCTGATTGGTACGGGCATTGCTACGGTGGCGGCGGTCATTGCCAGTCAGGCCCTTATTTCGGGGTCGTTCACCCTGGTTTCGGAGGCCATTCGCTTGGGATTTTTGCCTAAAATGACCGTAAAATTTCCGTCCAATCTGAAAGGTCAGATTTACATTCCGGCGGTTAACACCTTCCTGTGGCTGGGTTGTGTGGGCATTGTTTTGCACTTCCAAAAATCATCCGCGATGGAGGCTGCCTACGGTTTAGCTATTATTTTGGCCATGCTTTGTACGACCATTTTGTTATCTAACTGGATGGTAGTCAAGCGGATAAAGCCCATAATTATCTGGTCGTTCCTGATTTTTTACGTCGTGGTGGAGTTGGGCTTTTTGCGGGCCAACATCACAAAATTTCACGAAGGTGGCTACGTCACGGTGTCGTTGGCGGCCTTACTTTTTGGTATGATGTTGCTCTGGCTCACGGCCAAACGGATTCGGCAAAGTTATTCCGATGAGGTATATATTAAAGACTATCTGGATCAGCTTATTCTGCTTAGCAATGATAACGAAGTCCCCCGCTTTGCCTCTAATCTGGTCTACCTGACCGGAGCGAGAAATCCCAAAAAAGTGGAGGAAAAAATCCTGTACTCTATTCTCCAAACGCAGCCCAAGCGCGCCAACGTGTACTGGTTCGTCCACATTGATACTACCGACGAACCGTATACCTTGGAGTATGAAGTAAACACTATCGCGCCCAATGACGTATATAAAATCAATTTCCGACTGGGTTTCCGGGTACAGCAACGCATGAATGTGTTCATGAAAAAAGTGGTAGAAGACCTGGTGGAAAATGATGACCTGGGCATCTATTCCCGCTACCACACCATGCCGCATAGTTATCCGACTGGCGATTTCCGTTTTGTGCTGATCTCCGAATTTTTATCCAATGAAAATGAATTGCCGTGGTTTGAGCAATTTATTATGGGTATTTATTTAAGTGTAAAAGGGATGGTGTCTTCCCCCAAAAACTGGTTTGGTCTGGATAGTGACTCGGTAGATATTGAACAGGCTCCTTTAATTCTGAGGGGAGTAAAAGATGTGCGGTTGAAGCGCATACATAACGTGTAAAAGAAGTGGTGGAGCAATTTTTTAATAATTTTTGCTATCTAAAAATAGAGACATACATTTAGTCCTGAATTTATTTCTGGTTAAAAAATTATTTGGAATAACAACTTCTTCTGCCCGAACAACTTGCGGATAACTATATGAACACCGATGGGAAGCCACAATAACCATCATCAACTTTCCAAGGCTGGGCTGCTGATCACGCTTGGTATTATTTATGGTGATATTGGCACTTCACCTTTATACGTGATGAAAGCCCTCGTCGGCGAAGGCAAACCCGTCGATGCACTGGTCGTGCTGGGCGGCGTATCGCTCGTTTTCTGGACGCTCACCATCCAGACGACGATCAAATACATCACGCTGGTGCTGCGAGCCGACAATAAGGGTGAAGGCGGTATTTTCTCGCTCTATTCGCTGGTGCGCCGCCGCCGTCGCTGGTTGTTGTATCCGGCTTTGCTGGGTGGTGCAGCCGTGCTGGCCGAGGGGATGATCACGCCACCGATTACGGTATCGTCGGCCATCGAGGGGTTGTCGCTCAAGTTCCCGGAAATACCAACTATCGGTATTGTCATCACTATTATTTCGGCCTTGTTCTTTATCCAACGCTTTGGCACAACCACGGTTGGCAAGAGTTTTGGGCCCATCATGCTGGTCTGGTTTGCGATGCTCGGAGTATTGGGCATTAGCCAGATCGTACACATGCCGAGTATTTTTAAAGTAATTAATCCCTATTACGGTATTCAGTTATTGATTACTAGTCCCAATATGTTGGTTATCATGGGGGCCGTGTTTTTGTGTACGACCGGCGCGGAAGCCCTGTACGCTGACCTGGGACACTGTGGGCTGCCCAATATTCGGGTCAGCTGGGTCTACGTTAAGACTTGTTTGCTACTCAATTATTTCGGTCAGGCAGTCTGGTTGTTACAGCACGAGGGCCAAAAACTGGACGACAATCCTTTTTATGGCATTATGCCGCACTGGTTTTTGTGGCCGGGCATTGCTGTTTCTACGATGGCCGCCATCATTGCCAGCCAAAGTATGATCAGTGGTTCTTTTACGTTGGCTTCCGAGGCTATTCGCCTGGGGTTTTTACCCAAAATGACCGTCATGTTTCCCAGCAATCTAAAGGGGCAGATCTACATTCCGGCGGTCAATACCTTTTTGTGGCTTGGTTGCGTCTGCGTAGTGTTGTTTTTCCAGCAGAGTTCGCGGATGGAAGCGGCTTATGGGCTATCGGTGGTTTCTACTATGTTATGTTCCACTATTTTATTGTCCAATTGGATGGTGCTACATCGCGTACCAGCCTGGCGCATCTGGTTTTTTCTAGTATTTTATATAATTTGGGAAGGGGGATTTTTTGTGGCTAACTCCTTGAAATTTGCCGACGGCGGCTACATTACGGTCATGATGGCGGCTTTGCTCTTTGGCACGATGTTGCTCTGGCTCACGGCCAAGCGCATCCGGCAGAGCTACTCTGATGAGATATATATTAAAGACTATCTGGATCAACTTATTTTGTTGAGCAACGACAATGAAATACCCAAGTTTGCCTCCAACCTGGTGTTCCTGACCGGCGCTAGAAACCCTAAAAAAGTAGAGGAAAAAATCCTGTATTCTATTCTGCAAACCCAGCCCAAACGCGCCAATGTGTATTGGTTTGTACATATTGACACGGCCGACGAACCTTATACGATGGAGTATGAAGTAAATACCATCGCGCCTAACGACGTATACAAAGTCAACTTTCGCCTGGGCTTCCGGGTGCAGCAGCGTATGAACGTATTTATGAAAAAAGTAGTAGAAGATCTACTGGAAAACGAAGAGTTGGATGTTTTCTCCCGTTACCACATTATGGCTAATAGTTATCCTACCGGCGATTTCCGTTTCGTATTGATTTCCGAATTTTTATCTAATGAAAATGAATTGCCCTGGTTTGAGCAACTAGTAATGAGTATTTATTTAAGTGTAAAAGGTATGGTGTCTTCCCCCAAAAACTGGTTTGGTCTGGATAGTGATTCTGTGGATATTGAAAAAGCACCGTTATTGCTCAGAGCCGTGAAAGACGTGCATCTGAAGCGCGTACAGGGAACAGGAAGTAATGGGCAAATTTGAACAGGCAAAAAAGCAATAGCCAAAATGGAGTATAGCACCATCCAGATTCTTCCTTGGGATGACGATGATTTTTTTTAAAGATGTATCTTTGCGCCTGCCCAATCGCACCAGCCAATCACCATTAACCGTTCATAAAAATCAGTTTAATGTACAGAGGAATCGTCAAATTCTATAACGAAGCGAAAGGATACGGTTTTATCGTGGAAGAGGGCACCAGTCAGGAAGTGTTTGTGCACATGACCGGCCTGTTGAGTAAAATCCGCAATGGCGACACCGTCACGTTTGAGACCAAGCGAGGCAAAAAAGGGATGACTGCTGTGGAGGTGAAGATAGCCTGAGCTGCGCTGCATTATGCAAAAAGCAAATAAGCATTTGGAATAGCCCGTCGTTTTCCAGCAAAAATCCGGGTAAATCCGCCCTATCGGCGTTCCTGTGTTAATCATTTGCAAACCAGCAGGGTAGTGATGAGACCCCTTCGGGATTGCTCTAATTTTGCATCACCAAAAGCGATTCCGTACGCAATTTAATTCCTCACTCACTTTATTTTTTACACAATGGAAAGGAACAAACAAGTGCAGCTCGGTTTACTCGGCCTGCTCGCTATTCTACTCGTTGCCAACCTGTTTGGTGGCGGTTTCAAAAACTGGTTCAGCAAATCGGAATCTGATAAGATTCGGGAATCGGCGGCCTCTGTTATGTCGTCTAATGGCGGCAACATCCCTGGCACCAACACTAATGCTGCCCCAGCGCCTACTGGCCCGCTCACTGCCATTCAGTACGAAAGCGAACGCTACGATTTTGGTACGACCGATGAAGGCGAGATCGTGAAGCACAGCTACAAATTCAAAAACACGGGCAACGAAGACCTGATTATCAGCAATTGCAAAGGCTCTTGCGGCTGCACGGTACCGACCTGGCCGAAAGAACCCGTCCCTCCGGGTGGCACTGCCGAGATCAAAGTGGAGTTCAATTCCAAAGGCAAACCCGGTCGCCAAACCAAACGCGTGACCGTCACTGCCAATACCAACCCGACCGAGACTTTCCTCGAGATCACCGGCGACGTGAAAGGGAAAGAACAACCTACTGCTAAAGGGGAATAAAATTTAATGTGCTAATCTGGTTAATGTGCTAATAACTATCGCTTTTAGCATATTACCTGCAAAAGGTCAGCATTTAATGGAAGTTAAAATCCCTGATTACGTCTTTTCGTAATCAGGGATTTTTAATTTTTAGATTTTTCACTAATTATATTTACCCTTTTTGCGCTCTTAGCACATTTTTTTATTAGAGATATTTTGCCAAGATAACCAATTCGTTATAGTGGCGTATCTTGGTTTTGTCATGTCGAGGGACAGGCTGGCTAGGGCAGCGGTCATACAGGAATAAACCGCTCACCACGAAGTGGTTGAATATGAATAGCCCCGGATGAAATCCGGGGAAGTGAAAAAATAGCGTAAACAACCCATTCGGGGTTCTAAAACCAAGTGCTTTATTAGCAGAGTAGCCGAGACATCTGGTTGAATATCAGCATTTTTGTATTAAAATACACAGATGTCTCCACTTCGGTCGACATGACAACAGAGGGAGAATTGGTTTGGCTTAAAAAGGCATTGGCACCAATTAATTACATCGCAACAACTCTATTAGCGAATTAGCACCTTAAATTGCCATTAACCTCAACACACTGTAAATTATTTTTATTTGAGTATTTGAAGATTCGAGTATTCGATCACTTACTTGATCATCAAGTGTTTTGATCGAATACTCAAATACTCGTATCTTCAAGAAATTTAGTTTACAATGTACTCAATGCACTAACGTCACATCTCCCTTAAATAATTCTGTGCTGCCATCCCGCAGTCGTACCCGAATCAAATAAGCGTACACGCCCACCATTGCCACGTCTCCCCGAATGTAACCATTCCATCCAGCGCGGCGATTGGAAGGTGCAAAGTGTTGATTTTCAAACACTAATGCGCCCCAGCGATCATACACTTGGAGTAGTTCTATTTCTTCCACGCCAAATCCCGCATACAGGGTAAAATAGTCGTTGTCATGGTCGGTATCGGGCGCAAAAACGTTGGGAATATATACAGGCACTTTTTGTACAGTCACTGATCTGCTATCACTGACCACACAACCACTATTATCCGATGCATACAAGGTATAAATAGTAGACGTGACCGGATGGGCAAAAGTAGACAGACAAGTCGGGCAAGTAACAGCAACCGACGGCTTCCATTCGTACTGCACGACCCGACTCGGATCAGAAATAAGCGCAGTGAGCAGCAGGCTATCGCCCAAATAAATAGTGGTATCACTACCCACTTGAACACTATAAGCAGGTGGCTCAGTAATAGTGAGCAAATTCATAATCATACAGCCATTCGCGTCTTGCGTGTGCAGTACATAATTTCCTGCAGGCAGAGCGGTAAAAGCAGTCTGCGGCCCAAACGCAGCGGAATTGATCGCGTACAAATACGGCGGCAATCCGCCAGCAGTCGTGTCCACACTGATCGTGCCGTTCTTTTCGCCATAGCAACGAACCGAAATACTATGCGCCTGAGTAACAATTGGGGTAGCATCCAGCAAAATCGCCGTGGCCACGCTCGTACATCCAGAGCCATCAGTGACGGTGACAGAATAAGAACCAGGCACCAGTTCCGATAGGGTAGTGCCAGTTCCGCCAGGCGTAGACCAGGCATATTGATAGGGAAGCATACCGCCCATCCCGGCAGCCGTTAAGCTACCGTCTGCCGCACCAAAGCAACTGATTTGAGAAACCGAAGCAATAGTTGCCTTTACTCCAGCCAGACTGTCAATGGAAAGTAATACCGTGGTGCTACAGCCTTGTTGGTCGCTTACTAAAACGCTGTAATTGCCCACTGCCAATCCCGAAGCCGTAGCGCCATTTCCGCCAGCAGGCGACCAGTCGTAGATATAGGGAGGTGTGCCACCAGTAATTGCTACTGTAGCAGCACCATTCATTCCCTGACAAGTGACTGGCGAGGTCGTGATAGTAGATTGTATTTCAGCCGGTTGCGTAATGGTTGCCGTAGCTGTGGCGGTGCAGGCATTAGCATCCGTTACCGTGACGACGTAAGTGCCAGACACTAAGCCCGTTGCCGTAGCATTGCTGCCGCCCGTGGGCGACCAGGCGTAAGAATAAGGCGGTACGCCCGCTGTGGCCATTACCGTCGCGCTACCCATCGCACTGCCAAAACAATTGGCATTCAGGGTGGCAGAAATACTGGCCTGTACTCCCGGAATATTGCCAATTATTACTAAAATGGTATCTGTACATCCCGATTGATCGGTTACAGAAACTACGTAATTGCCTGCCAATAAGCCCGTTGCCGTAGCATTGCTGCCGCCATTTGGTGACCAAGTGTAATTATAAGGAGCTGTCCCACCCGTTTCCTGGATGGTGGACGCACCAGTCGCCATATTGCAAGCTGCTGATTGAGCATTTATGATGCTATGCTGCAATGCGGCTGGCTGCGTGACGGTTGCCGTAGCCGTTGCCGTACATTGATTGGCATCCGTGATCGTCGCTGTGTAAATGCCAGCAGTCAATCCAGCGGCGACCGCACCATTGCCCCCGGAAGGAGACCAGGCGTAGGTATAAGGAGCCGCGCCAGCCGTAGCCATTATAGTTGCGCTACCGTTATTGCCACCAAAACAAGTGACTGGCACTATATCGGAAATGGTGGCCTGTACATCCGGCAACGCCAGGACTGCCACTTGTGCCGTATCTAAACAGCCAGCCTGATCGGTGATGGACACTACATAATTGCCAGCCGCCAAATTATGAGCGGTGCTGCCATTGCCACCCGTGGGCGACCAGGTGTAAGTGTAGGGAGCCGTACCACCAGTTGGTAAGACTGTGGCCGAGCCGTTCGGATCGCCACAAGTAGTTGGTTGTGAAGTAATAGTATGTGCCAAAGCCGAGGGCTGAGTAATATTTACCGAAAGGGCAGCCACGCATTGATTAGCATCGGTAATCGTCACAAAATAATTGCCCGCTGCCAATCCGGTAGATTGGGCATTATTGCCCCCCGACGGCGACCAGGCGTAAATGTAGGGAGCGGTGCCGCCGGTGGCTGTTACCGTTGCATGACCATTTTGCCCACCAAAACAACTTACTGGAACATTAGCTGAAATCACTGCTTGCACCCCGTCGATATTCCCGACATTGACTTGGGCCGTATCCACACAATTATTACTGTCAGTAATGGTAACTATGTAATTGCCAGCTGATAGATTAGTTGCCGAACTATTGGTGCCGCCAAGAGGTGACCACAGGTAAGTATAGGGCGCAGTGCCCCCGGTTTCCGTCACTGTCGCCGAGCCATTCGCTTCCCCGCAGGCAGCAAGAGTGGTCGTCGTGGTGTGCAGCAAGGCGGACGGCTGCGTGAGCGTTACCGTAGCAGTGGCCGTACAGAGGTTAGCATCCGTCACTGTCACCTGGTAAGTACCGGCAGAAAGTCCCGTCGCCGTGGCGTTATTTCCGCCAGTGGGCGACCAGACGTAGATAAAAGGCAGAAGACCACCAGTGATATGGACAGTCGCACTCCCAGTATTGCTACCAAAACAGCCCACATTTACGACGTTAATAATGTCCGCTTGCACGGGCGGCGTATTTATGATCAGTACGTGCACCGTATCTACGCAGCTATGTTGATCGGTGATGGACACGACGTAATTGCCCGCGTTTAAGTTATTGGCAGTAGCCGCATTTCCGCCGGAAGGCGACCAGGTATAGGTGTATGGCGCAGTGCCTCCATTGACAGTAATAGTCGCAGATCCGTTCGGATTTCCGCAGGAAGCAGTTACAGTAGAAGTCGTGTGGGTTAAAACAGCCGGTTCCGTAACCGTCGCTGTGGCCGTGGCTGGACAAACGCCATTTTCTACCAAAGCCACCGTATAAGTGCCTGCAGTCAGGTTAATGGCCGTCGTGCTGGTTTGTTCCGGGATAGTATTCCAGTGATAAGCAGGCGTGGAGCCGACAGGAATCACTTCGATAGAGGCGGTGCCATCGTTGCCGCCCGCGCAGGAAACGGAGGTAGTAGTAGAAGTGATGCCAAAAATTTTGACTGTACGGATGGCCGTCGTGCTGCCACTACAAATATTATTGGCAATCAGGGTAACCGTAAACAAGCCCGGCATTGCGTAAGCATGTGAGGGGCTTTGCTGCGTGCTGACGTTGGCAGTCCCGGAAGCAGGATCGCCGAAATCCCAGGTCCAGTTGTCGGGACAATTCGTAGAAAGGTCGTTAAACGTGTAGGTATTATTGCCAGCACAACTAGGCAGGAAAGCGGCTACAATGGGCGGTGCATTGGCAATATAAATATCATCGAAAGCCACGCCGTCAAAGTCATTGCAAGTCGTTCCCGCGCCGAAAGTGAATCGAAATTTGACGCTCGGTTGCCCGGCCAGATAAGACATACAGTGCTTCGCTACTACCCATCCGCCGCTGCCATTTCCGCCCAGACAGCTTCCGCCGCCTGCCTGTATATTGCCCGACCACCCTTCGCGCACATTGGCCAGTCCACTCAAATTAGTGATCGTGGGATAATTGAACCAGTTGTCATTCAGGCAATCCACCGGATCATCTATGGAGCCGACGTTGGTCCAGGTGTTTCCAGCGTCCAGAGAAAACTGGAAATTAGCGCCATCAAAACGTTGCTCAGATTCCCACCAAATCTTAAAACTAATGTATGGCTTGGACAGAATGGTGAAATTGAAACAGGGACTTTCGACATACGAACGCTCGCCAAAAGTGTAAAAAGGATTGGTCAGCCCCCCCGTCACCCAGCATTTCGTTCCAGCACCGGCACTATTGATGGTCGGTTTATTGGGCGTACCCCAGGTCCAGTCATTGCCGAGGCCACCGGCCGCCCAGCCTCCCATGCCGTTTTCAAAACTTTCCTGATAAGGGAAACTGGTGATGATCGGGCCAGTGCATTGGGCCTGGAGCGAGGCGGTGCAATACGCAAATGCGTACAGCAAAAGTAGTGAATAACGCATATAAAAATGTGCTAATTCGATAATATGGGAAAGCAAAGTAACGCCATTGCCGCCTATCTGTAAGTTAAATTGCTGCGAAGCCTAGTCTGGCTGATGTAGATAAACGCAGCGGACACGCTCTGAAAGGGTTAAAAAGGCGGAATTTTTGTATATTTGCAGACACATCCACGCTATGTCAAAATACATCAATCCATATACCGACTTTGGTTTTAAAAAACTGTTTGGCGAAGAAGTCGCAAACTTAACACCTCTCCAGCGGGATGAATATGAGCAAAGCAGGCTGCATTATTTGGGGGTGAAGGCGGCTGTGGATACGGCGGAAATGGATGGCAGGAAGAAGGGTAGACTGGAGGGAAAAATAGAAGAAAAATTAGAAATTGCCGAAAATCTCAAAATGGCTGGAGTAGATAGGGAAATAATCAAAAAAACGACTGGGCTTTCTGATGAAGAAATTGATAGATTATAAAACCTGTGGTCTATCAGTGGAAAGTAAATGTATAATTCGCCCAGAAATTCCAGATCGTGACAATGCCGGTGGCAATGAGTTTGGCAGCATAAAACTTTACTTTATACCGCTCGGTAAGTAGATAAATAATGCCATTATTAATGCCCAAACCAATAAGAGCAGCCAGGGCAAATTTGGAAAATTGCGTAGCCACCGAAGGGTCGTGGCTCTCAAATGTCCAGACCCGGTTTAGAAAATAATTGCTTAGTACCGCAAAAATAAAGCCCGTGGTATTAGCGACGTATTTGTTTAGTCGCAATTGCTCTTTTAATAGCCAGGTAATGCTAAAATCCACGATCACCCCGGACGCTCCGACGATTCCAAATTTAAACAGCTTTAAGATTAAATCACGCATGGCTAATTAGTTATTCTAGTATTAGTTATTGGTGGTTGAGGTATCAGCATTCCTTTAAATAATTGTACACTGACCACCAGCCAGATCAAAATACAAGGTACTGCTTTTAATACATAAGGTTGCACCCACGCTTCCCGCCAATAGCGCGGAAAAATATCGGTTGGCGACAAGGAAGCTAGTACAAAAGCTGACCAGAACAGTACTTTTTCCCAGGTTCGTTTTTGCGAGGTACAGTACCAAAAAGCCACGCCACACATGGCAATAATATAGGTCGGCGACTCCGCTTTATGGTTGAAAATAACCACCCACAATAGTAGTGATGCCCAGGCCAGCACCCGATAAAGGGGCATTTCGTGGGCTATACGACGGGCGGCCAACACCGAAGCAACAAATATCGCGAAGCCCAGTCCCATGACCAAAAATTTGGATGGCTCCCAGCCAAACCAGGTCTGCAACCAGCCTTGTACCGACAGTCCAACCGATACCGCCTGATCGGCTCGTAGTAATTCTATCCACCAGCTATAAATCTGCATCAAGTGGCTGGGCATTACCACTATTAGCGGTACTAATAACAACACGACCGACCAGAGCATCAGCCAACCGATGAACTGCAACCAACGCGGGTACATCAATCCCGGAAGCACGGCGAAAATGCCAAAGATTTTGATGAAGGCTGAGCCTGCTACCCAGCCCGCCGCTTTTACCGGACGATCTTGCTCGAAAGCTATCCAAGCAAACAAGAGCAGGGCAGCAGTAATCCCGTTACTTTGACTGTTTTGCAGCGAAACTACCAGTTCAGGCAGCACGAACCAGGCGCAAAAAATCTGTTGCGACCGCGTCAGGATCGGCAAACGCAGCAAGGCGTACAGGAGCGGTAAGGCGTTTAGCAAATTCCAAAGTATCACCCCCAGCCAATCCGGCAACAAGGTGAAAGGAGCCATCCCGAGGGCGAAAGCCGGGCTGTATTTAAACAAGTCCCAAGGCCCACCCGGTATACCAGCATAAGGGTTAGCACCGCTCGCCAGTTGGAGGTAGGAAGTCTTGAAAATCAAGTAGTTCTCATAGGCTGTATAACCATTTGGCAATCGCCCCATAGCCAGCCGCTGGACGGAACCCGCCACGGCTGCCAGCGTATAAACCAGCCCAATAAACCACGTTTTTTTCCAGATATCCCGCATCACGGCAAGTACTCAATTCCCGCTTTTGGCAGGTGGGTTGGGGTTTACGCCCTTTATCACTTTCAGACCATGCGCTTCAGCCAGGTTTTTCATCAGTTTTTCGAGTTCCAGCACTGGCTTCGGACGGTCTATGCTGCCGCGGACGCTCTTGGTTTTGTCGTCTTTCCAAGTGGTTAGCGTAGCGTAGGGGGCATCCATGACCTGACTTTTAATATCATCATCATATTGCCATAGATCGGTTTTAGTGACCTCGGCACGGAGTTGTTCTAGTTCTTTTGCGGTGAGCGTGACTGTTGCTGCGCCCGTTTTTTCTACAAAGCGTTCGCCATTGTAGTCAAGTTTGCCGCTGTTATAAGCCGTCAAGGTGTACACTGGGCAAAAGCCGCGACAAGCAAAAGTTTGCAACATAATCAGCTTTGTGTCGGCTACCTTCGTAGTCATCGACATTTCTTTGTGGGTTTTGCAATTGCCAAATAAGGCGATCATTGCGAGGAATAATAATACATTTCTCATAGTCGGTGCTGTAATTGGTTTTATCAAATGATGGTTGATCGTTATTTTTAGTCCCCTCCTACGTAAAGGGGTACATTGAGCCAATCTTCAAATCTGTTATTTTTTCATTAGTATTAGTAGCTAATGTTACGCACGAACTACGTTTACGAAACCTCGAAGGTTTCGCAAACGCCACACGATCAATACGTTTGCGAAACTTTCCAGAGTTTCGTAAACGTCGCCTTGTAGATTATGCGTAACATCAGTTAGTAGTTTTCTATTATTTTACGATCCTCCTATGAAAATCGGGATGCCATTTGCTTATTTGCCTGTTGCCCCTTGCTTATTCCCTAATGGCTTGTTCCAAATCCGCAATAATATCCGCCGGATTTTCAATGCCGACCGAGACGCGGATCAGTCCATCGGTAATGCCATTTTGCTCGCGCACCGCTTTGGCCACAGCAATATGCGACGAAGAAGCCGGGTGCAAAATGAGCGTATCTACATCGCCAAGCGTCGGAGCCAGGGTACAAAATTGAATGCGATTCATACATTGGATGCCCGCCTCCAAACCACCGCGCAGCTCAAAACTCAACATTCCGCCAAAGCCATTTTTCATTTGCCGTTTAGCTAACTCATGGTCAGGATGCGAGACCAGACCGGGATAATTGACCCGCGCCACTGCCGGATGTTTTTCCAAAAACGCTGCTACAGCAAGGGCGTTCGAACAGTGGCGTTCCATGCGCAACGCCAGGGTTTTCAAGCCGTTATGCGTCAGCCATGCCTCGAATGGCGAGCAATTGGTACCGACCAGTTTCATGGCGCGCCACACGTTTTTGCGCATCACTGTTTTGTCCAGTCCTATTACTGCGCCCGCGATAGAATTGCCGTGGCCGTTCAAATATTTAGTCGTCGAATGCACGATAAAATCCACGCCCTGCGCAAAAGGCTGCTGCAAAAGCGGGGTCATAAAAGTATTGTCAATCGCGCACCACGCGCCGTATTTATGTGCCAGGTCCGCCAACGCCCGAATGTCCACGCAAGCCAGCGTCGGGTTGGCCGGAGTCTCGCAATACAGCATTTTGACAGAATCGTGTTGCTGCAACATGGCTTCCACCTTTACCAGATCCTTCAAATCAACCATCAGTGTTTCTACGCCAAACTGCGCGAATATCGTCATCAATTCGGTGGTGCCGCCATATAAGTTGCCCTGCGTCAACACTTTATCACCCATTTTCAAGGTGCCCAACAGGAGCGTTGAAATGGCCGACATACCACTGCTGGTCATAATCGCCGTCGCTTCCAGGCCGAGGCCGTGGGCTTCTAAGTCGGCAATTTTCTGCGCTACCGCATCCACCGTCGGGTTGGCATAGCGACTGTAGGCGTAGCCACTTTCAATATTTTTGAAAATCTCGATGCCCTGCTCAATATCGTCGAAGGAGAAAGACGAAGTGGCATAAATCGGCAGCACGTGCGGGGGTGTAGTGCGCGGATCGGGGACTTCCCGGACGGTGAATGAGTCTATTTTCAAAGTGAGAGGCGTGAGAAAAAGGTGAGAGACGTGAGAGAAAAAGGGGAGCGGGGTTAGGACTCGAAACTGCTTTTGATTTTGGCGACGATTTTCAATATTTCGGTGCTTTCCTGGATGTGAGCGTGCAATTTAGGAGAAGTGTCTTTGCCAGATTCCAGGATTAATTCTAACCAATAAACCGTCTCGTCGGCTTCTTCGACAGTGATGCATAATTTTGGCATACTTTTCATTTTTCGACCTGCCTCGACAAAAAGCTCTAAAATTGGCCCCAGTAGAAGTGGATGATTTGCACAATTGGTAAGTCACGATCTTCATAGAAGGCAACGACGGGAGATCATCGCAGAAATTAATAATCGCTGCCGCAAACGTCTTGGTACGCTTGCGAAAACCTTCATTGAATTCCTCATTGCTCATAATAGTTTGACTTTTAAGTTTATTTTCTCTCACTTTTCTCACCTCTCTCACCTTCTCACAATTCAGTCTCCTGGCCAGAAATGCTCCGCCACCTTATGCAGTCGCTCACCGGGCTTGGCCTTGGAAGAAAGAAAAAGGGAAGCGCGGCAGCCCACTTCATAGGGACAATCCTGGATGATTGCGTCGGGCTTGTTATCGTGATCCAAGTCGCCAAACCAGAGCAACTGCACATTAGGCGTAGCTTCTGGATAAGCGGTCTTGACCCAGGGTGTAAGGTCTTGACGGAACATGGGTTCCGTCGCGTAATCCATCAGGGTCAGCTGATAGTCGCTGATTACCACGTTATTTTCTTGAAAACGGGCGCAACCAGTGGCCGCCAGACCATAAGTCGGTTTGGAGAGGGTATCGTTCTGGTCATTGCCAGCATAAATAGCGAGCTGGCTGCCCGGACCCAAAAAAGGGGTCATAAACATCGTATTCATATCCAGGCTGCCGAGGCCACCACTGTAGCCGGTCGTCAAAGGTGATAATACGCCCACCAGAAATTTGCTGACCTCTTTCTGGTTGGTTTTCAGCACTTTGACTTTCATGCCGTACATTTCATTGAATTGTTCTTCTACCCTCGGCACCACGCGCCGCAGTTCGTCGGCAAACGAATCGCGGGCATACATACCATACCACTGCATTTGCGGAAGATTTTCTACAATATCGTCTTCATACTCCAGCACGTAGGTGCCAGTCAGGTAAGTACTGAAGGCGTAGCCGGTCTGATTACGATAGCGTATTTTGAGCCAGGCACCGTAAGCCGAGTTTGTATCCATTGTGTCGGCTTGCACATACTCATTATCCTTATAAGCCTCCAGGTATTGTACCAACGTACCACGCGGCAGTGCGGCCACTTTCTTACCATTTAGGTCGGGCGTTTCGCGCAGGTTGAGCGTGCTGGCAGTAACGATCATTTCTTCCGGATAGAAGTAGCTGGTCGTTTGGCCGATGGAGGCGGACAGGCCCGTAAACAGGCTCAGACAACAAAAAAGGAGTGCTTTCATGGCGGGAAAGATTGATTTAGTGCCAAAGGTATGGCAAAGTGAAGAGGTTGAGAATCCTCCCTTCGCTTTTTGCGCTTCGGCCAGCAAAAGCTGATTGACAACCCATTAGCGAGGTATGGCGGATTATAGTCAACGCAGAGTCGTTTTGAAAAGAGGTCGAATGTAAATCATTCACCATCAATACCTCAACCTCTCTCAACATTCTCAACTTTATCCGCCGAAGCCTTTTTCAGGCGTAGGAGGCCTCTCAACTTTTACTATAAAATACCTTGGCAGAATACACCGTCCGTTAATGCAAATCCACCACTCGAATACCAAATAAGCCGCGTCGCACGGGCAATAAGATAGTTTCACCTGGCTGGGTGATCGGATAATAGGCCTGTTTTTTATAACGCAGGCGCAACCGTTGCCCGCTCCGGTCGCTCACTTCCAGGAAATAGCCAGTCGGTTTTAAGGAAGTATTTTTCATGAACCCATAGCCCGACGCGATGTAGGGCGTTTCGGCAATAAAAGTAAAAGATTGGGTTTCACTCCTGCCCAAGCCGCGATTGAGTAAACTGCCAAATAAGGGGGCGAACAATACGCTGAATGTCAATACCAGAGCGATCTCTGTAACGTGCCGCGCCCAAGGCGTGAATCGCTCCCGAAACCACCATAACAGGCCAGCACCTAATAATACCATGACCAGCATGGAGCCGAAGATCAGCCGCAATGCGCCAACAGTATTAGACAGAATAGCAAATTCTTTGGAATACAGGTAGACGAGTCCAAAAAAGAACACTACACTTCCCAGAGCAGGGATATAAAAACGCGGGCCAGAGGTCGTCATTCGTTATTTTATTGCTTTTCTCAGAAAACCCATCGCCACAGGAATCAGCATAGGGACATACCGGCCTAATACCGGACGCCAAAGGGTGACTAGAAAAGATAGTACAAATATCAGCGATACAACGATGGAACGGGCTTTAGCGATGCGTATATAAGCAGGTCCTGGTATGCCTTCCGTCAGGTTTTTAGTTGGATTGGTGAGATAGCCCCATAGAGAATAGGTCATTATCCCGGAAAAAAGGATGTTGGCCACGTAAATGCCATAAGGCAGGTGCATATTCAACGCTTGTGGCACCGAATATTCGCCGTACAAACCCGAACTAAACGGCATCAGCACGATGGACATCAGAAAGAACAAATTGAGCCACAGCAGCTTGCGATCATAATTGACCACGAACCCAAACATCTGGTGATGAATAGTCCAGTACAATCCAATAATAAAAAAGCTGATCAGAAAACCGATAAACTTTGGCACTAAATGCAATAATTCCGGCCCAAGCAGTGCATCGCTAAAATCCTCATGGAGTTCCGGAACTTTGATCTCGATCACCAACAGCGTAATAGCGATAGCAAAAACCGCATCACTGAACAGAATCAACCGTTCCAGCTGGAATTCTTTTTTTAGTTCATGGTGAAGGTGTTCCATACGGTGGTAGTTCAATCGTTTCTGTCATGTCGAGCGCAGCCGAGACATCTGCGTGTTTTTATTTCATCGGATGTCTCGGCTGCGCTCGACATGACAATAAGGATGTTTGGTATTTCTTAATTAATATAGCTTACATTATCCCTATCAACGGTCAAAAATAGCCAATTTTCGCACTACAACCAATCCTTTTTTCGGCGCGTCCCAAAGCCGAACGAAGTAGTAGCCAGTCGGCAAACCAGTTATATCCAGTTTATTGCCCACTACCTGCCCCGACCGCACTATTCTGCCGGTACAATCGGCCAGCGACCACTGCGAAAAAGACTGCTCCGCAGCAAGGATAGTCAATTGCCCGCTTGCTGGATTGGGGAATAGAATGACTGCATCATCTTCTATAATCGCTGGGCGGACATCCGTAGCGCAAACTGTTGGCAAGTGTGTATCCAGCCAACCCAACCGTTTGGTAATCCACGCTTTCAACTTCGTGATCTCTCCGGCGTAACTGGTAGCGAAGGGCGGTATTTCTGGTGCGCCGACGTTTTGGCCAAGAATTTGCCACCGCTGAAAATGCCGAACCTGGGCCTCGGCTACCACTGCCGCCGTGCTGTCTATAATCGCAAACAAACGGTTTTTATCTAGTAAATTTGTTCGTAAATCCCGATAACGGCAGCCTACGCGATTAGCAAAAGCGGGGTCTTGCATCAAGCGCACAAACCAGCCAGGCGCATTTACGTCGGGATAGCAGTCGTTGATGTGGTGCGACCAGCCGGAGCCGTTGGTAGCAGCAAAGATCGAACATTCATCAATGTTTTTCCAGGCCCAGTCAAAATCCCAGACCGGCCCGGCGTGTAAGCGGCCACCATTACTGTCTTTATCTTTATAGAAATAACTGCTTTTTTTAAAGCCGTCGTTATTACGCGCCACTTCCTGCACGATGAAATAATCTATAAAAGATGCCATGTCAATATAGTGCGCATAACCGACCGCCGTATCAGTAAAATTGGGCCCATATAGAGCCGTCTCAAAATTAAAGACAAAATTCTGCAAATAATGGGCTTGCGCCGGCACAATATCCTCGGGTTTTGGATAATAGCGCACAAAATGCACGTCAAAATCCGGGTGATCGGGCGGCGATAAACCCAACCAGCTATCACTGTTGTTCCAATAATCTACTTTGAAAATATAGCCGCCCGTCACGTCATCCCCGGTCACGTCATCGGCAGTGAGCTTGGATATGTCCACGCGCTCAGCGTCACGTTTTATTTTTTCACCAAACAAATAGATGCCTTCATACTGACCATTGAGCAATACTTCCACCAGACGAGTACGCGGCGCATAATGTCCCATATCGCGAAATATAGTGTAGGCCAATGGATTACGCAGGAAAGAAATATCATTATAATGCGAAATCAGCACCCAGTCATGTTCTGTCGGCATGCCAAGCAGACTTACATCAGCAGTGGCACCGGCGGCATCGCGTGTCTCAAAACCATAAGGATGCTGTGGATAATAAGACGAAGAAACCCCGCGTATTTCGATGCCAATATGGCCGTTGTAGCCATTGGCCGGGTCGTTGGGATGGTTGAGCTGACCAGGGCCATTGTCCACTATTTTCAGTAATGCATCTATTTTGGGCTCATCAGGAATTGCTTGTCCATTGGTTTCTATTAATAAAATAGGCAATTGACTCGAAGTCAGCGTTTGCGCAAAATGGCTTACTGGTAATAACAGGGCAAGTACTAGAAAAATCTTGTTCAAAATCAGGAAACGGTAAATTATGGAAAGTGGAACTACCACTACTGCTGGTTGACATTAGCAAATTAGCCACATTGACCACATTACTTTTCTATCCCAATTGCTCCACCGCGTGTTCCCATTCAGAAAACACCGTCTCCAACTCTGCTTTTAAAGTATCATACTTCTGCAAAGCCGCCTTGGATTCCGAGCGATTATAAAACTCTGGATCGGCCATTTTTACTTCATACGTTTTGATGTCCGCTTCGAGATCGGCAATGCGTTTTTCTGCCTTTAGCACCACGCGCTGCAGCTGCTTTTTTTCTTCCGAACCAAGGACGACTACACCATTGTCGGAAGAACTATGGCCATTGGTTTTAGTCCGTTTTTCCACTTCGCGCATATCGCGGGCCTGGCGTTTTTCTAGAAAATAATTCACGTCGCCGAGATACTCATACAGTTTGTGGTCGCGGAATTCGATGGTGCGCTCCGTCAGGCCCGTCAGGAATTCGCGGTCGTGGCTTACCACCAGCAGCGTCCCTTCAAAATCAAAAAGGGCTTGTTTCAGCACCTCTTTCGAGAGCATATCCAGGTGATTGGTCGGCTCATCGAGAATCAGGAAATTGATGGGTCGCAACAGCATACAGGCCAAGGCCAGGCGCGCGCGTTCGCCCCCGGAGAGGGCCACCACTTTCTTGCCTACGTCTTCGCCGCTGAATAAAAAGGCCCCTAAAATACCCCGTAGTTTGGTGCGCATTTCCGGCGGCGACTGGCGTTCCATGGTTTCCAAAAGCGTCAGTTTCGGGTCGAGCGTTTCGGCCTGATTTTGCGCATAATAACCGATGTGAATATTATGACCCAACACGGCCTTGCCGCTGGTCGCTGGTTCATGCCCCACCAGTATTTTGGCCAACGTAGTTTTGCCCTGTCCGTTTTGGCCGACAAAAGCAACTCGTTCGCCGCGCAGAATCTGGAAATCGGCGCGTTCGATGACATTCAAATTGCCGTAACTTTTGGTAACATATTCAGCCGTGGCGACCACTTCGCCGCTGCGGGGTGGCTCCGGAAAACGGATGCGCATAGTCGCCATATCCACGTCATCTATCTCGATGCGCTCCACCTTGTCCAGTTGCTTTTGCATGGACTGGGCCATCTTGGTTTTGGTAGCCTTGGCCATAAACCGGGCGATAGTACGTTCTTTATCGGCAATAGCACGCTGTTGATTTTCGTAGGCATTTTGCATCAGTTCCCGGCGTTCCCCACTGATTTCCAGGTACTTAGAGTAGGCGGCCTTATAATCCGTGATTTTACCGAGCATGATCTCGATGGTGCGGTTGGTCACATTGTCGAGGAATCGCTTATCGTGGCTGATCACGATCGCCATGCCGGTATAGTTGGTCAAAAAATCTTCCAGCCACAGAATACTTTCAATATCCAGGTGGTTGGTCGGCTCATCGAGCAGCAACAAATCGGGCTGGCGGAGCAGCATTTTGGCCAGTTCAATGCGCATTTTCCAGCCGCCGGAAAACTCGTCGGTCAGCCGGATCATATCGCTGGCCTGAAAGCCGAGACCACCCAGCACTTTCTCTGCGTCGGCTTGCGTAGTGTGGCTCCCGAGGTGATGCAAATGTTCGGTCAGGTCGCTCATTTCCACGATGAGGTGGTGATAAGCGTCCGATTCGTAGTCCTCCCGCAGGCCGAGTTCATCCTCGATTTTGCGGAGGCGTTTTTCCAGTTCGTTCACCTCGTCGAAAGCGGTCAGCGTCTCGTCGAGCACGGTTTTGCCTTTCGGCAGCAACATATCCTGGTGCAAATAACCTAGCGTAAAATGGGCAGGCACCATTACCTGACCTTCCTGGGGCGACATTTCGCCAGCAATAATTTTGAGCAGGGTGGATTTGCCAGCCCCGTTGCGACCGACCAGACCAGCGCGTTCGCCGGGTTTCACCGCCAGATTCACGCTGTCGAGCAGGATGCGGTTGCCGTATTGGATGTAAACATTAGATAGACTTATCATGACGGGCGCAAAGATACTACGCCGGGAAGGATTTTTGGAGGCAATTGGCGCGTATTTGTGGTAGAAAGTAGGTAGCACAGCCGCAAAAGTTGGACATCTTGGGGTTGGTTTGGGAAAAACAGTTGCAGTATAGTGTCCAATTCTGGTAGGACATCGGTGTTGGCACAGGAGTTTTATATATAATAAGCATGTCTAACTTTTCAAAAGCAAACACTATGAAACGATTTATTTTGGCATTCGCAGTGCTGGCCAGTCTGGGCTTGAGCAGCTGCATTGACGAACGCGAACCGGAAGGTTCTACGCCTAATGATAAGACGCGCAACACGGGTGTCACCAAAGACACAATGGCGCGCGATAATACTGGCACTATGCAAAATGGTGGTAGTAGCACCAACGGGAGTACCAGCACGGGCGGCGGTACAGGCAATGGTGGACAATAGTGCTATTCCGCAGGATACTTTTCTGCCAGAAATATTATAATTGCTTGTCTACCTGCACAGAAAGCCGGATCATTGTGTCGCAAAAGGCATCATGATCCGGCTTTCTTTTTGGCATGACTATATTGTTATGCTGTCACAAGGAGCGTTACTATAAATGGTAGATTTTTTTACGAACTATTGTTATAATAACATTTCTTATCAAAATCCGTGAAACGAAATACTGCCAGCCGAACTGCTCAATATATGGCCCTCTTTCGGGCTATCGAATCAAAACAACCTGCCGGGAAAAGGCTGTTTGAAGACCCCTACGCGCATTATTTTCTGGATAAAAGCCTGCAAATTGTGGCTAATATGTCTGCCTGGCCATTGCTGGGTAAGTTGATTCCAGCCTGGATTGATCGCCAGGGACCGGGTGCCATTTCATCCGGCATCGCCCGCACCAAATACATTGATGATTTGCTTGAACAGGAGATCAATCGCGGGGTGGAACAGGTCATTATACTGGGCGCCGGTTTTGATACCCGCGCTTTTCGACTGCCTTTTCTGAAAAAGGTAGTGGTCATCGAAATGGACCACCCCAGCACTGCGCAGTTCAAATTAGAAAGGCTTCGCAAAATAATGCCTGTTCTGCCGCCAAACGTTTCTTTCCAGCAAATTGATTTTAACCAGGAATCGCTGGAAAGCGTGGCCACCAAGGCTCAGCTGGATTTTGACCGGCCTACGCTGATTCTCTGGGAAGGGGTTACCAATTATCTGACCGAAGCCGCCGTCGGAGCGATGTTTGAGTTTACCCGGCGATTCAGCCGTTCTTTCGGGATCATTTTCACTTATATTGACCAATTAGTGCTAGACCAGCCGGATCGTTTCGTAGGCACCAAAAAGTTGTTTGCCAATCTCCAGAAGAACGAGGAACGGTGGACTTTCGGGTTTTATCCGACTCAAGTGGCTGATTATCTGGCGGGTTACGACCTGCATCTGGTCTCCGACCTGAACGCAACGGATTACCGCAATAAATATATGGCAGAGCAAAGCGGCCTGTTGGCTGGCTACGAATTTTACCGGGTGGTTTTGGCCAGGCGATAGAGTTCGTTGCTTTTAACAAATTACGATTTTCTTTCCTCTTTGCCAGCCATCGGTGGCCGCTTTCCACGAAATTAAGGTTCCTCTCATTTGGAAATCAATTTCAGTTGGTCGCTCCAAGCAGTGATTTCAGCACAAAATTTCTGGAAAAGTAATTTTTTGTAAAAAACAATCATTCTCTCCATATAAGGTGATTTTACCATTTTAAGGGTCGCGAATCTCTTGTTTTGTTCAAAAAGAAGGAGTGCGGTCGTTTTCGGATAGCCATCGGCATTTTAGTTAAATTTTAAAAATTCGCCAACAGTTGGTGAAAAACCGAAATGCAAGTCTATTTTTGCCACCACCCCGGCCAATTACTGTTTTGAAAATCTTTTCTAATCTTACACGCAACGTGAATCAAAACAATCGTGTGCCGCAACGCTGGTTGCGGCCTTTAAAACGAATGAACCTCCGAAATGGAGTGGTCTTTGCTGGTATTTTTATCTTAGCAGCCGGTCTTTTTGCCGCCACCCTCCAGCGTTCTTCCCTTCGCCAACCGGCGGCGCTTTTGTTCTCCCAAACTCCCCTCGCTGCTTTCCCGGAAGTGCCGGAGGCACTCCAGTGGGGCCTCCAACTTAGCCATTATCAACTTACCGAAACGGAACTTCACCAGGGCGATGTCCTCGGTGAAATCCTGATGAAACACGGCCTGACTTACCCACAGGTGGCCAAACTAGTCGAAAACTGTCGCGGAAAATTCAATGTCAGTTCTATGCACGTCGGTAAGCCGCTGCACTTTCTGACCGACCAGTCCGCAGGCCAGGCGCGCTTTATGGTCTATGAGCCTTCGCCTTACGAATATGCCGTCTTTCAACTCACCGAACCGTTCGAGACCACTATTACCAAAAGGGAGGTAGAAACCAAAGTAATCGCCGCTTCTGGGGTACTCGAGACGAGTTTTTGGCAGGCACTGACCGACAATGGCCTGAACGATGAACTGGCCGATGGCATGATTGACATACTGGCTTCGTCGGTGGATTTCTATCACCAGCGGCAGGGCGACCGCTTCAAAGTGGTGTTCGAGCAACACTACGTGGAAGGCAAAGCGGTCGGTACTGGCAACATCCTCGCTGCACTCTATGAGCGGGAAGGCAAACAGTACTACGCTTTTCACTATGACAAGCCGAACGAACGCACCAAATATTTCGATGCCGAAGGTCGGCCCGCTCGCAAGGCTTTCCTGAAAGCACCAGTCAAATTCAGCCGTATTTCCAGCCGCTACAGCCTCAACCGGATGCACCCAATATTGGGCTACTGCCGTCCGCACCTCGGTACCGACTTCGCCGCACCGTATGGTACGCCGATCATGGCGGTGGCCGAAGGCACGGTGCTGGAGGCAACTCGCCGGGGTGGCAATGGCAACTTTGTCAAAATCCGCCACGACGGTATCTATCAGACGCAATATCTGCACATGAGCAGTTTTGCCAAGGGCATCCACCCCGGTGCGCACGTCGGGCAGGGCCAGACCATCGGTTATGTGGGCGCTACTGGCCTGGCTACCGGGCCACACTGCTGCTTCCGCTTCTGGAAAAATAACAAGGAAGTAGATCCGCTAAAACTCGACCTGCCTTCGCCTGATCCGATGAAAGGGGCTGATTTTCAAGCCTTTGTGCCAGTGCGCGATCAATTGATGCAGATGCTGAACGGCGTAGTCTATCATAGTCACGACGAACTGTCCAGCGGCACTAAACCAATATTGTAGGGTAGAGATCAGGTAAGAACCCGCCTTTGCTCTGCTGGTCAAGTCATAACTCCCTTTAAGAACTACCCCCCGTTTTTTGCGAATGGCTCTTGTCCCAACCGGCTGAGGGCCATTCACATTTTTAGCCCAAACACAAAAACCGCCCCGGAGAGCCGGAGCGGTGTTGCGCTGAAGTACGAGACTAAAAAAAGAGGAAGATCGAATCACTGGATGATTTGGAACTAAGTAAATGGAAATTTTGGGGCTGGTTTCCGAAGCCTAAGTACTCGACACACACTTGGTTTTACTGTCTTATATATCTTGAAAAATTATAAATGATCAAAAAAGTAGGGATAGCCAAATTTGATATACATTCATTTGGTTTTCAATCTCTTATTGGAGATAGCCGTGCTGGTTTTTTGCAGTGCTTTTTTATCGTGTTTTTGATGTTACAAAGGTAGGCTTGTACACAGGGCGCGTACAAGAGGGTGAGAGGCACGTAAGCGTTTTATATGCTGGAGTAATTATGAGTCAGTCTAAATTATTGTATACGTAAACTTTTGATATTTAACACTTTATCACTAAAAATTTATTAAAGTCAATCGTAATTTCCGAGTTTATATTATACTTCTTCAATATTTATTATACTTTCATATATATGTACTTCGGAAAAATAGGAGCTATTCCAAATTTTTTAGAATAGCTCCTATTTTAATATTCCACCTAGCCGCAGAATATTATAAGGCATGGAGTTATTTTTACAAAATATCTATTATGATTATCCCATCAGCCTTCACCGCAAACTCATAAGTATGCCCTGTCGTCAAAGTCAGGCCAGTAATAGTAGCGGACTTCGTACTGGAACTAGAAGAACGCACCACTGTCGAGGTGGTCAAATCCGTGACAGTAATATCGTAGGAAGTAGGTTCAGGAAGACCGCCCCAAGTCCAGGCGAGCGAGAACGAGGTAGAAGAGGTCTTGGTAACGGTAAGGGTTGGGTCTCCTTCACTTACCTGCCCGAAAACGGGGAATGATGCCAATTGGGCCGAGCGAAGAGTCATCGGCAAAACGAGGAGCAGAAGAGCTACCGGAAGCAATAGCAACGTCTTTTTGAATTGGTTGTACATAGCATACAATTTAAAAGGTGAATGAAAATAGTTTGATGTGCTCAAAAGTACTTACATTCAAGAACATATAAAGGACAAATTATACCCATTCCTTCGCGTTGAGTTGTCATGTCGCAGAGCAACGGAGACATCTACACAAGCCAAGTTTATTAGAAAGCCCCTTGACCAAAAATTATGGGTCGCCTGGCTTGTGTAGGTATCTTCACTGCGTTACGACATGACAGCCGAGCGGGGCAGCACTTCGCAACTTATTTTCTACGCGTTCTTCGACAAGGTATTACGTATTTTAATTTTTATCAATATCGAACACAAACCGCCCCGGTCAAGAACCGGAGCGGTATTGCGCTGCTTTCATTTTGCCCTTTCAGGCTAGGATACAAGGGTCTACAAATAAAGAATAGCAATCATTAGTTATTTTGGTAGCAGTGGGACAGCATACAAAAGGTTTTGGGGCTGGTTTTTGGTTAGCATTCAACTCGGCCGCTCATCTGGTTTTGGTCTGGTTTCTTACTTTCGAGGTTATTCGTACACGGTGATCGAGGCAGTCCTGAAATTGACTCGCACCTGCACCGTTTTATTATTGGTCGAAGTGGAATGCACAGATTGTCCATTCGCTCCGAACACTTTGAGAGACTTATTGGTCTCATCGAATTCGAAACCGGTGACATCGGTTTTCACCGTTGGCGTCAAGGTGCTATTGCCGATATCTACGATGCGATAATCGCTGTTTTGCAGCTCGAAGTCCATTTTGTCCACCTTCACTGGAATCTGGACTGGGATAGGTGAACCTGTGCCTTGGCCAGCTGGGAGGCCAATTGTAATATCAACTATGATAATACCATCACGAGCTTGTGTGATTTGTGTCTTCATGAAATTTGAAAATAATTTTTGATTCAGTGTCTTTGATTCAACAAAGGTAGCTAGACCAATAGGATGAGAACAATACTTCAAATTCGTGTAAGCGCAATATAATTTGTTTTTTTTTGCGTTAGTTCTTATTTTTCGCCTTTATCATTTTACAATTATTTCTTAATCAATGTTTTATATGCAAAGCAAAAAAAACGTTACTCTAAATTGGCCTATTGAGGAGCCCTATCCTCTAGTAAAGCTTCGTGAGTTAATAACTACAATGAATATGTCTGAAAAAAACGCTCTAAAACGATATATTCGCAATTATAGACATGATAATCAAGAATCTATGTATATAAAATTATTTGATTGCATAAACGACTGTTTGATGGAGATACAGAGGCAAAATCAAAAAGATATAGTAAGCGTAGGTCAGCCAGAAAGAGCAGACACTTTTTATCCTAAGTTTATCGCTCGACATCGATTGCGTCAGCTCGGCAAGCCTATAGAATTAGGGCCAATGGCTAATTACCTGTATGATCGTATCCTTGATGCGCTACGTTACTTAAATACTGAAGAGAATCAACGGTTAGATTTGTATGCTCGAATGATAGATATCCAATTGCTTTTGCGAAAGGGCTTGAAAAAAGAATGCCTAACAATGATCCGTTCTGCAAGGGAGTTGGCTGCAGATATAGAAGCAGTGCCCGAAGCTTTAGAATTAATGCAAATGGAGGCTCGACTACTATTTTTATCAGCACAAAAGCAACCAGTTAAGCAACTACGTCAACTGTATGCTACAGAGTGTATACAACTACGTCGATTAGGAACTATTATACATCTAAAAAACCTACGTCATGAGTTATTACTCGTATTGTTAGGAGAGGGCGATATAGAGTATAATCAGGAGCTACGAGCCAAATTAAACTATTTTATTCAATATGTTAATGATAATCCTCCACGAGAAACGTTTGAGGAAGAATTTAATTTTCAGACTATTATATTCCACTTACTTTTAATAGAGCAAAAAAAACCTTCTATTTTTTTAGGGCAATTTTTGAAAGAACATAACTTAAATTCTTCGATAGAACACTTAAAGGCAATTATAGATCTATATAATCTTTATCCTGACCGTAAAAAAGAAGACCCAAGGCGATATTATGATAACCTTTTAAACTATCTTGGAATGGCTCTAGCACATAAAGTAGAAATTAAAATGGAGGATTATTCTGTCGAACTAGAAAAAATACAGCCTTCTGATCCTGCATTTCTAGCGAATGTGGTTTACTTACGGTTAATTGATTACATTATGCAAAAGAATTTTTTAGGAGCAAAAGAATTTCTAGAAGCTAAGAACGTTCGCCAATTAGTCGAACGATCAAATAGTAAAATTCCGCCTTCCCGTTTGCAGGTCATTCATTATTTAGCAGGAATAATTTATTTTGTGCGAGAAGATTATAAAGAATCTATTAACTGGTTTGATGCTAACCTGAAACGTTTGACACAACAAGCTTCCAATGCCGAAGCTCGTGGTGCCAGCGCGCTATATCTTGTATTGGCCCGTTTTGAACTAGGTTTTTCTTCCTCTACAGCTTATCGAGAGTTATTATCCTCGCTACGCGAGCATTTCCCACATGGAAAAGCGGATGATTCCTTTGAATATTATCTACTCAAAACTTTGTCGGAAGTGGCGCGAGCTATTAAAAAGCCTGAACTGCTGCTAAGCATTGCCGAAAAAGCCCTACCAATCATGAAAGAAAAAGCAGCAAGCAAACCAGATGCCAGCCACTATGGCCTTTTCCTGGCGTGGCTCGAAAGCAAGGCGCGCCAACGTCCGCTCCGCACGGTACTGGATAAGTATATTTAAAAAATGTTGAGAAGGGTTGAAAGGAGTTGAGGAAAAGGTTGAGAAAATTTAAAGGGATGAGATGGGCTGGAGGCGGCCAGCAATTTCCTAGTGATCTGTTAAATAGCCGGAATAATCGGAAGGCTGCTTAATTTTGCGCTCCCAAGCGTCCATTTCTCAACGCGCTCAACAACCTCTACATTCTCCACACTTTTTAAATCCATCCATGTCAAAAAAAGATGAATTCAGTGCCGATATACAAGCCGGGTATACTTTCTCTGGTGCCTCCATTGTGCTGGGAGGGGCCATGCTCGATGGGGAGGCACTGCCGGGTCTGCAAGTAAAAGTGCCTTTGAGCACCCTCAATCGCCACGGCCTCATCGCCGGAGCGACTGGTACGGGCAAGACGAAAAGCCTGCAAGCCATCGCCGAGCAACTTGCCCAAAACGGTGTGCCCAGTCTGCTCATGGATGTCAAAGGCGACCTGTCGGGAATAGCGATGGCTGGCACAGATAATCCAAAGATCACCGAGCGGGCCGGCAAAATCGGTATTACCTGGCATCCAAATGCCTGCAGCGTGGAGTTTCTCAGCCTTTCCGGGGAGAAGGGCGCGCGCCTTCGGGCTACGGTCAGCGAGTTTGGGCCGGTGCTTTTTTCGCGCATTCTAGGGCTGAACGATACGCAGGGTGGGGTAGTGTCGGTCGTATTCAAATACTGCGACGATAATAAATTGCCGCTGCTCGATCTGAAAGATTTCAAAAAAGTCCTCCAGTATCTCGGCAACGAAGGCAAGGAAGCGATGGAAGCAGAATATGGCCAATTCAGTGCCGCGACCGCCGGGACCATGCTCCGTAAGGTGGTGGAACTGGAACAGCAAGGCGCGGAAACCTTCTTTGGCGAGGTCTCTTTTGATATGCAAGACCTCTGCCGCATAGACGAAAACGGGCGCGGAGTGATCAGCGTAGTGCGTCTTACCGACATTCAGGATCGGCCTAAATTGTTCAGTACCTTTATGTTGCAAATGCTGGCCGAGATATATGCCTCCTTCCCAGAAGAAGGTGATCTGGCTCAACCCAAACTCTGTATTTTCATTGATGAGGCTCACTTGGTATTCGAGGAAGCCAGCAGTGCCTTGATGCAACAGTTGGAAGCGATCATCAAACTAGTGCGCTCCAAGGGGGTCGGCATTTATTTTATTACCCAAAATCCCGTGGATATCCCGGAAAGCATCCTGGCGCAACTCGGTCTGAAAGTACAACACTCGTTGCGCGCTTTTACCGCCAAAGACCGCAAGGCCATCAAAGTGGCTGCCGAAAATTACCCGATCACAAAGTACTACCAGACCGAAGACCTGCTGACCAACCTCGGTATCGGCGAAGCCATCGTGAGTGTACTGAACGAAAAAGGCATTCCGACGCCGCTGGTACACACCCTTATGCGCCCGCCTGAGAGCCGCATGGACATTCTTACGCCCAACGAAATCGACAATATCGTGAATCGCTCGGCCCTGGTACGCAAATACAACCAGGAAGTGGACCGGGAGAGTGCCTATGAAATCCTGAATGGCAAGATTACCGAAGCGCAGGAAAACAGCCAATCGTCTGCACCGCCACCAGCTGCGGCCCGTGGCAAAGCGGAAAAAAGCGTGCTGGAAACCGTGATTGATAATCCAATGGCCCGACAGGTGGGACGTACCGTGGCCCGCGAACTGACCCGTGGCTTACTCGGCGTACTTGGGCTGGGCGGTAGCAGCCGCACTACCCGGAAAAAAACCAGTTGGTTTTGAGCAACAACTCCGAAAACGATTAATTCTAAATACTACAACACTATGCACAATGAGCTGAGCAGGTCGCGAGCCGCTGCTGCCCACAGCACCGGGCGATTTCTCTTTTTGATGGCTTTTCTATTGTGTGCCTGGGTGGCACCGGCGCAAAAGAAGAGTGCCCTTACGGCGGAACAGTGGCGACAGGATATTGATACGGTGCAGCAGCGGCTTTTTTTGCTCCACCCGAATCTCTTTATGATCTATCCACACCCGGATTTTACCCAGGATATTACAAATTTGAAAGCCCATTTGGCTGACAAATCGGATTTCCAGATTGCTTTGGAACTGCAATCCATCGTGGCCAAAGCCGGCGATGGCCAGACATACCTCGATCTTACGGAAATGTCCATGCAGGAAAAAGTCATTCCTTTTGCGCTGTCTGCCTGGTCGGACGGGTTGCACGTCAGTGCGACGGTCAAGCGTTTTGAACAAATCAACGGGGCGAAGGTGTTGAAAATAAATGGGTTAGATGCCCTGGCCGCGCTGGACAAAATGGGCCGTTTTGTGGCCAAAGAGAACGAATATACTTATCAGCGGGATGCGTTGGGCTGGTTCCGATTTCCAGTTGCGCTGCGCATAGCCGGGGTGAGCAAGACGGATACCTTAACCCTGGTGGTGGAAAAAAAGGACGGCAAAACCGCTACGGTACAGATTTTTCCGTTAGACCCCACCAAACCCGGCAACCGCGCCGCGCTGCAACCAGTCGTGGTGCAGCCATTAAAACCTGACCTGCGCTGGCAATCCGCGACCGGAATTTTCACCCGCACCTGGCTGGCCACCGATTCTGTGTTGTACGTACAATACAATCGCTGCGTGAGCCGGGAGACCTTGCAATCGCTGGGTGATACGGATGGTGCCGCGAAGCTACCCTCTTTCAAGGCTTTTTCCGATTCACTTTTCAATTTTTTAGCTAAAAAGCCTTATGCTAAAGTGTTGATTGACCTGCGTTTCAATCCCGGTGGCAAGCCATCGGACGGCATTAACCTGGCGCAGCGGTTTGCCGCATTGCCAAAAGCACAGCATCCGGCGCAGATATTTGTCGCCACAAACGTATTTACGCAAGGGGCGGCCACCGAAGTGGCGGCTTGTTTTACCTCCATCGCCGGAGCCACGCTGATCGGGGAAACTTCGGGTACGAAACCCAACCATTGCGATGCGGCCCGGCAGTTTTTGCTCCCCAATTCTCATATTCCCGTGCTGTGTGCCATCCAATACCGACCAGTCCAAAAGAGCCACGCGCACGTCCTGACTCCCCAAGTTGTCATTCCGGTTACCTTTGAGCAGTATCGCAACGGGCGTGATCCGGTACTGGATTTTGTGCGGAACAAATAATCAAAGGGTTAATTTTAAACTTAGGTTAATTAGCAAAAAGGCAATAAGCAAATGGAACGCAGTGCTCTCCTGATTTTTATCGAATGACAATGAAAATTAACACGACGCAGATAGTAGCCGTAGGGAGTCGTCGTGGCAAAAAACGGATACCAATGGATATTACCGAAGTTTTCTATCCCACTTCCCGCGCCGAATGGAGGGCGTGGCTTGCCGCCCATCATACAACCAAGACCGAAGTATGGGTGCGTACCTTTCGCAAAGCCTTGGGCAAGCCGTCGCTGGCTTATGAGGACATGGTGCAGGAATGCCTGTGTTTTGGCTGGATTGACGGCTCCGTAAAAAAATATGACGACGACAGCATGGTGCAGCGCGTCACGCCACGTCGCAAAAAAAGTTCCCTCTCCGAGCTGAACCGCCAGCGTGTATGGAAACTGCAAAAACAGGGCCTGATGACCCCCGCTGGCCTCGAAATCATCGGCGACCAGGTTGGTTCCCCGGACGATCCTTTCGATATGCCCGACTGGATTGTAGCACAATTGCAGGCGGATGAAACGGCATGGACGAATTTCCAGCAATTCCCGCCCAGTTATCAGCGACTGAAGATCGGCTGGATTGTGGACGTAAAAGGAGAAAGCCGCCGTGCGGAAGCGCAAAAGCGATTAGATTATTTGATAAAAATGACGAAGTTAGGGAAAATGTATGGGACGGTGGTCTAGCCTTGCTAGGCAGCTTAAACAAAAATAAAGTATAATCTACCGAGGATCAACAACTAAACTCTTTCAAATCACTTTACCCTGAGTCCACTGTAATCTAAGTTGTTTTGAGTATTTAAAAATTTGAGTATTCGATCAATTACCGATGATCAAGTGTTTTAATCAAATACTCTTATCTTCAAGGAACTTATATTACACTGTACCGTCTATATCCTTCCAAATCGATTGGTATCCACACAATATAACCCATGGAAAATTCAGAAAAAGAAGCCGCCCTCGCCTTATTTAGTATGCACACTTCTTTGGCATTGGCGATTTTTCACCATTACTGCGAAAACGTAGCACCGCTATTGGGTAAAACCTTTCAGGAGGTGAGTGCCGAAATTTTGGCCATCGAACAGGAACTCATCAAACTGCATCCGCTGAATCAGGCGGGTTCGGCGCCCTATTAATTTCTATTTCTTCTAAACCTCGTAGGTTTTAATAGATAAGTAGCCTTAAGAACGATTTCAAAATAAGGATATATAAGGATAAAAAACCGCGACGTGGACGGTTCTCGGCAAGATGACAAAAGCGGCGTACACTAGCTAGTAGTACACATTATAGAACACGCCCCTTTTGTCATTCTATCGGAATCCGTCCACATCGCGGAATACATCATAGTCCACACTACGCACGAAATAGAATTTATAAAAATTGTAAATTCTCCCATTGCTCATGTCATAACCTGGATATTAACAATATTATTCTCCTCTAATTCTTTTACGAACCATTGTTATTAGCATTCCTATTCAGGCTTAGTACATTGTAAAATAAGTTGTTTTGAGTATTGGAAGATTTGAGTATTCGATCAATTACCTGATTATCAAGTGTTTTAATCAAATACTCTAATACTCGCATCCTCAATAAATTTAATTTGCAGTGTACTTAGTCAAGGCACAAATTTTTCATACGCCAGGTTCCCCGTTTGGACATCCACGCCAAAAATCTCTATATAATGAACGTTGGGTTTCAGGCCAAACAAAGCAGGCTCCATCTGGATAAAAATCCTTTGCAAATAGGCTTCTTTTCCAGAGAGCGTCAATACCGCCACTGGTTGACCACAATCGTCTTTTTTTAGATAAAAATTCCGTTGGGGATAAGAAACAAGGTGAAAAGAGTACTCGTTTGCCTGGCTGGAGGCAACAAATTTGAGGCCATACGCCTGGGTGCGTTGCAGGTAATTCAAGTCCTCCTTTTGCCCTTTTTGGGCAGTACGCCGCCAATAAATAGTGACCGGGCTATTTTTGTAAAACAGGCCGTCAGGCCCAGTATTAGCATCATATACGATTGTATCCGGGCTACCAGTACGCTGTATATGAAAAAGGCGCGGGGCAGCGGCCAGTGTGATTGGACAATTATCCTGCCCCATTAGATGGCCACACAAAAACTCGACAATTAATACAAAGAATAGTTTTTTCATTGCTTTACATAGTAATGAGGGTGTTTCCAAAGGCGAAAGTTGTACTATCGCTATCAATTTGCTGAAATGGGCACCGATTCGATTGACATGACGTGTTCCTCAGACATCTTTTCCTCTTTTCTGACAGTGTTGCTGTTTTGCCATCCCGACTATATAAACACAGGAATCGGCAGCAGGTTCCAGCGGGCGGACGGACTGGTATTTAGTGTTGTATCAAAGCACGGCGAGATATTTTCACATAGAATCCCTTCGGGATTTTGAAATATTTTTTCCCAGTGGCTATAAACATATATTCCCTTCGGGAATTTCAGGTATACTACACAGCAAGGCTGTCAAAAGGTTGTTTTTACTAATTCGCTATGTCGTTATCAAACTAATGAGGTGCCAATATTTCTGCTTTTGAACTACTTTGAGGTTTATTAATTAATGTTACGCACGAGGTGTAATTTATAAAAAATGTAAATCTTCTCCGTGTTCATTTCATAACCTAGGGCATAACCAACTCATCCTAGTCTAATTGTCTGTCATGCACAACGTAGCGTGGCATCCGAGGCTAAAAAGGCAAAAATCCGGGCTACGTCCTCGGATTCCACGCCTGCGGCCCTGAATGACATGCGATAGTAGCAGGTAACATCAGTTATTAATATTATGCTATTGGTCTTATCTTGGGAATGATGGTTATTGGCAGTATTTTTGTCAAAATTAAATTTTTAAATAACCCGATGAAGCGTAGTGTCTAATTAACCGAAATAAACCGGATTCCCCTTATGAAACACTTTTTTTTACTTGCTATCACCTTATGGGTCAGTTATTTAGCTAAAAGCCAAAATCCCTTTTGCGGCAGCGACTATCTACCCACCGATCCTGCAGCACAAGCCCTGCATGACCAACTAGAGCAGCAAGCCTTCGCATATTTTAGTGTACATCAGCAGGCGGTCGCAGATGCGCCCCAGGCGGTGCTGACCATCCCCATGGTCGTACATATTATCCATAATAACGGTCCAGAAAACATCTCCGATGCGCAGGTGCAGCAGGCAATTATCTGGCTCAACGCCGCTTATGCCAACACAGGCTACTTCGATCAGGGCAGCGGCACGGAAGTCGGTATCCAGTTTTGCCTGGCCCAGCGTACGCCCGGCGGATTGGCCACCAATGGTATTACCCGCGATCAAAACGCATTAACCAATCTGACCGAAGAGACGCAGGACCTGGGTTTGAAAAATATAAATCGCTGGGAACCAAAGCAATACCTCAACATCTGGCTGGTACACGATATTTGCTCTACCAGTGCGGGCTGCGGCGTGGTCGGCTATGCTTATCGCCCGGAGTACCACGGTACACAACTGGATGGGCTGGTGATCGAAGCGCAGTTCTTTGGGGCGGTGCAAAGCCAGATGAGCGTGGCGGCTCACGAGATCGGGCATTATTTGGGCCTTTATCACACCTTCGAGGGCGGCTGCACGAATAATAACTGCCTCATTGATGGCGACCGAATTTGCGATACGCCGCCCGACCAGAGTACTGCCGCCGTGCCTTGCGGCCAGTCGGTGAATACCTGTTCTACCGACACGCAATCGGGATTTACGACCGACCAGCCAGACATGACTAGTAATTTCCTGGATTATGGCGACATTAATTGTTTCCACGATTTCACGCCGGGCCAGGCGGAGCGCATGAATTTCTACCTCAATGGCATTCGGCATAGTCTGCTGGATTCCAAGGGTTGTTTGCCGCCTTGTTTAGCGTCGGTGGTGAGTGCCTTTACGCCCAGTGCTACGACCGTTGCTCCCGGACAAGCGGTTACTTTTACCAATGCCAGTCAAAACGCGGCGACGTATCAGTGGAGTATTAATGGTCAAACTTTTAGTACTGCCACTACTGCGACTTATACATTTGCTATGCCGGGGACTTATACAGTGGTGCTACTGGCGCAAAGCAGCAATGCCACGCTTTGCGATGCGGCGGTTAGTCAAGTAATTATTCACGTAGTATGTACGACTAATGTAGTTAGTGCTTTCACATCCAGCGCAGCTACTATAAGTCCTGGGCAAGCGGTGACTTTTACGAATGCCAGCCAAAACGCGACGACTTATCAATGGCTGATCAATGGCCTGCTTTTTAGTACCGTTACTAATCCTTCGTATATATTTCCTACTTCCGGTACTTATACTATTACCTTAATAGCACATAATAATGCTGCCTTTTGTAACGCTGATACCAGCCAAAACGTCATTCAGGTCGCCTGCACCGTAGTGGCGAATTTTACGCTAGATAATCAGCATCCTCTGGTAAATCAACCTATTACGCTGACCAATACCAGCCAAAATGCCACCGTCTTTTCGTGGGCTATTAATGGTGTGACGCAAGGGCCGACGTTGCCAACGGTAACTTTTTCACAAGCGGGTATTTATATCATTCAATTAACGGCGAGTAATGAAGGTTGCCAAAGTACTATGCAACAGCAGGTGCTGGTGCGGGACTCGTGTAAAGATGAGACCTTCCAAATGCAGTATGTAAATGAAGTAGCAGGCACTTATGGAAGCGGGTACGCCATTGCCACTTTGTCCGATGGGGCTGCGGTTTTTATTAGTAAACAGTATATAAATTACTATACGCTTAGTGGTTTTTCTATGGCAAAAATAAGTCGAGATGGTACACCGCTATGGAGAAAAGTTACTAATTCCGGTATTTTCAGTGGGTATTGTGAAAAAATTATCGCTACGGCTGACGACGGCTTTTTACTTGCTTTGAACGATGACCTGCATTACAAGAATTATATTGCCAAATTCTCAACAGATGGTGCGGTAGAATGGGTACAGAGCTTGCTAGGCATAGGGTATGTCAGGATTTACGGTCTTACAGTAAATACCAATCAGGAAATTCTAATAGCGGGTAGTGTTGGAACACTTAATCCACAAAAGTCATTTTTTGCTAAACTTGGGCCGTCGGGCAACTTACTATGGGGTAAAAGTTTTTCTAAGGCCTCCATTAACGAACACTGGCAAGGAATAGCCGCGCTGTCCGATGGTGGCTTGATTGGTGTTGGTCAGCAACAGAACGGTATGGCGCAGGCCGCCCGGCTGGACGCTAACGGACATGTGCTCTGGTATAACAGACTAACAATTGGTGCCATGGGCAGTTGGCTCTGTGATGCAGTGCAGCGAGATAGTAGCATATACCTCTATGGAGCAATTTCTTACCCAGACGCCAGCATTTGGTTAACTAAAATTAATATGGATGGTACAGCGCAGTGGTCAAAAGTATCCGTGCCTGGTACCGAATATCTGCTTAGTGAGAAGCAGCGAATAATCTGGGCAGATAATGGTTTGACGGTCATTAATCCAGGCTACCCTGCTTTTCTGGCCCACTTTGATACGTCTGGCACCATGCGCTGGAATCGCAGTTATTCGCATGGATTAGGGAGCAGCTACAATGATATAGCAGCCAGACCAGGCGGGTACTTTATAGCGGGGAATATTTATACAGATACGTTAAATACTACAGCTCCCTGGCTGCTCAAAACGGATGAATTGGGTTTTGCTGGTACCTGCTCTATAGATTCCATTTCCGTAGTGTTTATTAATGCACAAGTAAGTAGAGTAGAGCACATTCTTTTGGAACAAGATTTGCTTACTATTACCTCCGCACTATTTCCGATGGCAGACCTACCTGCCACTCCCAGCCTTCTTTGCGAAAGAGCGTGTTCCACTATTGCAGAAATCTGCAATAATAACATAGATGACGACGGCGACGGCTTATTCGATTGCTTAGACCCAGACTGTCCTTGTGCAGAAAATGCCTGCCAACCAAACCGCAACAATCACTGGTATTTTGGTACGCGGGCGGGCCTGGATTTTTCTACGGAGCCGCCGACGCTATTAAATAATGGGCAGACGGATAATCTGGATGCTACGGCCACTATTAGTGACAATCAGGGTAATTTATTGTTTTATACCGATGGCTACCATATTTTTAATCGTTTTCATCAGGTGATGCCGCAAGGGACTAATCCCAATTTATTCCCTAATCAGCCGCGCGTTACTTGTATGATTATCCCTTACCCCGGCAACCCCGCACTCTATTATGTTTTTATCCATAACTATCAGTCTAATTTCTATTATGCACTGATAGATATGCGTCTGGATAATGGTAAAGGAGATGTGGTTTCAACGACGCATTTTAATGCTCTTACTAACGCGTCTAATATAATTTTAGGCATGACGGCCACGCGTTCCTGTTTATTTGATGGGTATTGGCTGGCTATACACGATTATACTGATCAGACATTACTGGCTTATCGAATTGATCAAAATGGCCTGCAACTAAATCCAGTCGCCAGCCCGGATGGGGACCCGCAAACATTATTTACCGAACAAATGAAGTTTTCTCCTTCAGGCAAACAATTGACCAGGGTGGGTTCTGATGGTTTTGTAGTGCTCTATTCTTTTGATCTGGATTTTACCCAAAGTGGCCGCTTTTCTAATCCGCAAAGATTTAAGGTCATAAATTCGGCCCTGCATACGCGTGGCGTAGAGTACTCGCCTACGGGCAAGTATTTATACGTGAGTGGCTATAAAGAAGACGAGCCAAAATCATTCCTTTATCAGTTTGATCTGGAAGCGGGCAGCCTGGAAGCGATTATCAATTCCAGGGTGGAGATTGCTACTGATTTACCAGTAGATATTTTTTCGGAAATGCAGTTGGCTCCAAACGGAAAAATATACATTGCTAATACAGCTACTAATAATCTTATAGATGTCATTCATCGCCCGGATGCTGCCGGCATAGATTGTCAATACCAGAAGTCCGGGCTGGCTTTACCCACCAATAGTAGTTATACTTTTGGCTTCTCCAATTGTATTACTTCCGATTTCCGCCAACTACATATTAATTTCTCGCCCGATGCGCCGGATTCGATTTGTGTTTTGAACAGTCCAACCAGTTATTATATAAAAAATATAGACTGCGATGTAGATTCCATCCAGTGGTCTTTAATCGGTTTAAATGGTACAATAGTGCCTAATTATCAATATGCTAACGTCACTTATTTAGGTCCAGGCCAGGGCCAGCTCATTGTCACCGCCTACACTAAATGTGGTCAGGCTGCCGATACCTTGCCAGTCACCGTCCATGCTGGTTTTAGTAAAATCCTGAACCTCGGCCCGGATCGCACGGTCTGTGACAATGGCGTATTTACTTTCAACGCAGGCAGCGGCTTTTACCGCTATCGCTGGCAGGATGGTTCTACTGATTCTGTGCTGACCACGCTGCTGCCCGGCAAATACTGGGTGGATGTGTTTGATCAGTGTGGCAATCGCCAGACGGATACGGTGATGGTCAGCATTGCGCCCATGTCGGTGCTGTCGCTCGGCCCGGATTTGATGCAATGTGTGGGTCAGCCAGTCACTTTTCAGCGACCCGATATTTTTGCTAGCTGGCAGTGGTCGCCCGATACTTTTCTGAGTTGTGATACTTGTGTGAGCGTCATAATTGACCCAGCTGAAACGACGACCTGGACCGTTCTTGCCCATACTTCTGATGGTTGCTTGTCGCTCGATACCCTGCATTGGCGGATCGTGGATACACTCTTTATTACGCGTGAGGTCGTTATTTGCCTGGGCCAAACCATTGATTTATACGGCGTTAGTGTACCTGCCGATACAACTGTGCAGTTTTTGCGACCCAGTGTCGGCGTCGGTTGTGATACGCTATTGACGGTACATACGCTGGGAATAGAAACGCCTACTGCGACGGTAGAAACCCAGGTTTGTCCCGGGCAATTTTTTCATTTTCAAGATACACTTTTATCGCCCAATACCACGACGGTGTTTCATTTGCCTGGACTGGGCTGCGATTCGGTGGTAACTGTACAGGTGACTGCTTTTCCACCCGCCACGGTCTCTTTACCGGCGGATACTTCGCTCGCCATTGGGGCCAGTTTGACGCTAAATGCCGCAGCGAGTGGTACGGGGCAACTGTCTTTTGATTGGCAGCCCAATACTGCTTTAAGTTGCGATGACTGCCTGCAACCTATTGCCAGTCCATTTGATACAATTACTTATAATTTACTAGTAACAGATGAGAACGGTTGTTCCGCCCGCGATTCCATCACGCTGCGCATTACTGCAGATTGCCAAATCCTGATTCCCAACGCTTTTACGCCGAACGACGATGGGGTGAACGACTGGTTTTATCCGGCCACTTTTCCGTGTGTGCGCCATGTCCGTCTGTGGCGAGTGGTCAATCGCTGGGGCGAAGTGGTATTCGAGCGGCGCAACTTTGAGCCAAATCAGGAAAACCTGGGCTGGGATGGCAAAGGGCAACCCAGCGAAGTGTTTGTCTGGATGGCCGAACTGGAGTATTTCGATGGACGAATCGAACAGCGAAAGGGAGAAGTGACACTTTTAAGATGAGCTTAGTCAATAATCGCCCCATACACAATCGCCTCAAACAGCGGCATCAAATCGCCACCCCGATTATCGCCTTGCAATTGTTCCATCAATACCACCACCAGATGCTCTTTGGGGTCGGCGAAATAGTGGGTGCTGAAATAACCGCCCCAGCTGATTTTGCCCACCGATCCCGGCTCGCGCCAGACATTCTTTTCTGTGATCAAAGAAAATCCCAGCGAAAACTGATCAGTGGGATTCCACATTTTGATGTCACCGATCTGGTTGGTGGTCATCAATTCAATGGTTTTGCGGCCTAATAACTGGTGACCGTTGTATTCGCCATTATTGACTAACATTTGTAGAAAAATCGCATAATCGAGCGCAGTGGAGCAAAGTCCTGCGCCACCGGAATAGAGTTTCTTGGCCCCTTTGATCGGATAATCAGGATCATAACCATCCTGTGGCGGCAATTTCTGCAAAGTTTTGGGATCGCCCGACTCCGTATAGACTGGCACCAGACGGTCTTTTTTATCATCCGGCAAATAAAAATACGTGTCTTTCATGCCCAGTGGCTCGAAAATACGGGTGCGGAAAAAAGCTTCCAGTGACATGCCCGACCAGATTTCTACCAAATAACCCAGCACGTCGGTGTTCAGTCCATAGGTCCAGGCTTCTCCGGGCTGGTGCACCAAAGGCATGGCCGCCAGTCGCTTGATATTTTCTTGTAGAGAAATGTCCACCGTGGTAGAAAGTACGTACACGCCAGCTTTTTCGTACATCAATTTAAAGTCATCATTGGTCAGCGGACCATAAGCAATGCCAGAGGTTTGGTTGAGTAGCTGGCGGATAGTAATCTCGCTTTTGGCAGGCACAGAGGTCCAGGTATTAGCTTCGCGGTTATATTCCACGAGCACCTTGGGATTTTTGAAAGCCGGAATATAATCGGCAATCGGCTCGTCCAGCGAGAATTTGCCTTCCTCAAAAAGCATCATCGCCGCTACCGAAGTAATGGCTTTAGTCATGGAGGCGATGCGATAAATATCATCGCGTTGGAGCGCGTCACCTGCATCTAAATCCCGTTGGCCAAAGGCTTTATGCCACACGATTTTGCCATCGCGCGCCACAATACCCGATACGCCGGGCAGCCGTTTTTCGGTCACGTAGCGTTGCAGCAATCCATCGAGGCGTTGCAGCCGTTCGGACGACATACCTGTACTTTCCGGCTTGGCTTCATGCAGGACAGGGTGTTGGGCAGTGGCTAATGAAGAAATAAATAACAGCGTGCCAATCAATAATTTTTGCATAAAACTATTTTTAAATGTTATAGTTCTAAAACGGCGCGTCCAGAACCAAATGATTCTAAACGCGCCGCTCTTTATTTTCTACCAATTTTCACTTACTTCTTCCGCGCTGCTTGGAACAAGAAGAACGCCAACGCCGCAAAGAACAATACGCCCAGGAAATCGTAGCCGCCTTCACCGAGTATACTCGTAAATCCAGCGGTTAAATTGACCTTTTCCAGCGAGGCTGCTACGCCTTCATTGACCGATAGCAAAGCCACCACGACTCCGGCCAGTGCGCCGCCCGCCACCAGGCCGGTAGCAAACAAACTGCCTTTGCCAAGGTCGTCATCTTCTTTGGCTTCGCCCTTGCGCGAACCGATCCAATCAGTGAGGCCACGCAAAGCACCACCTGCATAGATCGGTAGGGTAGTAGAGAGTGGCAGATACAGACCCACCGCGAAAGAGAGCGATTTCACGCCGCAGAGTTCCATCGTGATGGCTACAAAAACGCCCACCAGCACGAACTGCCAATCCAGATTGAACGAGAGCAAGCCTTTAATCAGCGTCGCCATCAAAGTCGCTTGCGGCGCATTGTATTTCTCGCCAATGGCGTGTTCGATGCCCTGGCTGAGCATTGCCTGCGTCGGTGTATCTAATATTTTTACCGTAAAACCAATCACAATAGTGGACACAATTACCCCGATAAACAGGGCCAATTGCTGGTAACGTGGCGTTGCCCCAACGAGATAACCAGTCTTCAAATCCTGCGATGTAGCCCCGGCATTGGCCGCTGCGATGCAGATCATACTACCCACCACGAGGGCCATTGGTTCGTAAGTTTTGCCCGTCCAACCCACGCCAATGAACACCAGCGCAGTCCCCATAATGGTGGCGATGGTCATTCCCGAAATCGGGTTGTTGGAAGAACCAATAATGCCGACGATGCGGCTGGACACGGTGACGAAAAAGAAGCCGAACACAATGACCAACACGCCGATCAGCAGTTTGCTCAGAAAACTTTCGCCTGGAATATTGGGCAGTAGAGCCATGAGTAAAATGAGGGCCAGACAGCCCAAACCGACGATTTTGAGCGAAAGATCATCTTCGGTGCGCACCACAGCTGCCGATTTATCGCGGTTGCGCATATCGGCCAGGCTTTCGCGGAAAGAGGAAATGATGGTCGGCAATGTTTTAAACAGCGTAATAAAACCTGCCCCAGCCACTGCCCCGGCTCCGATCTGGCGGACATAAGCGCGGTACACGGCTTCCGATAAATTGGCGAAACTATGGGTGGCCGGATCCCAGCCGAAACGTGGGCTGACTATCGTTGGGTCTATCAAACCAAGTTTGGCCAACTGCGCCGCAATCGTATCCGGCGGCACCAACGTAGCCAATAAGGGAATCAAACCAAGCCAGGCCAGCACGCCGCCCGCAACCAAAACCCCGGCAATACGCGGCCCGATGATGTAACCGACCCCCAAATATTCCGGCGTAATCTCCCCGCTCACAACCGCTGCGGGCAGATATTTATTGGCGGCAGCCGTGGCCCAGCGTGGTGCTTCGGCGATGACGTGCAGTACTTTTTGCAGCACCGCGTAGGCAAACGCAAAACCCAAACCCTGGTAGGCCGTTTTGGCAAAATCGCCACCTTTTTCCCCGGCAATGAGCACCTGTGCACAGGCCGTGCCTTCGGGGTAGGGGAGGTTGGCGTGTTCTTTTACGATGAGCGAACGCCGCAGCGGAATCATCATTAAAACCCCCAGAATGCCGCCGAAAATGGCCAGCATGAGGATTGTCCAATAGTTGAAATAGCCTTTGCCGATACCGTCGCTGAGGAAAAGGAAGGCGGGTAAGGTAAACACTACGCCTGCCGCCACGGATTCGCCCGCTGAGCCAGTGGTCTGGATAATATTATTTTCCAAAATAGTGGTGCCCAAAAACCGACGCCCCAGCGAAATGGCCAGCACCGCAATCGGAATGGACGCCGACACGGTCAGCCCGGCTTTCAAAGCCAAATAAACGGTGGAGGCACCGAATAAAATGCCGAATAACGAGCCCAGCACCACGGCCCGGACGGTAAATTCTTTGACCGTGATGTTACTGGCCGGGATGTAAGGTTGGAAGTCGGACGAATTAGGTTGTTCCATAGTGAAGATTGAATTGAAAGGTCGAGTCAGTGTTCGTTGCGGCGAAAGGTAGAAATTTTGGAATACGGAATGCGGAAATTTTGTCCGTTCGATTCCAGCGCGTTTGCGAAACTTTTTTTCAGTTTCGTAAACGTGGTTCGGGAACGTTGGTAGTTTTGCCCACTCAACCTTCTCAACATCCTCCACCCCACTCAACCTTCTCAATAATTAAAAATGAAGCACCTCTCCGCCATAGCCATTCTGCTCATTTTCAGCGTTTTAATATTTATCCGGGTGAGTTATTTAAAATGGGAAACGCCGACGGTGACGACTACGCTGACCTGGGATGCTTTGGGATATTATATGTATTTGCCCGGTCAATTTATCTACCACGATTTAGGTCAATTGAAATGGTTTCCGCATATCCTCGAACTGTATCATCCGACGGGTAACGTCTACCAAATCAGTGCTTTGCCGAATGGCAACTATGCAATGAAGTACTTGATGGGCTTGTCTATACTGTACTTCCCTTTCTTCTTTTTGGGACACTGGTCGGCGGGTTGGCTGGGCTACTCACAAGATGGATTTTCGGCACCTTACCAATTGGCTATTTGTCTGGCGGCACTGGTCTACGCCTTTTTAGGTTGCTGGATTTTGCGGGCCGTATTGCGGCGGTTTTTTTCGGAAATGGTTACAGCTATTACGCTGCTATTGGTGGTTTTAGCGACGAATTATCCCCAATACGTCTCTGCCGATAGCGGCCAGACCCACGGTTTTCTGTTTACGATGTACGCGGCCTTATTATATGCGACCATTCGCTGGCACGAAAAACCGTCGCTCGGCTGGGCTTTTGCGCTTGGGGCGATCATTGGCGTGAGTTGCATCACGCGTCCGACGGAGGGTGTTATGTTGTTCATTCCCTTGTTGTGGCGCGTAAAAGACCAGGCGAAAGGCGCGTTGTGGCGGCAGCATCGGACGCATTTATTCGCGGCGATGTTCGGGGGATTTTTGGGTATTTTGCCGCAGTTGGTCTATTGGAAATACGTGACTGGCCACTGGATTTATGATGTGGGTTCCAAATGGACGTTTTTCCGACCCCACTGGCAGGTGTTATTTGGCTGGGAAAAAGGCTGGTTTATTTATACGCCGATCACCCTGTTTATGATCGCTGGTTTGTTTTTCATGCGGTCGTATCCTTTCCGTAAATCGGTGTTGTGGTTTACTTTAATAAATATCTGGATCATCATTGCCTGGGCGGATTGGCGGTATGGCGGCAGTTATTCCTGTCGTGCGTTGGTACAGAGTTACGCAGTGCTGGCGTTACCGTTAGCAATTATAGTGGAGAAATGCGTGCAAAGTCGTTTGAAATACGCAGGATTGGCCTTGGCCGCTTTCCTGATATATCTCAATTTATTTCAAATCTGGCAGTACAACCGCACGATTATCCATTATTACGACATGAATCGGCCATATTACCAGGCCGTTTTCCTGAATGCACATCCTACGCCGCTGCAAATGTCGTTGCTGGATACCAAAGAGCGGCTAAAAAGCGAGGACGGTTTTTCCAAACAAATCCTCTTTACGTCCGATTCTATGGTGCAGATTAATAGTAGCAAACAAGCCGAAAAAGTGCTTTTTGAAAGCGAACTTTCCGCGTTGCCGGGCTGGCAGGCCGGACGAGAACAATGGCTGCGCATTACTACGCAAGTGAAGTCTGCGGATGGTGCCTACGAAAGCCGCCTGACCACTCGTCTGATTTCCGGCGACCGCACCAAGCAAACCGCCTGCCGACTGGAAAATGGTATTTGCGAACCCGGTGCCTGGAATACCATTGATTATTACTTCCAAATACCAGCAGATTATACCGCTGGAAAATTGACATTATTGGCTGAAACGAAGGCGCAACAGGATATTTTTCTCAAAAATTTGCGGGTAGAGTGCCTGACTCGTTAAATCTATGGACAGTGCCAATGCTTTGGTGGATGTTGCGTTTGTGGTGTCACACGCCCGAAAATGGAGGGCAAGCCATAATTCCTTACCTTTGCCCAAATTAATTTAGCATAAACGTCATGGAAAAAGTGGACGACTAATGACGTATGCGACCAATAACTAATAACCGATAACCACTAACTACTCTCGCATGAAGAAATTTTTCCTTTTCGCCTCTTTTATAATCCTGTTGCACCAATTCGCTGCCGCGCAAGACAAGCATTTCACCCAGTTTTACGCTGCGCCGCTCACCCTCAATCCGGCCTTAACCGGGGCTTTCGAGGGTCGTTACCGGGTCAGCACCATCTACCGCGACCAGTGGAAAAAGGTGCTGGACAATCCGTTCAAGACCTTCGCGCTGGCCGCCGACCTACGCTTCCCTGCCCATACTCGCTCGCACAGCAAAGATGCCATCGGCTTGGGGCTCTTGTTTTTTAATGATAAAACGGGGGTTGTTGATTTCAGTACCACCCAGATTGCCCTTTCGCTGGCCTATCATAAATCGTTGGGTTCCAATGATCGGCAGTACCTGAGCCTGGGCATCCAGGGCGGCCTCACCCAGCGCAATGTGAACTACGCCTCGCTGACTTTTCACGACCAATTCGACGGCTCTACGGGCTACACGATGGATACCGGCGAAGACCTGCCGATCAATAATTTTTCTTTCACGGACTTTAATGCGGGCCTGAATTACATGGCCGAAATTGGACGGAACGGGCGCATTTATGCGGGCCTGGCACTGCACCATTTCTCCCAGCCCGAAATCTCTTTTTACGAAAACACCGAAAAGGGCGACCGACTCTATCGCAAAGTATCCGGCCAGGTATCCGCCAATATTCCCCTCAATCGGAGTGGTCGCGTGTCGCTGCTGCCGCGCGTGTTGGTAGCTGCGCAAGGCCCGCACTTAGAGATTAATGCCGGCACCAATTTTCGGGTCGCAATGGGTCAATACGGTGGTACGGCCATGCACTTCGGCACCTGGCTGCGGCCCGTGCGCAACGATGACGGCATTGGCCTCGACGCGGTGGTCGCATTAGTAGGCATAGAACTGAATAATGTGGTGATCGGCATGAGTTACGACCTGAACCTGCGGGCGTTGCAGTATAGCCAACGGCAGGGCGCGTTCGAGATTTCCGTGGCTTATTTAGGGAATTATGATAATGAGGAGATTATTTGTCCGAAGTTTTGAATATTAGTAATGTTTCTATTACACCTCATAGATTTCTCCAACTTATTATATGTACACATCTTTTACCATAAGTAGGAACTATATAAGTTAAACCGCATAGCGGTGATATTATGGTAAAAAGAGCATGAAGACGTAGAACCGCGTAGCGGTGCCATTATAATGCCACCGCTACGCGGTTCTGACGTTTACATATGTGCGAGTAGGTTTTTTACCAAAATGTCAGCCCTATGGGCTATACAGTATAAGGATGTAATCAAGAGATAAGAAAAATAAATTTTCATTCTTTTTTCGTGCTTTTTATCCCTACCACCATTTCTCCATAAATCTCCCCAAACTCCTTTCCCTTATGTCCCTGCCACAAACCTGTAAACTTCTCCTCCACGCTTTTCAATAGTTGCAGGCAAAGTTTCTTGTCGTCGTCACTCATCTCGTGCAGCATCACTTCGGCGAGTTGCTTTATTCTTTGCTGGCTTTTCTCCAAAGCCGATGGAACATACTCCGCTGCACGCCCATCGCCTGTGCATAGAGTACCCGGTGAATGGCGAACGCATGAAATTTAAAGTAGAATTCCAAAAGATTTTGCGGCGGTGCTGAGTCAGCTGCGGAAATAGGGCAATATTAAAGGTTCATAGACAAAAAATTAATATTTATTAGAATATCGGTAAATCACACCCATATTCACGTGAGCAATCTGAACCAAATTATTCATTTGCACCTCATTATTTATTTGCAATAGATGATAATAGACGTTATGCGGTTTAGAAGACTGAAAGTATTTGCCCTGAAAAAAAATATTGATTCGTCTTCTCTTTCCCATATATAAAGAGAGCATCAGATTGCCACCGGCGCCAACACCTCTTAAAACGCTGCTGCCAAGCTCGAAAGCCTCATTACTCCCTCCTGCATAATCAATAAGGGCTTCAACGTTTTTTCCCGCGAATGCCGTACTATAGTAGCCAAGTATGGGTTCAACCATAATATCGCCCCCAGCGTGCCAATCGAATCTGCCAACTTGGGCAAATGTCCAGGCTCAATATACTATAGGCAGGATCACCATTAGGGATGATTGATTCGTAATCGGTTGATTGTGCTGTATGGTATATCTTTAAATTTCTGGCAAAAGATGGCCCGTTCAAAGGCGTGAAAAAATAATTCAGATCGGCACCTATACCGATTTTGTTATTAGTGAGATAGTACCGAAACCCAATCTCCGCGTTCCAGCCATTCATCGCCAGCCCAGCCGCCTGCCAATTGCCAGTTAGTCCATTGATCAAAGCATTGTTTTGAAACGTGAATACTGGAATAGAAACGCCCCCAGAAAACTTGAATACCCAAGGGAACCGTGCACACACAGGACATTTGCCAGGGCCTATAGTATCCACACAAGCATCTACTAAGTCTGGTATGTCATCATGATCCTTGTCAGGGCAACCACAATATTTTTCGTATTTTTTTAAATAGTATCTACGTACGCCAGGTTGATCTTTACAGTAATCAATATATTGTCCTCTGCCCTCGTCCGCTACTCCGTCCTTATCTTCATCTGGACAGCCTTGTGTACTTAATTTACCTGGCGTATTGGGACAATCGTCGCTTGAATCCTTAATATTATCTCCATCATCATCTTCGGGCGGGCATCCACCATTCTCGCGCGGTCCTGCAAGGTTAGGGCATCTATCTTCCTCACCCACCAACCCATCTTTATCTTTGTCGTCACAGCCGCCTTTAGAGTGGCCAGTTTCTTCAGGACACTCGTCAGGACTAGGACAACCTTCTATGCCTTTACAATTGCAAAATCCGTCCTTATCTTCATCAGGACAGCCTTTGCAACTAAGCAATCCTGCTAAGTCCGGACACAAATCATCTTTATCTGCCACCTTATCATTATCTTGATCAGGACAGCCTTTTGTTTGCCTCGGCCCCTTCTCTTTTGGACAAGCATCTTCTGTGTCAAATATGCAGTCTCTATCGCTATCCTCAAATTCCTCCGCTTTTTCTATCCTAGAAATTAGCCAATTTTGGGTGTTGTTCTCAATATAAAATTTCAACCAGACACTTTTGTGTTTCCATTTGGTTTTAAATGTTTTTTTTACATAGGCAACATAATTTTTTTTAGCCTGTTCTTTCCAGCATAAATAATCTAAGTCCAAATCCATATTACCATATTCATCATCCTTTAAATGAATATCTCTTAAATATTCACTCGGGGAGATCGGGATTGCTCCGTCTGAAACGTCATTGTAAACGAATGAGTTTTTCTTAAAAACCCCGTCTATAGGAAAGCCAATTGCACGTGACGTATCCGGATCCGCACTGAACCCAACTAAAGATACATATTTCTTTAAAAGGTGCATTATTTGCTCCTCTGGCCCGTTCTGCGCAAAAGACAGGGTTGACACTAGTAAGAAAAGCGCAAAAAAGTTAATTTTATTTTTCATATTTATTTCGTAGAAATTGCGTCAATTCTCCTTATTCTTCCAATCCAAAATCCTCCCCGGTAGGAAATATTAACGGTAGCTTTTTTAAGTGTAAAATCGGAGTAAGCAGAGTGGTCAATTTTTTTTAAAAAATAGTATTGATAGATATTCCCGGTCACTTCGTAAGTATCTTCATCGATTTTTTCAATACGCATTTCCCTTTTCCAATTTTTGTTAAAAGCTATCTTTATCTCAATATTAGGATCGGTAATACTTTTGTATAGGCTCATACAGTAGGACTTTGGGGTCAAAGACTTTATTTTACCTGATAAAGACTGTATCTCGATTACACAATCTTCGTCCATGAACAAGTCTATAAACGCTCCTTCGTATTCCAAATATTCATCATATATATTACTAGTCTTTTCAAGTCGAGTCATCCCATGTAACAAATCTTCATATCTGTTTATCTTATCCAAAGCTATACCTTTCAGAGATTTTTCGCTGGGGATGGGGGTAGGTTCTTGTGTCCATAAGTTGGGACAAGTAAACACAATTAACAACGTCGAAAAAATTAATTTTATCATTGCTTTTTATTTCGAGTAAATGAAACTTTTTAGGTTATTTTCACTATCAATTTCACAAGATATTATTTGGAATTTAGCCGATACATCGACAGTCTTAGTCCTGATAAAAAACTTAAACTGTCTATATTGGTCACCTCCCTCAATGCTTTCAATAAATCTCGGTTGCGCCATAGTGCTATCGGAAATTCCATATACCCCTTCGGCTTCCGTCAATTTCTCCAGATTTCCAGATTGATAGACGGATTTAATTGTTTCAGTAAATTTGGCGTAAAACCGTTTTTTCATAACCTCCAACATCATGCGTCCGGTTACCTTTTTTTCTCGTATTAACTCAGTGCCTTCATCGAACATTTTGCTTTTTTGTACCTTGGACAATGAACGTCCCGATTTTTGAATCTCACCGTTGATGATATGTGAAACACGAATAGAGTCATAAGTTCTGACGATTTGTCGGGCATTAGAAGTGTCCCAAAAAATCTTTTGTTCCCCCATGAGGGAATCTATGATTTTGGGTCGTTGCTCATTAATATAGGTATGTATCTCACTTTTAATATCATCCTTCAAATCACGTTCTTGCTTCGTGCCTTTGCATAAAACCAGTAGCATAACTGTATAGAAGGCCAGGAGGAAGAGCAGAGATATATGCTTGCCAAAGTTATCATTTAAAGGTTTTTCCGCCAAAGGTAATAGGGTCAAGATCGCCGAAATAATGCCCCAAAATTGGGCGAGGAACACCTCTGCATACACGTACATCCATAAAATTATAATTAGGTTTACCGCAATAATGAGCAAAATATTTTTTTTTACCCATTCGTTTACCGAATCCAGCATTTTTTTTATTTTTGTGAATATTTACACCAAAATTGATGCTTCCATATGAAATCAACTTTCAGACTGCTCTTACTTTTCATAATTGCCAGTACCTCCTGCTCCAAAATTGAACAACCTTTTGCCGACTTTGAATATACTGTACAAGACCTCGCCGATCCATCCGTTGTAGCTTTTACCAATACCTCCAAAAATGCCTACGGTTTTAAGTGGATATTCGGAGATGGGCAATCTTCAGTTGATAAAAACCCTGTTCATACTTTCAGCGGGCAAGGCAGTTTTTCAGTCAAAATGATTGCGATTAATAAAGATTTTGAGGATGAAACAACTAAAGAAATTGACATATCTGCCCCTCCCAACGTTGAATTTGACATTGTAAACAATAACTGCAATGCTGTTTGCAAAGTTAATTTTGATAATCTCTCATCCGGTATATATCAGTTTTCTTGGGATTTTGGCGATCATAGCCAGCCTGATGACACTACATCTCCCAACCATGACTATTCCGCCCCAGGCATTTATGATGTTACGCTTACGGGTACTCTTCCTAATGGCCATACTCTCAAAAAAATACACAAAGTAACTATTGGAGAAGACAATTCTTCCTCATACTCTTGTGCTATGTTTAAAGGAATAGAATTCTTAGTCTTGCCTTGTCTTTCTCCTTCCTGTTTCTATGCGTGGGACGATAACTCCGACCCTGATGTGTATTTTAAGGTTTATGAGGGTTCCACACTTATATTGGACACTTATGAAACTGCGTATATCAATGTTGATGAGTTTAGGTTGCCCATTGGTTGGGACTGTACTGATCAATGTTTATCATTTTGTTCGGATAAAGTTTATACTTTTGAAATTTGGGATCGTGACGATACGGGCAGTGATTTTATGTATGCAACAGCTCCATTGCATTTAATTGATCACGAATATGAAACGACTATCCATTTCAGTTCAGATGATGATAATGTCTCTTTTGATTTGTACCTAGAATGGTGATTTAAAAATCATATTATATCGGCTGGCTTACATTGCAAATAAAAAATCCCACTTGGCATTGGCCGAGTAGGAAGGATAACAGTAGTCGTTACATTTTTTGCAGGAGACTGAAGAAAGATTGCATTTAACGGAAGTTAACATAGGTTCAGAATAGTGGGACAAATTCCCATGCCATTCTGGGAAGGCAAAACAAGTGGTATTTTTTGTTATTCCAAAATATTTGCAATAAATTTTTTAAACAAATTTTCGTCTTGTCATTTTTTAAGGTTTTCATCTTTGCCGCCAAAGCTGTACTTTTGCCGATCTCACTCATAGTTTTGAAGGAGCCATAGTGTTAGCATTTCAATTTTTCTATAATCATGTTTGAAAGCCTGAGCGACCGCCTGGAAGGCGCGTTTAAAGTCCTGAGTGGCAGCCACAAAATCACCGAACTCAACGTCGCGGAAAGCATCAAGGAAGTCCGGCGCGCGCTGGTGGGTGCCGACGTAAATTATAAGATCGCCAAAGATTTCACCGACCGCGTGAAAGACAAGGCACTGGGCACTGAAAATGTGCTGCGCAATGTGAACCCCGGCCAGTTGATGGTCAAGATCGTGATGGACGAACTGACCGAACTGATGGGCGGCCAGAGCGTGGGCATTAATGTGAAAGGTACGCCGGGCGTGGTGCTGGTGGCGGGTTTGCAAGGGTCGGGTAAGACGACATTTTGCGGCAAACTGGCCAAATACCTCAAGGAACAGCGCAAAATGAACCCATTGCTGGTGGCTTGCGACGTATATCGTCCGGCGGCCATCGAACAATTGAAAGTGCTCGCCGAAAGCATTAAAGTCGCGGTGTACACGGAAATAGAAAACAAAAACCCGATTGAAATTGCGCAAAACGCGTTGAAATATGCCAAAGCCAATAGCTACAACGTAGTGATCGTGGATACCGCTGGCCGTCTGGCCGTGGACGAGGTGATGATGGGCGAGGTGGAACAGATCAAGAAAACCATTGCTCCTACCGAGACACTTTTCGTCGTAGACTCGATGACCGGCCAGGATGCGGTGAATACGGCGCAAGCTTTTAACGAACGCATCAATTTCGATGGCGTAGTATTGACCAAACTGGACGGCGATACGCGCGGCGGTGCGGCACTCAGTATCAAATACACCGTTGGTAAGCCTATCAAATTCGTCTCCACCGGCGAAAAACTGGACACCCTCGACGTATTCTATCCCGACCGGATGGCGCAGCGTATTTTGGGTATGGGTGACATTGTGTCGCTGGTGGAAAAGGCGCAAATGGACTTCGACGAGGAGGATGCCAAGCGCATGGAGAAACGCATCAAGCAGAACAAGTTCGATTTCAACGACTTTCTGGGTCAGATGCAGATGATTAAGAAAATGGGTGACCTGAAAAGTCTAATCGGTATGATTCCCGGTGCTGGTAAAGCTTTGAAAGATGCGCCAATTGACGAGAAAGCCCTCCCGCGCGTAGAAGCCATTATCCAGAGCATGACTCCACAGGAACGCGCCAATCCCGACCTGCTCATTCTGGGACGCAAGAAACGAATCGCCAAAGGTTGCGGCCAGTCCCTGGAGCAGATCAATATGTTTATCAAGAACTTTAATGATATGCGCAAGATGATGCACCAGATGGCCAATACGCCAATGGGCAAAATGGGCATGCCGCCTGGCGGTATAGGAATGCCGAAGGGAAGGCGATAGAAAATTAATAAGGGCCAAGAGGCAAATTAGCAAAAGGCAAAGAGCAAAGGGCAAAAATAATTCGTGGATTTGCTTTCCAATAAAACCGGGATGTTCCTGAGTTCTCTTTGCAAATTTGCCCTTTGCTTTTTATTTTCATTGCCTTTTGCAAATTTGCCTAATTGCCTAATTTTTTAAATCGGCGACCCAACGCTTTGCCACCCATAGCTGGTCTGACAGGGAAATAAATAAAATGTCAACCACTATGAAAAGAATTTTCCTTTCCGCCGCTTTATTACTTGGTTTATGCGCGCTGGCTACCGCTCAGGGCAAAATGCAATTTGGGGTCACCGCACAAGTTGGCAACTACCTGCAAGGCCAGCAAAAACACGAAGAAAACACGTATTCAGCTTCTCAATACCAACTGAATGCCGGTATATTGGCAGGATTGGGGGTGTATGCAGAACGTATGCTGGGCCGTCATGTGGCAGTTCATACTGGCTTGAATTTTTCCCAGTCGCTTTTTAGCGAGCAACTGATTACCTCTTATCCAGATCAAGCAAACCGGTTGGCCAGCACCACGGCTTCCACCGCTCAAACTGCCCATTTTACCGTGCGTCAGCTGGCGTTGCCAATTCAGTTGCAACTTCGCGCCGGGGGGAGCCGACAATTCGCCTTTTCGGTAGGTGCAGCCCCTTCTTTTAGCATCACAAATGTACGCTCGAGCCCGGAGTACCAGCAGGTGTTCAACCGGTATGCGTATATATGCGGGGATTTCAGCTTTTATGATAGTGGTAACTATGGCCTCGAAGAACCTTCTCTGGATTTTCAGGTACTTTACACCGTTGGCCTACATTACTTGCCCGATGCTCAGAATGCTATCGGCCTTGAACTTTGGATGGCACCCAAAACAGAAGATGCTGACCTATATCAGTATAGCTATGGCTACCAGAATCTATATGGGAAGCCTTTCCAGATGCACAGCTTGCAGGTCTCCCTGCGGCATGGCTGGTAACAATAAGATGATTTTTGCAATAAATAAGGGGCAATAAACCACGATGACGTGGCTTATTGCCCCTTGTTTTTCTTTATTATCCTTTTTCTACTGTTTCACCATCTTCAAAGAAGTACTCTGCCGCTGGTCGCTGCGCAAAGTAGCGAAGTATAAGCCTGTTGGCCAGTCTTGTCCGAAAGTAACCGTGCCAGTGGTGCTACCCAACACTTGCGTATGCACTAACTGGCCTAGCAGATTCCGCACTTCGAGCGTTGCGTTCGAGGCAGTTGGCCAGGCATAGTGGAGATTAAACGCAGCATTAGTCGGGTTGGGTGCTACAGACAGGCGGGCATTGCCATCCAAATCAGGACGAGTTGAGCTTGAGCCGGTGGGCACCACTTTCACCACATCCACGGCAGCTTCCACTACGTGGCCAGGAGCCTGATCGTTGGTATAAACCTGAAGTTGCACATTATCGGACATAGCCACGAAATCTTTCAAATGAATCTCGCCCGAACTGCGCCATTGGCTGGCAGAAACAGCCTGCGTAAATACCGTCACCGTTTGGCCATTGCTGACGGCTTTTATTTCCAGTTTATCATTAGGCGTGCCGCTGCCGCCACCGTTGAAAAACCAGTAGTCAAAGGTCAGGATCGCATCTTCATAAGCAGCAAGTTTCATAACTGGCGAAGTGAGGGTCACGTCACCATTATCCACATCATCGGTGCCTGCATCGCCACCGCCGTTGCCAGTTACGTAGCACAGATCGTTGTCATCATTCGGGGAATCAGTACCCGGATTAGCAGTGGCACCGTTGAGATTTGTGGCCACTGGCACCCCACGCACCCAAGCACCGGAAGAAGCCGTAATACTATTTGTCCAACCCAGATCTAATTGAAAATCATCATAATAGCCCGGCGTGAGACTGACTGTATAGTTACCATCGGCAGCCACATTGAAACCGGAGGTAAAATAACCCCAGGTACCCAACACAAAAGCACCGCCCGGATCGCAGCTAAAATTCACTTGCCCGGCAGCGTTGGTCTGCAGCGTATAGTTTGAATTGGTACTAGTCAAATTCACCTCCGTGTTCGCAATCGGTGTTTGGCTAATAGCATCTACGAGCGTCACATTTACATTATAGATCGCCAGCGGTGCCAGCGTAATATTGAGCGCAGTCACTTCGCCCGCTACCAGTACTACGTCTACTGTTTGCGGAGCAAAGCCGGTTTTGCTCACTGTCACGGAGAAAGTTCCGGTGGTGACCTGCCCGGTTTTGAAAATTCCCTGATTATTAGTCGTCGTATTTACGCCAGGGTCATTGCTATTTACAGTAATAGCGGCCCCGTTCATAGGCTGGCCGGTGCAGCCATTCGTGATCGTGCCTTCGAGATAGGCGGCCCGCTGATAATTAGGGGTCAATACAAAAAATTTGCCTGCGTCGCCACTCTCCGTGGGAATGTTGGAAGCCACAATATTGCCAGATGGGAAATAGGGAAATACGCCCCAGCAACCATCAAATCTATCAGCACTGCCAGCCCAGGTATCGTAACGCGCCACTTCCACCAGATTTTCCGGGCGATGGGCATCAATGATAACCACCCCATCATTGTACCAGGAAGTGATGGAATAATCGTTCAGCACCTGCACGTTGTGACCGATGGAACTGTTGCCATCATTGGTGGAAAAGCGATCCAATTCCTTAATATCTGTGGGATCACTAATATCGTAGGAGGTGACAAAAGAAGGATATTCCTCATCGGTGGTCAGAATATATCTATGGTCGGACAGCAACCAGGAATTATGGGTGAATTTTCCGGGCGTTTGCACCGTACCGAGCAGTTTCGGATTGGCTTTGTCGCTCATATCCGTGATAGAAAGTAAGCCTGTATAAATGTGGCAGGCATAGAGGGTATCGTTGTCCGCATACCCGTCGTGGACATACCCGAGTTGGTCAAATTTGCCCACGAAAACAGGATGATAAGGATCGGCTTTTAGATCAAATACTTGCGCGCCCCCCAGGTTGGAGCCATACAGGTACATGAAGCCTTTTTTAGTGTCAATATGCAGCGCATGAATATTGGTCAGGCTATCCGTAGCCACTGGGAATTGACCTTTACCAGAAAAATAATGCCAGGCCACGGTAGGCGATGGAAGGGTACTCAAATCTACAATCTGTACGCCCCTGCCGCCTTCTGAAGTGACGTAGGCGTAATGCTCGTATGTTTTGATCTCTTTCCACAAATTATTCGGGCCAGGAAGTTGGGTCAAGTTTACGGGTACATCGGGGTTAGTAATATCCACAATAATCAGCCCTTTGGAGGCACCCAACAAGGCGTATTCGCGCCCTGCCTGGGTGTAACCGCAAATATTGGCCAAAGTCTGACCGGGAAACTCCATCGTAGCGCGGAGTTGCATATTGAAATCTTGGGCAACGATAGAGGATGCGGCCAGCAGCAGCATCGACCACAAGGCATTCTTCAACAAATTTTTCATGAAAAACAGTAAGTTAAGAAATACGTGAACGCGGCCACGGGGGGCGCAAAAGTAGTCAACTTAGCTGCCATAATGCGTCACCGACGCGCCACAATAGCGACCGTGAGTCGGCTAATACAGGACAAATCACCTTTTTCATCCCGGATTTCGATCTGCCAGACGTGTACCTGCCGACCCACGCGTATGGGGCGACAAGTCCCGGTGACCATACCGCCTTCCCGAACACTTTGCAAATGATTGGCATTTATTTCCAGCCCAACGGCGGTATGGGTGGCTAAATCTTCGATACACAAGGTGCTGGCCACGCTGCCAAGCGTTTCCGCCAGCGCGACGTTGGCACCGCCATGCAGGATACGAAAAGGCTGCACCGTATGTTCATTGACGGGCATAGTAGCTACCAGATAGTCGTCGCCCACTTCGGTGAGGACGATGCCCAGCGTGTGCCCTAAGGTGTTGGCATTGAAGGCATTGAGAGTAGGAAGGTCGGTGGGATGTTTCCAGAGGGACATAAGAAAGATGGTGAGAATGTGGAGAAAAAATTGTTGAGTCTGCTGCGCAGGTTGAGAAGGTAGGTCTTCCAAATTGCCCGACAATCTTAGCCTTTTCTCAACATTCTCAACCTTTTTCCTCAACCCCTTTAATTATTTTCCCAGACTCCGCACCGGCAGCCCTGTTTGCTTAGATTGCAATAGCGACTGAGCCACCTGCAAATGCGTGCAGGCATAGTCGCGCATACTATCCACCAGGGCCGGATAAAGCAGGCTCAAATCATCGCCCGTGCCAGCCTGATAATCGAATAAGGACTCCCGGCCCGATTTCCGCGCCACGTAGAGGAAGCGTCCGTTTACAACCCCCATTTTATGATCCTGAGAAAAGAAAGCGAAGGGGCGTTGTTCGCGAAACAGGTCGTATCCCAGCGTGTTTTGCACATAATCCTGCTCCAAAAGCCCCATAACGGTGGGAAAAATATCGGTTTGATTGGCCAATTGGTGCCGCACCTCCGGCTTTTTGAAAAGGCCCGGCGCGTGGATGATGAGTGGTACGTGGTTGTACGACAGTGGCACATCGTAAGGATATGGCAGATTCACGCCATGATCGCCCACGAAGACGAAAATGGTGTTATTGTACCAGCTCGTTTGGGCGCAAGTCTCCATAAAATTGCGAATTGCCCAGTCCGTGTACTCATAAGTGATCTCAATTGGATCGGTACTGCGGGGCTGAAAACGCGTAAAAGTCGGCAACACAAACGGCGGGTGCGTCGAAATGGTCAGGATGGTGCTGAAAAATGGTCGCCCCGACGAATCGTTGGCCAGGCTGTCCATTTCCTGAAAAGCATGCTCAAACAGCGTTTCATCGGCCACGCCCCACGAGTTCGCGATTTTTTCGGGTGGGTAATCCGCCAGATCACTTAGATGATCAAAGCCATTGCCCTGTAAAAAAACGTCGAGGTTATCGAAGGCTTTAGGGTGTGTACAGAAGAATTCCGTGCGATAGCCGTGATCGCGCAGTGTAACTGGCAGCCCGGTAAAAGGCAGGTATTCCGACACGCCGTTATTCATCGGGTGCTGCATCATCATGATCGGCAGGCCGTAGAGCGAGCTGTACAGCCCGGCGTTGGTATGGATGCCATTGGAAAAATGATTGTCGAAGAGGATGCTGCGGCGAGCCAGGCTATCGAGGTAAGGCGTGAGATTTTTTGGATTGCCAAACAACCCCATTCGGTCAGCACTCATGCTTTCCAGCAGCACCAGCACCACATTCATACGCTTTTCCTTGCCAGAAAAATGTTGATCGCGGGCAATCGGCGATTCATATATTTCATGCTCGATACCCAGTGCACGTTGTACCTGGGCAGTCGCTTTTTGCAGGGTAAAAATATTTATTTCAAAATCAAAATACGAATCAAACCAGGTTTGTACTGGATTGAGTGTCAATTGATTAATAAATCCATCATTGCTGAAAGTAGCCTGTTTCATGTCTGGCGTACGCGGTGTGGCACCGCCCCATAAGCCGCCCAAAAGCAGCAGGGAAGCCATGCCGATAGCCAGCCATTTGTGCCGAGGCATGGGTTCGGCAGTAGCCCAGGCACGTCGCCAGATGGCCCGCATCAGTCGCCCGGTTCCCCAGATACACACGCTGGAAATGAGGATGAACGGGTAATATTTTGCCTCCGAAAACAGGTATTTCACCACCTGCACATTGTTTTTCCAATGCACGGCAGAGCTGGTAAGGCGAGAGTTGAAAAAATTGAAATACGGCACATCGGCGGCGCAAATAATCAGCGACACCAGAATAGCCAATCCGCAGTAAAAGCGAACTACCCGAAAAAGCCGCTCGTGGGTACCAGGCCGCACAAAAGTAATGGTGAGCAGCAGGTAAGGTAACAACAGCGCGTAGCTCGCCACAGTGATATCAAACCAGAAACCGATGCGAAACGCTTCGCCGATCGGCAAGGTGTGATCCACCTGAAAGAGATATGACGGACGGTTGTAAAGCAGCGTCACGTACCGAAACAAGGAGTAAATGCCCAGCAAAATGAGGTGCACCGTGACTAAAAAGCGCAGGTGCGCCGGGACGAGATGCCGATAAGTATTCATGGTAAAGATTAGAAAAAAATGAGTGGCCCCGTAGATGGTACCCTCAGCAGGCAACAGACAAAGAGCTATGAGCAATAAACCAAACGAACAGTATTCCGAAAGAAGCGACTAGGCCGCTAAGATCAAAATAAATAGTTTGTGTAATTGCTTTTAGCCATATAATTATCTGTTACGTTTTGCCCTTTTAAAACATAAGGTGGGCATGGCGAGAAGGTACGTTCGCCGGTGTCTGCAAAAATACAGGGGGTATCCCACTTAATGGGTAATTTTTTCTACGAAAAGGCTTTCATTAACGGTCGAGCAGGCGAAATCAAAGTTTATAAGTCACCTGGCGGCCATTTTGCCGGTTCGCAATATAAGCGAACAGGCAGGCTGTCCAGAACGAATAGAGCGAATAGACGAGTGCGGGCTTCACCATTTCCTGGTTAGACAGCATAGTGCTGGCGATCAAAAAAGCCAGGGTCGTGTTTTGCACCCCGCTTTCTAAAGCCGCAGTGAGGCGGGAAGCATGGGGCAGACCCATCCATTTTAAGAAGAAATAACCAAAGAACAAACAGGATGCATTTTGCAACAAGGCAATCGGCGTGATCAGCAGAAAATCCGCTATACTCAGGCCCGCGCCACCGTTGCGTTCGCCACCAAAGAGTTTGATGGTAAAAACAATTCCCAACAGCACCAGCATCACGTACTTGGCTGGTTGGCTGATCCGTTCCGCAAAAACCGGGTAATTCCGCCGTAGCAACACTCCCACCGCCGCTGGAATAATGGTGATGAGAAAAATATGACTCATCGTATCCCAAAATGGCAGGTGCAATTCGGTCGAGCGACCTAAAAATACCCGCAGGCCAATATTAACCACCACTGGAATGCTAAACAGCGTCAGAAAACTATTGACCGAGGTAAGCGACAGGGAAAGTGCTACGTTGCCACGCCACAAATAGGTTAGAAAACCGGAGGTAGCCCCGCCCGGACTGGCCGCAAGAATGATAAAACCTACCTTCACCTCTGCGGGCAAAGGGGCCAGCAGACTGATTAGAAAGGCAATAAGCGGCAGCCCGATCATCTGTGCACCCAGTGCTGACCACAGGGCACGCGGGTAGCGGATGACGTTGGTGAAATCAGCTATAGTGAGCGACAAGCCCACGCCAAACATAACCAACCCCAGAACGGTGCTGACCGCAATATCAACAAGAAAAGTGGCACTCACTAGCAGTAGTTAGTTTAAGCAGGTTTAAGGCGGTTTTGCAAGGTATAGAAAGGTGGGCCAAAGGTAGTTCGGGCAATTGAACGGGTTGCCTGTAAAAAAGTTTTTCTCTATGGATAATCTGCGCTTACACCGCGATGTCGGCGGCTGAACCCGCCGGTACGCGATCTGCTCTTATCTTTGCAGCACATGAAAATTGTTGCCTTTTATATTGCTGAACAAATTGACCTGAAAAGGCTGAAAGAAACCTACGCAGGGACGCTATTGCTACAGACACCCTCCGATCTGTACTTTCGCGTGGATAATGACCAGTTTTTCTATGCTTTCGACTACGGTGCGGTCGTATTTGCCAATTTCAATGCCACCGACGTGAGCAAAACCCTGGATTTGCTGCAGCATTACAGCACCCGTCCGCTGGCCGAAAAAATCCGCGATGATCTCGAAATTCACCACCGCCCCGGCGAATCATTGAACATTGGCTTCGATCACATGGTGGTGCCACAGCTCACGGAAGATGTTATCCGCATCGCTATGCTGAATGTGGCGCACTCCGTTGCCCTCGATTTTTACTCCCAACGCGCCCATGAATTGCTGGTCGAGATCAATGTACTGACCAACCAGATGGAATCGAAAGGTTCTATCAGCATTACCCGGAAAAATATGATTCGCTTCATCGGGCGTACCCTGAATAGCAAAAACCGGGTGGTCGAGAATCTTTTCATTTTCGATAGTCCCGATCTCACCTGGGACGATGAATATCTCGACCGCATTCACCTTGGTTTGGCCCGTACTTTTGAGACGCAGACCCGTTTCCGGGAAATTGAGTATACCTTTAAAGTAATCGAGGATAATCTCTCGGTGTTTCGCGAACTCTATCTGCACGGCGAAAGTCGGCAATTGGAATGGGTAGTGATCATACTTATTTGTATTGAGGTACTGGACTTGATCGTGAGCAAGTTTTTTCATTGGTTCTAGTTCATATTTGCGCGGCCTACTCGTAGACAAACCCGCTTAGTAGTTTATAATTAATTAATAATATATATGATTTACGAATTCAACGGTTTTCGGCCTGTCATCCACGAAAGCGCGTACATTCATCCGCAGGCGGCGGTGACTGGCAATGTCGTTATTGGGCAAAATGTGTACGTCGGCCCCGGCGCGGCCATTCGCGGCGACTGGGGCGCGATCATCATCGAAGACGGCTGCAATGTGCAGGAAAACTGCACCATTCACATGTTTCCTGGTAGCACCGTACTGTTGCGGGAGGCGGCGCACATCGGTCACGGGGCCATCATCCACGGAGCCACCGTAGGCCGCAACTGCCTGGTCGGCATGAACGCCGTGCTCATGGACGACGTGGTGCTCGGCGACGAGTGCATCGTCGGTGCGCTCTGTTTCCTGAAAAGCGGCGAGCAAATCCCGGCGCGTAGCATGGTCGTCGGCAATCCCGGCAAGATCATCAAAACCGTCAGCGACGAGATGCTACACTGGAAAACCGAGGGTACGCGACTCTACCAGCAATTACCGGCGCAGTGCTACGAGAGTTTGCGACCTTGCGAGCCTTTGCGGGTGATGCCGAAGGGAAGGGCGGAGATGGAGATGGGGTATGAGCGTTGGAGGAAAAAATCGGAGGACGCCAGCGGAGAGGGAGAATAACTGGGAAATAATCAATTTCAGATTCAATCCATAGTTTGTATAATTTGTTTATATTTACACTTTACTTGACTATTAGAAGCCTTGTTATTGTTTTGAAGGATGTACTTAATAATTAATGCTTACCATAAAATCATGTCATTCTGAACGAAATTAAGAATCTGCCCAGGAGCGAAGGAGAATGCTCAGATTCTTCCAAAAAAATTAGGTTTGGTAGATTTTATTTCAGTTTTTCAATAGTCAACAATCACCCCCGCAACAAACACCTCCAATGCACTATTGGATTCTTCAAGGTAGCCTTACCTTCTACCGTATTAAAAATGCACTGCGCGACGAGGCCATCCATTATTGGCCAGTCAATGCGCACAAATATAAAATGGCCGTTGGCGATAAGGCTATTCTATGGATGACTGGGCGCGAGGCGGGTTGTTATGCTTTATGTGAAGTAGTGTCCCGCGTAGTGGAGCACGAAGATGATCTATTGGATAATCAGTATTATACCGAAAAACAAACCAGCGAAACTACTAATGACGTAATAGCAATCAAGGTTTTACATAATTTTGGTAGAAACCCTGTACTGTGGAACAAATTAAAAGAACTACCCGAATTTCAAAAATTTTCTGGCGGCAATAGAGGCACCAGTTTTCGAGCGACGAAAGAGCAGTATGAAACGATTTTAAAAATCGGCATACAGGCCCAACCACAATTTTTCAAATACTCGCCGGGCGAACAAGCCTTTAATTGGCAAAAAGACTATGTGGCGGGCGAAGCGCGACTTGGTTATCCTGAATTAAAGACGGGTTCCATAGCCAAGTTTGCTACTTTGGAAGATTTGAATCTTCATTTGGGGTTTCCGCCGGAGAATAAATCTAATAAAACCTGGGCATTATTTCTACTAAAAAGTGCGCGGGAAGGAGATATAGTTTTTGCTATAAAGGGAGCGATGCGTGTGGAAGGAATTGGCATAATACAAGGGCAATACCACTATGAACCGAAAGAAAAATATCGTCATGCTCGACCCGTTAACTGGTTGACTTCCGATCCGTGGGAATATCCACCCAATTTATTTCCGGGTTATCCAAAATTATTTCGCCCCGACACTTTTTCGCCTACGCTGGTTGGTCCAGAAATTATTAAGGAATATCTAAAAGAATATCCACAATATGTGGAGATTTTCCGTCAGTACGGCATCGCTTTTGGCCACGAAGAAGCAGTAGAAGAATCCGTAGTTATACCCGGAATTTCGCCACTTAATACGATTCTTTATGGTCCGCCCGGCACTGGCAAAACTTATATGACGATTACCCGCGCCGTAAAAATTGCTACTGGAAAAGAATTGCCACATGCCGAAGCGAAGAAGCGTTTTGATGTATTAATTCAATCTGGTCAAATAGAGTTTATTACTTTTCACCAGAACTACGCGTATGAAGATTTTGTGCTTGGTTTGAAACCTGATCTTGATGCCGAAGGTGAAATGCGTTTCCGGCAGCATGAGGGCGTGTTTTATCGGCTGGCCAGCCGCGCCAGAGAAAATTGGGAGCGCAGCCAAAGCAAACCCAGAACACAAGAAACACTAAAAAACTTTGTTTTAATTATTGACGAAATTAATCGTGCTAATATCAGTCGGGTTTTTGGCGAATTAATCACTTTATTAGAAGACGATAAACGACTCGGTGCCGAAAACGCTCTCACCGTGCGCTTACCCGGCCAAATGGAACAAGAACCGCGTTTTGGAATCCCGCCTAATCTCTATTTAATTGGCACGATGAACACCGCTGATAAAAGTATTGCGCTGGTAGATGTAGCCTTGCGGCGACGTTTTGAGTTTGAGGCTTTATATCCACCCAAATCCGGGGAATCCATGCCCAATCTCTTGCCCTTTTATCAACAGAAATTACAATCCATCAATACCGAACTATTACAACGACGCGGCCCCGATTTTCTATTGGGACACGCTTTTTTTCTGAATAAAACCGAGGATCAATTCGCCGATATTCTGCAAAAAAGAATTATTCCGCTGCTATTAGAGTATTTTAATGGTAAGATAGAATTAGTGCGCGACGTACTAAAAACCGCTAACGTCACGCTTACCGGCGAGTGGCCACCTTATACAATTCATATTGACGCATGATTTCCTTGGTTGAACACGGTATAGCAACGTTACCAGAAAATCTGGATCTGCGCAAACTCGAAAGCTACCTGGCTCAGCGTTTGGGAAAGTCGTGCCAGTATTCGGAGGTTTATTAGAACGCGATATAGAAGAACTAGATAGTAATACACCGTTTTATCAACAACCGTTCTTTTATTTCGGCCAAAATCGTTCTGTCAAGGCGCGTAATTACGTGGGTTTTGTGCAGTTCGGTGAGCACTTACTGGATATACAACCCAAGATTTTTGCTGATCGTCCTGATTTGGATTCGGCAGCCCGCATACGGCACCTGATTCACTGGCTATCTTATGGTCAGCGGACATGGTTCCCGTTTTCGGAAGCTGATTTGGACGAGACAGTGGCGGATTCTTTTCCGGAGGCTTTGCTCTATGTTTTTGCCCGTCAGACGCTGCATTTACTCACTACACAGCCCCACGCGCGCTACGAAATCGTGGAAGAAGCCTTGCCGTATTTTCGGGGCCGACTGCTGACGGATGCCTATATCAAGAACTGGGGCGCAGGGTCAACCACATTTGGTGCCTTCTGAACATAGCTCATTTCAATATGATAGTCTGCTCAATCGGATTATCAAATTTGTTACTCGCAAACTGCTGACACTCACGCATTTGCCGGAAACGACTAATCTATTGCACAATATACTATTTGTACTTGATGAAATAGCCGACGAACCACTTATTACGCGTGCCGACTGCGACCGTATATCTCTTAATCGCTATTTCGGTGATTATAGTCGCTGCCTGGATCGTTGTCGTTTTTTCTTGTCTGACACTATTCACCAGTCTGGTGTCGAATCTTTACAGCACCTGTGTTTCCTGGTGCCGATGGAGCGCATATTTGAGGATTTTCTAGCGGGATTCATGCAGGAAAATTTTAGTGATCGCTTTCAGATTGCTGTTTCCAGTACTGATTATTTAGCAAAAAATCAAGATCAGCGTCCAGTATTTCAAATCAAAAACGACCTTTTACTAAAAGTCAAAAATGAAACCCAATTGATCATGGATTTTAAATACAAAAACTTCGATCCTTCTACAACAGACGATCCTAAACACGGCATTTCACAAACTGATCTCTACCAAATGCTGGCTTATACCAGTACGACGCAATTGCTCGGAAGTGTTGTTGTTATATCCAGGCTTCTCATCTACATCGCTGACTTTCGATGAGCCACCTATATGTTTCACGGTGGAGTCAGCATTCTTTCCCGAAAAAACAGTACGTATTTCTGCTGCGCGGGTAGAAATAGTCAGCGCGTTATTGCCACAATTAAAAAGTGCGTTGCAAAAGCGTTTGAATTACTTGTTGAAGGATTTTTGAAAATGGCGAAACTGCATACAGCAAGAATAATTATTTTATTGTTTAGCCCGTTCATATTGTACTGGCCAAACCAGGTCGTCGCCCAATTGTTTTGCGGCATGCAATGGAAAATATGGATCGCGCAGAGATTCACGGGCAATAAAGATCAAGTCGGCCTGCTCGTTTTGTAAAATATCTTCGGCCTGTTGCGCATCGGTAATTAGACCCACCGCACCAGTCAACATACCAGTTTCTTGTTTGATTTTTTCCGCAAAAGGTACCTGATAACCTGGGCCAACCGGAATCTTCGCGCCAAGTATATTACCGCCGGAAGAGCAATCTATTAAATCCACGCCTTTTGTTTTTAGTACCGCAGCCAGTTTTACAGAATCATGTTCATCCCAACCACCCGGTGTCCAGTCAGAGGCGGATATGCGCACAAATAAGGGTAGGGTAGTGAGCCAAACCGTTTTTACGGCCTCTATAATTTCTAATAAAAATCGAATCCGATTATCAAAACTTCCGCCATAATTATCAGTACGCGAATTACTGAGCGGCGATAGAAATTCGTGGATCAGATACCCGTGTGCAGCATGAATTTCTACTACTTTATACCCCGCCAGCAGCGCTCGCTCGGCAGCCTTTCTGAAATCTTCCATCACCTTTTTAATACCCGAAACGCTTAATTCCTGTGGT
>CBDFMU010000020.1:0-4847 GCA_965249785.1 Saprospiraceae bacterium | reverse complement strand
CGGTCAAAGTGGGGTTACGCACCGCCGAAGAGAAAGAAATGCGCAGATAATTATTCTTACTTGGATTATACACCACCGATACTGCTGGCGTAAATACATAGTCGAAATTCTCGTTTTTATCCACCCGAATCGTGGCATTCAGTTTGAAATTACCAAAATTCTTTTCGCCGCCCACATAAGCACCCCATTCCTGATTCGTGATTTTAATGCCATTACTATCCTGAAAAATCGTCCCGTCCGACACAGGGCGATACAGGCGATAGTTGGCACCAACAATCAAATCTTCCAAAAATACGGGTTTGAAATGGTATTCGCCATGCACGTGGTATAAAGAAGATTTATCGTAAAATTTGGTGCCGCCTTCGCGGGAATTGGATTTTCTGGACACCAAAGAATTAAAAAGCGAGTCGAAACGGGCCGTGCCAGGCTCATAAAAATCCACAGAACCAGCCACCAATGGGTTAGCACTGTTGGCATACGCCTCGGCAGCATCATGAAAGCCCACCAGCACATCCTGGTGCGCTTGCTGCCACGCAATCAAGGCCTGATTATCTTCGGGCGGACCATAGCCGAGGGCTTTCAACTTGTTGAACACGCCACCCAGATTATTTTGCACCCAATATTTGCGGTAGTCATTGCGCCAGTTATCGTCCGATTTGGCCGCCTGCTGCAATTTTAGAGCCGTGAAATAAGGGTCGTACGAGTCGCCGCTATCCTCAAAAGTCGCGTAAGCACGAATAAAGTATTTGTCGGCTTTTGCAAATTCCACGCGTTCCTGGAAAAATAAAATATTGCGCAGACTGAACCGATTATCGCCTTGATACACCGTAGTGCCCGTGCCGAAATTGGAAGCAAAAGTCAGTTCCGGCGATTCAAACTCCTTGGACGGTTGCGTGCGGAAGTGCAGGGAAACGCTCGATTTCAGGTTGCGGGTGTTATAATCCACCAGATCGCTTTCCTTGTAGCCAGAGCGATGGAAAAAATTTAGCCCGGCGTTGGAAGAATAAAGGTCATTACTGAAATCGTAAGCCGTCTCATCGCCATAAATATTCACCGCATCGTGCCGACCGGGATTTTCGTTTGGCTTGAATATATTTCCGGTAGAAGTGCCCGTGACAGCGTCATAATTATCGGCTTCCCAATCATCGGCGCGTAGCCCAAAAAAGTTGATTTTCAAGGCCATAAAATCGTGGCCCTGCTTGTTTTTGAAAGCATCGGCCCAGCGAAACGCCCCTTCGAGCAGGTTGCGTTCGCCGGTTTTCAGCGAAACACTCAGGCCTTTCTGGATGAATGGATTTTTGGTGCGCATACTGATCACGCCGTTGAAAGCATTCGGGCCATAAAAAGCCGAACTTGCCCCGACGATAATGTCTACTTTCTGCACGTCCAAATCGGAAGCACCGAGGAAATTGCCCAGAGAAAAATTCAATCCTGGTGCCTGATTATCCACACCATCAATAATTTGCAACGAACGAACCGGGCTGGTAGAGTTGAAACCGCGCGTATTGATGATGGTAAAACCAAGACTCGCGGTGGTCAAATCCACGCCTTTCAAATTGCCGAGACCATTATAGAAACTGACCGCAGCGGTTTGTTTGATGGCAATCGCGTCCATGTTTTCGACGGTCAGCGGCGCGGCTTTTTGTTTGTCATCAATGCGTTGGCCCCGCACCACCGTCTCTTCAATGAGTAAATCGCCAGAGGACAGTTTTACGTTCAGGCGAGTATTAGGCTCCGTAATATCAAATTCCTGAGCCGTAAAGCCGGTATAAGAAACACGCACTTTGGCGGGTAAACTGTCCAGTTTTACCACGAATTCGCCCTCGTAATTCGTGATGCCGCCGCCCGTGCCGCCCTGAAGAACCGCCACGGCTGCCCCGATGAGGGTCTCGCCATTTGCCTCATCCAGCACCTTGCCCCGAACGGTGGTTTGGGCTTGTACCGAGAGGCTGCCCAACACCATCCATAAGCCACTGAAAATCAAAAATTTGTAAATTTGCTTCATACGGGACAAAAGTTATTTTCGGATAAAACTTTCTCAAACGGCGTGTTTTCACAAACCCTGTTTGTCTTGCAAAAGAATAAAGAAAATTTGATTTCAAAACAAAAATAGGAGGCTTGGCCGAAGGACAATTTTTAAGGGGACAATAAAGGCAAAAAAGTGCGTGGATATGCGTTGTTGGCGACTGATTTTCCAAAATTAAATGACCTGGTTTTTACTCTTCCGGCACTTTCAGTACATAGCCCTGACCGAATTGGGTGTGAATCAGTTTGCGATCAAAGCCTTTGTCTACCTTATTGCGCAAATAATTGACATATACTTCGATCACGTTGGTGCCAGTATCGAAGTCAATATCCCATACTTTCTCCGCAATTTCGGTCTTGGAATGTACTTTACCGGGTTGCCGCAGAAAAAATTCGAGCAAGGCCATTTCGCGGGGCGTGAGCAGGATGGCTTTGCCGTCGCGATGGATCGTTTTGGCTTCCAAATCCATCACCAGTCCGTCGAAACGCAGCACGCGGGATGGCGGAACAGCCGCAGGCCGCCGCGCCAATGCTCGAATACGGGCCACCAATTCACGAAACTCAAACGGTTTGCCCAAATAATCGTCGGCTCCAGCTTCCAGACCAGTCACTTTATCGTCCGTTTCGCCCAGCGCGGAGAGGAGCAGAATCGGCGTTTTCAAGCCCGTCGAACGTAAGTAACGGCACAGGTCGAGACCATTCAGGCCCGGCATGGTGATGTCGGACACGATTACGTCGTAAGAATATTGGTCCGCCAATGCCCGGCCCGCTTCGCCATCGGTCGCGGCATCTACCGTCCAGTGCTGCTCCCCCAGCCCTTGTTGGAGCGATTGCAGGGTCTTGACTTCGTCTTCGATCAATAAGATGCGCATAGGCCCCAAAAGTAAGGTATTGAGGCCTCTACCTCTCTTTCTATCAAAAATCTTTATTATTACTTCTTTTGGATGGTACAAAAATCTGCTCCTTCGCGTTGGTTTCTTTCTCGAGTTATGCTTTCAACAGAATTTTTTTTATTCTATATGGCGGAAAAGCCCCCCTCCTACTCCCCCATAATGGGGGAGGGTAGATGGATGAAACTTGAAATTTTTGCTGTTTGCTTTTTCGGGAGGTTGTGCTTTTTGCCTTTTTGCTAATTGCATATTTGCCCTTTTATTTCCCACTTATGTTCTATCAACCAACCATTTTCACTTCCTTTTCCAAGGTAGTCGCTGCCGAAAGTACGCGCCACAGCGGCGTTAGTCTGGCACCTTACGAATCATTGAATTTAGGAAAAAATACCGACGACAATCCCGCCCATGTACTGGAAAATCGCCGCCGCTTCTGCACTGCTTTGGGTTTTCAACCGGAGCAATTGGCCCTGTCGCGGCAAATTCATAGCGACCAGATTTTGCGGGTAGAAAGCCCCGGTCAGTTCGACGGTTATGATGCTTTGGTCACCAATCAACCCGATATTTTACTGGCCGTTTCGGTCGCTGATTGCACGCCAATTTTGATTTTTGATCAGAAAAACAAGGCGGTGGCGGCGATTCATGCGGGTTGGCGCGGCACCGTAGCGGGCATTATCCACAAAACCTTGCACTACATGGCGGAGCAATTTGGCAGCGTTGGCGCAGATTGTTGGGCCTATGTCGGAACTTGTATTGATGAATGTTCGTTTGCAGTCGGGGAAGATGTGGCGGCAGCATTTGGCACTGATTTCAAGCATTTTGATGCGGAGAAAGGGCAATTTTTCGTAGATTTGAAAAAAGCCAATCAGGCGCAGTTGCTGGATTTTGGCGTGCCCATTGCTCAAATCGAAATTTCCCCGTACTCCACGGTGCTGCACAATGACCGCTATTTCTCGCATCGCCACGAAGGCGGCGTGACCGGACGAATGATGGCAGCAATAGGAACTATAAACGATGAACTATGAACGATCAGGCGTGTTCCTGGTGTTCATACTTCATACATTATAGTTCATAGTTAAATAATTACCTTTGGCGACTTTTAAATTATGGCAAAAGAAAAGAAAAAACAAAAGATAGAGATCGTGAACCGCAAGGCGGGCTACGAATATGCTTTCCTGCAAGAATACGACGCGGGTATTATGCTTACTGGCTCGGAGATCAAGAGCATCCGGTCGGGCAATGCCAATATGACGGATGCCTATTGCCTGTTTGAGCACGGGGAACTTTGGGTGCGCAACCTCTATATTGCGGAATATGAATTTAGTGGCATAAGCAACCACCTGGCTCGTCGCAACCGGAAACTATTACTTCGTAAGCCCGAACTACGCAAACTGGAACGTGGTGCCAAAGAAAAAGGCTCGACTATTATTCCCTATAAAATTTATATCAGCGAACGCGGTTTTGCTAAAGTGGTGATCGAACTGGCGCGTGGTAAGAAGGAATTTGATAAACGCGAAACGATCAAAGGCCGGGAAGAAAAGCGGACTATGGATCGGTTGCATAATGTTTATAAGGTGCGGTGATTATCTTGTATTTCTCTACATCACGAAAAACTACCACCATGAAATCATCATTTACTATTCTTATCATTTACCTGTTTTTTACTGTAAATGCAACAGCACAATGTTGGCAACATCTGTCAGCGGGTGCTGAACATACTATCGCCATAAAAAGTGATGGCAGTCTTTGGGTATGGGGAAGAAATTCACTTGGCGTACTAGGGGATGGTACACAGATAGACAGAAAGACTCCGGTACAAATTGGCAGCTCTACTGATTGGCGAGACGTGACAGCGGGCGACTATCATACGATGGCTATCAAAACTAATGGTACGCTATGGGCTTGGGGAATAAATCCTAATGGACAGATCGGTGA
>CBDFMU010000019.1:0-7740 GCA_965249785.1 Saprospiraceae bacterium | reverse complement strand
GGGGATTTTAATAAGACTAAGAAGCCGTAAAGTGGAATTATAAATTATGAATTATTGGTCATCAGCCGGGAAGTGGATTTGCTTCCCGGCTGGTTTTTGGGTTTCTAAAACCTTATCTTTGTGGCCAAATTTGTAACGTATGCCCCTCCATTGGCAAGAACGTATTACTGTCGACCCTAAAATCATGTTTGGCAAACCCGTCATTCGTGGCACTCGTATTCCCGTAGAATTAATTTTGGAAAAACTGGCCAATTTGGAAACCATAGAACAATTATTGCAAGCCTATCCGCGCATCACAGCAGAGGATATTTCTGCTTGTCTCTCTTTTGCGCAACACAGCGTTAAGAATGATTTAATTTATTCGGCTATTTCTGCATGAATTTAGTGGCTGATGAAAGTGTTGATTTCCGTATTGTATAACATCTGCCTATTCGTCCAAAAGTACACGGACGGTTCAAGTGTAAGATAAACTCGCTCAATTTCGAGCACATTGGTAGAAGTGGCATTAAAGGAATAATTATACGGCTTTTGCGACAGCATAGCCCTTGCGTGGCTATCGGAAATACCCCTATCTTCATCCCTCCAAAATTCGCATTATCCAGAACCGTAATTTCCACTCACCTATTCTCAGCATCATAACCAACTTATGCGTAAGCAATTAGCCATCGCGCTCCTGGCCGCTGCCGGGCTTACCGGCCTGTTTTTAATCGTTCGCCAGCAGCAAAAAGTAGTCAAGGACGATACTTTCTTTGAAAATGTCTCCAAGTACGTTTATGCTTTCACCAGCGGGACCATTGGGCGCAGCGATGCCATCCGCGTCCGTTTTATTAATGCAGCAGTTAGCCAAGAGACGGTGGGCCAGCCCGTACCAAGCAATATTTTTTCCATTTCGCCCGACATAAAAGGCCAGGCCGTCTGGGAAGATGACCGCACCATCAAATTCCTGCCCGCCGAGCCGCTGCCTTCCGGGAAAGACTATAGTGCTACGGTGGCTTTGCAAAAAATCTGGTCGGATGCCCCATCGCAGGTGCGTAGCTTCGATTTCGATTTCCACGTCCGCGCTATCGCCTACGAGGTGACTACCGACGGTATTGGCAGCGATCCCAATGACCCGCATCACCAACAGGTGACTGGCCGCATCCACATTAATGAAGCTGTGCAAGGTGCGCAAGTGGAAAAAATGCTGGATGCCCGGCAGGAAGGCAAGGCATTGCAGGTCAGTTGGACCCACACTGCCGATGGCCTTACCCATAACTTTACGGTGCAAGGCGTGGAGCGTTCCAAAGTACGTTCCAAGGTGCAACTGGTGTGGTCGGGTGCCGCTATCGGGGCCAGCAAAGAGGGACAAGCCGAGCAAATTGTGGCTGCTTTCGATGAATTTACCGTACTGTCCGCCCGCGCCGTGCAGGTGGAGGAACAATATATATTGCTCAATTTCTCCGACCCCGTTGCGGCGAGCCAGGATTTGAACGGCCTCGTTCGGTTGGAAGGGTATACCGGAAAACTCCGCTTCGTGGTGGACGGCAATTTCGTGCGTGCCTATCCGGACAGCCGCTTGACGGGCACCGTCAAACTAAATGTAGAGGCAGGGGTGCGCAATACCGCAGGCCAGGCCATGCGGGAACGCAGCGATTTCTCGCTGGATTTCAGCGAACTCAAACCCGCTGTTCGGCTGGTCGGTCACGGGGCGATTATTCCGCAAAGCGATCAGGGCGGTGTCTTGTTTCCGTTTGAAGCGGTGGGTCTGACGGCCGTAGATGTGGAAGTATTCAAGATCTATAATTCCAACATTCTCCAATATTTACAGGTCAATGAAATAGAAGGCGAAGACGAACTGGAGCGCGTCGGTAAGATTATTTTGCAGAAAAAAATCCTGCTGACCGACCTCAATCCCGAGGCCAGTTCGACCAATTGGCAGCGTTACGCCCTCGAATTGAAGGACATGATTAAGCAAGACCCCGGTGCCATTTATCAGGTTCGCCTGGCTTTCCGGCGGGAGTACACCAATTCTCCCTGCGGCAATGTCTCGACGAGCGAAGTAAAAGTCGGCATCGGTATGACGGATGAAGATGGCCAGATTACCAGCATCATGGGCAGCGAACGTGGCATTTACTGGGGCGATAATGACTCGTGGTACAGTGAAGAAGGTGGAGATGAGGGGAATGGTTACAACTGGGATAACCGCCAGGATGCCTGCAAAAACGAATATTATTACTACGAAAACTTCGCCAAGCGTAATGTATTCGTCAGCGACCTCGGTCTCACGGCCAAGCGCGGGCGCGACGGTTCGCTCTTCGTCGCGGTCACTGATCTGCATACTGCGCAGCCAGTGAATAATGTAGAGCTCGAACTTTACAATTACCAGCTCCAATCCATTGGCAAGGGCCGCACCGAATCCGACGGCACGACGTATTTTGAGAACCTGCGGGAAATCCCATTTGTCGCTGTGGCCAACAAAGGCAGCCGTCGTGGTTATCTGCGTATGGCCGATGGTAACACCTTGTCGCTCAGCCGTTTTGATGTGGCGGGTGCCGAAACCCAGAAGGGCTTGCAAGGCTATCTTTACGGCGAACGTGGCGTGTGGCGGCCCGGCGATTCCATTTACCTGAATTTTGTTTTGGAAGACAAACTCGGCAAAATGCCCGCCGATCATCCCGTTACCCTCGAACTCACTGATCCACGCGGTGCCTTGCAAAGCCGCATCGTTACTACCAAAAACGTCAACCGCGTCTATCCGCTCTATTGCGCGACCCGCCCCGATGCCCCTACCGGCAACTGGACGGCGAAAGTGCTGGTCGGCGGCGCGACTTTTACCAAACAATTGAAGATCGAGACGGTAAAGCCCAACCGCCTCAAACTCAACCTGGATTTTGGGAAAACGGCCCTCTCCAACGCCGACAAAAACCTGATTGGCAAGCTGGACGTGCATTGGCTGCACGGAGCGGTGGCGAAGGGCCTGAAAGCTAAAGTGGAACTCCAATTGCGCTCCACCAAAACGGAATTTCCCAATTTCAAAAATTTCGTTTTTGATGATCCGGCGCGCAGTTTTTCCAGCGAACCGCAGGTACTGTACGATGCAGAAATTGACCAGAATGGCCTGGCTACCGTGCCACTCAAACTCGGCGATCTCGATCAGGCACCCGGTAGATTGATCGCGAATTTCAAGGTACGTGCCTTTGAGAAAAGCGGCGATTTCAGTACGGACAATTTTGCCCTCGACTATTTCCCCTACGACCGCTTCGTCGGCGTGGCCATCCCGACTGGCCAGTGGGGCGACAAAACAATAAGCCAACGCGGAGGTACCGTCCAGTTTGCTGCGGTGGACAAAACCGGCAAGGCGCAACCGGGCCGCAAAATCAGCGTGGCGCTCTACCGCACCGACTGGCGCTGGTGGTGGGACGAAGACGCTACTTCCGGCGCGGCCCAGTTTAATAATGCCGAAAATGTGACTGCTATTGACCAGGCTGAACTCACCACTGACACCCGTGGTTTGGCTACCTGGAAAGTAAAACCCACTGAATGGGGTCGCTATTTTGTGCGGGTGGTGGATCAGGATGGTGGTCATGCTTCGGGCGACTTTTTCTGGAGCGGCTACCCCGAACAATTGGATGACATCAAGAGCCGTAACGCCGCCGCGATGTTGCCATTTACGGTAGAAAAAGAAAAATATAACGTCGGCGACGAAGTGACTTTGAAAGTCCCCGCTGGCGAATCGGGCCGTATTTTGCTCACTTTGGAAACCGGCACCCGCGTAGCCAAGCACCTTTGGTTTGATGCCAAAGCCGGAGATAACTACCTGAAATTCAAGGCCGAAGAAGGAATGGCTCCCACAGTGTATGCCCACGTCAGCCTGATGCAGCCCCACGCTCAAACCAAGAACGACCTGCCGATTCGGATGTATGGCGTGGTGCCAGTGAACGTGGAAAATGCCAATTCCCGTCTCACGCCACAGATCGCTATGCCCGATGTGCTGCGCCCCGGCGAACCATTCACGGTAGCCGTCAGCGAAACAAAAGGTGGCCCTTGTGCTTACACTTTGGACATCGTGGATGAGGGTCTGCTGGACCTCACGCGCTTTAAAACGCCCAATCCTTGGGACGCATTTTTTGCCCGCGAAGCCCTCGGTGTGAAGACCTGGGATATTTATGATTATGTGCTGGGTGCCTACGGTGCTTCCCTGGAACGCATCCTCAGCATTGGCGGGGATGGTATTAATCAGAAGGCCAGAAACGCCGTGCAGGTCAATCGTTTCAAACCCGCCATAGTCCATGCGGGGCCATTTATGCTGGATAAAGGCCAGACGCGTAAGCATACTTTGCAAATTGATAATTACGTCGGTTCAGTGCGGGTCATGGTGGTTATGTCGAATCCCGGTGCCAATGGAACAGGGGCTTATGGCAGCGGGGAAAAAACCTGTCCGGTGCGCAAACCACTGATGATTCTGCCAACTTTACCGCGTGTACTCGGCCCCGGCGAGACGCTGCGCCTGCCCGTGGATGTATTTGCCATGGAAAAACAAGTGCAAAGCGCGACCATCCGGGTGAAAGAAAATTCCGGTCTGGTGATGATACAAGGGACCCCAACCAACACGCTGGCTTTTAAAGAACCTGGCGAGCAAATGACCTATTTTGATTTGAAAGTAGGTCAAAAAAACGGGCGTGGCCAAGTTCACTATCATCGCGCAAGGGGGCGGTGAGAACGCTACGCAGGAAATTGAAATACTGGTACGCAACCCCAATCCCGTCGTCACGAAAGTCTGGGATGGAGCCATCGAGCCCGGCAAAGAATGGAGCGCAGAGTTTGATCCGGCGCAATACACGGACATCGCCAATGCCTCTTTCGAGGTGAGTGCGCTGCCGCCAGTCAATATGAGTCGCCATTTACAATACCTCATCCAGTATCCGCATGGCTGCGTGGAACAGACCACTTCGGCGGCTTTTCCGCAATTATTTGTAGATATTTTAGCTCCGCTGTCCGAATCACAAAAGGCGGCGATCACCAAGAATGTGACCGCAGCGATCAACAAAATGCGCAATTTCCAGGCATCTTCTGGCGGCTTTTCCTACTGGCCGGGCGGCATAGAAATAAATAGCTGGTCGTGCAGTTACGCCGGGCATTTCCTGCTCGAAGCCAAAACCAAAGGCTATGCTTTGCCGGAAGGAATGCTGGATCGCTGGATAGAATACCAGACCCGCACCAGCCGCCAGTGGCAACCTGCGGAAAGCCAGAGCGAACGTTTCGATAATTATCTTAATCAGGCTTACCGGCTCTATACGCTGGCTTTGGCTGGCAAACCCGACATGGCGGGTATGAATCGTTTGCGCGAGCAAAAAGACCTGTACACGCAAACAGCCTACCTACTGGCTCTCGCTTACGCTCAATCCGGCAAACCGGAAGCTGCGAAAGAGATTACCAGTGGCAAATGGCGGGAAGACTGGACCTACGAATGGTGTGGCTACACTTATGGTAGCGATTTGCGCGACCGCGCTCTGCTACTCGAAACTTACACCACGGTCGGCGATATGACGCGCGCTCAAGCGATGGTCAATTATATTTGTTCAGAAATCGGCGGGGAAGAAAAATGGTACTGGAGCACCCAAAGTCTGGCTACGGCACTACGTGCGCTCTCGAAATACGCGGCCAAAAACCTGACTAATGCCGGCGTGGCTTACACCTATCGGCTCGGCAACGGTGCTTTCAAAAACGGCGACAGCAGTCGGCCCATCGGTTTGGTGGATTTCACTGATCAGGCTAATTCGACTTCCAAAGTGACGATTAAAAATGGCAGTGGTGCGAAATTATACGCCCGACTGGCGGTGAGCGGCCAAAATCTGGTCGGCGATCAAAGCATTCAAGCCAGCAACATTTATCGTGGAGGTGCGCTACACCGACGCCAGCAATAAGGTGATTGACCCGGCTCGCATCACGCAAGGGACGGATTTCTATGCCGAAGTGACCGTAAAACGCAGTCCAACCGCGTTGAAATTCCCCTTCAACGAACTGGCTTTATCGCAGATATTTCCTTCTGGCTGGGAAATTATGAACGACCGTTATGAGCACCATCCCGACCAGCGGTAGCAGCCCCGCCGACTATCAGGATATTCGCGACGACCGGGTGTTCACTTATTTTGATCTCACAGCTGAAAAGGGCGACGGTACGCGTACTTATCGGGTGCAGCTCAATGCTGCTTATGCGGGGCATTACTACTTGCCTACCGTGGGTTGTGAAGCGATGTACGACAAGCGTATCCGGGCGACGGTGCCAGGGAAATGGGTGGATGTGATTTGAGTTATGTGGAATAAGTTATAAGTTATGTAGGGCTTCCTTGCTTTGGCGGGGAAGCCCTGGTTTTTTGGTATTAGTGCGAATCATGGGTTTGGCTGAGTAAGTATTTGAATGTTAAGCACTTAGACCTGTCAGGCTTCAAAAACCTGGCGGGTCTGGTCACTAACCACCTGAAAATCAGCACCCATTTTTCACCCATGATTCGCATTATTAATAAAGCGGGCGGGCATACTTTTGCCAGGCTTTGATCTTTTGCCTTGACTATAAATCCATTATAAAATGATGCCCAGAAACCGTTGCACTATTACTGCTTATAATTTTTACTGTGCTATCTTCCAGTGCACAAACGCAAGTGTCATATCTGGAAAAACCGAAACTATCAGGCATCCACATTTATCAGGATTCTATCAGTAAAATGTATACCATCGTCGCCGGATCGGATGAATTAGTGCCGAGTGCTACCTATATTTACCAACTGGACTCTAATTATAATGTGTTAGCCGCCAAACAATTAGTGCCTTCTGGCAAAAACATTACTTCGTCAGCATCATCCAACCGTAATCGGACTATAGTGGCCCGATCCGTCCAAAGTACCACCGGGCAGCTTACCGCTAATGTAATATGTTTTGATCGGAAATTAAAAGTACAGTGGTCCACCATTTTAGAGAGCAATTATATCACTTACGTGAATGCTACCCGAATAGGGCCATTAGGCAACACTTTTCTGATTGGTAACGGTATTACGCCTCCCCCACCCTCCAAAAATTATAGTTTCTTGTGCAAAATGGACCCGTATGGCGAAAAAGTATGGGAACTGGCCGATTTTACGAAAGGCGACACGACGGCCTTTTGGCGACTGGCGGTAGATGATCAGGACAATACTTATACCATCGGTAATATTGGCAAAAAGGGGCTACTCTCAAAAATAAATTCGGAAGGTGATGTGCAGTGGCAGCAGACCATTTTTTATCGGGGCGAAACGCGACTTTCTGCGGTGGCGGCCAGCAACGGATTCATCTATGTACTGGGTGCCGATGAAGGTTCTACGTCGGAAGAGGGCAAGGTTTTTATTTCAAAAATAACCACCACGGGCCGACAGGTATGGACCTCTTTGGTGAATAGTGCTTCCAACCAGTTTTTGCCGAATAATGCGGTTATAAAAGTAACAAAAGATGGTAGTATTATGCTGGCACTGGATTGCACGGATGCCAGCCATCAATGCTCCTGGGCTACGCTGCATATTGATTCTGCTGGAATGGTGATTAATTCCACCAATTATCAAAACAATACCTATGAGTCGTTTCCACGTGATTTATTTTTAGGTAAAAACGCCACTTTTGCTGGCGTTGGTGTGCTGGCGACGGTACGAGAGCCCACCAAATATCCCTTCTTTTTTAAATCAACTTCGGCAGATATGCTGGAAAGTCAATGTTGCTTTGCTGCTTTTGCAACCA
>CBDFMU010000018.1:0-42411 GCA_965249785.1 Saprospiraceae bacterium | reverse complement strand
TTTCTATTATTTATGCGAATCATGGGTTTGGCTGAGTAAGTATGTTGAATGTCAAGTGTTTAGACCTGTCAGGTTTTTGAAACTTGACAGGTCTGGTCGCTAACCACCTGAAAATCAGTACCCGTTTTTAACCCATGATTCGCATTTCAGTAATTATTTCTTATCTAAGACTACTTTTCTGTATGCCACGCCTTGCTCACTGCTGAACTCCAGCCAATACACGCCTGCGGGATAGTCGCTCAGGTTGCCTTGCCATTGGAAAATGCCGGGCGCAGCTGATAAACGCTGGGTTTGCAAGATCGCGCCTTGAGCATTGCGAATGGAAACCGTGATGTTACCGCCAGCGAAATCATTCAGTTGCGCACGCAAAAGCCCGGTCGTTGGATTGGGAGAAAGATGCAGCCCGGCCGCCCAAACTGGAGCCTGCGTTTTAATGATGGAACTATCCACTTTGGCTACGACTGGCACACGTTCGCTGGCGCATTCAAGACCATAGAAGTCAATATCCCAATCGTAGAAATAATAATATCGGTCAGTACCTAGATTGGAATTGGTTATTTTTAATACATCCGATAGTAGGTAGGGATAGTTCACATTAGCATCGCTGCGTTGGAGTTGTGGGCCAGTCGTGTTCAAATTGGCCATATTGACCGCTTCATCCGTGGTTAGCACCAGATCGTTGCCCACCGGCAGATCAAAATTGAGTTCGATCTGGGTCGTTCCATTCGGAATATTGACCGTAATAGAATCTTGCAGCACGCCATTACTATCGAGCAAAACAATTCTCCGGGCCGCTACCTTCGTGCTATACACCTTTACGTGCGCCAGACGACAAGGTTTGTAGCAATCAAAAATGATTTGGCCATTGTATTGAGTGCCGCCAAATGCGCTGCCACTGTGATCGGTTATGCCAGTATGCTGGTTGGGCTGGTCATATACCGTGGTAGCACCTACCCAATAAGTGGTGGTTGCGTTCAGCGTATCGGTCACGAAAGGACTGCCCTCGTACAGTGGCGTAGCAGCATTCGGAGCAGCATACCAAAGCGGCTGGTCGCCACTGGCGGTCAATATCGCAGAGGTATGTAGGGCCACTGTATCACCGACGGCGGTTGGTGCAGGCGCAGGTAATACTTGCACCTGAACAGTATCGGAGGTGAATAGCGCACACAAGCCCTGCGTGGTAACTGTATAACCAGCAGAATTGGCGACGGTGATGCTGCGGGTGGTCTCCCCGTCGCTCCACAAATAGGAGGAAGACAGTGGGGCCGTGAGTATGACAGCGGCTCCTTCACAAAAGCGCGTAGGCCCGTTTGCAATGACGGTTGGCGTTTGGTCGGGATTCGTTTTGGTAACTAATGCGTTAGATACAGCCGTGCAACCCTCGATAGAAGTGACCGTTACCCGATAAGTGGAGGCAGTATCAACGCTGATGCTTTGCGTGGTATCTCCCGTGTTCCACAAATAAGTGTAGCCAGCTGGAGCGGTCACGGTGATGCTTTGGCCAGTACAGAAAACGGTAGAACCAATAGCGTTAATTTCCACATTTGGCATAAAGCAACCGCCTTCTTTCATCGTAGCATATTGATCCACAGCGGGTTGGTACACCTTGTCTATATGGCCAGAAGGCCAGCGCACCGTGACGGAATCAATGTGGGTCAACTGGCCCATGCCGAAATGAATCTGCAATGAATTGTTGATACCATAGCTTTCGCCCGACCGTACTTCGCGTATCTGGATGCCAAGCGCACTATACAGCGTAATCCTGGCCCCCACTGCCGAGCGATTGCTTTGCACCCCTTCCAGGGTGAGGCCGAAGAAATGATTGTTATTGCGCCGGTTCATCCATAGGGCATCGGGCACATCGGTAGGATCGGTATAAATGGCGGCATAACCCGCATAAATATCCTGAAATCCATCGTGGTTCAAGTCACCGATGGCGAACGATTCCATCTGGTGGGCATCAAAAATGCCCGTCACCTCCGTGAAGGTATGATCGCCATTATTATGAAAAAGGTGTTGTTCGGAGCCAGCAACCAGAATATCCACATAGCCATCATTATCAAAATCCCGGAAACTGCCCTGAATCGGCAGGCCAGTGACATTATTCAATAAATTGGAAGCTGCGGTAATATCCGTGAAATGTCCGGCACCATCGTTTTCCAGCAGTTGACTCGATACATCATGATTCGTGATGAAACAGTCAAAATCGCCGTCGTTATCAATGTCCCCAAAATCCGCCGTCCAGCTCTGTGCACCAATGCGAAGGCCCGCCAGGTTGTTCGTATCCTGCACATAAGTGCCGTCGCCGTTGTTCAAAAACAGCTGATTGATGCGGCGCGGATCAGTGGGGTTGTTCACCCCCTGGCGGCATTTGGCGATGTACAAGTCCAGGTCGCCATCATTATCTACGTCGCTCCACACAGTACCGTAGTTACCCGAATTATCCGAAGCTGGTACAGTGGCCAGGTTCATCCAGGTCGGTTGGTAGGTAAAAGTACCATCGCCATTATTACCATAAATACGGGCCTGCGCATCATCATGGCAGACGAAAGCATCCAGCCAGCCATCATTATTGATGTCGGCAAAATTAACACCCTGCACAAAAGTGGTGGGCGCATTGTACAGATCGGTCGTAAAAGCCGTGCCGTTTGCATTGGCGCGCAGGATTTTTACCCCGTCGTAGTAGCCACCGGCCAGGATGTCGCCCATGCCATTATTATCCACATCGGCGGCGCACATTCCCCACTCCGATTCGCCACCTGGCACAGCACCCACCGCCAGATGGTCGAAAGGCTGATTGGGAGCGTTTTGGTGTTCCACATTGACGATATAGCCCTGGTCCATACGGGCAATATCGTCGCGGCCATCGCCATTCATATCGAGGATGGCAATAGCCACGCCGCTGTAGTGTTTGGCTGGCGAAAGCAGCTGAGTTTGATTGGTAAAAAAGGTCTGGGCAGAAACGAGGCTGCTCCACAGGAGGAGGAGCGGGAAGAGTAAGTGTTGCTTCATGTGCGTTACAGGCAGGTAAGGTTGAATAAGGCGCACAAGGTAATGGGAAACAAAACGAGATGGGCAGGGAAAGTTAGGTTGGCAAATTGTGGACAAAAGAGGGGGGAGGGATTATTAACCTCTTAGTGGGAGAACCTATCAAAAAATAAGAAAAGAAACTAACCGTAGGTAATGGAAAACCCAGACTTACCAGGTTCTGCTATAGGTTGAGTCAAGTTATTTTGTTTCAAATACATGAAAAGTTTTCTACCATTATCTGTAAGTTCAGAAATATGAGCGTGCCCATTGAAAACTATCTTTATGAGTCCAAAGATCGATAATTTTTTAATGCAAATATTTGCTCCTAGTGGAGAAACTCCATCAATTTTCTCAGCAAGTCCACATAAAACATGAAAAAGATTTAACTCCTCGTCGCTCGCGGCATTTTTAATTGCCTGAGCGTTTTCTTTACTGAATGATTGAATCTCCTCCTGTTTGAAGTTTTCTGATTTCAAAAGTTGAATAAACTCCATCATTGGCATACCATTTATCATATCATTACCCACAGATTCATATTGAATAATTCTCTCGCGAAAAGATGAGTTCTCCTTAGCCAATCGAGCAATTTCTTCGGCTAATTCTGCTCCGTTCACGCCTTGATTGCCGGGTATCCAGCCAATGAGGTTTTCATCCCTGGAATAACTATTCAATGTTTCATGAATAGCAATTTTAATATCTTTTATATCGTCCCAGAAGCGCACCAGTTTTGATGTAACTGAATCTTTAAAATTTTGGAGGAGGGCATGGCTTTCGCGCTCTACTACTTCTAACCCTTCTTCCTTGGCTTTTTGCGCCAATTTCTCCTCGGTAATTACTACTGCGAAAAATGGTTTGCGTATTTCTATAGCATATTCATATTCCAATTGCGTATAACTTTTGCCGCTTTTCTGCTCAATGCTCCCATAACGACCACCCAAAATTAGCATATAAACATCCGATTCTTCAATCCACTCCTTAATAACTTCCCACTGCGATTGATCGCCAGCCGCAAACAATTCCATACCAGCCGGAATATGGCCTGCGGATAAAATGGCTTCCACGGCGGCTTGCCGTTCTTTTATTAAATCTCGGTAGGTAGAAGAAACAAAAACTTGAAGTTTCCTTTTTTGCATAATTCTTCAGGTTAAAATATTTGCCGGGCAGTCTCCTCCTCTGCCGGGTTTTCAAAACGGTGACCAAGCGTCTCCATATAGGTTATTACTGAGACAGCTACCTCTTCATAACGGCTAAAAATCTCCCGAAGATCAAGCAAGTTTTTAGAACGATAAATCAGGATATTGGAATCCAAAACTACTGTTCTAGTCCCATTCATCGCGTAATTGTCTTTGCCACTCAACCGGATCAGTAATATCGGCGAATGCGTTCATGGCGTGGAGCTTGTCAAACAGAGCTTCCATCTTATCAATATCGAAGTTTTTCTGAATTGCAGTGTCCGAGGAGGCTTTTTGCACTGTTTTTGTCAGCCGGTTTTTGCTATTTTTCTTAGGAGGGAGCGGCGTATAGGAAATCTTCAACTGTTCCAAAAACTGCGTCAACAGTTGGAGGTCTTGCTGTCTTTCTACTTCGACGATAAGTTGCATAGAGGAAGAATTTAAGCAAAGATAAGGCAAAAAAATGTTCCAAACAGGAAAACCGGGCTGGCAATTCACTGACAAAACCACTCATCCAATCCCACGCCACTTAACCTTTTCTATTCCTACAACGTTGTCTGCGAATAGCACATCCCCAAAAATTTATTTTCGGGAGATTGGGAGTATTAATTAATCGCCTGAAATTGCCAAATCGCTTGATCACACCTAATTATTATAGTCATGTCTGAGATACAAGAAAGAGAGAAAACGGCGCAACAGCAGTTTGCACAAAACCTGAAACAGACTACTTTACCCCAGCACGAGGCACTGGAACGCAACCAACTGTCCACGGCATTGATGAGTCCGGCATTGACGCGGGAGCAGTATTTGACTATTTTACAGCGTTTTTACGGCTTTGTCGTGCCAGTGGAAGCGCAGATTTACCCTTTATTGAACGAAGTATTTGGTAGTACAGACAAGTTCAAACGCAGCGTAATGCTTCGCAAAGACCTGGCGGATTTGGGGATGTCGCCTGCCGATATACAAGCCCTGCCTATACTGACTACCTTACCTCCGGCTGCCGGGATCGCCGACGCTTTTGGGATGGTGTATGTGCTGGAAGGTTCCAAACTGGGCGGACAATTTATCAGTCGTCACGTTGGTTCGATTTTGGGTGTCAGCCCGGAAAACGGTCTGCATTTCTTTGCCGGTCATGGTCGCGAAACCGGAGCGATCTGGAACGAATTTCGGCACGCGATGGCCGACTTTGCCGTAAATTCCGGGCAGGAAGACGCAATTATTCAGTCAGCAGCACTTACCTTTGACACCTTTAAGACCTGGCTGGATTCCGCATTAGTTTAAATTGATGACAACAAAAGACATTCGCTATCAAGGGCATACGAACCTGGAAAACTGCGAAAGCGAACCAATTCACATTCCCGGAAGTATTCAGCCACACGGTTTTTTGCTGGGCGTATCGTTAGCCGATTACACGGTAACATATTGTTCTGCCAACACCGAGGATTTTATTGGATTGGCACCCGCTCGCATTTTAGCGCAGTCTTTATCGAGCATTGTCGGAGAGGCTGTTTTCGCCGATATTTTAGCGTTGTACGCGAATCAGTCTACGGACCGCTCCCAACGGGTGGAATATGGAGGTACGCCTTATAACCTGACCCTTCACCGCAGCGGCGAAACGCTGATTCTGGAATTGGAACTGTTCCCGGATGGTCTCCTGGATACGCCTGATTTGTACTTGCAGACCAGGCGTTTCGTGAATTTTATGGAATCGGCGGGCAGCCTGCAAATGCTGTCGCAGCATGTCGCGGAGGAGGTTCGCAAGATCACTGGCTACGACCGGGTCATGGTGTATCGTTTTGATGAACATTATAACGGGGAGGTGTTTGCGGAAAGTAAAAATGCAGATTTAGAGCCATTTCTAAATCTGCATTATCCACATACGGACATCCCGCCGCAGGCCCGTCAACTATATCTGCTCAATCTCATGCGCTTGATCGGCGATGTCCGCTATACGCCCGTGCCAATTCTGACTACGGAGCAAACGGCTGACTATCAATCACTTGACCTCAGCCTCTCGGTACTGCGCAGCGTATCACCCATCCACATCGAGTATTTGCAGAATATGGGCGTGGAAGCGACCATGTCCATTTCTTTATTGCATAATAAAAAACTGTGGGGGCTACTTGCCTGCCACCATTATAGTCCCAAATTGCTGCCGCATTACACCCGATTATTTGCCAAGTTGCAGGCGCATTTTCTAGCTTCGCAAATAGAGGTACGGCAATCGGCGGATGAATATGAGTATTCTATTAAAATCAATACAATACTGGATGATTTATTGATCCGTATTAGTGATCGGGATTTGGTAGAGGCAAAATTGCAGCAGGACGAAGCCATTTTGCAAGTCGTCAATGCTACCGGTTTTATTATCATGAACCGCAACACCATATTCTCCGTCGGTAAAGTTCCAGACACCGAACAATTGCATAAATTGGTTCAGTGGCTGGATATAAATGTCAAAACGGAATTTTTTTACACTTCCAAACTAAGCGACCATTATGTAGGGGCCGAACCTATACACGAAACGGCAACTGGTATTTTCTACCATTCCTTCACCGAAGCCAGTCGCCAGTGCATCATCTGGTTTCGCGGGGAAGTAGAAGAGACTATTTTGTGGGCGGGCAAACCCGAAAAGAATGCTGATCCGGCCAAACAATTGTCGCCACGCAAATCGTTTGAAACCTGGAAGGAACTGTTGAAGTTGCAAAGTCCCCGCTGGATCAAATCGGAAATAAGTGCTGCTATGCGCCTGGCCACGAATATTCAGCACCAGTTTCGCCTGCGCGACCTGATAACAGAAGAAGAAAAATACCGCAGGCTTAGCGCGCATTTGCAGGAGATTAATGAGGAACTATCACATTTTAGTTATGTGTGCAGCCACGATTTGCAGGAACCGCTACGCAAAATCCGCGTTTTCACCGAATTGTTGCACCAGAATATTCACGATCCAGCCGCTGTAGAAAGTTATTTCCGCAAAATAGATAGCTCGGCGGAGCGAATGAGTACGCTTATTAGAGATTTATTGAATTATACCAGAATTGCCAAGACCGATGTATCGTTCGAGCCAATTGATCTGAATGACATATTAGAAAAGGTAAAAGTAGATTTTGAACTGCTAATCCCCCAAAAAGGTGCTGTCGTTACTAGTACTTCATTGCCAGTTATTCCCGCTATTCCCTTTCAAATTAGTCAGTTATTCTATAATCTGATTAGTAATGCCCTGAAATTCGCCGAGCAAGCCCCTATTATTCATATTAGTTGTCATTTATTATCGGCACAGGAAACAGCGCAAATACCGCAACTGGATTCGGATCATAATTACGTGTTACTTAATTTTACGGACAATGGTATTGGTTTCGAGCAGAAGTTTGCGCAGCATATATTTGATATATTTAAAAGACTGCACGGCAAGCACGAATTCAGCGGAACGGGCATTGGATTGGCCCTCTGCAAAAAGATCGTAGATAATCACCACGGCTGGATTACGGCACAAAGTGAGTTGGGGAAAGGCGCGACCTTCCAGGTGTATTTGCCCACGCGGCAGGAATAAGCGACACTTTGCTGCCAAAGAAGAGCGCGGATTCCCTACTTTTGGCGCAAATCCAAACCATGAAATATTTCTTCCTCGGCTTGGCATTGCTGGCATTGCAGGTGTATCTCACTTTCAATGGTGTTTTGTACTTCGGGAAATACTGGAGTCCGGTGGTCCTGTTGCTCGTTTCCACGGGCATCGCGTTCGTCTATCTGCGTGTTCTGTTGCGGGAAAAAAACACTCTGCCAAACGCTCCCATTGCGCTGGCACCGCGCTGGCAAAAAGCATTGGGCGCGCTGGTCAGTATGCTGACCATGTTCCTGTGTTACGAAGAACTGCGTAAAGCCTTCGTCAAATATGTGCCGCGCGATTACTCCGACGTGTTGCCGCAGATCGAGGCGTTGTACACGCGTTTTAGCACAGGCGTTTTTCCGTATTTTCCCGTGCCGATGGGCAGTTATTCGCCGTATCCGGTTTATATGCCGCTGCATTGGTTGCCAGTGGGCTTGCCAATGGCCTTCGGAATAGATGTGCGCTGGGTGGGATTTGGTTTGTTACTGCTCGCGGCGGGCCTTTATGGCTGGCTTTCTATGCGCGGCGACCGACCGCTTTGGAAGCAATTATGCGCTTTTGTGCTGCCTTCGCTGGCTTTGTGGGGTTATATTTTATGGGGCGAAATGGATCTGCCAGTGAGTCTCGAAACAGTGATTGCCGCCTACTACCTGGTGTTGGCGACGGGGCTGGTTTCGCGCAAAATCGGCTGGATTACGGCGGGTCTCATTTTATGTTTATTGTCGCGCTACACGTTGGTTTTCTGGTTGCCGCTATTTGCTTTTTTACTCTGGCAAAACCTGCCGCGCCGCCAAAATCTAATACTCTGGGCAACGGTAGCGACTAGCGTATTACTGATTTATGTCTTTCCTTTTTTTGCCAAAGACCCCACTATTCTGAGCAAAGGCGTGGCTTATCACAATCTCGCCGCCCAAGATGAATGGCGCGGCTACGGTGATCCGCCCGTCTCGTGGACGATGGAACGCGGCATTCATTTCGCGGCACATTTGAAATTAATGATGACTGGCGACGCACAACACCAGGTTTTTATCGCGCGGATCGTGCAGGCTTCGGCGATGTTGGGGCTGCTGCTGCTGGGACTACTAGGTTATCGCCGTTGGCGCAATCGGTTGAACTTCAGCGATTTCGCCTTGCTGATGCTTTACTTATTTATTCTCTTCTTCTACTTTTTCGGGCCGCTCACGTATCGGTATTATTTGATTGTGCCACATACGTTGGCGGCAGTTTTATGCGGTCAGATCATGGTGCGTGGCGGGCATTTTCGCGTGGCGGAGCGTTAAATAATATCCTTAATAATGTACGCGTTACGTTGTTGGGCAACCGCATGGTGGGCGACCCTTGTGGCCGCCCGTATTATGGCGGTAATGTTTTCACCAATAAAATCTTCACCAAATGCGCCACATCTTCCTAATCTCCGGTTTATTTTTTCTCTGTTTTTCTAATCTGCAATCCCAACCCACCACCTGGTCGGCGCGTGGCGTGGGCGGTGGTGGCGCGCTGTTTTCGCCCGCCATCAATCCCGCTAACAACGACGAATACTACGTGGCCTGCGATTTATCAGCTCTGTTTCACACGACGGATTATGGTCAACATTATAACCTCGTGCATTTCAATGAATTGCAAGCCGGGCATAACTCCAAAGTCTGCTACACGACTACGCCGGGTTTGTTATACTGTGTTCACTATGCGAATGACTTAATCCTGCCAGTGAAAAGCACCGACGGCGGTGTGACCTGGAATAAATTACCCGGCAATCCCGACGAATCCGAAGAAACGTATTCAGCATTTGGGCCGATTATCAGCATCCGAACCGCGTCGTGATTGCCTATTACGGCCAGCTTTATTTCAGTTCCAATGGCGGCACCACCTTCACTTCCATTCATACAGCACTCGATAACGGAGCTGGCTGTGGGATTGGCGGAGCCTTTTTCGACGGGGAAAATATTTATCTTGGCACCAATGACGGCGTGCTGGTTTCTACCAATGGCGGCACTTCCTGGACGACTGCGGCACTGACTGGCCTGCCTTCCAATGAGCGTATTTTTTCTTTCGCTGCCGCTAAATCCGGCAGCACCACCCGCTTTTTCTGCCTGACCGGCGATGTCAATGATGTGTACGTAGGTTTGCCCGGCTCGGACTATTGGGACTTTATGAAAGGTATTTATTCCTGTGATTACGGAACCACAAATTGGTCGCCGCGCATGGGTGGTATTGCCGTTGGCGCGGATTTCCCGATGTTCGTGGATATGGCAGAAAACGACATCAACACCGTTTATCTGGCCGGAAGCAACAGCAACAGTGAGCCGATTATTTTGAAAACGACCAATGCCGGCGCGAGTTGGGCCAATACTTTTTTGACCAATAATAATCAAAATATTACGACCGGCTGGAGCGGCTCCGGTGGGGATCGCGGCTGGACGTATGGCGAAAGCCCCTTCGGGTTTGACGTGGCGGCCAACAACGCCAATGCCGTCATTTTTGGTGATTTTGGATTTGTTCATAAAACCAGTAATGGCGGCCAGACCTGGCAGCAGGCCTACGTGGATGTCGCCGATCAAAACGCGGTAAATCAAGCTACTCCCACCAAAAAAGCCTATCACAGCGTCGGTCTGGAAAATACCACTTGCTGGCAAGTGCATTGGGTCAATCCCACCGTATTAGTTGCTGGTTACTCCGACATTCGCGGGTTGCGCAGCACGGACGGCGGCCAGACCTGGTCGTTTAATTATACTGGTTTGGTGGCCAATTCTACCTATCGGTTCGCGCAGGAATCCAACGGAACGCTGCTTGCGGCCACCAGCAACATCCATGATATGTACCAAAGTACTCGTTTGGCGGATAGCCCTTTGGACAACAACGACAGCGAAGGTAAAATACTCTATTCCACTGATCGGGGCGCGACCTGGCAATTGATGCACTTATTTGGCCACCCGGTTTTCTGGATTGCGCTGGACCCCAACAATCCGAATCGCGCCTATGCCAGCGTCATTCATTACGGTGGTGGCTCCGGGCTGGGCGGCGTGTATCGCTGCGACAATCTGCAAGACCTTGCTGCTTCTACCTGGACGCTTTTGCCCAATCCGCCGCGTACAGAAAAACATCCGGCTTCTATCGTGGTACTCAAGTCTGGCGAGGCACTCTGCACGTTTTCGGGGCGGCGCAATGGCGGGGGCGCGTTCACCAATAGCTCCGGTGCATTTTTGTATAATCCAACTGCCAATACGTGGACAGATGTTTCGGCCCCCGGTATGCAATACTGGACCAAAGACATCGTGGTGGCGCCAGGCGATCCTACTCAAAACACCTGGTATGCTGCCGTTTTCAGCGGTTGGGGTGGTGCGCCGAATGGTCTGGGTGGCCTATATCGTACCACTAATCACGGCCAGTCCTGGACAAATATTACCGGCACACAATTCGACCGCGTCACCTCAGTGACTTTCAATCCTTTGGATGTCAAGCAAGTATATTTGACGACGGAACAACAAGGCTTGTGGATAACTAATGATATTACGATGGCGAATCCGGTATTTACGCCAGTAGCCAACTACGATTACCGTCAGCCAGAACGGGTATTTTTTAATCCCTACAACCCGGCGGAAATCTGGGTGAGCAGTTTCGGCAACGGGATGCGCATGGGCAGTGCGACCACCATTGGCACCCAAAATTTGCTGGCAGAAAATACGCTTGATATTTTCCCCAATCCCGCTACTAATCTCGTGACTATACAAGCCGACGAAGCGGGCGAGCTGCGATTGTACAATACCAGGGGAACGTTACTTCAGTCAATGTTAGTAAAAAGTGGCCTGGTTCAGCTAGATGTTTCTAAGTTGGAGGTAGGAACGTATTTGATAAAATTGAACGGCAGGGTAGGGAAAGTGATAAAAGAATAGAAGCAGTGGTAGTCCCACTTAAAGTGGGACTACCACTATGCAAGATTATATTTACAGCGTTTTCAAATATTCCACCACGGCTTGCCGCTCCGCTGCCGTAAGGCTGTCGCCGAATTGGTGGCCGCCATTTCCATAGCCGGGTAGTGTAGTATTGTAAGTATTCATGTCGGTTTGAGCGGTTTCCACCGTGTAGTTCCAGCCTCCTTTTTGCTGATTATAGTCGGCATTATCAAAAGTTCTTTTCCAGAAAACAGGCCGTTGTGGACTATTCAGCAGGTCTTCCAGCGTTGGCACCGAACCGTTGTGCAGGTAGGGCGCAGTAGCCCAGACACCATCCAGCGGCGGCGCGATGTAGCCATTGTTGGGCAGCAGTTGGGCTTTATTCGGGCCTTGGGCGTACCAGCTACGGTTGTACCAATCATGATGTTCCGGGTGCAACTCATACGTCTGCGACAACAGCGGATCGGTGCCGATGGTCGGGAGATTTACCAGAAGATTGGGATAAGTTTCCGATACGCCATAGGTGCCGTGGCATTTTGAGCAGGTTTTTTCAAACACTACTTTCCCTTGCGCCGCCAGCGTTTGGTCTATCGCGAAGGGATAAACGGGAGGCTCAATACTGCGAATCCAGGCCATCAAGTCCGCAAAATGCGTATCCATTCGTCGTGCTTCCGTGCTGTCCTGCATAGTCAGCATTCCCGAAGCGGCAGATAAACGAGCAAAATCGCCACGCCCTAAACCGTTGTAATACAGTGCGTTCTTCTTTTTCATCAACCACCAGGCGGGCACATCGGTCGGCACAGCTTCTATTGGCACCTCAAATTGTTTATCCGTCAGCCAAGTCAAATCCTCGGCGTGGCGGTGGGCGGAAAGTGTACCAAAAATCTTGTCCGCCGGATTCGGGCCGCGCATTTTGGTGAGGATATAAGGGCCAATAGCTTTGTAGGCCCGGCTAATCGGCTGATACGCCTCCCATTCAGGCGAGCCTTCGCCATAGATGCTTTTTACCACCTGATCGACGAGTTGGAATTGGCCCGCCTGGTCGCTGGTGTAGTCGTACGTATTGTTGCCGAGGCCGACCAGTAGTTGGCCATTGAGTCGCTCGGCATGGCAGGTGAGGCAGGTAGGTGCCACGACTTTCGCGCCATTGGAAGCCGTCACCACATTGAAGCGAAGCGGAATACCATCCGCGTCGCCCGTCCGACCCAGATCGTCGGGGCTGGTGCTGCCGAAGATATTTTTGAACACCTGCAAGGGAATGCCGCTGCTGACGAAATCGCCATAAATGAGGTATTGGTAACCCGCCGCCGCGTCGCCGCTACGTTGCGCGGACGGTTCCAGACAAGTAGTGCCAGTCGGCAAAATAGGTTGATCAGGAAGGACGGGCATTGGCTCGTGGCGGCAATTGGCCAGAGCAAAGACGATGGCAGCGGTGGGAAAGGCAATGCGGAAGATCGTTTTTGGCATAATGATCTGAAAATTATGGATTTATAAAATAAAAACCGGTTATAAACGTGAAAGGAATTTTGGAATTCAAAAGTACAGAGGACCTCGGGAATTCTCTCTTTTGCAAATAAAGATTAACTGTTATTTGGACTTTCTATATTTACCGCATATTTCTACGATGTTATGTATGCCCTGTTGACCCAACCTGAAAATTTTATTCCCAAGCTTGGCTTGGCCGAGGCCGATGCGGCTCGTACGACCATGGTTTTTGTACCGGGCGCTACCTTTCATATGGGCAGTAAGCTCAAGGATGATGAAGCCTTCCAAGATGAGAAGCCTAATCATGAGGTCGCAATTTCCTCGTTTTTCATTGGCCAATACTCAGTAACACAAGCTCTATGGAAAGCAGTATTGTCCGACAACAATCCAGCTTTTTTCAAGGGCGACACCCGGCCGGTGGAGCAGGTTTCATGGGATAGAATTCAACAGGAATTTCTTCCTGCTCTGCTCTTGAAAACTGGCATAACTTTTCACTTGCCAACCGAGGCTGAATGGGAGTACGCTGCTCGCGGAGGGCCGCATTGGCAGGATGGATTTCCATTTTCCGGGAGCAATAAGCTAAAAGAAGTAGGTTGGTTTGACGACAATAGCCATGGAGAGACCAAGCCAGTAGGTCTGAAATCCTCAAACCAATTAGGTCTTTATGATATGAGTGGTAACATATGGGAATGGGTGGAAGACGAATGGCATGATCACTATAGGAAAGCACCTAGAGATGGTTCGGCATGGATAAATAAAAACCAAGGGGTTGACCGCGTATTGCGAGGCGGGGGTTACTGGGGCGAACCGCGGCGTTGCCGCTCGACATATCGTATCAGCTATCCTTCCGCATCTATTTATCGCTTCATTGGTTTCCGCTTGGCGGCTCCCTTCCATTCAGTTGATAATCTAGCAAGCAAAGAAAAAAAAGAAGTCACTTGGTAAAAACACCCATGGACAAACCAAACATCATCCACGACCTGGAAACGAAATTAAAAATTAGCCTCCACCCATTCACTGGTGAGCTAGAAGAACTGATGCGCTATCGCTATCAGAATCATTACTTGCTCGATGCAGATGGCCAGCAGCTACTGGGCCTGAACGTACGCAGCAACCAACTGAGTGATGCGCACTGGCAACACCTGGCATCTATTACCACGATACAAGCACTGAACGCCAGCGAAAATGAGTTTGTCAACCTCGCGCTGCCGATCGCCTGGAAAGAGTTGCGCTTTCTGGACCTAAGCGAAAACAAAAACCTGGGAACTTTTAAAATGCCGCACATTCGTTTGCATCAGATCGAATGGATGGACTTAAATGAATGCGCGCTTTCCTCATTCGAGTTACCTATATTAACAGGAATCAGGAAATTGGATATTAGCCGTAATACACTGGCAGAATTGATTGTTGAGGGCAGCTGTCCAGCACTGGAAATATTGGATGCTAGTGGAAACCAATTGACATCATTCGAATTGCGAGGCTTTTTTAACGCCTTGAAATACTTATACTTGAATAACAACCATCTCGAAACATTTCATACACAACGAGATTTACCAGCACTAGAAATCTTGCATTTACGAGGCAATAATCTACAAGATTTACCTGATTGGACAGCATTTATGAATTTACAGGCTTTGTATTTGCATGGAAATCCACTGCGTTCATTGCCTAAAGAAGTGATCGCCGAAGACGAAGATGCCAGTTCCTGGGTAGCGGTTCGAGCCTTTTTGCTCAACCTACAACAAGGCGAACATATTAATGACCGCGTAAAAATAATCTTGGTCGGCAATGGACGGGTAGGCAAAACCTCCTTGTTCAAACGGCTGAAAAATCTGCCTTTAGATATAGAAGAACCCTATACGCATGGTATTTCGCTGGGTGAACTGAACGCCAATGATCTAGGCCATCCAGTCAAAACCGGTACACTACGGGCTAGCGTCTGGGACTTCGGCGGGCAGGAAATATTCTATGCCACGCACCAGTTTTTCCTTTCTGCCGATGCGCTCTATATCCTCGCTTGGACCGCCCAAGAAAATGTGCTGGTCCATCGTGAACGCGACCAGGCCCAAATGCCTTTTAGTGAAAAAGAAAAATGGCAGTCCTGCGAATACTGGCTCGAAAACATCCGTTTGCACGGCAAAAATAGCCCTATTTTGATGGTGCAAACCCATAGCGATCAGCACCGGGAGCCGATTCGGGCTGCTTATCAAGAAGATTACGGGGCGGAATGCCTTAATTTTAGTGCCGCCAAACCAGACTACGGACTGACAGAACTCCGAGAATTGATAGCCCAACGACTGGACGCGGAAATCCCTTTTTTTGGCCAAAGGATTCCGGTCTGTTATGAAGTCCTTATTCGGGAACTGGAAGAAAAACGGGCCGATGAACCAGTCATTTCCCGTGCGGCCTTCGACGTGCTTTGCCAAGCTGCCGAGGTAATGGCCGGCACCGAAACCGAGGTGCTCGAATACCTCCACCGCACGGGTGTAGTGGTTTTTTTCGGGCAGGATGGGCTACGCGATGTCGTTTATATCAATCCAAACTGGCTTACCAGCGAAGTCTATCGCCTGATTAACAAGGAGTTGGAGCCGCGCGAAGGCCGGATTGATGCTGCTTGGCTGCGTCAGCAACTGCCTGAATATGATGCTTCTGCCCGACAACGCTTTCTGCAATTGCTCGAAAATTTTAGGCTGATTTTTGCCGATCACGATGAAGAGGGGCCATTCTGGATCGCTCCCCAGTACTTGCCGCCCACCTTGCGAGGCAATGCCAAAACGGGTTATAACATCATTGCCCGTGACTTAAGGCCAGCCTTTGCTTTTCATTTCCCGAAATTCATACCCGACAACGTGATGATCAACTTTTTGAGCCATTACGGGCCCTCTGCTGACAAAATGTACTGGCGCAACGGCATTTGTTTCACTAGTGCGGGCACCAAGTGCAGCGTGACGTTTCGCGCTGCCGATAACTGTCTAATGGTGGCCACCGACGGTTCGGAACGGAGCCGCGCCTTGCAAAAAGAAGTCAGTCAGGCTTTTGTACAACTGAGTAAAAATGCCAACGCCGAAATCTCGCTGGATGGCGAACGCTTTATCTCTTGGCAACAACTCCTCGAAGCAGTGGAAAACAAGGCGGAGACCATTCCGACGACTGATAAAACGGGTAAATTGAACGTAGCGGATTTTGCCCTTTTTACCGGACGCGGGGAAGTGGATCTGGTTGGAAAAGGTCGTATGGAAGAAAAGACAGGGCCGCCAGTTTTGGCAAAGCCGGTGATCTACTTTTCCTATGCCTGGGGTATTTCTGAAAAAACCGGAGCCAACCGGGAGCAAATAGTAAATGATCTATATGATTCTTTGGAGGCCGATGGTAAATACGAATTGAAAAGAGACAAAAAAGATGTATCTTATCGCCAGTCTATTCAGGAATTTATGAGAGCACTCGGTAAGGCGCAAACCGTGGTCGTGGTGATTAGCGATAAGTATTTGAAGTCGCCGAATTGTATGTTCGAGTTGCTGCAGATTTTTAGAAAATCAAACTCCGAAACAGCAGATTTTCAGGAGAAAATTATTCCCATAGTGCTGGGCGATGCCCAAATTTATGACCCCATTGATCGGTTGGAGTATGTGGGTTTTTGGAAAAACAAGTGTAATAAGTTGGAGGAAAAGATTTTGGAAATTGGCCTCGCTGATGCAAAATCTGCAGTACCGGACTTTGATTCTTATTATGAAATAAAACAAAATATCGGTACTCTGGCCGGTATTTTAGCAGACTTGAATACGCTGAGTCCGATTGTTTTAGCGGGTGATGATTTTGCCGAAATTAAAAATACAATGCTGCAAACGGTTGGCAAAATCTCCCGTGAAACCATGACGCACCCGACCTTTATTTCCATTCCCCTCGCCACTGGCCTTACCATCCCTTTCGTCCACATTCCCGGCGGTGAGTTCCTGATGGGCAACGACCAAAGCTTAAATGAAGATGATAAACCTGCCCACCTTGTTCAGCTTGATGATTTTTATATCGGCAAATTTCCAGTGACGCAGGCCTTATGGAAAGCCGTGATGGATAACGAAAATTCCGCGTTTTTCCTCGGAGACGACCGGCCGATGGAGCAGGTGCCTTGGAATGACATTACCGAAAAATTCCTGCCTTTACTATATGAATGTACTAATATTCCTTTTCGATTACCTACCGAAGCGGAGTGGGAGTACGCCGCAAGGGGCGGACCATACTGGCAGAATGGATTTCAGTATATGAGCAGTAGTAAACTCAAAGAAGTAGGCTGGTCAAGGGGCTATAGTCATGACGAAACCAAACCAGTTGGTCTGAAATCTCCTAATCAATTGGGTCTATATGATATGAGTGGTAATGTATGGGAGTGGTGTCAAGACTGGTATGCGGAAGATTACTATGAAGAGTGTTATACTAAGGGTATTGTAAGTAATCCACGGGGACCTGCAGAGGGTGGTCACTACATTCTGCGGGGCGGTAGCTATTGGAGCGATGTGCAAGAGTGCCGGGTAGCAGCTCGTCTCAACTGCGATCCAACAAGTATTGGCAGCCATATCGGTTTCCGTTTGGCTGTACCCTTCAACTCAATTAACCTGTCCAAATTGGTCAATCTGTAAGATAAAGTTAAAGTGGCACTGCGTTTGCGCCTGTAAAATCACATCCTCCTAACCGCAGTTTTAATTTCCAGCCATGCGCCGATTATCCATATTTTTCTCTTTCCTCTGTAGTGGTACCGCTCTTTTCGCCCAAAACCCGCAAGACTTAGCTATTCCGCTCCCGGTCGCCGTGGGCGTAAACCCGCCCGCCGTGTTGCTCTCTTGGCTCAACCCCGAAGCGTCAGATATTCAGCTACGCCGCCGTACCAAAGGCCAGCCGGGCGATGCCTGGACGGTGCTATTGGACGTAAATAATACCTTTCAAAACGGCTACTACGACACGACCGCTCTCGCGCCCTATGCCACCTACGAATACGCGTTAGCGCGCAAAAAAGGGCCGCTGCAAGCCTACGGCTATGCCCACGCTGCGTTGGATGCTCCGGTCGTGGATGCGCGCGGCAAAATCCTGATTTTCATTGATTCGCTCACCGCCGACCAGTTGGGTGCCGATCTAATTAATTTCAAGAACGACCTGCGCGGGGAGGGTTGGCAGACTTTGCCGTTTAAAACGGGGACTTATACCACTGTGCAATGGGTAAAAAACCAGATCGTCAATGCCTATACCGCCGACCCGGCACAAGTGAAGGCGGTGCTGCTAATTGGCAGTGTACCAGTGCCTTATTCCGGTGGTACGGCCTGGGATAACCAGCCCGACCATGTTGGTGCCTGGCCCTGCGACGCTTATTATGGCGATGTAGATGGCGTGTGGACAGATAATATAGTTAATTTAAGCTAATACGACCCGTCCCGCCAATCACAACGTACCGGGCGATGGAAAATTTGATCAGAACATCTTGCCTTCCGCCGTGGAATTATCGGTGGGTCGGCTCGATTTCCGGCATTTATCGCCCGCGCTGTTTGGTTTGCCGCCGGTCGAGTTGCTGCGCCGCTATTTGTCCAAAAATCACCGTTGGCGGACGGGCCAATTCGAGGTACCCAACCGCGCGGTCGTGGAGGACGAACTGGGCTGGTCGGGTGGCGAGGCTTTCGCCGCCGATGGATTTCGCAACGCTTATCCTTTGATGGAAAGCAGTCAAGTCGTGGCTGGCGATTTTTTGAGTCCCACCAACCAGCGGTATTTGCTGGGTTTCGGCGCGGGTGCTAACGGTACTTACACCAGTGCGGGGAGCATTGGTTCCGCTGCCGATTTTGCAACGGATAGCGTCAATGTGGTATTTGCCAATTTCTTCGGCGATTATTTTGGCGATTGGGATGAGGAAACCAACCCTTTGATGCCAGCGGCCCTGGCTTCCAAAGGCAGCCTGCTGGCTTGCGGCTGGGCAGGCCGTCCGCACTGGTTATTGCAGGGATTGGCCGTCGGCGAAACCATCGGTTATTGCCTGCGGGAAACCCAAAACGCGCAGTACAATGATGCTTACGGCCATTCCAACGGCGAAAGTGGTGCCCACATTGCTCTGCTCGGCGATCCTACTTTGCGCGCCAAAATCGTGAAACCAGCCTCCCAACTGACCGCAGTGTCAAATTGTACGCAGGTCAATCTCCACTGGACGGCCTCGCCCGATCCCGAAGTGCTGGGTTACTTGGTGTATCGCGCTTTGGAGCTGAGCGGCCCCTATACTCGCTTGACTGTCAATACAATAACAGGTACGGACTGGAGCGACCTGAATCCAGTGGCCGATACTTTGTACTACTCGGTGCGGGCTTTGAAACTGGAAACGACGCCGGGTGGCGGGCAATTTTACAATACCAGTACGGGGGTTATTCAAAGTGTGATTTTCCAGCCGGGTACGCTACCGACGATTCTCGGCCTGGGCGGCACGTTGAATTGTCAGGTACATTCGCTGACGCTCGGCGCGCATTTTCAGGCGGGCACTAATGTGCAATGGTTTAAGCCGAATGGTACGCCGCTGGGTGGCTATATTGCTACGGAAGGTGGGGTGTATCGGGTGGTGGCGACTGCGCAAAACGGCTGCACGGCGGCGGCTTTTGCTACGGTGATGGTGGATACTTTTTTGCCAACAATCAATCTGCCCAACGCCGTGACGCTCAATTGTAACCAGACAACGGTGGCCTACGAACTACCAATAGACACTTCTAATACCATTCAATACACCTGGAACGGTGGGCCAGTGTCGCCGGGAGATTTCATTTTTTTGACCCAGTCATCTACGCTTATGGTTTCGTCTTCCAGGAATGAGTGCTCCAAGACGTATTCTTTGCTGGTTACTTCCGATTTTACGCCGCCCGACGCGGAAGTCAGCAGCGATGGGAATGCGTTGGATTGTACCCATTCTTTTGTGCAATTATATGGAAATTCCAATATAACTGATGTCGCCTACGCCTGGTCGGGCAATGGTGGGGAAGGGTCGTCTCAGCAAAATCCGATGGTCACAATTGCCGGGGAGTATTGCCTGACTGTGACTGGTTTGAACGGTTGTACCTCCACAAATTGCATTGCTGTTCAAGCACTTGGAGAAGTCGTTACTGTACAGGTTATGTCCAATGCCGGACTTTGCAACGATGGCAACCCTATTACTGTGAATGCTAATGTAAGCAGTGGCACTCCGCCTTTTCAGTATGCGTGGTCGAATGGGCAAACTACGGCCAATATAGATTTGCCGCCGGGTTTTTCGGGTGATTTAAGTCTTTTGGTGAATGATGCGCATGGTTGCGTGGGGAGTGCTTCTTTTTCTGTGTCCCCGATATTGACCGTTTTTGCTTTGAAAAATAACGAAAGCGTCAGTGGCGCAGCGGATGGCAGCATTGATCTGGTGGTAGTGGGTGGTTTGCCGCCATATAATTATCAATGGAGCAATGGCAGTACCAGCGAGAACTTAGATAGTTTGACGGGCGGCATTTACACAATTACTTGTACGGATGCGGTGGGCTGTTCAATGGTGCTGGCAGTGTCCATCTCCACGACGGTGGGCACTGATGCGCTCCCTTTAGAGCGGGGTATTCGCATATTTCCGAATCCGGCGGCAGAGGTAGTGGGCGTTTATTTTCGGGAAAAAGAGGCGGCAACCATTCGGATGACGGATTTGGCCGGGCGGCTGATCGCCAGCAGGGTAGGGCAGGACTCGGCATTTTTCTTTGATACTTCGGGGCTAGACAGTGGGATGTACGTGTTGTGGATAGAAGTGCCCGGCGGCCGGACGCGCTATTTATTGGTAGTAGAACATTGAAGTCGATGCCATCAAACAATACCTAAGAACCACAAAGTGGTTGTCATCTGATCAATTGATTATAATCAGTTTTCAGCTACTTTTTTAATTTATGGCTGTATCTATGAAATAGACTTATGTCGGAATCTGGCATAATCTAGGCTTGATATTTGTAATCAAACATAATAATTACATTGTATATTTGTTGCCTGTTTGATGGCAGGTTTTCATGTACACAATTATTCTATATTAGATTTGCCGTAATTCGTTGATTAATATTGCCTAATTGCGCCTTGCAATTTTGCTCTTTATTTTATTTATAATCCCCTTTTATTCACTTCTTTAAATTTCCTCGCCTCATGGAAAAAACTTTCCTATTTATCTATTTATTGCTGGGTCTACAAATTAGTTTGTCGGCTCAATGTCTTTCTCTCCCAGCCTGTCCCACTTCCGCGCAAACTTTCTGCGACACTACGGAAAACAATATTTACTACTGGAAAGACTCTCTTTTCTTTGATCCTGTTATCCAAAGCCATGATTTGGGCGAGACGCCCACGGGACTTTCGATGCAACTGGTAGATACTTGCGGTGCAGGTGATGTACAAGTTTCTTTTGTATTACTACTAGATTTAGATGGTGATGGTGTCCGCGAAACGGCTATTTCCAGCGATTCACTGCCGGGTGCGGGCCTCGTGTATTATGGTAATGCCGCCAATCCAAACTACACGGGCGGCGACAGCACAGACTTTTCGATACGCGTGCTAGTACCGAATGAATCAAAAATATAGATTTATACTAGAAAAAATAGTGCAGGATAGTCTCATTACCGTTCGGGTACGCTGGGTGAATGCAGAGAATCCCAGTGACTATGTGTTGCCGGAATTGCCCTATGGTGCGCACCGTGTGGAGTGGCGTTTTGTAAAAAATGGAGAGGTCAAGACTTGTGGATACGATTTTGTGGTCAAAGACTGCCAGGCACCGACCATTACCTGCAACAATGGCGTGAGTGTCAATATTTTAGCAAACAGTCCGCCCTCCATTTCCTTGTGGGTTAATAGTCTGGTGCAATACGGCGAAGATAATTACACGCCTTCGGACCGCTTAAAATATGCGATTCGCCGCTCCGGTACTGGCACTGGCTTTCCATCTTATGTATCTGTCGTATCTTTTAATTGTCAGGATTTGGGCATACAGTCCGTCGAAATCTGGTCTAAAGATTTGGCCGGCAATACTAGTTTTTGTGAGACTTCGGTGATTATACAAGACAATTTAAGTGCCTGTATCCCGGTTAGTTTGCAGGTAGATGTATGTACCATAAATTATTGTGATGGACAGCCGATTCCATACGTTGATTTTAGCTTGTCGGGAAGTAATCCTGCTTTGCCGCCAATCAATTTTTTGGGCACTGGCGATGGTACAGGTTGTCTCTCTACACTTGCCAGTGTTATACCCGTAGCCAGTAACTTCACGATTGTCCCTTTCAAAAACGACAATCCGTTGAACGGGGTCAATACTTTGGATCTAGTGAAGATTTCCAGGCATATCCTGGGGACGGAGCCGCTGAGTAGCCCCTACAAAATGATGGCCGCGGATATTAATAACAGTGGCTCTGTTACGGGTTTCGACGTCGTAGAGTTACATAATCTGATTTTGGGCATCTACCAGGATTTTCCAAACAATACTTCCTGGCGTTTCATAGATAGCAGTTTCGTTTTTCCCGACTATAGCAATCCCTTTGTTAACCCTTTTGATAGTGCGCAAATTGCCGGTTCGAACAGACTTTTCTATGGTATTAAGATCGGCGATGTGGATTGCAGCGCTTTGCAGCCTCTCACTCAATTTCCTGCCGAATTTTTGACTATTCCTGATTTGCATTTGCAAACCAATGATATTGTGGAGGTGCCAGTGCGTTTTTTGCAAACCAACCAATGTTATGGCTTTCAGTTTGGACTGCAATTCGATTCGACGCAGATGGAGATATTAGAAGTAATACCCCCAGCTAATGGTGGTGGTAATTACGGTTTTAAACTCTTCCCGGATCACCTAAACGTTAGCTGGTTTACTTGGAATGGTATTACATATCTGCAAAACCGGCTTGCTTTAAAGATGCGGATCAAAGCACTGGCCCCTATTCAGCTGTCCAACGTGTTCAGTCTGACTACCAATGCGCTGCATGCCGAGGTGTATCCAGAGATTGACAGTTTGGCAAACCTGGGCCTGCAATTTCCGACAGTGGTTGCTACTACGGAGCCAAATGCCAGCCAAACCATCTTTGACCCAACACCCAATCCTACTATTGCGGGTGTCCGCATCCCGCTGCGACTGGAACAATCGGAAGCTGTATTAGTAGAAATATTAGATGTCACCGGCCGACTGCTCTATCAACAGAGACAGGAAAAAGGGGCTGGTGCACAATGGCTCGAATTGCCCGCCACGGCTTTTCCGCAGGCGGGGATGTATTTCTGGCGCGTGCAAGCGGGTGCGGCATTCAGGTCGGGCAAGATTGTACGACAGTAATTAACTGATGTTACGCACTGCTCGCGTGTCATTCAGAGCCGCAAGGCGTGGAATCCGAGGGCGTAGCCCGGATATTCCCCTTTTTTATCTCGGCCTTTGGCCTCGGATTCCACGCTACGCTCTGAATGACAGGCCAGTAGAGTAGTAGGTGTTGTTCCGTGCCAGATTACGAAATGAATTCTGTACGAATTTGCAGTTTTCGTAAATTCTAATTAATGCGTAACATCAGTAATTAATTCACTTTATTATTCAACGTTTACTTTGTTTTTATTAATCCTGAACGAAACTACGTTTCGCTCTACAATTCCTGCCTCATGCAAAAGCTCCTTTTCTTCTTTGGTTTAATTTTATTCGCCCAAAGCGGCATATTTGCTCAGTGTCTTTCTCAACCAGTTTGTCCTGGCGTTTCGCAAACCTTCTGCGATAGTACAGAAAATAATATTTTTTACTGGAAAGACTCTCTTTTTTTTGATCCTGCTATTCAAAGCCATGATTTGGGCGAAACGCCCACGGGACTTTCCATGCAACTTGTAGATACTTGCGGTGCAGGTGGTGTACAAGTTTCTTTTGTATTACTATTAGATTTAAATGGTGATGGTGTCCGCGAAACGGCTATTTCCAGCGATTCACTGCCGGGTGCGGGCCTCGTGTATTACGGCAATGCCGCTAACGTCAATTACACGGGTGGCGAAGCACGGCTTTTCGATACGCGTGCTATACCGAATGATCAGAAATATAGATTTGTACTAGAAAAAATAGTGCAGGATAGTCTTGTCACCGTTCGGGTACGCTGGGTGAATGCAGAGAATCCCAATGACTATGTGTTGCCGGAATTGCCCTATGGTGCGCACCGTATGGAGTGGCGTTTTGTAAAAGAATGGACGAGGTCAAGACTTGTGGATATGATTTTGTAGTTAAAGACTGTAAGCCGCCGACGGTGACGTGTGCTAATGGCCTGACTATCACTAATTTGCCAAATTGTCTTATCGAGTTGTGGGCAACAGATTTTTTCCTGTCATCGTCCTTGCCAACAGATAACTATACGCCAGCCAATCTTTTACAATTCGGCATTCGCCGCTCGGGGACCGGCACAGGCTTTCCCGCTAATTCTCCTGGGGTGATGTTTACAGCCTATGATTTGGGCACACAGTCAGTGGAACTTTGGGTAAAAGATTTGGCGGGTAATGCTAATTACTGCGAAACGTATGTGATCATCCAGGATAATAGTGGTAGTTGCGACCCTTTTTTCAACGCAAATCTAGAAGTATGTGCAGTAAATCATTGCAATAGAGAAGGTGTGACAGAAGTGACCTTTAATCTATCTGGGAGCAATCCGGCTACACCTCCCTTTATGTTATTTGGAGTAGGTTCTGATAGCACTGGCTGTTATACTTTTAATAATAGTATACCTTTGGCCTCTAACCTCACCGTTACGCCGACCAAAGACGATAATCCATTGAATGGAGTGAGTACCTATGATTTGGTGCTGATTTCCAAGCATATACTGGGAATAGAGCCCTTGGGTAGCCCTTATAAAATGATTGCTGCGGACGCTAATCGGAGCGGTTCAATTACTGCCTTCGATATTGTGGAACTACGTAAACTAATTCTGGGGGTGTATCAAGAATTACCGAATAACACTTCCTGGCGTTTTGTGGATTCCAGTTTTGTCTTTCCTAATCCCAGTAATCCTTTCCAGACGGCTTTTCCAGAAAATGCAGCCGCTAGTAATATACAAACCAATTTTGCTACATTCTTTTACGGTATCAAAATCGGTGATGTAAATTGTAATGCCATTAGTAATTTCACCCAAACGCCCAGGGAGGAAGCCCTTATTATTCCTGATCTGCATCTGCAAGCCAACGACGCGGTGGAAGTACCCGTGCGTTTTTCACAAGCCGATGGTTATCAGGGCTTTCAGTTTGGATTACATTTTGATCCCACGCAAATAGAAGTACTGGAAATAATACCAGAAATTGGTACAAAAGACAATTTTGGTCTATTCCCGGATCAGGTGAACGTTAGTTGGTCGGATGTACATACTGCCTTGTTCCTGCCGGACGAACCCGTTTTTCGTTTGCGCATTAAAGCATTAGTACCACTGCAATTGGCTAAGGTATTAAGCTTGAACACCAAAAAACTCCACGCCGAAGCCTATTCGGATAGTGATAATCCCATCAATCTGCGCCTGCAATTCGCAACCACTACGGAACCAGACGCTGCACAAACCATCTTTGATCCAACGCCCAATCCCACTATTGCCGGTGTTCGTATTCCCCTGCGGCTAGAAAAATCCGAAACAGTAGCCGTAGAGCTACTAAATGCCACTGGCCAACTGCTCTATCAACAAGAACAAACTAGAAACTTTGGGGCACAATGGCTAGAATTGCCTGCTACTGCTTTTCCGCAGGCAGGGGTGTATATCTGGCGCGTACAAGTGGGTGCAGCATCCAGATCGGGCAAAATTATACGACAGTAATTAACTGATGTTACGCATTGCTCGCGTGTCATTCAGAGCCGCAAGGCGTGGAATCCGAGGGCGTAGCCCGGATATTCCCCTTTTTTATCTCGGCCTTTGGCCTCGGATTCCACGCTACGCTCTGAATGACAGGCCAGTAGAGTAGTAGGTGTTGTTCCGTGCCAGATTACGAAATGAATTCTGTACGAATTTGCAGTTTTCGTAAATTCTAATTAATGCGTAACATCAGTAATTAATTCCACTTGATTATTCAACGTTTCCTTTGTTTTTATTAGCCCTGAACGAAAATAAATTTCGCTCTACAATTCCTGCCTCATGCAAAAACTCCTTTTCTTCTTTGGTTTAATTTTATTCGCCCAAAGCGGCATATTTGCTCAGTGTCTTTCCCAACCAGTTTGTCCTGGCGCTTCGCAAACCTTCTGCGACAGTACGGAAAACAATATTTTTTACTGGAATGGTGCTCTTTTCTTTGATCCTGTTATTCAAAGCCACAATTTGGGTGAAACGCCCACAGGACTTTCCATCCAACTTATAGATAGTTGCAACACAGGTGATGTACAAGTTTCGTTTGTATTGCTACTAGATTTAGATGGTAATGGTATACGCGAAACTGCTATTTCCAGCGATTCACTGCCGGGTGTGGGCCTCGTGTATTATGGTAATGCCGCCAATCCCAATTATACGGGTGGCGAAGCACGGCTTTTCGATACGCGAGATGTGCCAAATGATCGAAAATATAGATTTACATTAGAAAAAATAGTGCAGGATAGTCTCGTCACCGTTCGGGTACGCTGGGTGAATGCAGAGAATCCCAATGACTATATATTGCCGGAATTGCCCTATGGTGCGCACCATATAGAGTGGCGTTTTGAAAAGAATGGAGAGGTCAAGACTTGTGGATACGATTTTGTGGTCAAAGATTGTAAACCGCCAATCGTGACGTGCATTGGCGGGTTCAGTATTAATATTACACCAATTGCTCCACACTTGGTTCAGTTATCAGCGGTGGATTTTTTTTCATCATCCTACCTTCCTCATGATAACTATACCCCGAGCTATCTACTGAAATTCGGTATCCGCCGCTTGGGCACCGCCACCGGTTTCCCCATTGATGCCCCGAGCGTAGTATTCTCTTGTAGCGACCTTGGCGCACAACCGTTGGAAGTATGGGTACTTGATAAAGCGGGTAACGCCAGTTTTTGCACTACTACCATAATTATACAGGATAATAACGGAGGTTGTGTGGCAGATACTAGTACACCTAATGTTTGCGTCCACACTGCTTGTTCTAATTCTACACAAGGGGTTGAAGGCGTCACTTTTGAATTAACTGACTCGAATCCGGCGACTCCACCCTTTTCCTTCTACTTAAATGATCCAACAGATAATGATGGGTGTGTGCATATAAATTTTCCCATTAGTTAATACCCGGCTAACTCCAGAGAAGCTAGATGAAAACCCGCTTAATGGCGTAACAGCCTACGATTTAATACTCTTATCCAGGCATATCAATGGCATCCAGCCTTTTACCGAGAACTGGCAATGGGTAGCTGCCGATACAGACCTGAATGGTATTATTGATTCAAGCGACCTAATTAACTGTCGCAAGATTACATTAGGCATCCTAGATGATTCAATACCTTATCCTGGCTTACGTTTTTATCCCCAGAATTTTGAGTTCCCGACGGGTAATCCGCTGGCATTACCTGTGCCTAATTATATTGTACTTGATTCAGTGGCCCTTAGTCAAACTATCAAGTTTGCAGCTGTAAAAACCTGCGATTTCAATTGTAATGTTATTGTAGATATTAAGGATATAACTTCTAGTGGACAAATAGGGCAACCACAACCCAATCCAACCGCTGCGGGCCTGTCAATTCCATTCATATTAGCACAATCAACAGTAGTAACAGTCGAAATGCTAGACCTGACTGGTCGCTCACTTTATAAATCTACTGCTCCATACAACACTGGCGAACAACGTATGGAGATACCCGCCACTGCTTTCCCGCAGGCAGGTATGTACATCTGGCGCGTACAAGCGGGTGCCGCATCCAGATCGGGCAAGATCGTCAAGCAGTAATTTAATAATTTTCACTTTACTAACCACTTTATTCCTCATGCAAAAGCTCTTCTTTTTCGCTTTCTTGTGCTTCCTTGTACAACTGGGTCTTTCTACCCAATGCTTCTCCCAATCCAATCTTGGTATTTGTGCTATCCATCATTGTGATGAAAAAGGTATTGTCGGAGTTGATATAGATATAACTGGCAGCAACCCTGCTACGCCGCCCTTCGGATTTTTTGGACCAGGTACTGATAGTAGTGGTTGCGTCTCCTATCCTGTTGGTCTTCCAATCTCTAGTAATCTTACGCTTACACCCACCAAAGATGACCAACCTTTGCAGGGGGTGACCACCTACGATCTGGTAAAAATTTCCCGGCACATACTGGGCATAGAATCGCTGGGCAGCCCGTATAATATAATTGCTGCCGACGCTAATAAAAGTGGTTCTATTACTGATTACGACGTAGCAGAACTGCGTAAGCTGATTCTGGAAAAATATCAGGAACTGCCGAACAATACTTCCTGGCGTTTTGTGGATTACAATTTTGTCTTTCCTAATGCCAGCAATCCCTTTCAGACGCTATTGCCGGAAACTGTGAGTGTCGGTAATGCCCAGGCCAGTGTACCATATCGTTTTTATGGTATTAAAACAGGAGATGTAGATTGTAGTGTATTAAAACCTGTGGGCAGCATTCTGAATGAAGAAATAATTACTATTCCTGACCAAAACCTGCAGCCCAACGATATCGTCGAAGTGCCAGTACGTTTTTTACACGCCAACGACTACTTTGGTTTTCAGTTTGGGTTGCAATTCGACTCCACGCAAATCCAACTGTTGGAAGTTATACCTGAAGTAGGAACAGCGGACAACTTTGGCCTCTTTTCCGATCACTTGAACGTTAGTTGGTCGTATGCACTACCTTCCTTGTTTCTGGCCGATCAATCAGTTTTCCACTTGCGTATCAAGGCATTAACACCCGTGCATTTGGGCAATGTATTTACTTTGAGTACTAGTGATGTCCTGCACCCTGAAGCGTATCCGGTCACGGACAGTCTGGTGCGCCTGAGCCTGCAATTTGGAACCGTAGCCACCACAGAACCGGACGCTGCACAGAAGATCTTCGACCCAACGCCCAACCCCACTATTGCAGGCGTTCTTATTCCATTGCAACTAGAACATTCGGAAATCGTAGTAGTAGAAATACTAGATGTTACAGGTCAACTATTGTATCGCCAGGAACAAACTAAAGGCACTGGCACACAGTCAATCGAGCTGCCTGCTACCACGTTCCCGCAGGCAGGGGTATATATGTGGCGGGTAAAAGCAGGCAATCAATTCAGGGCAGGTAAAATCGTAAAACAATAGTGGAGGTAATTTTAAGTGCGGCATTCCTCGTTGGGTATGCCACACTTTTTTACGCTCTATTTCCCCGCAGTAACGTCAATGCCGCAGTCGTCATCGCCAGCATACCCGTGCGGAGCGTAGCGTCCTTGTCGGGCAAAAAATTTGGTGCGTGCAAGCCCGGCAAAGGTGCTTTAGGCTGGCCATCGGCATCAAACTCGTCAGGCTGAACGGCACCGAGCCAAAACAGCAGACTGGGAATGCCGCCGTCCTTCCAGAACCGCGCGAAATCCTCGCCGAAGGTCATGGCTGGTTGCGGCACTACTTTTTCTGCGCGCAGCACCGCCCGCAAACTGGCTTCGATACGTCTGGTCAAAGTCGGGTCGTTCCAGAGCGCAGGCGTGTACAAAATCGGGTAAATAATGTCGGGAAACAGCTCCGGCGGCAACCCCGAGGCGATAGCTTCGCCCCGGCAGATGCGCTCGATGCTGGTCAGGATGTCGTGCAGTACACTATCTTCGTAAGTGCGAATACTTAGCCGCAGCGTCACCTCGTCCGGGATGACGTTGAACATATCATTGCCCGCCTGAATACCCGCTACGCTGACCACAGCGGTATCAGCGGGGCTGCGTTCGCGGCTCACAATGGTCTGCAGGCGCATGATGATAGCGGCTGCCAAAACGATTGCATCAATCGTCGTGTGCGGCATTCCGGCGTGTCCACCTTTGCCTTTCACCTTGATAATCAAGGAATAAGCACAGGAGAAACTCCAACCGGGCGTAAGTCCGACGCTGCCACTGGGCAGGGTTGGACTCACGTGCAGCGCGAGTGCATGATCGGGTCGGGGGAAGAGCGTGAAGAGGCCGTCGCGGATCATGGCCAGGTTGCCCTCGCCAATTTCTTCGGCGGGCTGGCAGCAAAAAACGACCGTTCCGCGCCAGTGTTCGCGCAAGGTGGCCAGTATTTTAGCTACTCCGGCAAGGCAGGCACTATGCAGCGAGTGGCCGCAGAGATGTCCTTTGCCGGGGACGGTGCTGCGCCAGGGTACGTCGTTGGTTTCTTCAATGCGCAGCGCGTCCATGTCGCCGCGCAGGCAGATGACCGGCCCGTCGCCATTGCGCAATACGCCCACTACGCCGGTGTGCCCGACGCCTTCCGTGACTTCGATATCGGCACCAAAATCTGCCAAACTGCGCAATTGCGCGGCCTGACTGCGCGCCGTTTTTATTTCTTCAAAAGCTATTTCCGGCTGACTATGGTAGTGACGATAAAGGTTTTCGGTTTCCGGGAAAAAGCGTGTCACGGCGTTTTCGATTGTTGGTAAAAGAAATGTTATATTGGTGCTGGTCATAGAAAATGGGCAGAAATCTAAACTTTGCTGGAAAGTAAAAAACTTTTGGAAACACGAACGTCACTTCTCCGTTCCGCAATTTAATACATTTGCTCCGCAACATCTTACCTGCGCCAGCTGGAAAAGGTGTTGCGGTTTTCTTACATTCATTAATATCCTTCCTGTCGGCATGAATTACCAAGCCAGTCCCAACCGTTACCAATCCATGCCATACCGGCGCTGTGGCCGCAGCGGATTGAAATTGCCCGCTATTTCGCTCGGCCTGTGGCACAATTTCGGGCACGTGGATGTGCTGGAAAATTGTCGCTCTATCCTGCGCTTTGCCTTCGATGCGGGCATCACGCATTTTGATTTGGCCAATAATTACGGCCCGCCACCCGGCTCAGCGGAAGAGAATTTCGGGCGCATCCTGCGGGAAGATTTCCAGGCGCACCGCGACGAATTGATCATTTCCAGCAAAGCCGGTTACCTCATGTGGGACGGCCCCTACGGGGAATGGGGATCACGTAAGTACCTGGTAGCCAGCCTCGACCAGAGCCTGAAACGCATGGGTCTGGACTATGTGGACATCTTTTACCACCACCGCCCCGACCCGGATACGCCACTGGAAGAGACCATGTCCACGTTGGATTTGATGGTGCGGCAGGGCAAAGCACTCTATGTGGGCATCTCCAATTATCCCGCCGATGAGGCCGCGAAAGCTATTCAGATTCTTCGTGATTTGGGTACGCCCTGCCTGATCCACCAGCCGAAATATTCCATGTTTGTGCGCTGGGTAGAGAATGGTCTGCTCGATGTACTGGAGCAGGAAGGGGTGGGTTGTATTCCTTTTTCTCCGTTGGCGCAAGGGCTGTTGTCGGCCAAGTATTTGCACGGTATTCCTGCCGATTCGCGGGCGGCCAAACCGCACGGCTATTTGCAGGAAGAGGACATCACGGAAAATCGCCTGCGGCAAATTGTAGAACTTCACGAGATCGCACGAGGGCGGGGCCAAAGTCTGGCGCAAATGGCCCTGGCCTGGCTCTTAAAAGACCCGCGCGTGACCTCGGTATTGGTAGGGGCCAGTAGAAAGGAACAACTCGAAGATTCGCTGCGCTGTCTGGAAAATCTGGCGTTTAGCAGCGATGAACTGGCACAAATTGAAAAGGTACTGGCGGAGTAAAATATAAGTAGTTGTTGATTGATGTCTATTTGAAGATATGAGTATTCGATCAAAACACCTGATAATCAGGTAATTGATCGAATACCCATATCCTAATACATTTGATTTACAAATCTTATAATTAACAACAGTTGGTAATTAATTTAACTCCTAACTCCTAACTCCTAACTCCTAACTCCTAACTCCTAACTCATAACTCCTAACTCCTAACTCCTAACTCATTTCCCCAGCCGCCGCATTCCTTCCAGACACGCCCGCCCATTGTGGTAAGGGCATTTCCATTGACTCACCTTATCTTCTGAAACATTCGATACGCCGGCCCGGTCCACTCGCCAACGCCATTCGCCGAGACCTGCATCCAGCAAATAGTGTTGGATAAATTGCCACGCACCTACCGCTGCATCATAAAATTTCTCCTGGCCGGATATTTCCCAGGCATTCAAAAAGCCGACGACGGCCTCGGCTTGCGGCCACCAGTGTTTGTCCGTATCGTGCAAGCCGTGGGCGTTGGCTTCATTCCACAGTGCGCCATCGGAATCTACGCCTTCGGCCAGCGTTGTTTCGGCGATGAGTAGCGCTACGGTTTTTGCTTTTTCCTGCCAGGCAGCATCGCCCAGCACTTCGGCGGCTTCGAGCAGCAGCCAACTGCATTCGATGTCATGCCCAAACGAAATGATATCCAATTGTGGCTGCCAGTTTTCATCAAAAAAAAGCTGCAAATGGCCGCGTGCAACTATGAATTTGTCGGTAAACAAGCCCAATAAATTTTCCAAAGATTGACTCAACGATGCCTGGCGGTTGGCGTGCAGCAAGTTGGTATAAGCCTCCAGCAGGTGCAAATGCGTATTCATCGTTTTCGCGGCATTAGCATCTTTATCGCTGAGGCGCAGATCATCCAGCAATTCCCAATCGCGATCAAAGGCATCCAGATAGCCATTGCGGGCTTGGTCAAAACTATGCTGTTCTATCAAAACCAACGTCTGCTGCGCAATGTCCAGTGCTTCCGGTTCCTGCGTGAGTAAGTAGTACTCAGACAGCGCATAGATCGCGAATGCCTGCGCGTACACTTGTTTCTTGGTTTCCAGCGGCTGACCGCGATAGTCCAGCATCCAGAAAAAACCGCCGGATTTTTTATCCCAGAAATGGTCGAGCAAATAGCGAAAAGCGCGGTCAGCTATTTGCTGGTAAGTAGGGTGGGGCGAGTGCCGGGCCGCTGCCGAGAAAGTCCACAAAATGCGGGTATTCAGAATAATGCCCTTGTCGGCTTGCGGATGTACCACCCCTTGGCCATCCATTCGTCCGATAAAACCACCGTATTGTTCATCCACCGTGTTATTTATCCACCAGTCGAGGATGTTTTTTAGCTCCTGGGAAAGTTGCTGGTAGAAAAGCGATTGGGAAAGGAGCATGGTTTTGTTTTTGATAGTTAGTCTTTGTACTGGGGCAGCGCGGCTAAATATTTCTAGCAAAATGGACAAACCCCTTGCTCGCACCCTGCGTAGCGTGTGCCTCCCCGGCCTACGGCCACCCCCTCCAAAGGGGTAGTCTCCGCTCTTGGCTCATCAGGAGTTTAGGCGAAGGTATAGAGGGCTGTCGCGCTCGGTATCCCCCTTTGGAGGGGGTGGCCTTTAGGCCGGGGGAGGTAGCCGCGCTCGGTTTTTGCTAAACAACTTAATTTACAATGTACCACCTAAACAGTTCCTAAATTTTTCTGAATCAACGCGCTCCGCGTCTGCACGCTCGCCGCAGAACGCAGTCCATCGGGTGGCGTATGCAACACATAATCAAGCAGTTGATCAATAGTGGAAGTAGCGACGTGCATCCGCGTATCCGAGGAGCCGTAGTAGATGAATACTTCCCCCTGCTCATTGGCGATCCAGCCATTGGAAAAAGTGACGTTGGAGACATCGCCCACGCGTTCGTCACCCTCCGGAGCGATAAAGTGACCGCCGGGCAGGTGGGTCACGCGCCAGGGCTCTTGCAGATCGCTGAGAAACAGATAGAGCACATAGCGCAATCCGGCGGCCGTGTTGCGTACGCCATGCGCGAGGTGCAGCCAACCCTGCGCGGTTTTGAGAGGCGGTGGTCCTTGCCCGTTTTTTACCTCTTTTATGGTGTGATAGACTTTCGGATCAATGACTATTTCGTCCAGCACCTCAGCAAAGGTCATCGTTTCGGTCAGTCCCCAGCCGATGCCGCCGCCGCCGCCGACATCAATGAAGCCATCCTGCGGGCGGGTATAAAGCGCATATTTTCCTTGGATGAATTCGGGATGTAACACTACGTTGCGCTGTTGGCCAGCATGGCTGATAAGGTCGGGCAGGCGTTCCCAGGTGACGAAGTCGTAGGTGCGGGCGATGCCGCAGGCAGCCGTGGCAGCGGAGGTATCGTTCGGGCGACTCAGGTCTTTGCGCTCGGTGCAGAAAAGGCCGTAGATCCAGCCATCGGCGTGGTGGGTCAGGCGCATGTCATATACATTGGTGTCGGGGTCCGCCGTTTCGGGCAGCACGACCGGATAATCCCAGAATTGGAAGTTATCCACGCCATTCGGGCTTTCAGCTACCGCAAAAAACGACTTGCGGTCATTGCCTTCCACGCGCACCATCAGCAGGTATTTTCCCTGCCAGAGCATCGCGCCGCTGTTGAAAGTGGCATTGATGCCGAGGCGTTCCTGCAAAAAAGGGTTGGTCGCCGGGTCGAGATCGTAGCGCCAGAAAAGCGGTGTGTGAGCGGGTGTGACGATTGGATGTTGCCAACGTCTATAAATACCATTGTCAGGTAACAGAGGTTGGTTGGGCTGCGCTATAAGTTCAGTATGTTGGGCAGTGAGCGCGTGCAGGCGGGTCTGGAAGTCGGATGGTTGCATCAAAATCGCTTTGAGCGGCAAATTTACAGTATTGCCTATTGGTAAAAAGTGGGATTTTTTCCTCATTAAGAGGCATTAAAAGGACATAAATTTGTCTTGTGACGACATTTTTCCCCATTTTGATGCTTTGATGACATTAAAGTTAATAGGCAAATTAGCACGCAATTAGACCTGCAGGGTATCTTTGCCTTCGCATTTATGACAGAAGCTTATTGGGAAAATTTTTCAAAAAAACCCTCATATTTTTAGCGAACAAATTATATTTGGAAAATTCGTAAAAAATGTTTATTGTGTTTTGTAAATAACTAATCGTGTAAAATTCGTACCTTCTGGACGCAATCTCCAAATGAAAGATCTGAAAGAAATCATCCTGATCCTGGAAAAGCACAACCTCCACCCCCTGAAACACATGGGTCCGGCGGGAGAAAGCAAATCGAAGCTGCTGGCCCTGTATGAAGGCATTGCGAAAGACAAATTTGCCTCCGATACGGCGGCTGCCAACAGCCTTTATACGGCGACCACCAACAAAAATTCAAGCTACCGCAAGCTGAAATCCGATTTGCGCGAAAAATTACTCGAAGCGGTGTTGCAGATCAATACCGAGCAGGAGCAATACACGGATTATCAAAAGGCATATTACCACTGTCACAAACAATGGCTGACGGTTCGTTTCCTCACTGGTCAGAACGCCAACACTGCCGCTCTCATTCTGGCCAACCGGGTGTTGCGACAGGCGGAAAAGTATGACTTCACTTTGCTGTGTATTGACCTCACCTCCTACCTGCGCACCCAGTATGGCTTGCGCGATAGCAATGATAAACGCTTTGTGGAAGCCAATCAGCTATTCGAACACTACCACAAATTGTACGTAGTAGAGAGCCTGGCGGAAGAACTGTACAGTATGCTGGTGGTACGCGTGGTAAACAGCCGTTCGGCCGACGACGACGTGTACCGGATAGCGGTAGACTATTACGCGCAGCTGGAACCCTCGCTGAAAAAATATAAGTCCTACAAACTGAATATGTACGCCTATATGATTGGCCTGATGCGCTACACGGCGGTGAACGACCATGAGCAGGCACTGGTCTATTGCGACCAGGCGATCCAATTTTTTGAAAGCCGCCCTTATACGGCGCAGGTGCCTTTGCAGATCTTCACCTATCAGCACCTGATGAGCAGTATTCATCTGCAGCGATTTGAGGAAGGCAAGGAGTCGGCGCTACGCTACCTGGAATTCATGCAGGAAGGCACCTTCAACTGGTTCAAGTTCCAGGAGATCTACCTGCTGCTGCTGCTGCGCATTCACCAGTACGAATCGGCCGGGCAGGTGCTTTCGGCGGCACTCACGCATACCCGGTTTGAATTTCTGCCAGACAATGCGAAGGAACTGTGGCACATCTACGAGGCCTACATTTATTACTTGTCTTTACTGGAAGAGATGACTTTCCCCATGAAAGGAAAGAAATTCAAACTGGGCAAGTTCTTCAATGAAATAGAGATTTTTTCTAAGGACAAAAGTGGCATGAACATCGCCATCGTGATCATCAAGTTCCTGGCACTCCTACAAGAACAGCGGTATGCCCGCCTGTTCGATGAAGTAGAAGCTCTGGAACAGTATTGCTATCGGCATTTGCGTGGAAAGAACACCCAACGCAGCTATTACTTCCTGAAAATGTTGTTGCAAATCCCGGCGGGGCGATTCGAGGTAGAGGAAGCCAGCACCCGCGCAGAGCGTTACCTCACGCTTTTGAAAGCGATCCCAGTCCAGTTGGCCAATCAAACCCACGAAATCGAGATAATACCCTATGAAGATTTATGGGTATATGCCCTGAGTTCTTTTAAAAAAGCCAAGGAGGTGTCGGCGCAATAGGGGCACGACCATCTCACTTGGGCACCGAATGCTCCTCGCAACACAAATGTTGGGGAGAATGTTTACAAAAAATCAAACAAATCAAATACGCGAAAGGTAACAGGGAAGGGTAAAAATATAAATACAATAAATTGATTATGAGTGATATACGTACCGATTATTGCAAATAATGCCTAAAAAGGCGGGTAACATTCTGCAAGGTTCCGTTTGTGCATTGTTCGGATAGATGTCGCACTTTTGACTTGTGATAAAAATCACAGGCTTTCTCTATTCCCTTATTTATTAAACTTAATCATTTATGACAGGTTCCTCGTACTTCAGCAGCCGGCTGGCTAGCCTGCGTATTATCATCGTAGATACTACGATGGTGTAATGCAGGTAATGTAGTCAAGAGGGCAGGAAAAAGTTTAGTTACCAGAATAATATTCCCTTGTGTAAGTAAATAATATCCTGCCCTTATTTTTAAAGTTCCTTTACCTGTTATACTGTAAATTAAATTGTTTCGTAACACCGAGTGCAAACTACCTCCCCCGGCCTGCGGCCACCCCCTCCAAAGGGGGATACCGAGCGTACTGTCGCCCTTTTCCACTTAGCCAAGTGGTAATAATATCCCCCTTCGGAGGGGGTGGCCGTAGGCCGGGGGAGGAACACGCTGCGTAGGGCAAAGGCAAAAATCTTGAAAAACTCAATTTACAATGTAATCAGTGCATTGTAAAATAAATTTTTTGAGGATACAAGTATGTAAGTATTTCGATTAAAACTCTTGATCATCACTTATTTGCTCAAATACTCACATCTTCAAATACTCAAATAACCTAATTTACAACATATTTTAGTCTTATAAAACCCAATAAGTAAATGTTTAATTACCGGGAGGAGTGAACTCAATTCGCCTTAATCGGCACCATGTGAAGAATAGCAGAGAGATGTAATGATGAATACAACTAAAGTGACCGACATGGGTATCCCTTATCGTTCGCTCCTCCCTTTATTAGTCAACGTGAATTCGGAGTTTTTCTCTATTCTTTCCCAAAGAGGGTTGTCATTCCGCAACGAAGTGCAGGAAACTACACAAACCAGATTCCAAAGAGATGTCTAAAGGCCTGGTTTGTGTAGGTGTTTCCATTTTATTCCGACTTGACAATCAATTTTTAATTGATTGTCAAAGAGTTAATCTCCGAACTCACGTTTGTCAATAAAATTATTCCCCGCCTCCGGCTTTTTGGCCGCCTCTATTACGCTACGCACTTTCATCTGGTTTTTTAGCTGACCAAGATCTTCCGATTTTGGTCAGCACTTTTTGGGCATGATTTCCCACAAAACACTTTCCCTATTTCCTGCTGTGCCAGGCTGGGCCGATCAAGGGTGCGGAGCCGACCGACCATTTAATCGTATGCCCCAACAGGTAACAGAACAAGCGAAAAAAAAACACATAAAACGTTGAATATCAAAAATATATAATAAATATTATTTATGCAATCGTCGTAAGGTCAGGTAACAAATTCGCGAATTTTGTTTGCCGCCTATCCGACCAACTGTCTCACTTTTGAATCGTGTTAGGAGCCTACTCGAGAAATCGCGTTACAGCAGGGAAAGGCCATGATTTTGAAAGTAAACCAGTCAGATTTTCGATGTAGCCAGCAGGCTATGCTTATATCGGATGAATTTCAAAAATCGGTCTTCCAGCCTCAACAAGGTTTTTCAGCTAGGTTACTAGCTGCCTTTTCCCTGTTATCTAAAATTGTTAATCATCATGAAAAGTTCCTCTACGTTTTATCTCTCCGGCGACTCTCGGTAATCTACTGCTATCCTTTATAGTCGCCCGTTCCTTTTTATCTAAGACAGGCCAGCGAGACACCCTAGTTAGTGGTTCTCCTACACCATAGGTCCCATTAAAGGCCAGCTATCCGGCTGCCCTTTACCTAATACGCTTCCTGGCCCGCAGTCGATGCTATCTGCATCGGCTTTTGTCATGAAGAGGATAAGTGTAATATAAATATAAAATTGGATGTATAATTACTTAAAAATGTGCATTAAATCGCCTTTTGCAAGTAAAGCGGCGACCTCAAGTCACCACTTCTCAACATTCTCAACACCCTCAACACCCTCAACACCTTAATCCCCGTACCCTAATTCTTTTCCGTCCACAATCTCTGTTTAATAAAATTTATTGCTATCATGGGCTATCCCTACACACTAATCAAACCCTATTCTTTTGCCAAAAAAGCGATTGGCGCGCTAGGGGTCTTGCTCTGCTTATGCGGTGCTACAGAGATGTACGCCACCAACTTCATCGTCAACAACTCCGCCGATGCCAGCATCGGCAGCGGCACCAGCGGTACGCTGCGCTATTGCATCACCCAGGCGAACCTCACCGCTGGCCCGCACGTCATCACCTTCTCGGTGGCCTCGGTCACGTTTGCCTCCGATTATCCGTATATCACCCGACAGATAAGAATTGACGGGGGTGCCTCCAAGGTAATTGTCCAGGCGGCTACTGCTGGTGATATTTCGGTACGCCCATTCTATCTGCTGGCTGGCTCGACGGGTTCTACCCTTACCAATCTGGATATTCGGGGAGCTGGTTTAGAACCTTTCCGGATTGATGGATCGCCCAGTGATATTACTATTCGGAATATTGTATGTAGTAACTCTACCGGGGACTACTGGAATAGCGGGTTATATATCGGAAACAATGCCGTCAACCTGACTGTGCGGAACTACTTGATGAAGAACCTACAGAACAGTATTGCCGCTGGTATTTACATCGCTGGTACTTCCACTAATGTAACTATTGATAGTGTCAGGATGCTGCAAGGGCCGGGCGGAACTGGTATTGGTGTCCGCTTTGTTGGAGCGGCCACTACCGTTTCTATTACGAATAGCTATATTAATCTCGACGATCAGGCTACTACCGATGACGGTGACAATGGAATATATTTTGATGGCAATGTGACGGGCTTGACCATGAACAATGATACCCTGCTCACCTGTGAGTCGCGGGCCTTGTGGATAGGGGGCACAGCAACGAACGTAACTATACAGAATACCCGGGCACAACAGCTGGATGGCTACGGGGGATCAGTGGGCTTTCAGGCTGTTGGCGTAGTGAATGGCTTCACCATGAATAATGTACTGGTGGATATGAATGTCACCACGGATCCTGCTCCCGCTGGTAATGACGGTGACTATGGTATTTTCTTCAATAGTGCGGTTGCTAACCTGAATTTGAATAATGTGACCGTACATGCTGCCGAAATATATTCCCTCTTGGTGGGCGGAGCATTGACGGGTACTAACTCCATTACCAACAGTACTTTTGACAATTTTGATGGTTGGGTTAATAATCAAATGGTGCGTTTTGAAAGTGCAGTATCCAATCTAACCATGACTAATGTGACGGTGGATTGTGACTTAACTGGTACTACCGACGATGCCGATCTCGGGCTGGTTTTTCTAGGGGCTGTTTCCAACTGTACCTTTACCAATGTATCGGTCAATGAAGCAGATGTGGCTGCTTATTATTTTTGGGTAAGCGTTACCAATACGTCTATCACTGGTGGCAGCATTACCAACAACTACGATGGTATTAACTTTTACAATTGTAACTATGCTCGCACTAATGTAGACATTAATAATGTCACTGTTACTAATAGTACTCGTTATGGGACGGTCATTCCGGCCTGTACAGGTGGAGCCAACGATGATGTAGACATTACTGGCTGTACATTTTCCAATTCGGGAAATTCTGGTATCTTCATATTTAATGCTAATGTTGCTACCGACATCACCATTAGTGGGTGTACTATTACTGGCAACGGAAAAACTGCCGGTACTACTGGCGCGGGTATTGAAGTTAATAATCCAGATAACGTAATCATTACCCAAAACAGCATCTACAACAATGGGGGGTTAGGGATAGACCATACGGGTAATGGCAACTGTAATATGGAAGGCACGCTGGCCCCGGTCATCAATTCGGTGACCCCGCTGGGCGGCAATATGTATCAGGTCAATTATAGCATACCCGTAGCCGCCGGGCCGGGCACTTTCAAAGTGGAGTTTTTTACCAATAGTCCTATCGCGGGTATTGAAGGTCAATACTACGTGAGCAGCATCAGCGGCCTGAGCGCAGGCCTGAATCAGACCACGACCATTACTACCAATACTGGCCCGGCGGCTGCCCCCAAAACGGCCAGTTTGACCATGACTTACACCCGGACGGGGGCCAGTTGTAATGGCACCTCCGAATTTAGTAATGCCTCGCCGCTTGATCCAAGTGGCCCAGCCTGTGTCAATACTGGCATTGTCGGCTGGTATCGGGCCGATAAAGTAACTGGCTACACCAATGGCCAGAGCATGACCGAATGGCTGGATTTGTCCGGCAACACTAATAAATTTAAACAAACGGTCGCTGCTGAAAAACCCACCTATTTTAGCGGCGATGCCACCACCAACTACAATCCTTCGATCACCTTCGATGGAGCGGGGGATAATTTCGAGAGTGCTGCCGGGGGATTACCTATTAATACGGGTGGTACCCTTCTTACCTCTGCCTATACCTCGGACATCACTACCTGTTATGCCGATGTATACAATCAAAATATAGATGATCCTTCTTTCGGGAAGGACTGTAATGCGAACGGCTCGCTCTATTTATGGGACAATGGCAACCTGGCAGTAAACCTGCCGACCATGAAGCTGACTAATAACTACACTGCCCTCTTCGGCGAGGAATACGGTACGGTCACCAACACGACCCGCGCCTATTTCAATGGGATACAAGGCACCACGATGGGTGCCGTTCCTTCTCCGGAAGCGGGTGTTACTTATATCGGCGGAGAAAATACCGGGGAAAGCTGGAAAGGCAAGATCCACGAATTGATTCTGTACAACCGCATCCTGACCGCCACTGAGCGGCAAAAGATCAACAGCTATCTGTCCATCAAATGGGGGGCCTCCGTGGATACCACCATCATGAAGGTGGCGGCAGCGGGCAACAATTATGTCACCAGCGACGGCACCACCATCTGGACGGCCAACACTACCTATTATAAAAGAATCACCGGCATAGGCCGCGATGATTGCGATAGTCTGTTGCAGAAGCAAAGCCGCAACATCGACCTAACCAGTCCCGGTTACGTCACCATGGGCCTCGGCACCGTGGCCGCCACCAATGCCGCCAATGCCAACGCCTTCGCTACCGACAAGAGCTTCGAAGTCTGGGGCGACGATGGAAAATCAGGCAGTACTACTACTACCGTTTCTGGCGATGGTGTCACTACGCTGGTTGCGGGTACCTGCGCCCAGTTCAGCCGCCTGGGCAAGACCTTCAAAGTACAGGAAACCGGCACCGTCGGCAATGTGCAGGTGCAGTTCAACATGACTGGCATCAAACTGGGCAAAGTAGCCGCCGACTATTACCTGGCCATCAACAGCACCAGCACCTTCGCGGGCGTGATCACCAAACTGGTGGCCCCCACTTCCTACGATAACAACACGGGCATCCTGATCTTCGACAACGTGAATTTCACCGATGGTCAGTTTTTCACCGTCATCGGCAAACGCGTATATGGCCCCGCCAACATCACTGCCAACCTGAAACTCTGGCTGAAAGCCGAAGACGGTATTGCCGGGGTTAATGGCGACCTGGTGGCGAGCTGGGGCGATCAGGGCCCGGGTGGCAATGACGTGACCAACCCGAGTGCCATCAACCAGCCAACGTACTACAACACGACGAACCTGATCAACTTCAATCCGAGTGTAAAATTCGATGGTAATGA
>CBDFMU010000017.1:0-159894 GCA_965249785.1 Saprospiraceae bacterium | reverse complement strand
TTGGAAGTCGTTGCAGTAGATAATCGGCTCAATAAAGTGCTGTGGCGCAAGGAATTACCTAACATGGCGAACCGGTATATGTCACTGGATCTGGCCGATCAAAAAGTAATTGTCAGCGGTTTGGTGAAGAAAGGCGAAGACATGTACGGCATGATTTGGGCGTTGGACCCCGCCACTGGAAAGGAGATTTGGACTTTTGAACCGCCGCTATCCCACAATTTTGCGCCATTGACCGTGGTGGTACACGCTCCTTACGTATTGGCGACGAATACTTCCCCGCTTGACTTGAAAACCCATGTCCTAAGTTTGCAGATGGGCAAAGAACTCTATCCGTCCATCGGTGCCTTTGACTTTTACGGCTGCAAGGGCGATACCGCTTATGCGCCCAGCGGGATGTTCGATCTCAAAACTGGCCAGCGATTGGGTAACGGCGAAGGTTGGGTAAACAACAGCATCGCCCACAATGGTACCGCCTGGCGGGTTGATCTCGGGAGCAACGGCGTAGTCAAAGCATTTTTTCTGCGTACTGAATATGATGGCGACGTTCGGGGAAATCGGAGTTGGTACAATACGCCTTCCAATAGTTCTTTCAAGGGCTACGATATGGAAACTGGAAAAGAGAAATATCAGACCAAAGTTTGCACTTACACCACATTTTCGGACCCGGTAGAAAATAATGGTATTTTGTACCACACCAGTATTGCGATGATGAAGGAAGGAGAATCGGGGGTATGGGCGTATCGTTTGCCGTAGGACCCCACCCCGGAAATGGAGGGGGACAACATTGAGTTGCAATTTGTTCATTACCAACACCTTGAAGATATAAGCTTCTAATCCCAAAGGTCCTGACAACGAATAGAAAACACCGCGATCATATCCCCTCCCTTTCGGGGGAGGGGTTAGGGGTGGGGTTGCAATAGACTAGTCAAAGCCAATAAAATAATCACTCAACTCTACTTCAAAATGAAAAATAACCTGCTAATCGCCCTGCTTTGCCTTGCGGTAAATGCCGTTTTTGCCCAACCTATTATTACTAATGCAGACTTGCTGAAAGTCGGAGACATGGTGATAACCCAACCTTGCAACACCGAAGTTTTCAATCCGGGCGGTGCTGGTGCCGACCAGATTTGGGATTTCTCCCAGTTGGTTCCCGAAGGTCCAGAAGACACTACTTTTTATATTTCGCCCGTCGGAACACCCTATGAGGCCAACTATCCGTCCAGCAACATCGTGGCCAAGTTCGGCGAAGCGGAATACGACTATTATCAAGTGGCTAATGACCAACTGCTTTATTTGGGATACCAAGAACCAACGGGTTCACTTTTACTGACTGACCCAGCCGTTTATTTCCAGTCGCCGACGACTTTCGGGACTTTCCTGATTGATAGCATCGCAGGCACCCTGAGTGCTGCACCGCTGCAAGGAAGTGTTGTCGGACATGTCTATTTTTCAGGCGATGGTTATGGGACTTTGCAGACACCGGGCAGTCAGTTCGAAGATGTGTTGCGGGTAAAAACAGTCACTATTGCTGTCGCCACAGTGCCGATTTTTGGAAATATTATTGATTCCGTTTTCAATTATTCCTGGTACAAATTGGGGGTTAAATCGCCCGTTTTGGAAATGATTGATGATACGCAATGGGCTGGCGGAGCGGTGCTGTCGCAAACGCGCTACGTCAATTATTTTCGCTCTATCACGAGCGGAGCAACGGAGCCAGGCGAAACAAAGGGGCCATTAATTCAGGTATTTCCTAATCCAACCGACGACCAAATACAATTTTCCCGCTTGGAAAAATCGGCACGCGTCATTATTCAAAATACTGCTGGACAGCGTGTTATGGATAAAACTATTGACCCCAGCGACCACATTTCTTTAAAAAATCTAGGCACTGGACTTTACATCTGCTCCATCTACCTCCAAGACGGCTCCACGCAAACGGGTGAAACTAATTGTCCAGTAACCAATTCACCAATAACTAATATCCATCCATGCTTCGCAACATCTTAATTATGGGCCTCTTTTCTATGCTATTCGGCTGCGGCGACGGCAAGCCGGGCATTTTCAGCAGCAATGGCTACCACATTGGTAAGGACAAGGTTTGGTACAAATCTTCCGCCGGGATGTCGTACAACGTGACCGAAGTGGTAGGTGCTGATCCCGCAACTTTTGCGGAGCGCGAACTGAGCAGCAAGGTTTTTCCCGGAAGCACGGCCTTTTATGGCATGGACAAAAACAGCGTGTTTTGGGCGGGTGGCAAAATCGAGGGGGCGGATTTAGCCAGTTTCGAGTATTTGACCAGCCAGTATAGCAAGGACAAACACGCCGTGTATTACATGGCCCACCCTTTGACCGATGATCTGGCGCATTTTGCGGTGGTCAGCCATGATTTTGTGAAAGATAGCAAAGCGGTGTATTTCGGTGGGAATGTTTTTTCAGAAGACCCGGCACATTTTGCCCCAGTCGGCGATGAGAGTTCCGGTTATTTCAAAGACAGCCAGCAAGTTTGGTACGGCATCTATGAATTGAAAGGCGCGAATCCGGCGACGTTCCGTTATTTCGGCCCTAAAACGGCCACCGATGGAACGCATATCTATCACGAAATGAATGAGATAGAAGGGGTTGACCTGAAAACTTACCAGCTGTTGGAACAGGATTACTCCAAAGATGCGCAGCACGTTTATTTAAAAAGCGAAACTATTGCCGGGGCCAATCCCGCTACTTTTCGGATACTTGGCCATGATTATAGCGTGGATAATAAATATTGTTATCACCACGGAATGGTCATCTCACAGGCTGACCCGGCTACTTTTCAATTGATCGACGATTTTTACAGCAAAGATGCTAAGCAGGTTTTTGTCAATGGCGACCCCATCGAAGGGGCTGATCCGGCTACTTTTCGGGTGCTGAATTCTTCGGCGGGTTGCAGTTGTGATGCGCATTACGCCTACAATATGGCTAACCGAATAGCGGGCGTTGACCCAAAACCTAAAACTTTCCCGGCCAAAGGCGAATGCAAGAGTTGTAATGAATCCGGGGTGACGTTTTAATTAAGGATTGAACTGGATGTATTCGTAAATATTTAGCGGTTGACAAAACTACCATTTTAATCTAGTTGCACTCTATTTGCCTTTTGCAATTTTGCTTATTCCTCTTATGGCCTACAAAAGTCTCCTTCTCTCCTTCTGCCTGACTGCTTTTCTCGGCTACTCCCTCACCGTAGGGCTAACCAGTCCGAATTCTTTTCTCAAAAAACTGCCCGAACTGACCGCCATCCCGATGCTGGTGGTCATATTCTTTCTGTACTTGCTGGCGGCTTGGTGGGCATTTAAAGGGTTTGGGGAACATAAAATCACGGCCCTGTTATCGATGGGGTTCTGCGCCTTTGGTCTTGGTTTGTATGCGCTGGGATTCGTGATGCAATGGGGCCACGGAAGAGCCGCACCGGGACAATACGACCACGATTTTTCCCGGCTCGACCCAACCGAAAAGGCGGCATTAGAACAAATTGCCCAAAATGCGGGCCTGACCTTGCAAGACGCGACCTTTTCCGAACACTGGCATTTGGCCGAAAATGCGCCCGGTTTTCGCGTTTGTGTGCAGAAAGGCCACGTTACTGCCCTGCATTTTTCTGGTAAATCAATCCCCGATCTCGCCCCTTTTTCCCAACTGCCACAACTCGGCGATCTGTATTTAGACAACTGCGGCCTGACCGATATGAGTGCCTTGCGCTCCGAAAAAATGGATCGCCTGGAACTTGCGGACAACCAGATTTCCGATTTAAAAACCCTTGCTGGTTGCCCGAATGTGCGTTGGCTCACCCTGCGCAACAACCAACTTCACTCCGACGAAGGCATCGAAATATTTACAAAATTGGTGAATCAAGATTTGAGCGGCAATCCTTTCAACCAATAAGTTGAGAGGTTGAGAATGTTGAGGAGTTGAGAAAAATTTGATTGTCAGTATATTACGAATTCACGATATTCAAAACCAAGTTGTGTTGGAGTTCCAAAAGAAGTTTATACCTATATCCCGAAAAAAGAATTGGACTGGTTTAATTTCCCCGATAAAAAGATTTTTGAACCGAATGGAGCGTCCTACACGGTGCGTACTTCTTCGGCACTATTGACCAATGATGCTTATCAAATTCATGTGCTGGGCCAATACGGCTACACAACGATCTTTGGACAATTTATTACGATTAAACCCAAATTAACTAATGGCCGTCTGCTTTCCCAGCATCCAATGCGGGGCGATACTATTACTTTTGATATCACGATGGAGGAAAAACATCTGGCAGCAGTGGAAGAAGTGTTCTATATATTTCAATAACAACTAACCATTTATGTTCATCGTCTGCGCTTTCATTTTTCTACTTGCTTACTATTACTTCATTTTACGGAAGTATAACACGTTGGGTTTCCGGCTTTTTTCGCTGTGCTTTTTTGTGAGTGTGTACACGCTATACTTATTTTGGGATGGCTGGAGGGAATTGAAAATGGTCGAGCATAATGGCATCCACACGCAAGCCAGAGTAGAACAAAAAAGTAAGGATGGCTCCAATAATGTGCTGGAAGTTTCTTTTCAGGACCATCTGGGAAATACTGTAAAACGTATTGAACCCACCGGCGTTTCCGATGAAGAATTCGCAGAACTAGAACTAAATAGTTCTGCGCCAATTATTTATAGCCCCGAATCCAAGACTTTTTTTCTGGAAAAAAGTTTTCAACGGCAAAACCATGACTTTATCTGGATACTAATTTTGCCCGGATTTTTTCTAGTATTAGGTATTCTATGCTGGATATTTCTGCGTCGCTACCGCATTCATCCACACGAAGGCACGACCTATGAATACATGACCGACGAAGATGGAAAAGTGGTACTGGATGATGCGAAAAATGAAACGACCAAAAGTTTGCACAATGCTAATTTACTATCGAAGATTCTGCAAATATTTAGTCGGTAGTAAACTGGAATTGGTATGTTTAAAATAAAAAACGCCCATTTAATCACCTCTATAATACTATTGCTACCTATTGCCTTGTGGTATGGCATTTCTCCCAATTCTACTTTACCAATGTTCTTTGATTTTAAAGTAGAATCAATTGATTTACACCAGATTTTCCGTGCTATAATGGGGCTGTATTTGGGTAATATAATGCTCTGGACTATCGGCGTTCTATATCCCAATTATTGGAAAACAGCGACGGTTGCGAATATCATTTTTATGGGTGGACTAGTTTTGGGAAGGCTTATTAGTTTGTTTGCGGATGGTTTGCCTGCTCCATTATTTCAATTTGGACTTGTTGGAGAGTTGGTTCTTGGCACATGGGGACTTATAAATTTGAAGAAATACGAAGCATTATCGCTGTAATTGTCCCGTTACGCGCTCACGTCTGCCACTTACTCATTTCCAGTTTCTGGAATGCCTGATAAGCGCAAATTTTGGGGAATGAAACAAGTACTTCAATTTCTCCGCCTTCTCCTAATCGTTGCCACGGTAGTCTATCTGCTGGTTGTTGTATATGCAATTTATGGAGCGTGGCTGTATTTTTCGCCCAAATAACCGTCAAGAAAAATGAACATTGGCCGAAGTAAAATCCTCGTTATCAGTGGAATAGGACAGACTACTGGACATTTTTGAAAAGAGGTGGCGAAAGCCGATATTGTGTTTGCAACAACATAATAATCGATGCTTCCACCACACATACGCAAATTTAGTGTTTTGTATGAAAGTTATGGCTTAGGGGCCGTAAAAAATATTTGGCTTTTAGTCTGCCTGCTTCCTTTAGCGCGCACGGTGAACCTTTACAAAATGAAGGATTACGTTGGCGGGGTACTTGGCAAGGATGGTTCGAAGGCCAATAGTGATTATAAACGGCTGATTCGTTTTTTCCAGGATTGGGGCGAAAGCAGGGCGTTGTTACACGATTTGATGCGCCAAAATCTTCGGTTTTTGCGTGGTTTAGGCTTTAAAACCCTGGTCATGGACGGCACGAGTTGGACGCTTGGGGAAGCGAAAGTGCATTATTTGGTGCTGAGTGTTCTGGTTGGTTCTGTGGGCCGTTCCGATTTATTGGGTGCAGTTGGAAAAGATAGGCGCGTCCAGTCAGGCGGAGCGCAAAGCCATGTTTGAGCAGGCATTTTTGCTGTTCGATCTGCAAGGGATGACGTTGTTAGCTGATCGGGAATATATTGGCAAAAATTGGTTTAACTTCCTCAAAAAGAACAAGATACATTTTGTTATACGGCTTCGGGCAGGCGATTATTTTGAAGAGGTGAACGGGGCCAGAGGTAAGGGCTATGAACGTATGGTGACTAAGTGCGGCTTAAAAGACAAATTGGTTAAAAAGCAGATTTTTCTGGATGGCCAGGCCTTCACCATCGTTATGATGCCTAATCCCAAGGTGAATGCAGAGGAACCGGTGATGATCTTTTTGACTACGCTACCCAATGCCGTCAAGGCCGCTGAATGCTACGTCAAACGTTGGAAAATCGAATGCCTTTTCAAACACCTAAAAACGAACGGATATAATCTGGAAGACCTTAATCTCAAAAATGCTAGCAAAAACCTGTTAATGATGGCGATCGTTACAATAGCCTATACCTTGGCCATTCAAGAAGGCTGGAAGCACCAAAATTATATTGCAACGCAACGTTATCAGGACGGGACTCAAACGCCAGAAGTGTCCATTTTTAGAGAAGGACTGGCAATCCTAACCACAAAATGCTTCCGATTTATAGAATTTATACGATATGTTTTTAGCATGCTAAGCCCGAAAAATCATCCCATTTCCAAAAATGTCCAGTAGTCTGGGAATAGGATTGCTTTTGTTGGCAGCAGCTTGTTTGATTTTCTACTTTATTTATTTGTTGCTAAGTTGGTGATATAATTACAAGTGCCGGATAATCACTCTGAGCAAATGTCCAATCTTCAAATTCATCTGCCTTGGTTTGCTTAAACTCGTTGTAGAGCAATAGAGCCTTGCTACCTTTTTAGGTATAGTTCTTGTGTCATAAGCGAGAAAAGCGTAAAAAAGCGTTTGTTATGGCAAAATTCATTAATACTAAAAAAGCAGTTGCAGAAATTGAGGATTTAATTAAAGATGCAACTGAGAAATTAATATTGATTTCTCCTTATTTGAAACTTTCCAAGGATTTCAAAGACCTCCTGACTTTTCGAAATAGTCAAGATAAGATTACTACGATAATTTTTGGCAAGCAGGAATTAAATCCTGACGAACTGAAATTCTTACAAGGGCTTCGATTCGTAATCCTTAAATATAAGGAAGATCTTCATGCAAAATGTTATAGCAACGATGATAAAATGATTATCACATCCTTGAATTTCTATGAATATTCAATGACAAATAATAAGGAAATGGGGGTGCTAATTTATAAAAACGATCCGATAGATACACAATTATTTGATGATGCAATGAAAGAGGTAGAAGATATTAACCGAACAAGCCAACGTTTTGAAGTGGGTAATGCAAAGCAAACTACTTCTTTCAAACAGCCAGAGGTTAAATCTTCAAATTGGAATAATGGGAAAGCATCAAATACGGGTTTTTGTATCAGAACACGTGTGCAAATTCCTTTTAACCTCGATAAGCCCTTGTCTCAGGAAGCATTCAGAACGTGGAGCCAATTTGGAGATGAAAACTATCCTGAAAAGTACTGCCATTTTTCTGGTGAAGCATCCAATGGTGAAACTTGTGTTTACAGACCCATTATGAAGAAAAACTGGCAGAAAGCCAGAGAAGTGCATGGCTTTTAATCTTGCAATTCTATCTTCCGATGCTCCCCCAATCCCGGCAACACCGCATCCTTTTCCGACACCAACACCTCCTTAATATCCATCTGCCAATCAATGCCCACCTTCGGATCATCGTAGCGAATGCCGCCTTCGTGGGCTTTGGAGTAGAAATTATCACATTTATAGAAAAACTCCGCCGTTTCGCTCAACACCAGATAACCGTGGGCAAAACCGCGCGGCACAAATAACTGCCGTTTGTTCTCCGCGCTGAGCAGAATACTATACCATTGACCATAAGTGGCCGAACCTTCGCGTAAATCCACCGCCACGTCCAGCACGGTCACCTTCCACTACGCGCACCAGTTTAGCCTGCGCCATTTCGCCCACTTGATAATGCAGTCCACGCAGCACACCACGTGTAGAACGGGCCTGATTATCCTGCACGAACTCTACCTCTACGCCCGCCGATTCCCAGACGCGACGATTATAACTTTCAAAGAAATAGCCCCGATCGTCGTGTAGGATTTTGGGTTCAAAAACTAATAGGTCGGCGATAGGTGTGGTTTGGAAGGACATTTGTTGAGTGCTGTGCGGTTGAATGGCTGCGCCTGTTGAGAGGCTTCGCCGTTGAGAACAAAGTGAAAAGCTGGACTATAAGTTTTTATCTGGTTGATTAGATGTAAGTCGTCCACTGGGATTTTCAAAAAAATGGATGGTCATATCCTCTCCATCAAAAACGCCGTAGGAATTGTTCCACATCCATTCCCCCAGATTGAGGTAGCGGCTGCGGCCATTCGGCAATTGCCAGTCAATCGGCAGGTGACGATGCCCGAAAATGAAATAGTCGGGTGCTACGCCTTGTTCCAGTTTGCGCAGCGTGTATCGCAACAACCATTCCTTGTCTTCGCCCAGCCAATGCCGCTCGGCGGGCGGGGTGGCCGCGCGACTTTTCTGGGAGGAAAAATGCGCCAATCCTATTCCGGCATCGGGATGAAACCAGCGGAACAGCCACTGGCTGACGGGGTGGGTGAACACTTTTTTCATGCGTTTATAACCCATATCGTTAGGTCCCAAACCGTCGCCGTGACCGATGAAAAACGTTTTGCCATGTATTTCTCGTTGAATCGGTTGACGATAAACCGGAATACCAAACTCCTGCTCGAAGTAACCAAACATCCACAGGTCGTGATTTCCCGTAAAAACATAAATCGGAATATCAGCGTCGCGCAGTTCGGCCAGTTTCCCTAAAAAACGATTGAAACCCTTGGGAACCACCGATTTATATTCAAACCAAAATTCAAATAAATCGCCTACCAGATAAATCGCCTCCGCTTCCGGCGCAATCTGATCGAGCCAACGCACTATCTGCCGCTCCCGTTCAGCGGAAGTCAGGCGAGCATCGGCACCCAAATGAAAGTCGGAAGCTAAAAAAGTTTTTTTCATGGGAAAATTAATGCTACCCTTCTTGGCCCTATCTCCTTCGCCTGACAACGGCTACGGCGATCAAGGGCTACGGCGGCAAAGGATTTTTGCGCTGCAAAGTTATTCGCGCAGGACAGTACTTTTGCCAATTGGCAGAGTTGGTTTAGAGAGGTTTAGAAATTCAGGTGGTTGAGGGCTGAACCAGAGCAACCATTACCAATGAGTTTTTCTAAACCTGTCTAAACATTCTCAACCCTTTTTCAACATTCTCAACCCATTTCCATGATCGTAGTCACCGGCGCAGCGGGCTTCATCGGCTCCTGCATGATTCAAAAACTCAATGAAGCAGGCTATACCGACGTACTGGCAGTAGATGATTTTACCCGGCCCGACAAGCAGCGGAATGTGGATAACAAGCAACTGTGGGGCCAGGTGCACCGCAACAATTTCATCCGCTGGCTGGAACGTCACCACACGGAAGTAGATGCCGTCATTCACCTCGGCGCACGTACCGATACCACAGAAATGAATACCGCGATTTTCGATGAACTCAATCTTGAATACTCGCGCGCGCTGTGGATGATTTGTTCGGGCTTTCAAATTCCGTTTTTATACGCCAGTAGTGCGGCTACTTACGGCCTCGGTGAGTTGGGTTATTCCGACGATCATGCTCTGATTCCCCAGTTAAAACCACTGAATCCTTACGGGCAAAGCAAGCAGGATTTTGATGTTTGGGTGTTGGAGGTAGCCCCCCCCGGGCCCCCCGTAAAGGGGGGGAGTGGCATTGAGCGTAAGGATGATCTGGAAGACAGCATAAAAAATGCACCCATCGCTCAACCCCCTCCAACGGCGGAGTGGGCGCAGTCCCCCCCCTTCACGGAGGGGCTAGGGGGGGCTCCCCCCCAATGGGCCGGGTTCAAATTCTTCAATGTCTATGGCCCCAACGAATACCACAAGGGCCGCATGGCTTCCGTAATCTTTCACACCGTGCGCCAGATCAAAGCCACGGGTGGCATGAAACTCTTCCGTTCACATCGTCCCGATTTTACGGATGGTGGACAAAGCCGCGACTTTATTTACGTGAAAGATGTAGTGGATGTGCTGCTCTATTTTCTGGAAAATAAACCCGCAAACGCCATTTACAACCTCGGCACTGGTCAGGCCCGCACGTTTCTGGATTTGGCTACCAATACTTTTCATGCGTTGGGATTGGAGCCTAATATTTCGTTCGTGGATACGCCGCTGGATATTCGAGACACTTATCAGTACTTTACGGAAGCGGATATGCATAAGGTGCACGCCGCTGGCTACGATGTACCTTTTTACAGTTTGGAAGCCGGTATTCAGGACTATGTGCAGCACTATTTAAAAGACGAAATCATCTGGTAATCTGTTCGATTTTTACGTTTTAAAAGCAGCGTTTTAAAGCAAAAAGCGGTCGCGGCATAATTGTTTTGGTTGATTTAAAAGAAACCCAATCGGTGCCTTTTTTTTACTAAACTCCCGAAACATGCAAAAAACAAGTACATTCTTCGTTCTACTAGCATTATTCATCGTTCCCGCTTTTTCCCAAAATGAAACTTTCCAAATGCGTCAACTCGCCTGTGGGCTGAGCCAGCCCTGGGAGATTACTTATGGGCCGGATAATCATTTGTGGGTTACCGAAGCCCTTAGTTATCAAGTCTCGCGCATTGATCCAGTAGACGGCAGCCAGCATCTGCTCGTTGATTTGAGCAGCCGAAAAAATTTTCCCAACAGCCTGTACCCATTCCCGCAGGGCGGACTGATGGGCCTGGCGTTGCATCCACAATTATTAACGGGCAAACCTTACGTGTATCTGGCTTACGTCTATCGCTTCGATGAATGTTTGCCCGATAAAGGAGGCTGTTTTTTCAAAACCAAAGTGGTTCGTTTCACCTACGATATGGCGGGCGATAGTCTGGGCAATGAGGAGGTGATTATTGATACGTTGCCTGGCAGCAGCGATCACAACGGCGGTCGGTTGGCCATCGGGCCAGTCGGCAACTCCATGTATTTATTTTATGCCATCGGTGACATGGGAGCTGGCCACCAAAATAATGGCGACCGCCCCCACCACGCTCAAGAGGTAAACAAATATGAAGGCAAAATTCTACGCTTTAACCTCGAGCCGGATGCAGATACCATAAAGGCAGATAGCTGGATTCCCAATGACAATCCATACACCATTTTTACCGATTCTACGGAGGTCAGGAGCGCAGTGTGGAGCCTCGGTCATCGCAATCCACAAGGGTTGGTATTCGGCCCTACGGGCATCCTGTATGAATCGGAGCATGGCCCTTATTCAGACGACGAACTAAACATTATTGTGCCGCAGAAAAATTATGGCTACCCAGTGGTGGTGGGTTTTGCCGATGGCAATTACAACGGCAGTGCCGTGGGATCAGGATCAACAGTGCCGCTGATTGTTAGTGAACAGGCGAATGCAGCAGCACTTGGCCCGAACTATCAGGACCCCATCAAGACGTTTTTTTCGGTTAGCCAGGATACTATCCACACTATTTATACCAACGATAAGAACCAGACTCCACCATTTTCTAACTACTATTTATCATGGCCATCAGCGGCTCCTTCAGGCGTTGATTACTATAGTTCGGATGCCATACCGGGCTGGAAAAATTCCTTGCTGATCACCACTTTAAAACTTGGTCGGGTGTACCGATTGCAGCTATCGGCGGATGGTCAAAGCATAGTAGGCGATACTATTTCGTACTTCACTGGATTAGGACGCTTCCGCGATCTGGCTATTTCTCCCGACGGCAAAAAAATATATGTGGCTACCGATACCATCGGCCCCATTCAAGGTCCGCCAGGTACTTCGGGTGTCCCGCTCAATAGAGGCTGCATTCTTGAGTTCAGTTATGCCACCAGCTCAGTTAAAAATGGCTTATTAGAACAATTGGTGCAGGTATATCCTAACCCGGCCAACCAGACCCTGCGCCTGGATTTGACGGCCCTGCCTGCCGGTCCGGTCTGGATTAAAGCCTATAGTCCATTGGGTGTACAAATCATTGATCAACAATGGGATGAACGGCCTAACCAGCCGTTGAATGTAGATATTTCTAATTGGCCCGAAGGCCAATACTTTATATCCATTCAATCAATGCAAGAAACGCCGTCTTACTGGATAACCAAGAAAATAAGGGTACAACGTAAGTAAGAATAATAATAAAAGGCAAAGGGCAGTAAGCAAAATGCTGAATTTGCTGGATGTATTTCCCCCTCTATACATTAATTTTTTTATGATGCGAGTATTTGAGTATTCGACTAAATTACTTGATAATCAGGTAATTGATCAAATACTCAAATAAACTTAATTTACAGCGTACTATGGGGAAGTGGGAGGGAGCTTTTGCCCTTTTGAATTTCAGTTGGCAAAGACCATCTGCCGGGCTGCTACGGAATGTCCATCTATTATCAAGGAGTAAATAAACGTCCCCCGCACCCCGTAGCCGTGGGTGTATAGCATTTCGTTCCATCCTGCTTGCAAACGGAGGGGTAGGGTAGCTACTATTTTGCCTTGCAAATCCGTGACTTGCAAAACTGCGGTATGATAGGCAGGCACTTCATTGACCCAAAATGACAACCATGTGGCCTCATCGAAGGGATTGGGTTTGTTGGCTAACAAGCGAATATTCGGTTCGGCTTGTTCGCCCGGTTCCTGCGTAGAAGAAGTAATGCCAATAATTTTTTCGCCGGAAAAAAGACTTTCTACGCCCTCGGCATTTACCGCGCCCACGCTCAGGAACAGCCCGCCGGTAGCATTGCAGGGAAATACGCCCGTAGTAGAACCAACCAGCGTATATACCGTATCCCAATCGTTACTCATCGAGCGCAATGCAATACGGTAGGCACCCACTTGTGCTGTATCTAGAATATTGACTGTCAATTGATTGCCCAACCGACTGCCCGTAAAATCCACCGGACTTGGCACGCCATAAGCCGCCATAGCCGCTGCATTGGCATTGATGACGGTATTGCGGGCTAGGTAGTTGAAATCTACGAAAAACGAGTCTACAATGCCATCGTTATCCGTATCTGCGCCTAGTACATCGCGCGAACTATGCTGCCGATCCGTATAGTCGGGGCCGACCGAAGCGTCGCCGTGTTCGTTCGCCGAAGTAAAACGCATGGCCGTATAGTTATGCTCCCGAAAGGGAATGTGATCGCCGCCACGGCCCATTCGGTCTTCGGGCGACATTACCCGGAGATTCATGGGCACAGCGGCTACCGGCAGGATGTTTTCGCGATACTCCAGTTTGATAAAACGTGCCAGTTGCTTGTGCCGGGAATTAAATCCCCCAGAGGAGAACATCCGTACGCTGGTCGAATCTATGTCATCCAAGCCAGGACAGGAGGGCGGCGAAGAAGTTTTACCACAAATAATGCCGCCGATAACGTCGTTATTGAACACGGCCCGCAATGGAATATTCTGCTGCTGCATATACTCCGCAAAGGCCGCCGCTCCATACAACCCTTGCTCTTCGGCAATAGTCACGACAAAAACAAGGGTATTCGGATAAGAGAAATGTGACATCACGCGGGCCAACTCCATTACCAGTGCCGTGCCGGTCGCATTATCTTCCACCCCTTCGGCGACGCAAGCGGTATCGCACAAAACCTCGCAACGACTGTCAATATGCCCTTCCACGAGGATCACTCCCTGACGTGTTGGATCGGTGCCGGGCAACACAGCAAAAATATCGCGGTGCTGGCCCATCGTGCAAATCTCCTGATCGAATTGCAGATAAGACGGAATTAATCGTCCTTCATTTGCTGCGCTAAATTCGGTGAATTTTTGGTAGACCCAACGGCGGGCAGCCCCAATCCCGGTGGTAGCAGAAAGCGTGTCTGCCCCGGAATTCCGGTTGCCGAAACTGCTCAGGTGGAGAATACTGGCCCGCAGGCTATCCGGCGAAATACGGGCGTTCAAATCAGCAGCCAACGCTGTCGGCGCAGGATTCAGAGTAGCTGGTTCATAATCAGCAGGACTGTAGTTGCCCAGCAGAATTTGTTCTGCTAACGCATTGGTAGAAAGGATATTAGTTTGTTGGGCTGCAAGGCAAAGCGGCAAAAATAGCGACAAAAGGAGTAGTGATTTGACCATAGCGCAGACGGATTTTTGACAAAAATAGCCAAAAAATAACTAGAAGTGCGTGGTCAAATCCTCCTCTTCTTATCCCAAATGGACAGGGTGCTATAGATAGTAATCAAAAAGTGAAACACATCGTAGGGGCAACCCTTGTGGTTGCCCTATCCCATAGTCGCCGATCAAGAGATCAGCGTTACACCAGCATCGCGGCCTGCATCAATTCCTCAATCTCCTCGGCATCAATTGGAATATTTTTGAATAAATCCAGTGGACCGTGGTCAGTGATTAGGATGTCGTTTTCCAGGCGGATACCCAGATTCTCTTCGGGGATATAAATGCCCGGCTCGCAGGTAAATAACATACCTGCCCGAAATGGCTCGTAACGCGCACACAAGTCATGCACATCCAATCCCAAGTGGTGGCTGGTACCGTGCATGAAATATTTTTTGTAGGCTGGTTTTTCCTCGGTCTGCTTTTCCACGTCTTCGCGACTGATGAGGCCGAGGCCCAGCAGTTCGGATTCCATGATTTTGCCGACTTCTTTGTGGTATTCTTCCAGCGTGTTTCCCGGCACCAGCATGGCCCGCGCTTCTTTGAGGACACGATGCACGGCGTTATAAACGGCTCGCTGACGATCAGTAAAGACCCCACTCACCGGAATGGAACGCGTCAGGTCGGCATTGTAATTGGCGTATTCGCAGCCGAAATCCATGAGGATCACGTCGCCGTCCTGACACTGCTGGTTGTTATCAATATAGTGCAACACACAGGCATTTTTGCCGGAGCCAACGATGGGCGTGTAACCGTGGCCCGTAGCGCGATTGCGGATAAATTCGTGGATAATTTCCGCCTCAATTTCATACTCCCAGACACCTGGCTTCACGAATTCCAGCACCCGTTGGAAGGCTTTTCCAGTAATATCAATGCAATGCTGCGTAGCATCCACCTCATATTTGCTTTTTACCGTCTGTAATTTCTTCAAAACAGGCTGCGAACGGTGTAGCGTATGCGCCGGATAACGCTGCTTGATATATTGCGCATAACGCAAATCACGGGTTTGCACCTCACTCAAATAGCGATCATTCTCGTTGATATTCAAGTAAATACCTTCAGAAAGCAGAATGAGTTCGTTCAACACCTGCTCGGCTTCATCCAGAAAAAGCACCTTTTCAATGCCCGACGCAGCAGCGGCTTCCTCTTTGGTGTATTTATGGCCTTCCCACACCGCAATATGTTCGCTCGTGCGCTTGACGAGCAGTACTTCCTGAAATTTTTCCTTTGGACAATCAGGAAACAAGACCAGCATTGTTTCCTCCTGATCGATCCCGCTGAGATAGTACAAACCAGCGTTTTGCCGGAACGGATGGAACTGATCGCCCGAACGCGGCATCTGGTCGTTGGCGTTAAAAATAGCAATCGTACGCGGCTTCATTTCGCGGGTGAAGCGTTTACGATTGAGTTGAAATAATTCGGGGGAGAGTGGCGTATATTTCATGGCAGCGTAGGTACTGATTATTATTTATTAGTGAATGGCCAACTTCAAAACAAGTTTGCCTCAAAAACTACGGTCAAATGAAGGCAAGTTTGGCCAATTCTACCAAGCATTTAGGCCAAAAAAAACGCTAACGGCTAATGACGGACGCTAAACGACCCGCGCGATGATTTTTTTTCCTGCCAAAATGTGTGCCGCCGCCAAAAATCCTACTTTTGTCCGACTTCCAGTACTCAACTTTCCATCTATCAAAACATACACCGATGACTTTTCCTGCCAATTATAAATACACCAGTGACCACGAATGGGTTCGCCTCGAAGGCGACGGCACCGCCTACGTGGGCATCACCGATTTTGCCCAGGGCGAATTGGGCGAACTCGTCTATATTGAAGTGGAAACGGTCGGCGAAACCGTGGAGGCACACGCCATTTTCGGCACGGTAGAAGCGGTGAAAACCACTTCCGATCTGTTCATGCCCATCAAAGCCGAAGTGCTGGAATTCAATCCCGCCCTCGACGACTCCAAAGGCGGCAATCCCGGCCTGCTCAACGAAGATGCTTACGGCTTAGGCTGGATTGTAAAAATTAAACCGGCCGACGTCGCCGATCTGGATGCACTGATGTCGGCTGACGACTATAAAAATGTGGTGGGGCAGTAATATTTTACGATTTTTGTCATGCAGAAGGAACAGGCTACCTACTGCGGCGATCATGCAGAGAATGAACCGCAAACCACGGAGTGGTGGAACATGAATAGCCCCAGATGAAATCCGGGGAAATAAGAAGATAGGGTAACAACCCCGAACGGGGTTGAACAACGAATGGGACGCAGAGATTCAACCCTATTCAGGGTTGCTCGCTCTATATTTTCTACCCCGGATTTCATCCGGGGCTATTCATGTTTGACCCCATTCGGGGTTCTAAAACCGAGCGGTTTATTAGCGGGCATAAGCCGTGGAATCCAAGGGCGTAGCCCGAAACTTTTTATTTATTGCTCGGCCTTTGGACTCGGATTCTACGCCTGCGGCTCTGAATGACAAAACATATAGAGTTATGACTGTCAACTAGTTGCAAAAGAAAGACCTTGCTTTCTACTTATTCGCTAATTGCCCGCAAGCCGCATCAATATCTTTTCCCCGGCTCCGGCGAATGGTAACGGTGACGCCTTCCTGGGCCAGATAAGCCCCGAAAGCGTTCAGGCGATTTTCGTCCGATTTTTCAAAAGTGCCGCCATCAATCGGGTTGTATTCGATGATGTTTACCCGCACTGGAAAGCGGCGGCGACAGAGTTTTACCAGTTGCGCAGCGTCTTCCAAACTGTCGTTAAACCGTTCAAAAGCAATGTATTCGTAGGAAATACGGTTTTTGGTGAGTTTGTAGAAATATTCGAGACTTTGCATTAACACCTCCAAATTATTGGACTCATTGATGGGCATGATCTCGTTGCGTTTCTCGTCGTTGGCAGCGTGGAGGCTCACTGCGAGATTGCTGCGGAAACCATCGTCAGCCAGTTTGCGAATCATTTTGGCAATGCCTGCCGTACTAACCGTGATACGCCGCGCAGACATGCCCAGTCCTTCGGGAATAGGCGCGGTGAGCCGGGCAATGCTTTCCATAGTGTTGGCGTAGGTGAGCAGCGGTTCGCCCATGCCCATATAGACGACGTTGGTGAGATGATGGTTGAAAGCGGCCAGACTTTGCTTTTGTACACCCACCACTTGATCGAAGATTTCGGCGGCTTCCAGATTGCGTTTGCGACCCATACGACCCGTCGCGCAAAACTTACAGGTCAAACTACAACCCACCTGCGTACTCACGCATACCGTAAAACGCTCATCGTCCGGCACCGGAATCAGCACACTTTCAATGCGGTGGCCATCGTGGGTCATCCAGCGGGACTTAATGGTGCCATCGTTGCTATATTGCACCTGATCTTCTTGCAGCGTATGAAAAGTAAACTCGGCGTTCAATCGCTCCCGAAGGCTTTTCGACAGATTTGACATAGTGTCAAAATCGGTGGCGCATTTCACCCACAGCCATTCATAGAGTTGTTTGGCCCGAAAACGTTGTTCTCCCCACGCCACCAGGGCCTGCTCAATTTGCGGCAGATTTAGCGAGCGGATATCTCGTTTATCCTGAACGAGAGTGGCTGGTATATTGTCAGAGATAGTTGAAGTAACAGGTTCCATTTTCAAAAAAGCAGAACAATCAAAAAGCAATTATTACGCAAAATAAAGGAAAATTAACCATTCGTTCGGCATTTAGCAGTAAAATATCCTTTCTCGAAATTATATTTGCCTGCCCTGTTGTATTTTTCGTTCTGGAAAATGATCGAATAATATTGTTCCTCACTATATTGTCATTCTGAACGAAGTGAAGCATCTGCCCAGGAGCGAAGCCAAATGCTCACTTTTCTCGTAGCCAGATGCTTCACTGCGTTCAGCATGACACCCAGAAGACTGAAACCATACTGGTGTTTTCTTTGGCGAAAGCCCAGCATAATAGCCACTTGCCTTTTTGTTTTTAAATTTGCCCTCCCGATAAAAAATCGGGATGTCGCTACGCTCCATTTGCCAATTGCATTTCAAAAATGTCCGATACGTTCACCATCCACCTGCCCGTTTTTGAAGGTCCTTTCGATCTGCTGCTGTTCTTCATTGAGCGGGATGAACTGGATATTTTCAATATTCCGATTGCCAGCATTACCAACGAATTTCTGGATTATCTGCGCCATTTGGAGGCGATGAATATTGATTTGGCCTCCGAATTTATCGTCGTAGCGGCTACGCTCATGCGCATCAAGGCCAAAATGCTCATTCCCCGCAAACAGGTAGACGAGGAAGGCAACGAAATAGATCCGCGCGGCGAATTGGTGGATCGCCTGATCGAATACAAACGCTACAAAAGCGTGCTCGAAGAACTCCGCCAACTGGAAGAAGTGCGCGCTTTCATGAATCCGCGTGGCTATGCCAGTACCGAAATGCGCCAACTGGCCGAACACGCTTTGGCCGATGCGGAGATGGAATCGGTGACTTTGTATAAACTGCTGCGCGTGTTTGAGCGGCTCGTTGGGCGGTATGACGAAGAGAAAAAGTCGAAGCGGGTACACACGGTTTACAATTTCAACTACACCATTCAGGAGCAGCGCGATTACATTGAAAGTTGTTTGGCGCAAGGTAAAAACACCGCTTTCGAGGAGGTTTTTGCTTACCTGGAAAATCGTATTCACGCTGTCGTTACCTTTTTAGCACTATTGGAATTGCTTAATGGTCAACGAATTACATTGATTCAAGGCGAAGGAGTAAATAATTTCTGGCTGACCTTGCCTGATTCTCCCGCCCTTGCTGACGAGATGGAAGGTGCCGAGGCTCCCCCCCTCACGGGGGGGCTGGGGGGGGCCAAAACGGAGGGGGGCTTATGACCTGGCCCGCCGCATTGACCAGTTTTCGGGCCTATCTCTTGCTCGAACGCTCGCTCAGTCCCAATACATTGGATGCTTACCTGAACGATGTGCGTAAGTTCGTCCGCTTCCTTGAAATCGAAGAACGAGAACTCCTGCCATTGGCGGTTCGGCAAACCGATCTGGAAAAATTCATATTGTGGATCAATGAATTAGGTTTGGAAGCCAGTTCGCAGGCGCGATTGCTGGCGGGTTTGCGGGCGTTTTACAAATTCCTGCTGGTCGAAGATTTGCTGGATGACGACCCCACTGAATTGCTCGAAGGCCCGCGCATGCGTCGCAAAATGCCGGAGGTGCTGTCATTCCACGAAATCAAGGCGATGCTTGATATTATTAAATTGGGCGAACCACAAGGACACCGTAACCGCGCGATGGTGGAAGTGCTTTATGCCTGCGGTTTGCGGGCCAGCGAATTAGTCAATTTGAAAATGACCCATCTTTTTCTGGATGCGGGTTTCATCAAAGTATGGGGCAAAAGCGACAAGGAACGGCTGGTACCCATTGGCGGCGAAGCGATACGTCATTTGCGAACGTATTTGGAAGAAGTGCGCGCCAAACAGGAGAATATTAAAACCGGCCACGAGAATGTGGTGTTTCTCAATCGTCGGGGCGCGAAACTGACCCGCGTGATGGTGTTTCTTATCATTAAAGAAATAGCGAAAGAGGCGCAGATTACCAAAAATATCAGTCCGCATACTTTTCGCCATTCATTCGCTACGCACCTGGTGGAAGGTGGGGCCGATCTGAAAGCCGTGCAGGATATGTTGGGCCACGAGAGTATCACGACGACCGAGATTTACACCCATTTGGACACGGAATACTTGAAAGAGACGATTTATCTTTACCATCCGCGGCTGAAAATGGAGGTAAAAAGTTATAAGGGATGAGTTATGAGTTATGTTTTGGTTATCAGTTTCTTATCTATTCTCAACCCCCTCAACACTCTCAACATCCAATGCAATACTTTTTGATCAAATCCGAACCGGACACGTATAGTTTCGACCAGTTGTGCGCTGATGGCCGTACGCGCTGGGATGGCGTACGTAACTATCAGGCGCGCAATAACTTACGCTCTATGCAGGTGGGCGACTTGTGTTTGTATTATCATTCCAATATCGGTTTGGCAGTGGTCGGCATCGCCCGCGTGGCTTGCATACACTATCCCGATCCCACGGCTGAGAAGGGCGATTGGTCGGCGGTGGATATGGAGCCGTGCCAGCCGTTTGTGCGTCACGTGCCATTGACGGAAATCAAAAATCATCCGGCTTTGCAAAACCTCGGTCTGGTGCGCAACGGCCGTTTGTCGGTGATGCCCGTTACGTTCGACGAATTTTCTACCCTGTTGGTGTTGGGTGAGACAACTTTGATGGATAAGTAACTGTTTTAAGGTTCCATTCAGGCAAAAACATCATGTTTATATTCAATAGTAACACGCGTGGCAATAATGGTTTAGGATGCCTGGTGATGGGCGTACTAGGTGCCGTCGCGGGTTTTCTTTTATTAAAGGGATTGTATAATCTCCTGCTCTGGGCCGCGCCCGTGCTGCTAATACTAGCCCTCGTTATCCGTTGGCAGGTCTTTCCAGCCACTTTGAAAAATTGGGTTAACACCTTGCGAACCAATCCTTTAATGGGCGTTCTGCAAGCGGCCTTTGCGGTGTTGGGTTTCCCTTTTTTCGCTTTGTACATGTTCTTGTTGGCCATCGGCGGCAACAAAATAGAGCAGTTGCGTGATCAGTATCAGCAACCAATGAATAATCGTCCGGCGGTAGAAGAAGAATTTGCTGACTTTGAAGAAATCGAAAGTAGCCCCAAAGGCGAACCCCGTAGTCGGGAGCCCATGGAGCCGCCAATTATTATCATAGAAGAGCCGCCCACGCCGCGTCCGAGCGAACCGAAAAAGCCAGATAACCCTTACGATCAGTTGTTTGGATAGGCTGTTGAGGATTTGAAGATTCGAGTATTTGACGTCTTAGTATTTCAAATACTCGAATACTCAATTTTTTCAAATCCTCATTTTTGAACTTTACATTCCGCCACCGCAATTTTGGAATCCGCTGTGCCATAGTACATTAGCCAGCGGTCCTTGAACCAGACCATACCTTCCAGAAAGCAAACGTGGTTGACTTGCCCAGTTATTTCGTAGTCTTTTGACGGCGTTAGAAAATAGCCATTAGAACGGGCGGCAAGTTTTTCGGGTTTGTTTGGATAAAACAGGGCTTGACCCACGGAATAAGTACCGGCAGCTAAAGATTTATCGCCGCCGCTGACATTGCTGAGAACGTTGCCACCGTTGTAAATCATTAAAATGCCGTTTTTGCGCCACAGCGCGAACGGCCCCGGTTCCACCAGACGGCTGTCGAAAAAGCCCGCGCGCGGCTGCAAGACTGGCGTAATTTTGCCTTTTTTGTCCTCCATTGGTGTCCAGTAAATACCATCTTCCGAAGTAGCGAGGTACATATCGCGGTCGCCCCAGTACATCCAGTATTTTTTGTCCACCTTGTGCATCACGATCTCACCTTTCTTTAATTCGCTGACAATGGCCCCCGATTTCGACCATAAATCGCGGTATTTGCTATCCTGAAAAGCCAGACCGTGCTTTTTCCAATTAACCAAATCCGACGATGAAGCCACGGCCAGCCGGGCAATTTTGCCATCGTAAGCCGTGTAAGTCATGATGTAAAGCCCGTCTTCACGACGCACCACGCGCGGATCTTCGCAACCGCCTTCCCACTCAAAAATTTTCATGGGATCGTTATCTGGATACAATACGGGCTTCGCCTCCCGACGAAAATCCAGTCCATCGCGGCTCTTCGCCAACCCAATCCGGGAAGTTCCATAAGGCAATCCGATGCGATCCTGTGCCCGATAGAGCAGCCAAACTTCCTTGTCGCGCACTACGGCTGCTGGATTGAACACATCTTTTTCTTCCCAGCGGACATCTGTTTTGCGGATTGGACAAGAAAATTCGGCTTTGTTATCGGGTTGCAGCACTGGATTGGAAGCGTCCAGTTTCACGATGGGTTGGAGCGTCCATGATTCGTCGGTCGGGACTTTAAAGCGTTGCGAACAGGCGAAGCAGAGGAAGCAAAGCAGGCAGAGGGAGAGGAGGTGTCTCATAGTAGTAGTGTTTGATCCAAATTTTCGGTTGGGAACTAGCGTAAAGAACCGGGAAATAAGGCAACAAAAAATTGGCTGTCAAAAAATTATCTGTTTGGTCCATTACCAACTGCTCACCTTATTCCCAAGATAAAAGCCTTTTGGCAATCGAAACATGACTTTGTGTAAAAATTTACTACATAAAGTTATACTTCGTGTAGTGAAAAATTGCAAAAAGTCATTTCCAACGATAGCGATTCCCATTTTATCGTTATTCGGGCATGATTTTTTTGCCCTGCCTGTTTTCCGTTTTCCAAAAACAAGCAGATTTATAATGAAAAATACGCTTCTATTCCTAACCCTGTTGCTGACTGGCAGTCTTCTTGCCCAGACCACTACGCTGCCCACTTTGGGCCTGAATCTCGAAAACATCGAGTACCCTTTTCCGGTAAAATATATTCGTTTGCAAATCCAGAACGAGGCCTTAAAAATGGCTTATATGGATGTACCCGCTGAAAAATCGAATGGCAAAACGGTACTGCTCCTCCATGGAAAGAATTTCAACGGCGCGTACTGGGAGCAAACCGCAAAAGACCTCGCCAAAAACGGCTACCGCGTAATCATCCCAGACCAGATTGGTTTCGGCAAATCCTCCAAACCGCAGCGTATTCAGTACACTTTTCAATTGCTGGCGCAAAACACGAAGGCCGTTTTAGATTCGCTGGGTGTGCAGAAAGTTTGCGTGTTGGGACACTCAATGGGCGGCATGGTGGCCACGCGTTTTGCGCTGATGTACCCGAATCGCGTAGAAAAATTGATTCTGGAAAATCCCATTGGCTTGGAAGACTGGAAAGTCAAAATTCCCTATCAAACCGTGGACGATTGGTATCAGGAGGAACTGAAACAGAATTACGAGAAACTCAAAAATTACCAGCAAACCAACTACTACGACGGCAAATGGAAACCCGAATATGACCGCTGGCTGCAATTACAATCCGGTTGGACGACGAATATTGATTACCCGAAAATCGCCTGGAACTCCGCGCTGCTATATGATATGATCTTTACGCAGCCCGTTTGCTACGAATTTGAAAATATCCAGGCTCCTACACTCCTCATTATTGGGCAGCGCGACCGAACGGCTATCGGCAAAAACAAAGCCCCCGAAGAAGTCAAAAATACGCTGGGCAACTATCCGGCCTTAGGCAAACTGACCGCCCAAAAGATCAAAAATTCGCAGTTAGTAGAAATTGATGGCGTGGGGCATTTGCCGCATATAGAGGCTTATGAGAAGTTTATTGGGCCGTTGTTGGAGTTTTTGAAAAAGTGATATTTGGTTGATAAAAGCTGATAAGGGTTTATAAAAAGGTTGATAATCAAGTGACTAGACTATGATTTTTGCAAAGCAAAAATGAAAATCCGTCCACCCTACACAACGTAAGATGGACGGATCATTATAATCAATAGAGTGCCAAATTAATTCCGCACTCCAAATTCCCCTATTTCCCGTGGCACTGCTTATACTTCTTCCCGCTTCCGCAAGGGCAAGGGTCGTTACGGCCCACCACTTTTTCGCGAACGACAGGCTGCGCTTTTACCGCTGTACCACCATTTTGTCCGGCAGACATCGCGGCGCGTTGTGCGGCTTGTTGCGTTTCCGTCATGGGTTGCTGATTATTGGAGCGGAGACGGCTGGCTTGGGCGCGACGTTGGGCCTCCACTTGCTGCTGCTGTTGGGTGCGCTGCTGGATTTGCTGTTCATCCGCCAAAGCCAGCGAGCCTTTCAACAGGAAAGCGGTCACGCTCGAATTGATGTGGCCAATCAGGCCCTCAAACAAGTTGTAAGCCTCCATTTTATAGATCACCAGCGGGTCTTTCTGCTCAAAAGACGCCCCTTGTACCGATTCTTTCAGGTCGTCCACGTTGCGCAGATGTTCCTTCCAGGCATCGTCCAACAGAGCCAAAGTCGCTACTTTTTCCACATCGTGCATGATGCTTTTGCCATCCGATTGGATGGCTTCTTCCATGTCCGCGCTGATATTTAATCCCAAACTACCGTCGGAGAAAGGCACCATAATGCGCTTGAAACGGTGGCTTTCGCGGGCATACACGTCCCTGATAACCGGAAGCAACCGCTCACCAACCTGTTTGCCTTTATGTTCGTACAAATCAAGAATCTGCTGCTGGAACGTAGCCAACACCGTACTCATCGAGGCACTTTTAAACCAGTTTGGCTCCATCTCCGGGTCTACACCGATCACGCGGATTGAATCCAAACGGAACGTATCGTAGTCGCCACCGCCACGGTGGGCTTGCACCAATTCGGAAGTGATAGCGGTGAAGGCATTATTAATGTCCACCGAAAGACGGTCGCCAAAGAGCGCATTGCGACGCTTTTTGTAGATGGCCTCGCGCTGAATATTCATTACGTCATCATATTCCAGCAGGCGTTTACGAATGCCGAAGTTGTTTTCTTCGACCTTCGTTTGGGCGCGTTCGATGGATTTGGTAACCATCGAGTGCTGAATCACGTCGCCCTCTTTGTGGCCCATTTTATCCATCAAACCGGCGATACGGTCGCTTTGGAACAAGCGCATCAGTTGATCTTCCAGCGACACGTAGAACTGCGAAGAACCTGGGTCCCCTTGCCGACCGGCACGACCACGCAACTGGCGGTCTACCCGGCGACTTTCGTGACGCTCGGTACCAATGATGGCCAGACCGCCCACTTCTTTCACGCCTGCACCGAGTTTAATGTCGGTACCACGGCCAGCCATGTTGGTCGCCAACGTGACTTTGCCGGGTTGACCTGCTTCGGCGACGATTTCGGCTTCCCGCTGGTGTTGCTTGGCATTCAATACATTATGCTCGATGCCGCGCATTTTCAGCATTCGGCTGAGCAGTTCTGAAATTTCGACGGAAGTCGTACCCACCAGCACCGGACGGCCCTGATCGCGGAGTTTCATAATATCCTCAATGACCGTATTGTACTTCTCACGGGCGGTTTTGAACACCAAATCCTGTTCGTCTTTCCGGGTAATATTCCGGTTGGTCGGAATGACCACCACGTCCAGTTTATAAATATCCCACAACTCCTTGGCCTCTGTTTCGGCGGTACCAGTCATACCCGAAAGTTTGTGGTACATCCGGAAATAGTTCTGCAAAGTCACCGTGGCATAAGTCTGCGTGATCTCGCCGACCTTGACATTTTCTTTCGCTTCGATAGCTTGGTGCAGACCGTCAGAATAACGGCGGCCTTCCATAACCCGACCCGTTTGCTCATCCACGATCTTCACTTCGCCTTCCTGCACGATGTACTCGTTGTCATTTTCAAACAACGTATAGGCCTTCAACAACTGCTGAATGGCATGAACGCGACGGCTTTTAATACCGTAATCCTGCGAAAGTTTTTCTTTGGCTTCCACCTTTTCATCGTGGTCGAGATCTTCGTCCTGATCTATTTTGACCAACTCCATACCGATGTCCGGCATAATGAAGAAACCATCGTCATTGCTGAATTTAGAAAGAAACTCTACGCCTTTTTCGGTGAGTTCTACGTTGCGGTTTTTCTCGTCAATCGTAAAGAGCAGTTCGCGGTCTACCTCGGGCATCCGCTTACTATTCTCTTGAAAATAAACGTTTTCTGTTTTTTGCAACAATACTTTGGCACCCTCTTCGCTGAGGAATTTCACCAGCGGGCGATACTTGGGCAAAGCGCGGTGCGCACGTAATAAGGCCAGACCAGCAGAGCCTTCTTCGGAGCCGGTTTTATTGTCAGCAAAAAGTTTGCGCGCCTCGGTCAGGAATTGAGCCGCCAATTTGCCTTGCTCATCGTGCAGCCGTTTGACGGTCGGATTTAATTCCACATATTCCTGGTCTTCGGCCCCGCGCGTAACCGGGCCGGAGATAATAAGCGGCGTCCGTGCATCATCAATTAACACGGAGTCAACCTCATCCACGATAGCGTAATGGTGCTTGCGTTGCACCAGTTCGTCTGGCCCGATGACCATGTTATCACGCAGGTAATCGAAGCCGAATTCGGAATTAGTACCAAACGTAATATCGCATTTATAAGCCTCAATACGCTCCTTGGAATGCGGACGATATTTGTCAATACAATCCACGGTGAGCAGCAGAAATTCGTAAATCGGACCGACCCATTCTTGGTCACGACGCGCCAAATAGTCGTTCACGGTCACCATGTGCACGCCTTCGCCAGCCAGTGCATTCAGGTAAGCGGGCAGGGTCGCCACGAGAGTTTTACCTTCCCCGGTCGCCATTTCCGCGATTTTACCGTCGTGCAGCACCATGCCACCGAACAATTGCACATCGTAATGCACCATATTCCAGGTGACTTCACCGCCACCCGCAAGCCATTTATTTTTCCAAATGGCCTGATCGCCATCGATGGTCACGTAGGTTTTAGTGGCTTTGGCAGCCAACATCCGGTCGTGATCGGTGGCAGTAACCGTCAGCGTATCATTTTGGGAAAAACGATGGCTCGCCTCTTTTACCACGGCAAAAGCCTCTGGTAAAATAGTCTTTAACACATCTTCCAGCGATTTGTCGCGGGTTTTGCGCAACTCATCCACCTCTTTAAAGAGCGTTTCCTTGTCGTTGAAATCCTCTGCTTCAAGGGCTTGCCCATTGATAGAAGCAATTTCAGCGTCAATATCTTGCAGGTAATCCTGAATACGAGCGCGAAAATCGAGGGTCAGGGCGCGAAGCTCGTCATTAGAGTATTCTTGATATTGCTCGAAGTAGTTATTGATTTCCTCAATCGAGGGCTGGAACTTAGCCAAGTCCCGGTCTTGTTTTGTGCCCAGTATTTTCTTAAAAAGTCCAAACATTTTGCGGCGAAAATTCAGATGTATGATGGTTGTAGGACAAGAACGAGGAGCAGAAAATTCCCGCCATGATTGATATTGTCCCTTACCATCCTTTCAAAAAAGGAGGTGCAAAGATAGTAGTTTGCTTTGGGGCGAACGTGCGAAGGCTGCACATTTCATTCCAGTGCGGGAATATGGCCGGATTTTGACAAAATGGCAGAGCAAAGCAAAAAGGAGCGGAAAAGGTGGCAGAAAATCCACTATGCATTTTGTTTGACTGACAAAGGGATTTCGACAATTAAAAAAGTAACTTAATATTGTTCTTACAGTGATATTATTGGTTTCTGCGCTACATTTGGCCAAATTTTTATCAGTAAAAACGACAAATCAACTTACACATGAAAATTCCTCTCTGGCTGCTTGCCCTGTTATTCCTGGGCTGGACGGCTTGGACGGTCAATCGCATTTGCGCCCGCTGCGGGTGTGGTGCGGAGACGGCCGCCATGACTGCCGAGCCTGCTGCCCAAACTTCCGGCGTACCGCTTTTCCTTTGGAACACTGCCTCGCCCGTTAGTGACCCAAATTTCAAGGATTGGAAGAAAAAACTGATCGCTCGTGGCGGGCAGGGTGATACTTTGCTGATCACTGGCCAATATCGCGCCAGTGAAAAGAACACCACCAAATTTGCCAATCTGGGCTTGGCACGCGCCGACGCTGTTAAACAGATGATGATGCCGGAAATCCCGGAAAGTCGTATGCGTTTGGGGTCACAATTGGTCAGCGACAATCTGGCGGAATGGCGGCCCGGCCCTCGAATCGTCCACTTTTTCCTGGATGAAAATGATGCTGAAAGCCAACGAAGGCGCCATCATCGAAGCCGATAATGCGGTCACGATTCTCTTCCCGACCAATTCGACGGTGAAAGACAAAGACATGAATGTAGACACTTACTTGAAAGCATTGTGTGACAAACATAAGAGCGACAAAACCACTTTTTCAGTGGTTGGTCACACTGATAATGTGGGTAAAGATGAGGTCAATGTCGCTTTGGGACGGGGTCGCGCGGAGTCTATTGCGCAGTTTATGGCCCGCAACGGCATTGCCAAAGATCGTATCAAAACCGACTCCAAAGGTAAGGCCGAACCCGTAGCCGACAACAGCACCGAAGATGGTCGCCACCAGAACCGTCGCGTCGTCATCACCGTCAATAATTAATCATTACAAAACGCAAAACCATGATACTCAACTTTATACTTCTAATGACTCCTGAGTGCCGCTCGGCTCTTTTGATGGGTCTGGCTCTCTGCTTCATTCCTTTTTTGCTCGGCTGGCTGGCCGCTTACACCTATTATAAAGTGTCTGCTTTACGCGATAGAAATGCGGAACTGGAAGCGGAGGTGAAACGCCTGAACGGCTCGGTAAGCACGCTGACTGCGGAAGGCACCGATCTGCGCGTGAAACTTACTCAGGCCGACGCGCATCTGGAAGAGCGCAAAGGCACCATCTCGAAACTGCGTAGTGATTTTATCATTCTGGAAAGTGAACGCAACACGCTGCGCGATGCCGCCGCACTTGCTGCTGGTGCTACCATGGCCCATGCAGAAAAAATTACTTTCAATGGCGTAGTCTACAAATGGGACGACCTGAAAATTGTGGAAGGCATCGGACCAAAAATTGAGGAATTGCTTCACGCCGCTGGCATCAAAACATGGCATGCGCTGGCAAATACCGCCGAAGCCCACTTGGTGCAAATCATCGACGATGCGGGTCCGCGCTTCCAGATGCACAATCCGGCGACTTGGGCTGAACAATCTCGTATGGCCGATGCTAGCGAATGGGATGCACTGAAAAAATATCAGGATGAACTGACGGCGGGACGCGCGTAGTTTTTAACTATGAAGTAAGAACGATGAACTATGAACACGCCTACGTTCATAGTTCATTGTTTATATTTTATAGTTCATACTTCATACTTCTCATTTATTTCACTCCATTTCCAGCAACAACTGCCCCTTATCCACCGCTGCGCCTTTCTCCACCGCCACGGTTTTTACCTGTCCATTGCCAGCTGCTTTGATGACGTTTTCCATTTTCATGGCTTCCAATAACAATAATGGATCACCCTTTTGCACGACTTGACCGGGCTCTACCAATATTTGGAGGACCAGACCGGGCATCGGTGCTTTTACAGTATTTTGCAGTTGTGTACCACCCACCGATAATCCAAGTTGCTTTATCAATAGTTCGTAGCGGTCGGCGATGTCGACGGTATAATTGGTGCCGTTGACGCGCAGCACGAACTGGCGGGCGGCGTAATCGGCGGAAACAAATTCGGCACGGTAAGATTTTTGTTCGTGCAGAATATGAAATTGGCCTGCCTCGCCATCGGGGATGAGATCGAGGGTGCGGGCATCGTCTGGGAGGATGTCGAATTCGTATTGGCCGCTATTGACGCGGACGTGGAAAGGTTCGTTTTTGTCCATGAGTTGGCTTTGGCAGTAATTTACGGTGTAGGCTACTTTTTGTCATCCTGCCGGGAACCGTCCACCTCACGACGTGCACCGTAGAGCGGACGGTGGCCGGCAGGATGACAAATGCGAGGGGTGCCAGAATTTACCCATTACTTGAATACCCGGCAAGTCAACACCGTAATATCGTCCGGATAAGGCTGTCGTTCGCGAAAAATATCAATGTGTGCTAACAGCTTGGTATTCAAATCCTTAGCTGATAATTCGCTGTGATGACGCAGAAATTCGATCAGGTTCTGTTCGCCAAAATCTTCACCCGCTTTGTTCCGAACGTCGGTCACGCCATCGGTGTATAAAAAGATCAGTGCTTCATCGGTGAGGCAGATGCCGCCGATTTCCAGAAAAGGTAATTCGGGCAGCCAGCCGAGCGATGTACAGCCATTGCGCAGCGGAATAATTTCGCCTTTGGACAGCAAAAGCGGCGGCGTGTGGCCAGCATTTACATAGTGCAAAGTGCGGCTGGCAACGTCGTATTTAGCCAAAAATAGCGTGATGAATTTGTCGCCCTGCGTTACCCGCCAAACGGCAGCGTTCAGTTCATGTACAATCTCTTCCAAAGAAGGCCGCCGACTGATCAAAGCGTGGAAATTAGCCTGAAAATTAGCCATCAACAGCGCGGCTGAAACCCCCTTGCCAGTAATATCGGCGATGCAAAAAGCGATCTGGCCATCGGGAAATTCCACGACATCATAGTAATCGCCGCCCACTGCAAAGTGCGGTTTGTAGATGCTCGACAGCTGATAATTTTTGCCGGAAGGCAAACGCGACGGCACCAAAGTGCGCTGTATTTCAGCAGCCACTTCCAGCTCTCGGCTGATGACCTCTTGCCGAAGTTGTTGCTTGAAAAGACGTTTATTTTCGAGGGCCACTGCTACCACGTTGGTGATAGCAGTCACAAATTGTACCTTGTTGTGTACATCGTCCTCGTCGCTGAAACCGCCGAGAAAAGCATAGGCAATCGGCACCTCCTTGTGGGTCACCGGAATCACCAGATCAAATTCGCGAACGAGCGGATGACTGGCATTTTCCAGACCTTGCAGCGTTCGGTAACGATTCAGTTCCAGATTGATGTCCATTTCCAACAAAGCATCCTCTACCCCCAGCGAGCTCATGCATTGCCAGACACCTGCTTCTTTGAAGAAGAGGGCCATTTTGCGAATACCGATTTCCCAGCGAAGGAAGGAATTGTACATTTTGAACAAATCCTTGGCCGAAATATTCTCATTAATTGCTTGCGTAATAATCAACAAACTGTTGATTTGCAATTGTTTGAGACTGACCTCCCTTTCCAGTTTCTCGATTCGCGATAGTGTCCTTTTTATTTCCTGTAATTCCGACATTGTATCTGCAAATTCACCGGGAAGGTACGCACAACTACATTTTTGCCCTACTATTTACTAAAAAATGGAAAACTTATGAACTTTGCGCGCGAATTCATGCCCTGTATCCCTTTGGAAGCCGGTTAATGAACGAAAACTACCGTCATTAGCGACGGATAACTAATCATCTCACCTATGGAAGAAGTAAGTAAAGCCCTGGCCGAAGCCAGAGCAATCATGGAAAAAGCCCTCGAGCACCTGGACCACGAACTGGTAAAGCTGCGGACGGGTAAGGCCTCTACTACGTTGCTCACCGACCTGTTGGTCGAGTATTATGGTACACCTACGCCGCTCGGCCAGATTGCTAATATACAAGTGTCCGATTCCCGTACCTTGTCCATTCAGCCTTGGGAGCGCAATATGCTCGGCCCCATTGAACGCACCATCATCAAGTCCAATATGGGTATGACACCGCACAACGATGGCGAAACCATCCGGCTCATGGTGCCGCCACTCACCGAAGAGCGTCGCAAGGAGCTAGTGAAAAAAGCCAAAGCCGCTGGCGAAGAAAGCAAAGTCGGCGTGCGCGGTGGTCGTCACAAAGCGTTGGATGTTATCAAAAAAGCGGTGAAAGACGGCTTGCCCGAAGATGTGGGTAAACGTAAGGAAACCGAATTGCAGGATTTGGTAAACAAATATGTGGAGCAAACCGACAAGGTCGTAGCTACCAAGGAAAAGGAAATCATGACCGTTTAAATCGAGTTATGAGTTATGAGTTATGAGTTATAAAACGCTCATAACTCATAACTTATATCTTATAACTTTATAAAATGAACTTAGAAAAATTCCTCGTCGTGGCCGGAGTGCCGGGCGTACACAAACTCATTTCCAGCCGCGCCAACGGCCTCGTCATCGAAGATCGGCAGGAAGGTCGTACTCGCTTTGTGCCGGTGCGCCAGCAGCAGGTGACCCCCATTGCCACGGTGGCTATTTATACCGACACCGAGGAAGGGACGATTGCCCTGACCGATGTTTTTCAGAAAATGCTGGATCAATATGATACGCTGCCGCCCGCTGATTTGAAGGCGAATAGTGCCGTGTTGCGCGAGTATTTCTCCGCCATTCTACCGGAGCATGACCGCGACCAGGTGCACATCAATGACATCAAGAAGTGCATTAAATGGTTCAATTTCATGAAAGAGAAGGGGATTTTTGCGGAAGTCCAGCAAGAAGAAGCCGATCAGGAAAAAGAAAATTTGGAAACGGCGGAAACGCCCGTAGAAAACGAGGCTGCTTTAACCGAACAACCGGCGGAAGAAAAAACGGAAATGGCTGACGAAACGGACGCAACTGACGAAACGGTGGTGGAAGAGGACGAGGCGAACAAGCCAACTGGTTGATTTTCAAGCAACCCCACCCCTAACCCCTCCCCCGAAAGGGAGGGGATATGATCGTGATATTTTCTATTGATTATCAGGACCTGAGGATAGCAAAAATACTCCATCAAGGTGCTGCAAATCAATAGATTGAAACTCAATGTAGTCCCCCTCTCTTTCGAGGGAGGGGTTAGGGATGGGGTTTTTGACAGCGAAAACACTAAGTACGGCAATAAAATCAATATTTCTCATAATGTGTTTATTATTAGCACATTAGCAAATTGACCCATTAGCACATTATCTTAATGTATAAAGGAAAAAAAGTCGTTGTCGTGCTGCCCGCCTACAACGCTGCCAAAACCCTCGAAAAGACTTACCGCGAAATCCCCCTGGACTTAGTGGATGAGGTGATTCTCTGCGACGACCATAGCCGCGACAACACGGCGGAACTGGGCCGCTCGCTGGGCATCCAGCATGTCATCATCCACGAACAGAATAAAGGCTACGGAGGCAATCAGAAGTCGTTGTATAACAAGGCTTTAAATATTGGTGGCGACATCGTGATCATGCTGCACCCCGACTACCAATATACCCCGAAACTCATTCCGGCGATGGTCAATATCATCGGCGAGGATTTGTATCCGGTCGTGTTGGGATCACGTATTCTGGGTATGGGCGCGTTGCGCGGAGGGATGCCGCTCTACAAATACGTGTTCAACCGTTTCCTGACGCTCTCCCAAAACCTGCTCATTCATTACAAATTGTCGGAATACCACACGGGCTACCGCGCGTTCAGCAAAGAAGTGCTGGAAACCATCAATTTTAACGCTAATTCCGACGATTTTGTGTTTGATAATGAGATGCTTTCGCAGATTGTCTACGCTGGTTTTGACATTGCTGAGGTTACTTGCCCGACCAAATATTTCGAGGAGGCATCGAGCATTAATTTCCGACGCAGCATGAAGTACGGTTTCGGCGTTCTACGAGTGTCCCTAGGGCATTTCTTCCAAAGAATGGGCCTGACCAAACTGGATATGTACCGCCGAATGCCCGGACATTAATGTCCAAAAGTGTTCACATAATGTCGTTGAAATTGCATATTGTGTAACTGAGGTTAATTTTTTGTCAATTGTAGATTTATTGTGCAGGCGGCATGAATTTTTCTCCCTATTTTGTCGGCATATTTTTATTCCTCCCAATTGTTCATCTTTTAAAATTTAAAATTGGCCTTTTTAATGGCCTTTTAATCAAGCCTATGAAACATTTCTTACTTGTTTTTGCTCTGGTACTAGGCAGTATGGCAGTAAAAGGCCAAAGCGTTGCCAAAGCTGATCTTTCCGTTTATCCTAATCCTACCGCCGAGTACATTTCGGTTCGTGATAACAATGACGTAGTCGGTTTTTTGGCCGTGTTCAATATCGTTGGTCGCAAACTTAAAGAGTTTGAGTACACGAAAGGCGACCAGTATTCACTACTTGACCTTCCAAAAGGCATGTATCTCGTCCAGATTCAGGATAAAGGTCGTCAAATTATTACGACGCAAAAAATTGATAAGCGGTGAGGAGGGTGTTGAGAAGAAGAGTTGAGAAAAGGTTGAGGATGTTGAGAAATAGCGGAGGGTATTGAGACGAGTTCTCAGTACCCTCCACTTATTTTTTTCTAAACCCCTTTTCTCAACAATCTAAACCCTTTTTTCTCAACAATCTCAACAACCTCATTCCACCACTATTTCGTCGGCAAATATCCAGCAGGGGTGTCCCGCGCCTTTGTGTTCCGTCGGACATTGGCCCATCGCGACGCCTACCACGCGCAGATAACGCGCTTTCTGGCCGTTCAAATCCACCATAAAATCTTTTTGCAACACGCCTTTTTCCGTCACCGCTACTTCATTTTCGAGCGATGCGGCTGGCCGGAAAGTTTTTCCATCGTCGGAAATTTCCACTTGCACCATCTTCGGAAAAAATATCCAGGCATTCTCGTCTTGCAAAAAACCGATAGTTAACTGCTTGATTTTCTTGCTTTTACCGAGATCCAGCACTACATCGAGCGATACACCCTCGAAGCCCTGCCAGTCGCCCGTACGGAAATCACTGCCGCCGCGAACGCCGTCAATCAGCCCATCATCGCCGTGGGCAGTGTATTGTGGCGAGTAAGCGGTGTTATATCGGATAGACTGCACCTCATTATCGAACAGGTGATATTGGAATTTATCCACCGCACTTTTAGATTTGTCCTTTTCCGCCCAGATAAGCAGGCTGCCAGATTCATCCACTTCCATTGGTTTGGTGTACTTTTTACCCTTTACATCTGTTTGATTGTCAGCATTTTCTGGCAATTTCTGGTAATAAATAGTTGCCTCTGGGTCAATGCAGCCCAGTTTGATAGTCTGTCGTTTTTTGAAAGTACGCTCGCCCACCGCTACGAAAGGCACCGGAACCAAATCCGTTACGAGCAGGGGAATAGATGCTGATCCCCAATCACTGGGCTGGTCAGTCATCTCGAAAGCCAGTTCACCGCCATTGGTAAGCAGATCGTGGGAAAACGAGGTTTCGGTCCATGACTTTCCGTTAAAATCTGCTTTCTTGATAAAGCATTTCTTAGCCGTCACGCCCGGAGCCTTGATCGTGAATGTGTGTCCATTGTCCAAATGCAAAGTCGTTTTTTCAAACCAGGGTGTCCCAATTTCATACACTGGACTGCCGGGTACCACGGGGTAAAAACCCATTGCCGAAAACACTAGCCATGCCGACATCTGCCCACAATCCTCATTGCCACTCAATCCGTCGGGGCGGTCGGCATACTGTCCATCCATAATCTGACGCACCCGCTGCTGGGTTTTCCAGGCATGTCCCGTATAGTCATATAAATAGGCTACGTGGTGGCTTGGCTCGTTCCCGTGCGCGTATTGACCGATCAATCCGGTGATGTCCGCCTGCGCTCGTCCACTGGTTTTTGAATGCGCAGAAAAGAGGCTATCTAATTGATTGTCAAGTTGCTGTCGTCCGCCAAATAAATCTTTTAAACCGAAAATATCCTGGGTCGCAGAGAAACGATATTGCCAGGCATTGGCTTCGGTGTAATTAAAATTTACTTCATAGGGGTCAAAAGGCTTATACCAGGTCGCGTTAGATTTTGCCCGAAAAAATCCCGTCGAAGGGTCGAAGAGGTTTTTATAAGACTGCGCCCGACGAATAAAAGTGTTGTAAATATTCTTGTTGCCCACCGCATCCGCTAATTGCGCAATACACCAATCATCAAAAGCATATTCCAACGTTTTGGATACCGACTCAGCTGCATAATCTGCTGGTACATAGCCGAGTGTACGGTACGGAAGTAGTTCGGGAACCATCGTACTTTTTTCCATGGCCTCCAAAGCCTGGTTCACATCAAAACCACGAATGCCCTTCGCATAAGCATCCGCAATCACCGGAATGGCGTGGTTGCCGATCATGCAATTGGTCTCGTTACCAGCCAATTCCCAGACCGGCAGCAAACCGCCCTGTTCATATTGCCGCAGGAAAGTCTGGATAAAATCGTTGGTTCGTTTTGGTTCCAGAATCGTCAGCAGCGGGTGCAACGCCCGGTGCGTGTCCCACAACGAAAAGACGGTGTAAATATCATGACCGGGATTGGGATGAATTTTATTATCCCTGCCCCGGTATTGTCCATCTACATCGTTCCAAATATTTGGGGCCAACATGGTGTGATACAGGGCAGTATAAAAGATTGTTTTCTGATCGTTGCTGCCGCCTTCGACTTCTATTTTAGAAAGTTGATGCTGCCATTTTGCCTGCGTTTCGGCCTTTATTTTGTTGAAATCGAAGTGATTACATTCTTTTTCCAAATTCCGGCGCGCACCTTCCATGCTCACCCCGGAAATACCCACCGTGATCACAAGCTGTTCATTGCTGTTGTAAAAATTGAGCAATCCAACGATGGCTTTACTAGTAATAGAAGGCTCCGCCAACCGTGGATTCTGCGCCATATCCAGCACAATACTACTGAGAAAAGGCGTGGAAAACCGAGCCACGAAATAGACATGCTGCTTCTTCGCCCAACCCGTGGAAATCCGATAACCCGCTATTTCGTGGTCATTTATCACTTCCAAATGCGAAGTCAGCACCGAATCACGATGACGCAAATCAATCACTAAACTGCCTTTCGTCTGGTTGGGCGGAAAAGTATAACGATGCACCCCCACGCGTTCCGTCGCCGTCATTTCACATTGAATCTGGTCGCGGTCAAGCAGGACGGAATAGTAGCCCGCTTCGGCATGTTCGTTTTTTTTCTGAAAATGCGCGCCATATTCCTCCGGTTCCAATCGCGCGCCACCCACAAACGGCATGAATAATATATCGCAATAATCCGCCACGCCCGTTCCGCTCAAATGCGTGTGGGAGAAACCATAAATCGTGGAATCGGAATAATGATAGCCGGAGCAGCCATCCCAATCTTGCAGATCCAGACGCGTGTCGGGGCTGAGTTGCACCAGACCAAAGGGAGCCGTCGCGCCAGGATAGGTATGCCCGTGGCCGCCAGTACCGATGAAGGGATTGACAAAATTTAACTGGCAAAAAGCAAAGGGCAATTGGCAAATGAGCGCGAGCAACACAGCGAACAGGCGGGAGGTGTTCATCATTTTTAAAAATTCTTTTTACAGGAAATAACAATGGCCGGCGGGAAATTGAGCGGTACAAACTCCACGTCGGCATTGCCAAAAACGCTGCGATAAAAACCCACTAGCCGGGGCGAGTAGTGAAATTGAATGAACCACCCGCCTGGTCGCAGCCAGCGTCGGCAAGTATTAATAATGGCATGAGCCAGCACTTCCGGTAACATGATAAAAGGAATACCAGAGACCAAATAGTCCACTGCGGTAATGCCATTTTTGGTCAAATGTAGGCCCATATTCTCCGCCGAATCGTGGATCACCAACAGTCGAGCGTCATCCAATTCTAGCCGAATTTTTTCTACAAACACCGGATTGATCTCAAAAACCAGCAATCGTCCTTCTGGAGCCAAACGGTCGAGCAAATAACGCGTGACCGCTCCATCGCCGGGACCGAGTTCCACGACTACCTGCGCACGGGCGGGATCAATTTTTGCAGCGATGCTCCGGCACAAAAACCGCGAACTGGGCGCGACGCTGCCCATCGTCCGCATATTGCGAATGCTTTCGCGCAGGAAACCGAAGCGTTGGTGAAGAGTCGTAGACATAATGCCACGAAAGTAACCACAAGGCGGAAAGCATATTGGAAAAAAGCCAAGACTTAACAAGCGGAGCCGATCAGGATGCCAGATTCAGGCATCAAAACTTACCACCACCCGCTGCGTTTTCGGGTGCGATTGGCAGGTTAGCACGTAACCAGCGGCCACTTCGTCGGGTTCGAGGCCGTAATTCACGTCCATTTCTACCTGGCCTTCGAGTATTCTGGCTTTGCAGGTGGAACACACGCCTCCCTTACAGGAAAACGGCAAATCGGCTCCGGCGCGCATGGCGGCATCCAGCAAAGTACTGCCATCGGAAGGTAACTGAAAATCGAATTGGGTGCCGTCTTGAATAACGGTGACGGAAGCATCGAAGCCGGAACGTTGACTGGAAGCACTGGTGGAACTTGGGCGGCGGCTGAGCCCGCCGGTACTGGCCGTTGCAAACAATTCAAAATGAATCTTTTGTGCAGGAACACCCAATTCTTCCAACACATTTTTTATATCAAAAACCATTTCTTCCGGACCGCATAAAAAGAACTCATCCACTTCGGCGGGACGAAAAAGGAGGCGGGCATAAACGCGGCATTTTTCGCCGTTCAAACGACCGTAAAACAGATCGCTGCCCAAGGATTCGCGGCTCAACACATGATGCACGGCCAAACGGTCGGGATAGCGATTTTTCAATTCTTCCAGTTGCTCGCGAAAGACAATGTGATCGAAACCGCGATTGCCATAAAACAGCAAAAAACGACTGTGTGGCTCCTGCACCAGCGTGGTTTTCAGGATGCTCATTACCGGTGTAATACCGCTGCCAGCCGCAAAGCCCACGTATAATTTAGCCTGAACCGCATCCAGTTTGGTGAAAAAACGGCCCTGCGGCGGCATCACTTCCAGCGTATCACCTGCCTGGAGCTGGTGGTTGGCATAGGCACTGAACACACCTTCGTCCACCCGCTTGATAGCGACCCGCAGATCGTCTTCGTGGGTGCCCGTGCAGATGGAGTAGGAGCGGCGTACCTCTTCGCCGCCTAAGGTGGTGCGCAGCGTAAGGTATTGACCCTGGGTAAATTGAAACAGATCGCGGAGAGCTTCTGGCACCTCAAAAGCAACCGACACGGTGTCGGCAGTTTCACGGCGCAGGGCGCGCACCCGCAACGGGTAGAATTTGGTGGACATGGGCCTTTTAAGTAAATGGATAAAAAGGCAAAATAGCAATGCTAATCAGACCCGTATTGGCTGAAAAAGCAGTGATTATAAAAAGCAAAAAGTGTATCGCGTGTGGACGGGATACACTTTTCGGAACGCTTTTCTACGTTTGCGAAACTTCCAAAGTTTCGTAAACGTTTGTTAAGTTATTAAAACGTTTAAGAAACTCAAAAAAAGTTTCGCAAACGACTGCCTTATGCGGCGGCTACCGCGGCGGCAAGGTGGTTCACGTGGCGCATCAGACCGCTTTTCAGGTTGGCAGCTTTATTACGGTGAATAGTGCCGCGCTTAGCTAAACGGTCAATCATGCTGACCACTTTCGGCAGGAATTTTTCTGCGTCCGCTTTGTCTTTCAAATCGCGCAGGTTTTTGATCGCAGTACGCGCCGTTTTCTTATAATAACGGTTTTGCAGACGGCGTTTTTCAGTTTGACGGATGCGCTTGAGGGCAGAACGATGGTGAGCCATATTGTGTGAAGTAGAATGTACAGAGGTTGAAAAAGAAGTGGTTCTCCTTTTGGGCGGGCAAAGGTAGCGGTTTGGTCAGAAAAAGAAAAAGGAAGTAGAAATTTTTATTCAAGATTATTTAAAAAATATATGGCTTGCGAGAGTGGTGGTCTTATTTTTGCAACCCACTTTCAGTGTAGGCGGTAGATTTGTTAAATTTCTTCCATTTAATAAACGGAACCGCTAGCATTGATGTTTAGTCTAAATCATTGATTTTGAATCATATAGTCCGAAGAGTATAGCACAATGAAAGACGATTCGCCCGTTTTCAACGCCCACCCACAGTATATTGATTCCATGTACAAATCCTGGCTCGACAATCCGCAGTCAGTAGAGAGCGATTGGGCCGCTTTCTTTCGTGGATTTGATTTTGCCACCAATTCTGCCAACGGCAATGGGCATGCCAAAGCGGGGTCGCCCCCCGTAGTCGCTCCCGCCGATGGGTCCCCGCAGTTGCAAAAAGAATTTGCCGTCATCGGCCTGATTCATGGGTATCGCGACCGGGGACATACCCTTTCCACCACGAATCCGCTCAAGCCGCGCAAAGACCGCAAGCCCCGGCTTTCGCTGGCCGATTATGGCCTGACGGAGGCTGACCTGGATTTGCATTTTGCCGCTGGCTTCGAACTTAATATGCCCAATGCCACATTGCGCGACATCATCGCCCGACTGCAGGCGATTTATTGCGGCAATATTGGTTTTGAAAGTACCCACGTGTTCGATAAAGGAGAGCGGCAGTGGCTGCGCGAACGCATCGAGCACCGGAATCTGGCCCCGGATTTTGGCTTTTCGGTGGAAAAAAAGCAACGTATTTTTGAAAAAATAAATGGCGCGGTGGGTTTCGAGCAGTTTTTGGCGACCAAATTTGTGGGTCAAAAACGCTTTGGTCTGGAAGGCGGAGAAGCAACCATTGCTGCGCTGGATGCGATCATTAATAAGGCCGCTGAAGGAGAAGTGCCGGTGGAAGAAGTGGTAATCGGCATGGCCCATCGGGGCCGCCTGAATGTGTTGTGTAATATTGTCGGCAAGACCTACGAGCAGATTTTCAGCGCTTTTGAATCTAAAACTATCCCGGATCAGACCTATGGTTCCGGCGATGTGAAATACCACCAGGGCTACTCCTCCCAGACGCAAACGGCCAATGGCAGGTCGGTCTACGTTAAGCTGTTGCCCAATCCTAGTCACCTGGAAGCGGTCAATCCCGTGGTGGAAGGTTTTTGCCGGGCCAAACTGGACATCATGTATGGCAGTATGTACGACCGTATCCTGCCCATCCTGATTCATGGCGACGCAGCAGTGGCGGGTCAGGGCATCGTGTATGAAGTGACCCAGATGATGGATTTGAAAGGGTTCAGTACTGGCGGTACGGTACATTTGGTCATCAATAATCAGATTGGTTTTACCACCGACTGGCAGGACGCGCGCTCCAGCACTTATTGCACCAGCATCGCGGAAGTAGTGCAGGCACCCGTGTTTCACGTGAATGGCGACGACCCGGAGGCGGTGGTGTACGCGGTCGAACTGGCCACTGAATTTCGACAAATATTCAATACCGACGTATTTATTGATCTGGTGTGCTACCGTCGCAATGGCCATAATGAAAGCGACGAACCACGTTTCACGCAGCCTGCGATGTGGAAACTCATCGAAGTCCACGCCGATCTACGCAAAATTTACTTTGATAAACTGGTGGCGCGCGGCGATTTGGATGAAAAACTGGCGCTCAATATGGAGAGTAGTTTCAAAGCTGATCTGCAGGCCCGGTTGGATGAAGTGCGCCAACACCCGCTGCCTTACACCTATCAGGAGCCTGAATTGGCCTGGAAGGCTTTGAAAAAAACGGTGGACGATGGCGACTTTCAGGACAGCCCGGAGACGGGGGTACCGAGGGATATGATTGATCGCTTGCTCAACCACTTGCTGTCTTTCCCGGAAGGATTCAAACCGTTGCCGCAAATTGCCAAATTAACGGAAGTCAAAAGACAACTCGTTGCAACGGGCAAAATAGACTGGCAACTCGGTGAATTGCTGGCGTACGGAAGTTTGTTGCTACAAGGCCACGACGTGCGTATGAGCGGTCAGGATGTAAAGCGTGGCACTTTTAGTCATCGCCATGCCTGCATAATTGATGCTGAGAACTATCAGGAAGTCAATCGTCTGGATGGTCTGAGCGATCAGCAAGGTAAGTTCCGCATTTTCAATTCATTGCTCAGCGAATACGCAGTGCTGGGTTTTGAATACGGTTATTCATTGGCTACTCCCGACGCGCTGGTGCTGTGGGAAGCGCAGTTTGGCGATTTCGTGAATGGCGCGAGCACCATTATTGACCAGTTTATTTTTGCCGGCGAAAGCAAATGGCAACGCATGAGCGGGCTGGTGATGTTGCTGCCGCATGGGTACGAAGGACAAGGGCCAGAACACTCGTCGGCGCGTTTCGAGCGATTCCTGCAAGGATGCGCCCAAAATAACGTGACGGTGGCCAATGTCACTTCTGCCTCCAACTTTTTCCACTTGCTGCGCCGCCAGTTGGCGCGACCGTTCCGCAAGCCATTAGTGGTCATGTCGCCCAAATCGGCTTTGCGCGCGCCGTACAACCTCGGTGACATTAGCGAACTCGAAACTGGCAATCGTTTCCAGGAAATTCTGGATGACCGCCAGGCCGATCCGAGTCAAGTGAAACGCTTGTTGGTATGTACTGGTAAAGTCTATTACGATTTGCTCAAACGCCAGCAGGATGACAAGCGTAGCGACGTGGCCATCGTGCGGCTGGAACAAGTGTATCCATTTCCAAAAATACAATTTGAAGCCCTGCTGAAACGCTATGGGCAGCCCGAACTATTTTGGGTGCAGGAAGAACCGGCTAATATGGGTGCATGGAGTTATTTGGCGACTAACCACCATGAATATGGCTGGAAATTAGTGAGTCGCTCGGCGGCGGCTTCTCCCGCGACTGGCTTTTTGAAAAAACACGAGCAGGAACAGGTAGAAATTGTGGATCGGGCTTTTGGCAAGTAGTCTTTCTAATCTTTATAAAGCAGTTCTTTCCAGTATGTGGGAAGAACCGCTTTTTTTGTTTTTAGAGCTAACCCTTCGGGTGTTTTTATCGTACTCATAGAAAATACATACTAGTGATTATGCGAAAAAGCTTCGTAAATGGTCGCTTTTCAGGTTTCGGAAAGTAACTATTTAGCCTGCGTAAAATTCCCGAAGGGAATCTATGTTTATAGCCATTAAAAAACCATGTTTCAAAATCCCGACTGGATTTCATGTGAAAACACTGCGTAGATTTTACATAGAATCCCTTCGGGATTCTGGCTAATTTGTACTTCGATCTATAAACATATATTCCCTTCGGGAATAGAAAAATCAGGCTAATAGTTACTTTGGAAAAGTGAATAATGACTGGGGAATACTTTAATATTGGGGCGCATATACAAAAAAATTTCGCATAATTTTTACTATTAATACGAAACTTTTTCATTCACAGGAATTTAAAATGTTGATTCCATATAGAACGAAACTATGAAGAGCTAATAACTCTACTATAAAACAAAAATGTGCGGACACAGTGCCAAGGTTATAAAGGCAACTGCATCCGCACACTTGATTATGCTATATAGGCTACTAATAAGAAGCCTGTATATTATGCAGGCGTTCCCGTAGTTTAGATACTGTTTTGTGCAAACTACCAATTAACTCGGCTTTGGTCGTTGCTACTCCGGCATCGCTCTGGTCTTTTCCGTGGATCATATTTAATATCTTTGGCAAGTTACGGAGCACTAGCGGCACCGCAATTTGCGCAGCGATACCCAATAATGGGTGGCGAAGCCGACGCGGTAAAACAGTGAGAGCCAAGCGTGCAGTTTGCGTAGCGAAGCTGTTATCACGGAAGCTATCTGCTGCATCACTGATTACTTTCTTAGCCAGGGTAAGTGGCTTCAAAGACGACTTTATGTCAGACATATCATCATTAATTAGGTGCTTTTGCTCTTCAAGATGGGCCTGCAAACGGGCGCGTTCGGCACTATATTTTGGAAGGGAGGTCATCGTCCTTGTCTTTAATGGATTCAAGAATAGAGGTGCTGACTATATTGCGCACATAGGCGTGGGCAAAGAAAATACCCAATATAAGCAGTACGACAAATATGCCTGCCACAATGAAATAGCCAGCTGCCATATTATTCAGTGCCTGGCCAATAGTAATAGCTATTCCAATACTGGCAAAAATGAGGATAATAGTGCCAAAGAGTACCGCTAATAAGCCAGATATGATGCTCGATAATGCATTCATTCCTTTTTCAGTCAACTGTAACAAAAAAAGGTCCCAACGCGTGTCGAGGTATTCAATAAGGTGTGCAGAAAGTTCCCCTAATCGGGAACGCGATTCGTCGTTGATAATTTCCATAATCTGATTAGAAAAAGGTCGGGAGGCGCAGAGAGAGCAAGTAAATCTTTTCAACTCACTTTGCTGTTACCTGCACCTCCCGAATGGTAAGTGAAAAACTGCAACTCTTGATCGTCAGAGCATCTTAAGAGAAAAAGTATGCCTGATTCAATCAGCAGCAGGAAATTTTACGATACCCGATCTTTCACCTCATTGGCCGTCCGCTTGGCTTGATCCACTCCTGTATTGACAGCGTTCTCCGCGCGGTTGCCAATGTTTCTGGCATGATCAGCTGCGTTTTTTACGGCATCAGCACCACGATCAGCCATTTTATTGACCTTATCGCCTGCTTTATCTACGGCGTCTTGTGCCTCATCGGCAACATCGCTGGCTTTATTTTTAGCTGATTTCCACCATTTTTTACCATTTTGCAGGATATGGCCGATGAAATCGTCCAGTTCATCGGCGGCTACACCGGCACTTTCCTTGGCTTTACCCTTCACTTCATACCAGGAATTCTTACCCTGTGCAATCAGTTCATTCATTTGTTCGGCAGACATATTGCCAGCCTTACGGATTTTTTGGCGGGTTTCTTTGCCAGATTGTGGTGCCATGAGCAAGCCAATAGCAGCACCCACAGCCGCGCCGCCCAATATGGCGCTGATCAGATTTTTGTTAGACATAGTATAAGAATTTTCGGTTAGTTAATAATTGTTTCAAGGCCTGAATAGTTAAGAAATGTGTGCCAATGCTTCGTCACCCGAACTTGGGCGGTATATAGGTACCTCACGTCCATGATTTGCGTAAACGTGGGGAAGAAATGCCTCATTATCCGTCTTTAAGGCGTGGAACGATGATTTACATAAATAATAGGTTATTAATAAACTCATACAAAAAGCTGCCGAGATGAATATGCTTGTCGCCCAGTATCATTTTCAACCAATTCCTGCAATGGACCATGAACGTACACTCTTGATTGTGGATGACGAGATAGATGTTTGTAGATTATTACGTCGGGCGTTGCTGAAACACTTTCAAAAAGTGGAATGTGCACACAACCTAACTGACGGCTACGCTATAGCTGCTACTTTTCAACCCGATGTTATTCTGTTGGATAACAATCTGCCAGATGGCTATGGGCTGGAACATATTGCTGAATTTAAACTCGGCGGGAAACCTGCCCGTGTGGTAATGATCAGTGCTATGGATATTCGGCAGGAAGCGATAGCGGCTGGTGCCGATGAATTCATCGGGAAACCAGTGGATGTGCAGGCGATTAAAGCCCTTGCATAGGTTTAGTTTACTGATCTATCCATAACAGAAATTCCGAATGCCTCCATGGAAGCATTCGGAATTTCTGTTTATTAGTAACTGATGTTACGCACGATATAAAGGTCAAGTAGAGATTTGTATGCGTTTTCGTCCGCTCGATTTTCCTGGCCGTTGTTGTGTGTCCTCGCCAACAACCACGGCAGGGCAGGGTGCCAAGTGATAAGCCATTGTCTTTTAGCAATTAAAGGACTCCGTCTTTTATTGATTACTCAATCTGCCGCTGTTGTTGGCGAGGACGCACAACAACGGTCCAAGGAACTGGTTTCTCTGTAAACTCATCAGGGCAGTGCGTAACATCAGTTATTACAGAGCAGTAAGAGGTTATACATTTCTGCCGAACCTGCTGGTATTAAATGCCATAAAAAAACCTGCCGAGCCACAAGTAGTGGTCGGCAGGTGCTCGTTTGTCAGAAACGAATTATGAAATCTTTCACTAAACTGCTCCTTGATTAGAATTCAACCCCAGCAGTCAGACCAATGCCCCGGTGACGCAGGAAAGGTTTGCTGTCGTTCTGGTTGTCTGCATCATTATCATTTATGTTATTGAGACCCAGATTATAGCGTAAGTCAAGAATCAAACGATTGATCTTGATGCCTCCACCAAACGATACACCATAGTCCAGGCGTTTGGCGCGCTGGTTAGAAGTGCTATTATCGAAGGTAAAATCATCTTCTCCGGTAGTTGTTACACCCACAAGTGTCGTGGTATTCTTTACCTTTCCACCTAAGGCAAGCCCTACATAAGGACCACCCACGAAGTAAAAACCGGAACCGCCGCCATCGCCATAGAATTTAAGTTTGGCTAATACTGGAACTTCTACATAATTGAAATAGTAGCGATTTTCCACTTTATTGTTATCATCCAATTTGTAGGTAGATTTACCGCCTTTTTGGATATACAATACTTCTGGCTGAATAGTAAAAATATCAGAAAGACCCAGATCAAAAGTCAAACCACCCTGAAAACCCACGATAGATTTCTTCGCGTAATCAGTGTAGCTGCCTTCGGTCTCATTTTGAGCAATACTGGCAAGATTAACCCCTGCTTTGATGCCGATTTGGGCAAAGGAAGCAGGTAAAAAGGCCACACATACAAATGCGGCGAACAGGAAAAGGGTTTTTGTGTTCATACTTCAAAGTAGATTAGTGTTTGGTTAAAAAAAAGAGCGTTCCGTAGTTGGCTCTTCTGGCGAATACTGTTCAGAAACAGCCCGCTCATAAGCATCTTCCAGCTTTTGTTCGGCCTTTGCCAAAAGATTATCAAAACGCTTTATCAACATAGCACGCAGCATAGCGCGCGTCTGGTTGCCGGTTTGCGGTGCAAGCAAGGACACAATTGCGCCACCCACTGCGGCGCCCACGGCAATAGCAAGTATAGTTTTAATTCTGGGCATGGTTTTAAATGCTTTGATGGCTAATTAAAATGACGGAACAATAACACAAATTGTTTGACAAAAAGCCAAAAAACTGGTTAAAAGAACTTGTCTACAGGCGTACCAAGTAAAATGTTGCGCCAGCCATAAATCATTCCGTTCTCACCTGAATTTGTGGAATCATTGCCTCGATTCTTGTGGAATTTTGGGGCAATGAACAGATTATAATGAATAACCATCCCGCTTTCGCTCATTTTACGCCCCAGTTACTGCAATGGGCCGCTACCCAGGATCGGCCGATGCCCTGGAAAGGAGAGCGTGATCCTTATCGCATTTGGCTGTCGGAAGTGATTCTGCAACAGACCCGCGTGGAGCAAGGCTGGCCCTATTACCTTCGTTTTGTAGAGAATTATCCCACGGTGCACCACCTGGCCGATGCGCCGGAGGATGCCGTGATGAAGCTTTGGGAAGGCCTCGGCTACTACTCGCGCGCCCGCAACTTGCATGCTACGGCCAAACACGTGGCGAATGAGTTGGAGGGCCAATTTCCAGACTCTTATCTGGGTTTGCTGACGCTCAAAGGCGTGGGCGAATACACGGCGGCGGCGATTGCTTCTTTTGCCTATGATCTGCCTCACGCCGTGCTGGATGGCAACGTGTATCGGGTGCTGGCCCGCTATTTCGGCATAGAGACACCGACGGATGCGCCAGCGGCGAAGCGTGAATTCTCGGCACTAGCCAATGCGTTGCTGGATACTGCCCGGCCAGCTGCTTTCAATCAGGCGATGATGGATTTTGGGGCGACCGTTTGTACTCCGGCGCAGCCACGCTGTCCGGTCTGTCCTTTGCAGGCGGATTGCACAGCTTATCGTTTAAATAAAGTGGCAGAACTGCCGCGCAAATCGAAAGCCAAGGCTCGGAAAGACCGCTTTTTCGTTTATGCGGTGTTTCGCTATCGCGGCGACACGTTTATCCAACAGCGAATAGCGCAGGATATTTGGCAAAATCTGTATGAATTCCCTTTGCTGGAACTGCCGAAGCTGCCAGATGATTTTAATGAATTGCCGCCTTTGCTACTTCGCCATTGGTTTGGTGAAAAGATTCCTGCTGACTTAGATGTGACCATTTCCAAGCCTTTCCGTCAGACTTTAACACATCGGCAAGTGACGGCAGTTTTTTGTGAAATGAACTTGCCAGATGATACTTTACCAGCTTTTTTTGAGGCTTCGCCTTTCCCGGATTGGCTGCGAATTTCGAAGGCAGAATTGAAAAAAAATATCGCTGTTCCGAGGGTAATTGATTGGTACTTACAGGATATAGCCTTAACTTTAAGGCTCTAAACACGCCACTTTTTTTACTGGAAAAACTGTCTCGAGAGAGCTGGAAAAACTTTTTACGAATACAGTTTTCACCTATAAATCACACATTTACCATGATTAACAAAGTCACCCTTATCGGCAATCTCGGCGGTGATCCCGAGATTCGTCACTTGGAAGGCGGCAACTCTGTGGGCCGTTTTTCCCTGGCTACTAACGAGAATTACAAAGACAAAGAAGGCAACTGGCAAACGCGTACAGAATGGCACAATGTGGTCGTCTGGCGCGAGGATGCAGATCGGGCTGAAAAGAACTTGAAAAAAGGCATGATGGTGTTTGTGGAAGGCAAAATCTCCTATCGCAAGTACACCGATAAAGACGGCGTAGAGCGCAACACGACCGATATTGTGGCCAATAGTTTCCGACTGCTGGAAAAACGGGAAGGGGCTGCTGGCGGCAACAACGATAGTCGTTTTCCTACTACGGAGCCAAACGCCAAGAGCACCAGTAATATGCCTACCGCCGATGTAAGTGCGGGCGGTGATGATGATTTGCCGTTTTAGAAATTTCCAGACAAGAGAAAGTAAAATCTTAAAACGCTGAAGTTCAATGTTTTAAAAATTGAATTCTCTTTTTCATTGATCAAAATCCAACCTGAGCCGATCTTTCGCGTCGGCTCAGGTTTTTATTTTCCATTTCCCATGCGTATATTTTTGTCTGGTAGCGTCTTGTTGGCAGCTATATTTTTGCTTGCCTGCCAAAGCGATGGAAAACGCAATATCCGCGCTTATTACTTCCCGGCAGAAGACCTTCACGATGGCCAGGTATATCAATATGCCGTGACTCAAAATGGTAGTACAGCGAATGAATACTGGTATTATCATTCGTTCCTGCGCGATAGTGGGCTTTTTCTCACGGCTACTAACTACGACCGGAATTACCAGATTTCCCAAATCGCTACCGAAAAACTCTTTGAGAGTGGTGCGGTTTCCCGCGACTATTTTGTGTATGAACCAGACACGGTAAGCGGCAAGGCCGTGCAAGTACGCACCACCATAGAATCTGCGAACGTCTTTCCTTTTCGCGTGACGGATTCGCTGGGCATTTTTCTATTTCGTCTGCACTACGCTCCTGCTAACGATACGGCTACCAAAATCTATCTAATTCGCAATCGCCGTTTTCTGGGCGACGGGCCGGATTTTGAATTTAAAGGCAAATCATATCCTTGCATTCGCTTTGGCTTGCGGGAAGTAGTGGGCAACGACAAAGAAGGCACCTCCGAAGTAGAAGGAACCGGCGAAGAATGGTACGCAAAAGGTCTGGGCTTGGTATACAGCCGCAAGACGTTTGGCGATTACCACTTGGAGTCGAAATTAACCGATCGGTTTCCGATGACGGTGTTGGAACAGCGCGCAGGTAAGCACTTTGGAGTGGAGTAAAGGATTCATTTGCCCTTCAATTCTTTCAATTGCTTCTCCAATAAGAGTACCTTTTTTTGCAATTCCGGCAACTGCTTGAACACTACGTGCGAGCGCATAAAATCCCGAAAACCAATGGCCGGGGAACCAAAAAGCGTGGAGCCGGGTTCGGTGGTGTTAGAGCCAACTCCGCTTTGCGCCTGGACGCGCGTGCCATCAGCCAGACTTAGATGTCCCGCGAAACCTGCTTGGCCACCGATCTGGCAATTATTGCCGAGCCGAGTACTTCCCGCAATGCCGACTTGTGCTGCTAAGGCCGTGTTTTTACCAATTTCTACGTTGTGGGCAATGTGGACGAGGTTGTCTAGTTTGGCACCAGCGCGAATAGTAGTACTACCAATAGAGGCCCGATCAATACACGTGCAAGCACCGATCTCGACATCGTCTTCGATGATGACATTACCCACTTGCGGCACTTTTACCCAACTGAGATCTTCTTGTGGAGCAAATCCAAAACCATCCGAGCCGACGACTGCATTAGCGTGCAGGATGCAGTTTTTGCCCACTACACAATCAAACAATACACGCACGCCGGGGTAAAGACGACAATTATCACCGATATGCACGTTGCGGCCAATATATGTTTGCGGATAAATAATACAATTAGTGCCGATAATCGCGCCTTCCTCGATGACAGCAAATGCACCAACGCTCGTACCAATTCCAATTTTGGCACTGGCATGCACCGAAGCATTTGTGGCGATAGAAGTGCCGCTGCTCTGGTTACTTTCGTCGAATTTTTGCAGCAGCAACGCCAAAGAACTGCGTACGTCGTCTACCCGAATCAAGGTCGGTTGAACCGGCTGACTGGGCTGGAACGAGCGATGCACCAGCAAGACCGAAGCCTCTGTGGTGTAGGCGAAATTCTCGTATTTACTATTGTCGAGAAAGGCGAAATCGCCGGATTGGGCTTCTTCAATGCGGGCCGGGCGGCTCACCTGAGCATGCGGGTCGCCATCGAGCGAGCCGTCGAGGAGTTGTGCGAGATAGGCGGCAGTGACCTTCATGCCGAAAAAGATGGGAGTAAAAAGATGAGATTACAGCGGATTGGGTAAGGGGCAGTCTGGCAAAGGTAGGAAAACTCGGACGGTAAAGAACAGTAGAGTTTTAGCCAATAGCAATAGGCAGATGCGTAGAGAGTTGATCAAAGATCAATAATCATTTGCATCGGGCAATGATCGGAATGAACGACATCCGTTAAGTGCCGGGCACGAACGATGCGGTCACGCAAATTGTCGGTAGTGCATTGATAATCAATGCGCCAGCCTTTGTTGCTGGCCCGCACACCGGCCCGATAACTCCACCAACTGTATTCTACCAATTCCGGATTTTTGAAACGAAAAGCATCCGTAAAACCGCTGGCCAGCCATTGATCAAACCAGGCCCGTTCTTCCGGCAAGAACCCGGTGGTGTGGCGATTGGCTTTTGGGTTATGAATATCTATTTCATCGTGGGCAATATTGTAATCACCGACCACGATGAGTTGTGGGCGTTCGCGTTTCAATTCATTGATCCAGCGGGAAAATTGTTCCAGAAATTCCATTTTGAAACCTTGGCGTACTTCGCCCATCGTGCCGGAGGGAAAATAACAATTGAGCAATGTCCAGTCGCCAAAATCAGTGCGCAAAATGCGGCCTTCGCAGTCAATAACAGGCAGGCCACAACCAATAACCACGTTGTCGGGTTGGCGTTTCGCCATAGTTAGCACGCCACTATATCCTTTTTTATCGGCAGAATGCCAATGGTGACAGTAGCCCAATGCTTCCAATTCCAGCATATCCACGTCTTCGGTGCGCGCTTTGGTTTCTTGCAGACACACGATGTCCGATTGATCATCGCGCAGCCATTGCCACAGCCCTTTGGAAACGGCGGAACGAATACCATTGACGTTGTAGGAGGTGATAGTGAGCATGTTAGGTAAAAGAGTATTTGGTTATTTGAAGATTTGAGTATTTGATCAAAACGTATCGCTGTCAAATACTCAAATATTCAAATACTCGTAAAATCAGACATTATTTATCCTTCCACCAACGTGCCCACCATTTCGCCCAGCACAATGCGGCGCAGGTTTTCCGGTTCATTGATGTCGAAAACGATGATCGGCATATTGTTTTCCTTGCACAGTGTGAAGGCGGTCATGTCCATCACTTCGAGTCCGAGGCTGATAACTTTGGCAAAAGTGAGTTTGTCAAATTTCACCGCCATCGGGTCTTTCTCTGGATCGGAGGTGTAAATGCCATCCACGCGAGTGCCTTTCAGTATAACGTCGGCTTGAATTTCGTTGGCGCGTAGCGCGGCGGCACTATCGGTGGTAAAAAATGGATTACCCGTACCGGCGGCGCAGATGACTACACGTCCTTTTTCCAAATGCCGGATAGCGCGACGGCGAATGTAAGGCTCGGCCACGCTCTCCATGCGCAGGGCAGTCATCAGGCGGGTTTGTACGCCGATGCTTTCCAGCGCACTTTGCAAAGCCAGGCCATTGATAACGGTAGCCAGCATGCCCATATAATCGCCGGTCACATCTTCGATGCCCGTTCCATCAGATTGAATGCCCCGGAAGATATTGCCGCCGCCAATGACGACTGCCACTTCCACCCCGACTTCTCGTAACTCCTTGATTTGATGGGCATAATGTTGAAGCATTTCTGCTGTAATACCGAACTTCTGCTTGCCCATCAGGCTTTCGCCCGATAGTTTTAACAGGATACGCGCATATTTGATGCTACTCATTCAGAAACCGTTTTGATAGAGGTGAGTGCTTTTAGGGAGGATTGCAATTTGCGGCGCAAAGGTCACAAAATTGCGCCAAGGCCAAAGGAAGAGAATCGTTTTTCGACCTTAAAATGCAAACAGTACATTCCGACAAAAACCGAAAGGAGGTGCGCTCAAAACACAAAAAAAGGGCAACGGTTTGCACCGTTGCCCTTTTCTGTATGAGACAAACTGCCAAGCGTCATTTTCAAAATGGGAGAAAGTGACATTGCTCGGCGTTTTAAAATTGTGTTTACAGTGATATGTGTTTGAAACCAGTCACCGTCAAGCCTTTATCCAGCGATTTCAGGTATTGATCTACCGTTTGGCTGTCGTCTTTGACAAACTTTTGGCTTAGCAAAGTGCTCTCCTGAAAGAATTTGTTGAGACGGCCCAGGGCGATCTTTTCCAACATTTCTTCGGCTTTGCCTTCGTTGCGCGCCAGTTCTTTACCGATTTCCAACTCGCGCTCAATAGTACGTTGATCCACGTCGTCTTTGCTGACCGATACTGGACTCATGGCCGCGATTTGCATAGCGACATCGCGACCAGCCTGTCCAAAGGCATCGTTTTGCATATTGAGGGCCACCAACACTGAACGCTTATTGTTCGAGTGGTTGTAAGTCAGGATTTGAGCACCGGTAATAGGCTCATAGCGGCTAAGTTCAATTTTCTCGCCAACAAGGCCAGTTTGTTCGCTCACTTTCTCGCCAACGGACCCTTTTTCGTCGAAAGGCAAATTGAGTAGATCGGCCAGCGTCGGTGGAAAATTTTCGAGGGCGATGTCAGCCAGTTTTTGGGCCAAAGTGATGAAGTTCTCGTTGCGGGCCACAAAGTCGGTTTCGCAGTTGAGAGCGAGGACGATGCCTTTGGTTTGGTCGGCATTCGTACGAGCAACGACTACGCCTTCTTTGGCTTCGCGGTCTTCGCGTTTGGCGGCTTTGGCGATGCCTTTTTTACGCAGATAATCTTGTGCCTCTTCGTAGTCGCCGTTGGTCTCTTCGAGGGCTTTTTTGCAATCCATCATGCCCGCGCCGGTCATTTGACGCAGTTTATTAATATCGGCAGCAGAAACTTTGATATCGCTCATGTTATTTGAGTTATGAATTATGAGTTATAAGTTATGAGCCACGAGTTATGGGCGTTCGTTAATGGTTCATTATCTATATAGAAACAGGAAATTAATCGTATTTTCCTGTCAACCAATAACTTATAACTCATAACTCATAACCCCCTTACGCTTCGGCTACTTCTTTTTCGTCGCCCTTCATAGCCTTGCGCTCTTCCAAACCTTCGCGGATGGCATCCACTAAGTAGTTGGTAATGAACGAGATGGCTTTGGAAGCATCGTCATTACTTGGGATAGCGTAGTCCACCAGAGTCGGGTCGGAGTTAGTATCGACCATACCCAGGGTTTTTACGCCCAGTTTTTTGGCCTCGGCCAGTGCCAAATGTTCGTGGTGAATATCCACGATGAACACAGCCGACGGCAGACGGTTCAGGCTGGCAATACCACCAAAGTGCTTGTCCATCTTGGCGTGTTCGCGGCTGAGGGTCAGGCGTTCTTTCTTGGTGATGGAAGTCAACGTGGAGTCACCAAGCATGCGCTCAATGTTCTGCATTTTCTTCACCGATTTACGGATCGTCTGGAAGTTGGTCATCATACCGCCCAACCAACGTTCGGTTACGAAAGGCATACCGACGCTTTCAGCGGCTTTCTGCACGATTTCGCGGGCCTGTTTCTTGGTCGCCACGAACATGATTTTCTTGCCGCTTTTCGCCATGGCTTTCATAGCAAGCGCAGCACGTTCCAGCAGTTCGGCGGTACGATTCAGGTCAATAATGTGGATCCCTTTATGCTCCATGAAGATGTACGGCGTCATCTTCGGGTTCCATTTTTTGCGCAAGTGGCCAAAGTGGCAACCGGCATCGAGCAATTCTTTATAGGTGGGCTTTTGCATTGTTCAAAAGCAATTTTTTAGTTATGAGTTATGGGTTATAAGTTATGAGTTATAAGTTATTTAGCACTTGGGCCATAACTCATAATTCATAATTCATAACTATTTCTTATCGTTTGGAGAACTGGAATTTCTTACGCGCTTTTGGCTGACCGTATTTCTTACGTTCCACCGAGCGGCTATCGCGGGTAAGGAATTTGCGGGCTTTCAGCGGCTTGCGGAACTCTTCGTTGAGTTTCACCAGCGCACGGCTCAGACCCATCCGTACTGCTTCGGCCTGGCCTTTATAGCCACCACCGCGCACGTTTACTTTCAGATCGTAGATGTTCTCCGCGCCCACTGTCGTGAACGGGTCGGTTACGTTGTGCTGAATGTGGATTTGCGGGAAATATTCGCGGTAATCTTTACCGTTAACCGTAATATTTCCTTCTCCCTTCATCAGATAGACCCGGGCAACAGCCGTTTTACGACGCCCGATAGCATTTATCATTTCCATATATGGAAGTAGGTTTTGTATGTTAGAAGGTGAGTGCGATGGGCTTCTGTGCTGCGTGTGGATGGTCAGTGCCTTCGTACACGAACATTTTTTTCACCATTGCCTTGCCCAGTTTGGTTTTAGGCAACATGCCTTTCACACCACGTTCGATGATACGAATCGGGTGCTTTGCCAGCATTTCTACGGCCAAAGTGATCTTCAAACCACCGGGGTGGTGCGAGAAATCCTTATATTCTTTTTGGTTCCATTTGTCGCCCGTAAACCGAATTTTTCGGCATTGATGACAATAATGTAATCGCCCGTATCGGCGTGGGGAGTGTAGGAGGGCTTATTTTTGCCGCGCAGGACGCTGGCCATGTGGGCACACAAGCGGCCAGCCACTTGATTTTCGGCGTCTACCACATACCACTTGCGCTCGGCTTTCTCCGCACTGATGGACTCGGTCCGGTAACTCAGCGTGTTCATGCTATTGCTGTTAAAAATGTTGAAATATTGATGGTCTCGGCAGGCACAAAAAAGCAGGCTCCCGCCAAAGAGGCCGCAAAAGTAAAGCGGCATTTTCGGATGAACAAGCGGTGAAGCAACTTTTTTGAAAGTTTTTTACGCAACTCATTGAAAATGAGGGCAAATATTGTCCACCGATTTTTTGTTGACTGGAAATCTCGGCCAGTATGGGCGTGATAATCAAGGGGTTATGTACTGCTAATCCCCGATTGGCATTATTGCGTCAATCAGGGGATTGACACTACTCGTCGCCGCTCGTCAGCACATCCACCAAAGTTTTCAATGCGATGAAAATCGGCTCGCGCCCTTCCTTCGTAATCAGCACTTCGTCGCCTTCTTCCTCTTCCAGCACGGCTTCTTCGGCGAAGGCCAGCAAATCTTCCTGATCGGTGCCGTCAAAAAAGGCATCCAGACGGTCGCGGAAATCCTGGGCTTTACTGCTTTCCAAAATCGCGTAATTCGCTTCTTCGGCCTGTCCTATTTCTTCTTCGGATACCGCACCCAGCGACCCATTTACCTGATCGTTCGCACTCCAAGCGATGAGGGCCAAATATTGCATATAGCCTTTTTCGTCCTCGCTCAACAGGTCGAATTGCTCGCTGAATAGCCAGGCCACTACGACAGGTTGCGCGTCGGCAAAAGCCTCCATGCGTTTTTCATATTGTTCATCGGCGTAATCTTCCAACTGCTCGATGACCTTGTCGATCACCTCTTCGGAGACGAATTTCATAGCGTAAGTATTTGAAAATCAAGTATTTTTGAAAAAAGTCGACAAAAGTACAGTAATTGGACGGCTTCTCAAAATTAAACCTGTGTTACCATAATCGGATTTTGCTGTTAAATAACGACCTTTGTAGAGTACTCATCCCGCCGATTGTTATTCCATTTTCTGTAACGCTGCCGCGTTTGCGCTCGCCGCCCTGCTACCCACATTCCGGCAACCAACTTCCTTTTGCTATGCTTCGTGTAGCCTTGCTTGATATGTACAACGGCGAAACCAATCGCGGAATCCCGATGCTGCACCACATTCTGGGACAGTATTCCGATGTGCTGGTTTATGATCATTTCGATGTGCGCGCCAAAAATGAGGTGGCCAATACCTCCTACGATATTTATATTTTTTCCGGTGGCCCCGGCGATCCACTACTGAATGACGGACCTTGGTATGAGCCTTTTCACGCTTTGATCCAAGATCTATGGGATTGGAATAGTAGTGCCGAAGAGCAGAAAAAGCAATGCTTTTTTATTTGTCATTCCTTCCAGATGGCCTGTCACCATTTTGGTCTGGGTACGGTAACGGAGCGTTACAAAATGTCATTTGGAACCTATCCAGTGCATAAAACGCATTGGGGCAAGGAAGAACCGACTTTTGAAGGTTTACCTGAGCCGTTTTATATCGCCGATTTCCGCCGCTACCAAGTGGTGCAGCCCAATCAGGAGCGGCTCAAAGCGATGGGTGCGCATATTCTTTGTCTGGAAAAACTGCGCCCACACGTGCACTACGAGCGGGCGATTATGGCTATGCGTTTTAGCCCGTGGATGGTGGGAACGCAATTCCACCCGGAGGCAAACCCGGAAGGTCTGCTCACTTACTTCTTACTGCCAGATCGCAAAAAAAGCATCGTGGATGAACACGGGGAGGCGCGTTATGAGCAGATGATCCACGATCTTTCCAATCCGCAAAAAATTCGGCGGACGTTTGATACGATCATTCCGGCCTTTTTGGAACACGCGATTGGGCAATTGGCTACGGTGTGATTCAGCAGAGTAGGTTTCTTTCATGAAACTACCTGGTTATGCGAATCATGGGTTAAAAATGGGTGCTGAGTTTCAAGTGCTTAGTTACCAGACCTGCCAGGTTTTTGAAACCTACCAGGTCTAAGTACTTAATATTTCAGTGGTTATATGGCAGCGGGACGCTATACCAAAGCCAAATCTGCAGTCGTAGGCATTTTTAAAAAATCCTAGGTTTTATAAAAGCATCGCCCCGCTTTGAGGCAAATATTCTACGCCTTTACGCGCTCTTTTTTGCGATAATAGCACTACTACGTGGTTTCCAGTGAACAGTTGCCCATCTTGACAGAAAATGCGTAGCTACTATCGGTCAACCTGCTCTTTATCCAACGGCATGACTTTTTAAATTGTCCAACATTAAACCCATATCTTTCCATATAGTATTTCAAAACGAACCAACGCTGCTTTGAAAAAATATGTCCTCACCAAAGGATTAGACGACTTTTTCGCCGGCATATCCAATGCCTTTCAATTTATTGGCCATTTTTTCAGACAAGCAGTCCAGCCGCCTTTCGAATTCCGGGAAATCGTAAAGCAATGCTATGAAGTTGGCTATAACTCATTGCCACTGATTACAATGACTGGTTTCATTACCGGGATGGTTTTTACGAAACAATCGCGGCCTTCGCTGGTCGCTTTTGGGGCTACTTCCTGGTTGCCTTCTTTGATTGCCATTGCGATGATCAGGGCGTTAGCTCCGCTGGTGACAGCTTTGATTAGTGCAGGTAAAGTTGGTTCCAATATTGGCGCGGAACTAGGGTCCATGAAAGTGACCGAACAGATCGACGCTATGGAGGTGTCGGCTACTGATCCATTTAAATTTCTAGTAGTTAGCCGGGTACTGGCCACGACGTTTATGATTCCGGTATTGGCGATGTATTGTGCCTTCTTGGGCATGATGGGTGCCTTTTTGAATGTATATATGAACGAAAAAACCAGTTTTCCCACTTTTGTTGCTGAGGCATTTGGGCAAATTGGTTTTCTGGATATAGGTACCTCGATGGTCAAGGCCATTTCTTTCGGATTTACGATTGGTATGGTAAGTTGTTATAAAGGTTATAATGCTTCCCAGGGAACACAAGGCGTAGGTAAAGCGGCCAACTCTTCGGTAGTACTTTCTATGTTTCTAATATTTATTGAGGAATTATTGATTGTGCAAATGTCTAACTGGGTCAGAACTTATTAATGAATATGGAAAAGAAGCAAGGCACACATCAGATAGACACTACTCAACGCGTCATTACTATCCGGGATTTATATAAATCCTTTGGAGATTTAAAGGTGTTGCGTGGTATTGACCTGGAAGTTTTTAAAGGGGAAAATGTCGTAGTACTTGGACGTTCTGGTACTGGCAAATCCGTTCTTATTAAACTTATTGCCGGACTATTAAAACCGGATAAAGGCACTATTAATGTGCTGGGACAAGAAGTGGAGGAATTGAGTGAAAAAGCCTTGCGGGAAATGCGTTTGAAAATTGGTTTTTCCTTTCAAAGCAGTGCTTTGTATGATAGTATGAATGTGCGGGAAAATCTCGAATTTCCACTCATTCGCAATGTGAAAAATCTAGGTCAAAAAGAAATTGATCACAGAGTAGAGGAAACGCTGGATGCAGTAGGTTTATTAGATAAACTTAAACAAATGCCTTCGGATCTTTCTGGTGGTCAGCGTAAAAGGATTGGTATTGCCCGCACTTTGATGCTGAAACCGGAAATTATGCTGTATGACGAACCAACTGCTGGTCTTGACCCCATTACCAGTACTGATATTAATGACCTGATTAATGAAGTACAGGAACGGTACAAATCCAGTTCCATTATTATTACCCATGATTTAAGTGCTGCAAAAGCTGTCGGTGACCGCATTTTAATGTTGTTAGATGGTAAATTCACCCGGCAAGGCACCTTCGAGGAAGTGTTTGATACCGATGATGAACAGGCAAAAAGTTTTTACAACTACAATTTTATTCAACAATGAGTACAGAACCAAAAAAGCGCGCAGTCACCGTCGGGCTATTCATTTTTATAGGCTTGATTTTTCTTGCCGCGGGCATTCTCGCCGTGGGTAATTTGCATAGCACCTTCGTCAAAAAGATGCATGTTTCGGCTGTCTTTAACGACGTTAATGGATTACAGAACGGAAACAATGTGTGGTTTTCGGGCGTAAAAATCGGTACCGTGAGCAAGATGAGCTTTTACGGAGAATCCCAAGTACTGGTAGTATTCAAGATTGATGAAAAAGCGCAATCCTATATTCGCAAAGATTCTAAGGTGAAAATTAGTACTGATGGATTAATTGGTAATAAAATTATCGTCATTTATGGTGGTACGCCCCAAGCGCAGCCCGTAGAAGATGGAGATATGCTGGCCATTGAAAATCTGGCTTCCACGGAAGAAATGCTCAATACATTACAAGAAAACAACAAGAATATATTAGAAATTACGACCGATTTTAAAGCCATCAGTAAACAAATCGCATCGGGACAAGGGACCGTCGGGAAACTATTGAAAGATGAATCCCTTTATAAAAGTCTGGATGTGACCCTGGCTTCTTTACAAAGATCGTCTGCACACGCTGAAAAACTAACCGCTGCTATTTCTGACTATGGTGCCAAACTTAATCAGAAAGGTTCGCTGGCCAATGATTTAGTGACGGATACCATGGTATTTAAAAACGTACAGGCTTCTGTAAAACAATTAAAACAACTGACTACTTCGGCGGCGGAAGCAACGGCTAACTTGAAAACCGCCAGCAACGATGTTACCAAGATGACTAGTAATCTGGACAATAAAAACTCTACCCTAGGTGTATTGCTGTATGATGAAAAGACCGCGAATCATCTCAAAGCCACCATACAAAATCTGGAAGGAGGCTCCCAGAAATTAGACGAAGATCTGCGGGCGGCGCAAGACAATTTCTTATTGCGTCGCTATTTTAAAAAGAAAGATAAAGCGGAGAAGAAGGAAGCGGCTAAAACTAATGGTAGTACGAATTAGGGCGGTGGTCAACGCTTTGATTGTTGCTAAAAACCAGTAAATTGCCCCAAATTTTAAAGTCATGCACGAAGAAATCACGCTTCTGGAAATGCCTGCCATTTCTGCGGAGGAATACCTCGACATGGAGGCGCGTTCGCCAGTAAAACATGAATTTAACAACGGAAAACTACTGGAAATGGCTGGCGGCGATTATTATCACAACAAAATAAAGTTCGAGATTGCTTTTTTGCTGGAGCAGCTTTTTCGTGCTTCCCGTCTAGAATTGGAAGTGCTGGACAGCGACATGAAAACCTGGTTTACGTCGCTTGGCAAATTCGTCTATCCCGACGTGACGGTCATTGCCAAACCGCCGCAGTTTTACGTCGCTGAAAACGGAAAAATACGCCGCGATGCCATCGTCAATCCTTTGCTCATTATAGAAGTATTGTCCGACGATACGCGCAGTTACGATAAGGGCGAAAAATTCGATTATTATTGCACATTAAGCAGTTTTCGGGAGTATTTGCTGGTGGAACCTGAAAAGACCTGGGCAAAAACAATTTACCTGGAAGACCCCGCTAACGGCCTGCAACGCGTAACTACTTATACTGATCTATCTGACAGCATCTTTCTGCACAGTCTCGGCTATGAAATCCGGCTGGCGGATATTTATCGCGTGTTGGAAGGGTTGAACGCCTGATTTCTTGATCGTATTAGTTTGTGGTCTCTGAGACTTTTCCTAAAAAATAACCAATCGTGGTACGCAACAAGCCGATAGTTGCCAGCCTGAGAAGTTCATTCCATTCCGGATGCAGCATGGTGGAGATAATGACTGCAATGATGTAGAAATCCAGTCCAAGCAGCATATAATTGCTGACGATTGGGCGCAGTTTTGCCAGATTATCGGGCGACGCTTCGCCAGCACTGCGTATTTCGTTTAGTTCATAGAGTATAAACGCCCACATCCCCTTGGCGAAACCCACGAGCAGCACCACCGCACTCAATAGTTCGATGCCGTTGGAGAGGCGTTGTAAAAAGATGAATCGGAACTCTTGCATGATAGTTGGTAAGCGGTTATTAGAAACTGGTTATTTGTACTTCTATGTTTGTCTCACTTCATAACCACCCCGCCCGCCGAAAAAACCAGAAAATAAGCATGCAAGAGCCAATAGTCAGAGCCAGCACTACCTCGAAACTATATTCCCACATTTGCCCCGGCATATGGGCAAAATTCATCCCATACAGTCCGGCGATCAAAGTAGGTACACCAAAGATGGCCGCCCAGCCCGCAAACCGCTTCCCCACTTCGCTCTGTGAAATGGAAATCAGCGAGAAATTGGCCTCCAAAGCCGTCCCCAACAGTTCCCGTGTATTATCCACTATTTCGTTGATGCGCATCACGTGGTCATACACGTCGCGGAAATACGTTCGGGTATCTTCAGGAATCAAGTCCAAATCGAAGCGCACCAATTTATTGCAAATATCAATCAGCGGTGAAATAGCCCGCCTCACTTCCAATAGTTCGCGTTTGAGTTGGTAAATCTGCTCCGTCGTCTCGCGGTTAGGGGTGGCTCCAAAGATTTTCTCCTCAATAATATCCAGTTCCTGCTCCAGCCCCTCTACCACCGGAAAGTATTGATCTACAATAGCATCCATTATAGCATACAGCGCAAACGCCGGGCCTTTGCAGAGCAATTGTGGCTTGTTTTCACAGTGTGTCCGCACTTCGCTATAAGCCAGCGAAGAACCGTGGCGTACGGTCACGATAAAGTTGCGGCCAACAAAAAAATGTGTTTCTCCGAACTCTGTGTGGTGCTGTGCGTTCAATTGCGCGGTGCGCAGGACGATGAAAAGGGAATCGCCGTAGGATTCGATCTTGGGTCGCTGGTGAGCACGATGGGCATCCTCGATGGCCAATTCGTGCAGCCCAAATTCCTTACGAACTTGATCCAGCATGGCTTCACTCGGTTCGTGTAGTCCAATCCAGACAAAGCGGCCGGGCTGTTTCAGTACTTCGCCAATATCGCAGAGTTCGACACTGGTGACGCGGCGACCATCCAGGTAGGCGGCAGAGTTGACGATGGTGTTTGGCGAGGACATTTGCAAAAGTGCAGGTTAATTTCCGTGTAAATGTAATTATAGTAAAGGTGGAGAGGGTGAACAATATGGAAGGGGGAAGAAATTTTGCTGGTTAAACCGTTATAATTCCATTCTTTCCAACATCATTCTGGGTTAACTAGACTCTTCTGGTGGGCAGCTCTATTTGCCTGTGGCAATTTTGCCTAGTTATTCAGTATTGTCTTTGGCATAGCTTTTTGACACCAAACTCGATGCGCACCAAACCACGTCGTTTACGCCTGCCCGATGCCATCCTGCGTCGGCGGCTTGCCCACTCCCCTCGCACAGCACCGGACTATCCTACGACTACGCGTATTGCATCGTTCAGCGACGGCGTGATCTCTATTATCATTACGATCATGGTGCTGGGTTTGAAATTGCCAGTGTTACCTAAAAATTTTACCAATGCCGATCTGTGGATAGCGGCCCATGAACTGGGGCCGAGGTTGCTGGCTTATGCTTTAAGTTTTCTCATCATCGCTATATTTTGGGTCAATCACCACAACTTCTTTCATTCGCTGCGCAATATTGACGCGAAATTGATCTGGATCAATAATTTTCTATTATTCTGGCTTTCACTTATTCCCTTTGGAACTATTTTTTTAGGCGAACATCCTGCTACGCCAGCCGCGGCAATGGTCTTCGGTTTTCTACTAATGATGGCTGCATCCTGTTTCCCAATGATGAGTTATTATGCCATTAATACAGGTCACTTAACGCACGACGACGTACCATTAGATATGCGCCGCCAGACGTTCCGGCGTAGTTTGCCGGGCTTTATACTATATTTCTTCTCTATTGTAGCGGCCCCAATATCTGTGTGGATTAGTTGGCTCATTTTCTTTATTGTACCAATTTATTATCTATTGCCAATAGGGATGACGCTCAAGCGAAATCACAGTGGCAAATAAATCGTAAAAGTCGCTCCTTCACCGGGCCGCCCTTCGGCTAATAAATAACCATTATGGTTCTGCATGATCTTTCGGCAAATAGCCAGCCCAATGCCCGTGCCTTTGTATTCCGAGCGGCCATGCAAGCGTTGGAATAATTCAAAAATGCGTTCGGAATATTGCTGCTCAAATCCAATACCATTATCTATCACCTCCATTTTAAAATAATTTTTCCCTGCGGCATCTGGCTGCGGCACATCTTCCCCCGCCACTGTCGCGCAGGTAATGCGGATATGCGGCACCACGCCTGGTCGCTGATATTTGAGGGCATTGCTGAGCAGGTTGGCCAGCAACTGGCGAAACTGGAAAGCCACCACCCGCACCTCCGGTAATGGATCGGCTTCGATCACTGCTCTGGTCTCCTGTACTATTTCGCTCACTTCCTGCTCGGCTTCATAAAATATTTTATTTAGGTCGACCGTCGAGAATTCGCCCGTTTGCGTATTGGTGCGGGAATAAGTCAAGAGGTCTTCAATAAGTTGCTGCATGCGGTCGGCGGCAGATTGCATTCGCCGGAAAGCATCCTGGCCTGTTTCGGAAAGGCGGTCTTTTTCGGTGGCCAAAATGCGGCTGGCAAAGGACTGTATTTTGCGCAGCGGCTCCTGCAAATCGTGGCTGGCTACATAGCTGAAAGAAGCCAGTTCGGCATTGATATTGGCTAACTGCTTATTTTTTTCTTCTAAAGATTGATTGAGGGCAGCGAGTCGGGCTGCCGATTGTACTACGTCGCTTACATCGTGGGTAATGCTGAGTACGCCAGTCACTTGACCGGTGCTATTTTTCAGGGGTAATAAGTACAAATTGGCATGAATACCGAACGGCGACAGCTCGTGTGGCGGATACTGCACAGCCTGACCATCTAATACCGATTGCAGGTCTTTCATTCGCTCCGTATTAGTAATATACGGAAATAATTCTTCCACATGATGCCCCAGGGCTTCGGCTTTGGTGCGCTGGAATATTTCCTCGCTTTTTTTGTTCCAGACCGTGACACGCAAATCGGTATCATAGGTAATGAGCATATCCACACTAGACTCAATAATGGTCTCCGCAAAACGGCTGCGGTCTTCCAATTGGCTGCGCAGGGTATAACTTTCCGTAATGTCATGGGTGATGGTCAGTACACCATTGACTTTACCGGCAGCATCGCGCAAGGGCAGTGCATAACTTTCGTAATAGTGGTTAGAAATGGCAGATTTACGGGGCGGTATATGGACGGATTCGCCGTTCAGGGCACGATCGAGTGCCTCCGTATTTACCGTTGGAAACACTTCAGAGGCGAGTTTGCCCAATACATCCTGTTTTTTCAAATTCAATAGCTCCTCGCACTGCTTATTCCACACGGTGTAACGCAAATCCTGGTCGTAAGCGGCGATCATATCCACACTTGATTCGATCAGCATTTCCGCAAAACGGGTCCGCTCTTCGAGTTGTCGCCGCAGCTGATACGATTCGGTCACATCTTGCAATGTTCCTATCAGCGTCGCTTCGCCCTCTTCGGTATTAATAATTTTACCACCCGCGTATAGATAGCGCATTTCACCGTCGGGACGGTAGAGCCGAAAAACTATACTGGCTGGCTCTTGCTGCCATTTTTGAGCCAGGTCCCCAAAATCCCGCACCAATTGCTGATCTTCTGGGTGGATCATTTGCAACCAATCGGAGGCTCCGGCCTGAAAAACGCCAGGTTCATGACCAAACAGCCGATATAAATTATCAGAATACTGTCGTTGTCCGGTAGCCAAATCCATCTGCCAGTTGCCGCTCTGAGAAAGTTGTTCGGCATGCCGGAGAGCCAGATTGAGTTCCGTAATTTTTTTGGTATTTTCCAAATGGATTTGCACCTGTTTTTTGGATTCCCGCAGGTCATTTTTTATTCTCCAATAAGAAGTGACCGCAATTATTATCGCAATCAGCAACAGCAGTAGCGCGAAAACAGGAGCCGTGCGGAGCAATTGGTCGCGAATATCCTGGTGGTTTTCCAGCGTGATGCTTTCCAGTCGGTTCATTTGCTGTAACAGCAGCTGTATGCTGTCCATATTTCCCACCCCTTTTTCCCAGGTAACACTACGGTTGAGAAAGTCGGGCCAGGTAGTCACTTGAAGCAGGTCAAAATGGGTATTAATGCGCTGAGTCAGCGAGTCCAGATTGCGTTTTTGGACAGCATTATCGCCGATTAGACTATTCAGATGTTGTAAGCCAGTTTTTATACTGTCCCGGAGGGGTGCTTTTCCAAAGAGAAAAGCAGAATCATCAGTTACCATAAATCGCCGCTGGATGGTAGCTGATTCATACACTCGTGCGTCTATCTGACTGAGTTCCAGCCGCACGGTTTGGGTATGAGCCACCAAATTGGAGGCTGCCGAAAGTGCGCGAATTTTTTGATCAGCAAAATAAAAAACCAGTGCCAGGGACAAGACAGTGAGTATCAATCCCAACTCAATAAATTTGGAAAACGTACTGCGCAGAGAACTCATGGGGCGATAAATAGGCAAACTGGTCAAAAACCGTAAAGAAACATGACAGGGCCTAGTAAGTAGCGACCAAGCCCTTCAATTGCTGCAGATATTCTTGTTTCACCGGCTCTCGTAGTTGGCGATTGGTGCGGGTATGAAAACTATGCGCAGATAAAAAACTAACCTGTAGGCGGTTCCAGGCCTGTGCATCACCGATGAGATGATAAGCCTGCATTTCTTCAAAAAGGGTGCTGCCAATGGGATAAAAATCTTCGCGCCCCAGGTAATCCAAGTCGGCATCGCAGATGATCGCCTCCAAAAGATTATGTGGTGACTGCGGAATTTTAGTGGCCATAATCATCCCGCAAATAATTTCAATGTCGGCAGGCGAGTAGCCAAAGTTGGGCAGGGCATGGCGCACGAGGTTACATCCCTCTATTTCATGACCGGCGTGTTTGTTTTTCACAAACCCCGCATCATGAAAGAGGGCTGCGGTTTTCACCAGGGCCAGATCATGCCCCTGCACCCCCTCGCTTGCACAAAGGCCAGTGGCAATCCGTAATACATCGAGCATGTGGTGCAGCCCGTGGTAGTAGAGCTGGTCCGACAGCTCGGTCCGGAGTTTGTCTAAAATAAATTGCTTAGCGGCGCGATAGTCCATAATGTCGGCTCGATGTCTTGCTGAACACCGGGTAGAACGCTTTGTTGGGCGGCGAACCGCGTAAAAATGCGGATTTTCCCACATTAGTTGGGTTCTCTGAAAAATATTTTGCTTTGCCAGCCAATTTTATGCCGCTTTGCGTGCCCTGCACCAAAACACCTGCTACTTTTGACCCGTCCTACCGCCAAGCGGAATGTGCGACTTTTTCTATCATTCTTCAACACAATTAAACCTTTCATTATGAATCTAATGGATGTCTTGAAAAGACAACTTTCCGGCGATGTAATCAATCAACTAAGTAACCATATCGGGGCCGAACCAGAACAAACCGCTACTGCTGCGCAAGGCGTTTTTGCTACTCTCCTTGGCGGGCTGGCTAACAATGCTTCTACCGAAAGTGGCCTTTCTTCGCTGGGTTCCGCGCTCGATCGCAACCACGACGGCAGTATGCTCGACAACCTGATGGGCATGGTGGGCGGTATGCTGCAAGGCGGTGGCAACGCCTCTGCCGCTACGGATGGCCAAGGTATTGTCGGTCATATTCTCGGCAACCGCACCGAAGATGCCGCACAACAAATCAGTCAAAAGTCGGGCCTCAACATGGGTCAAGTTATGAAACTTCTGCCCATCCTCGCGCCCATCGTGATGAGTGTACTGGGAAAAGCCAAAAATTCCGGTGGCCTTGATCTTGGCAATCTGGCCAGCGTCCTCATGGGTTCTGCCCAACAGACGCAGCAACAAGGCGGCATGGGCGATCTCATCGGCTCGGTGCTCGGCGGGGTGTTTGGCGGCGGCCAGCAGTCGTCGGGACAAGCCTCCTCTGGCGGCGGCATCGCTGATGTGCTGGGTGGCATTTTCGGTCGGCACTGATTAAGTTATTAGGCAAAATTGCGGATGACATTGAAAATCAATGTTTTACGCAAAATTTAGCCTACCTTATTTCAATGAAGCATTTACTCCTGTGAGTAATTGGTTTTGATAAATCAGTCTGGCAAGCGGATTTTCCATGTTTCGGAAAACTCGCTTGCTCCTTTTTTAGCTCCATTTTATAGTTCGAGGCAGCGTAGCTTCAAAAAAGGCAAGGTAATAAAACATTGACTATCAACGCTTTTTCCCCTTTTCCTTGAATTAATAGCTGGTCATTTTCGGTTTGCCTTCCAATAAAAATCGGAGTGTTGCTATATTGCTTCTTGCTTTTTTGCCTTTTCCCTTTTTTATGGATCTTATTCCCTCTTTCGATCTGCTGGATGGCCGCTTAGTGCGGCTGCGGCAGGGCAATTTCGAGCAAAAAACCGAGTATCCCGCCGAGCCACTGGCCCTGGCCCGCGAACTGGAGCAGGCAGGTATTCGGCGGCTGCACATGGTGGATCTCGACGGTGCCCGCACGGGTCGGCCTACCAACCTGCACATTTTGGAGCAGGTAGCCGCCCATACCAATCTGGAAATTGACTATGGCGGTGGACTTCGTTCCATTGCTGCGCTGAAGCAAGTACGCGATGCTGGTGCGGCCCTCTTTTCGGTCGGCAGCGTAGCCGTGGTGGCTCCCGATGAGTTCAGTGCCTGGGTAGAAAAGTTCGGAGCGGACAAATTTCTGGTAGGGGCCGATGTACGCAACCGTTTCGTGGCGGTGCATGGCTGGAAAAACCAGACCGCCATTGGTCTGTTCGATTTTATCCGACAGGTGCAGGGTTTGGGTATTCATCAATTTACCGTCACCGATATTGCCCGCGATGGCGAACTCTCTGGCCCCGCTATTGAGCTCTATACGGATATTTTAGCTGCTTTTCCCGATCTTTATCTGGTTGCCAGCGGTGGAGTGAGCAGTGTTGCCGACCTGGAGGCTCTGGCGGTAGTAGGCTGTGCCGGGGCTATTATTGGTAAGGCATTCTTTGAAGATAAAATACCGATGCAGTATTTTCGAGTATATTCAAAAGTATAAATACAAACGAAAAATGATACGTTCTATCTCCTTTTCCCTTGCTTTTTGGGGTTTTGCCCTGCTGCCCGTTTTTGCACAAACTGGTTTTAATGGCAATTTCGTGGCAGTCGTGGACGGAATGCCCTGTCGGCTTGTCACGACCACCCGGCATAATGAAATAAAAGGCACGTATGACGAAGGCGGTTTTAGCCTGCAAGTAACAGGGACTACTTTTGGCAATAAGGCCAATGGTGATTTGACAGACCCATCCTTAAACAAAGTAGTGGCCAATTTTGAAGCAATACTGGTAGATAGTAATCGCATTGACCTGACTTTTTCCGTCTCCGGGCAAAAACGCAGCCACACCTTCGTGCGCGAAGGAACGGCAGAACTATCTTCTACCAATAAAGCCAATATTGCGCCCGGCACACGCGACGCTCGGCTGGTGGGCAGTTGGATATATCAGGTCATTACCTCTACTAAAAATACTGGTTTACAGACGGTATTCTATCTTCGCATCAATGCCAACGGTCAGTATGCCGAATATAGCAAAAGCGTGGGAGGTGGCGATCTGTCTTACGACTCCGGTCAGGCAGAAATACAGCAAAAAGGACTGTGGTATAGCAACGGCAATGTTTTTTATATCCGACCAGAAGGCCAGGAAACTTATACTTCCGCCGCTAACTACCACTTCGAGAAAGGCAACCTGATCACCGAAGATGTGAGCGGGCAAAAGATATGGGAAAGAGAATAAAAGAGCATTGCTCGCTGCATTTTCTTCTTGCTTTTTTGCCTTTTCATTTATTCAACCCTCTCCCATGCTGGCCAAACGCATTATTCCCTGTCTCGATATCAAGGACGGCCAGACGGTAAAAGGCATCCAGTTTGAACAGCTCCGTCAGGCAGGCGACCCCGTGATGCTGGCAGCCGACTACGCTCACCAGGGAGCCGATGAACTGGTTTTTCTCGATATTACTGCTACACACGAGAAGCGCACCACCTTTGTGGAACTCGTGCGCCGCATTGCCCAAGTCCTGTATATTCCTTTCACGGTCGGCGGGGGCATCACGTCGGTAGCACAGGTGGAAATCCTGCTCCGCGCCGGTGCCGACAAGGTGAGCATCAATTCTGCGGCAGTACTTCAACCAACGCTGATCGGCGAACTGGCCCAGGCATTTGGCAGCCAATGTGTGGTAGTCGCCATTGATGCCCGCCCAGACGAAGAGGGTATTTGGCGGGTTTATCTCAATGGTGGTCGCGTAGCTACCCCTTTATCTGCGCTGGATTGGGCGCGCGAAGCTGCCGATCGCGGAGCCGGCGAAATCCTGCTCACCTCTATGGCGCACGACGGCACCAAAAACGGTTTCGCGCTCGAGCTCACCAGTGCTATTTCTACCGCGCTTTCTATTCCCGTCATCGCCTCCGGCGGAGCTGGCAAGCAAGAACATTTTTACGACGTATTCACCCAGGGGCGCGCCGACGCGGCATTGGCGGCCAGCATTTTTCATTTCGGGGAAGTGCCTATTCCTGCGCTCAAACATTATTTGTCCGCACAGGGTTTACCGATTCGGCAATAGCAATTTGCCAATATAGCGCAGCAATATCCCGATTTTTATGGAAATGTCAAATTAATAAGAAAGCGCATACTAAGATAATATATTTGATTATCAATATTTTATGAATAGTAAAAATATAATGTAAATAATTTTCGGTTAAAATGAAGTAAAAAGCGAAAGTCTACCAACCTAATCGGCTGAACCAACGTCTATCCCCTAACGACTGATAACCCTTCCGCCAATGCCCAATCTTCCACTCCCACCTGACTTTGCTAAAATGCCCGATGGCCTACTGCCCGCGGTGGTGCAAGATGCCCACACTGGCGTGGTGCTTATGCTCGGCTACATGAATGCCGAGGCACTGACGGCTACTCAAGCGAGCGGGTTCGTCACCTTTTTTAGTCGTTCCAAACAAAGACTTTGGACCAAAGGGGAGACTTCGGACCATACGTTGCGTGTACAGGAATTGCTGCTCGACTGTGACCAGGACGCTATATTGATCAAGGCCGAACCAAACGGTCCGGTCTGTCACACGGGCGACGATACGTGCTGGGGCGAACGCAACCAATCGCCGCACTTTTTAAAAACATTGGAATTAATTATACATGAACGGAAGGCCGCAGGTGCCACCGACAGTTCGTATACGGCAAAATTACTGGCATCCGGCTTGAATAAGGTGGCGCAAAAGGTAGGCGAGGAAGCCGTGGAGACCGTGATCGAGGCTTTAGGCGACAATCGGGAACGCCTTTTAGAAGAAACCGCCGACCTGCTGTATCACTTGTTGGTACTGTTAGCGGCCAAAGATGTTCGACTGGAAGAAGTAGAAGCAGTGCTGCAAAAAAGACATGCCAAATAAAGAGTAATTTTTTCGATTAATTTATTGTAAAACAGACACTTATTTGGTTTAAGTGTATATTTTATATTAAATGTTTCATAAAATATATATTTTTTGAAAACCACCTTTACCTTTGCACGGAATTTAATTTCAAAATAAGTATAAAAATAAGTTGTATATCGGATAAAATTTTTACAAAGAACCATTTAACAAAATTTATATCACCTTATCCGTCCCACTCATGAACGCAAAAACGCTTCCTGCGATCATTCTATTGATCGCCTTTGCCACTATTTCACTGTCTGCCCAAGCCTATCACCAACTGGGTTTTACCTTTGGCAGCAATTACTCCACCCTTCGCTCCGACCTGTTTCCCACTACCTCTGGCCGACTAAGCTACGCCGTCGGTGCGGTGCTGAACGTCGGTTTCAACGACCGTTTTGGTCTCAGTCAGGAAATCATTCTCACCCAAAAAGGAGCCAGTGCGCAAGCGGTTTCTTTCCGTCCGGAACAGGAGCCAACACGCCAAAGTTACAACTACCACTACAGCGCGTATCAGACCAGCATATTGGCCAATTTCCAGCCGATAGCCAACATTCCGGTGCGCCTGCAAGTCGGCGGCTACGTAGAAATGCTCGCCAATCGCCTGCAACGCAATAATTACGACTTGTATGTCGGCGAATACGATAACAATACCGCCTACAAGGCAATGCTGGCCACCAAACTGAACGAGGCTTTTTCAGGGGTTGATTTTGGTCCGGCGATCGGTATCAGCGCGGGCAGCAGCCGTTTCCGCGTGAACGTACAATACCGGCACGGGGTGCAAAATTTGTACAAAAATCTGGATTTTATGGAACTAGGACACCATATCCGCACCAATTCGCTGCGCCTGTCGTTGACCTGTTTCTTGAAGTAAACTGCTTTTTAGGTACAGTGTAAATTATGTTTATTTGAGTATTTGAAGATTCGAGTATTTGATCAATTGCCTGATTATCAAGTGTTTTGGTCGAATACTCAAATACTCGCATCCTTAAGGAATTTAATTTACAAAATATTAGGTAGCAGGACAGCATTGATTATCAACAATCTAAAAACTGCCTCCTGTCTCCTTATTTATACGGCACCCAGCAGGAATTTTCGGACTAAATTCAAGGCATAAGTCCCCGTCAACTGGATATTTTTTAGGCGATCGCGGCCAAAGAGGTGTTTTTGCACCACCGTTCGGCTGCGATCGCTTACTGCCATCCACACAGTACCCACTGGTTTGTCGGGCGTGCCGCCATCCGGGCCAGCAATGCCGGAAATGGACAGCGCAACGTCTACGCCAAACCTATCCAGCGCGCCCAGCGACATTTCCCGGACCACTTCTTGGCTGACTGCCCCAAACTGAGCCAGCGTTTCCCGTTTTACGCCCAGGAGTTTTTCCTTCATTTCGTAGGAATAGGATACCACGCCGCCGGGAAAATAACTGGAAGAACCCGGTATGCTGGTGATTAAATGAGCGACATAACCGCCAGTGCAGCTCTCGGCGGTGGCAAACTGCTTGTGCTGTTCGGTCAATATTTTTCCCACAACTTGTGCCAGCGATTCTTCTTCGTGACCAAAAGCCAAATCCGGGATAAGTGCTTCTAAATCAGCTGCTTTGGCATTCAGTTCGGCGGTGAGCATCGCCTCTGCATTAGTAGTCACTTCGCCTGGCCACATACCAGTCAGGCGCAGGCGCACCTGGCCGAGAGCCGGTAAATAAGCGAGTTTGATATGCTGCGGCAGGCTGTCCTCGAAGATTTCGATGCGGCGAGCGATGTTGCTTTCGCCCTCCCCGGCGGTAAGCAAAGTGCGGTGTACGATGGGGCGACTTTGAAAGCGACTGGCCAAGCGCGGTAGCACCTCGTTGGTCATCAAATATTCCATCTCGAATGGTACGCCCGGCAGCGAAATCCACACTTGATCACCGCGTTCAAACCACATCCCCGGCGCCGTTCCCACTTTATTGGCCAAAATAGTCGCTCGCTCCGGCAAAGTGGCCTGGTCCAGCATTGCAGGAGGCATTTCCCGACCAAGCTTGGTGAAATAAGCAGCGATGCGGTCGTGGGTTGCCTGGTGCAGCGACATCGGCGAGTCGAACATTTCGGCCAGGGTTTTCTTGGTAATATCGTCTTTGGTCGGCCCTAATCCGCCAGTCATAATGACGATCTGGGCGGTTGTAGCGGCGTGTTCAATACCATCAATGATGGCCTGGCGGGTATCACCGACGCTGCTTTTGCCTACTACGGCGATGCCGCGCAGGTTCAGTTGTTGGCTCATCCAAGCCGAATTGGTGTCCACAATCTGGCCGATGAGGATTTCGTCGCCGATGGTCAGTAGGTGTGCAGTCATGCGTTGGAAAGGTATAGGAGGGTTTTCGCAGCAATAAAAAATCAGGTTTAAAAACTTTTTGTTTTATAAAAACCTATAATTTTGCTACTTCGCTATTTTACAATAGTTTGACAGTCAATTTATTAAACTTAAATTTGAAAAAATGCCAATTAAAAGTTAGCTATTCCTGTTAACACAAAACCAGATAAACCGCTACTTTTGTCCAGTTATCAACTTATTTAAAACTAAAAGTGGGCCAAGCCATTTTCCACGCTGAACCAGAAGACGGATACGATGATTTCGGTTTCGACGAGATGCCGGAAGAAATCACCGTGCCAGACGAGGTGCCTGCCGAACCGCACGTGCCAATGCGTGAGCAGTTCCCGCTGGCCGATTCGGATTATCTGGGCGGCTCCTGCGACGGTTGGGAATACCGTACGGTTTTTGGTGGTGCCAAATTGGCGTACACGTATGAGATGGTGAAACAGTTTTTGCGGGAGGAAGGTTACGGCGATGTGCCACTGCCCGCCACCGCCGAGGACTTGAAACTTTTCCGACGGCCCCGCGACCGCCAAATGCAGATGTTTGCCGAACGTGGTTACGTCCATAATCCTATCAAACTGCTTTTCTCAAACATCCCCGGGCAGCGTAGTTCGATCATTGTCTGCATTTATAATGAGCAGCTGCCCGATCATTTGCTCCGCTTTCACGATATTGTGCGACCAGGGAAATAAGGAAATTCGCAACTTAAAAAAATAGGCAAAGGGCAAAAAGCAATCTCCAACATCTGGTGGTCTGTTGTGCTATTTGCACATTTGCTTTTTTGCCTCTTGCCCTTTGCCTGTTAAATCGCCTCGTCTCGCCAGCTTTCCAGTTTCCAATAGTGTCGCCAGATGCCTTTTATGACTACCAAAACCACCAATGGGAGGGCAGCATTAGGCATTTCCTGGGGCAGCCATTTCCAAAACACCAATGTCAGTGCGGCTAGAATGGCTACGCCCACAAAGTAGTTTTGGGTAAATTCACTGCGATTGCGTCGCCAGAAAAACAGTAAGTGAGTCGGTAAAGCCCATAATATGTTGAGGTTGTTTTTGGTTGCCGAGTGATCTGTGGCAAACCATAATAGCGTGATAGTCAAGCCCGCCACCCCTAAAACAAACCAGAAAATCGTATCAAAAATATGTTCGGTGCGCGGATTAGCCATGCTGAGCAGCCCCAGCAGGGCAACCAAACACATCACCCAAAAGGGACGTTGGAAGAAATCCGGCTCGAACTCCGGTCTGACCAGCGGAAGGTCCGGTATCGTATGTTCCGCTTTCACCAACGTGCTGCCCTTCGTGATCATCGTATGGCTGAATACATCGTGCATTCCATCTGGCAAAAACATAAAATCCTCCGGGTTGGCGCGCTTATCAGTGGGTAGGCCCAGCAATAGATCAATTCCAAATTCAGTCCAGGGATGCGGGTGCATATATGGACGAAGTAATTGGCGCATCGTGGTACCCATCGGAAGATGGGTGCTGTCGTAAGGCAACTCGTGAAAAAATGTTTCCTGCACAATGTCGCGGATGCGCGTAGCGCAGTTGTCGTAGAAAAAATCGTACTTATAATAGCGTTTATCTTCGCGGGCATTCACAGAAAGCAACTCAAAAAGCCGTTGTTTCTGGTCTTGTTTTAGATTTAGCCATTGTTCGTGCATCCCCCGGCGGTCAGACAAATTGCCATACTCGAAGCCACGATAGGATTCTATATCGAGATAATACAGGAGTTTGCCCCGGCAAAATTTGAGCAAAAAATTGGGCTGGTCAAACTCGAAAGTGCCATAATTATAACAGCGGTCGAGCCGATTGCGTAGATCGTAGACCCGCAAGGCACTGTGGCCAAACATACTGTAAGTCTCGTCGCCCGGATCCACCGTAATCAGGCTGATGCGGGCACTATCGGACAGGACCGGGACGATCTGGCTAAAAGCGGAATGAGCTGCCAGCAGAAAAAAGAATAAAAGGCTGCGCATGAGGGAGGGATAAGTTATAAAGGGGGGATGAGTTATAAGTTGCTCAATGACACTGCCTTCGCCTCTGGCTTTTTTTACTGTTTATTCGAATCATGGGTTAAAAATGAGTGCTGATTTTCAGGTGATTAGTGACCAGACCTGACAGGTTTTGTGAAACCTGACAAGTCTAATTGCTCAATATTCACATACTTACTCAGCCAAACCCCTGATTCGCATTGTTTATTGGTACATTGCTCATTGCCTGTTGTTTATTGCATTGCCGCCGTCCACACACTGCCAATCACAAACGCGGCTAATTTCCAAATTGCCCAAATCATCCCCACAAACAGTATAAAAAATATAATCCCCAGCAACGTAAGTGACCACTTGGCACTGGGGCGTGGTTTGTCTTCCGCGTAGTACTTTTTGAGCAGGTTGACGTTGCGGTGATTGGCTTTGAATCCAAAATCAAATAAGTCGCCGACAATCGGGATGATGCCAATGAGCGCATCCAGCACGAAATTGCCCAGCATTCGCAACATCAGGATCGGTCCCGCGCCACGGCGCAGCATCAGGCGCATGAGCAGGCCGGAAAGAATGAACCCCGCCATGTCGCCGATGTACGGGATCAGGCCAATGATACCATCCAGCCCAAAGCGCATATTAGTACCTGGTATGCGGAATTGGCTATCCAGCAGCGTCGCCAGGGCATCCAGGCGGGCCATATCCCGGTCGGCGGCTGCGGTCAGCGAAGGAGCAGGTTCGAGTGGTTCCATTTTTTTTAATCCGTGAAAAAGTGGGTAAAAGTAGGGTAGTCCGCACACTTGCCCAGCAGTAGCGGACTTTTTTCGCAGGCTTTTCTTATCCTTGCCAAAAATTCCCACCTCAACCTCTCACTCTTTCCACCTGACTCATGCGTGTCTCCCTTGTCCAGACGGCCTTACACTGGGAAAACCCGGCGGCAAATCGCGAAATGCTAAGCCGAACCCTCGCTCCCTTACGCGGCCAAACCGATCTGGTAATACTTCCCGAAATGTTTACTACTGGCTTCACGATGAATGCTGCCGCGCTGGCCGAGCCAATGGATGGCCCGACGGTGGAGTGGCTGCACAACACCGCGCATCACCTGGGTGCGGCGGTGACTGGCAGTTTTATCTGCTCGTCCGCCAAGGCTACGGCGAGCACGTATTTCAATCGGCTGGTGTGGATGTACCCGGATGGAAGCCTCGAAATATACGATAAGCGACATTTATTCGGGTTGGCTGGAGAAAATTTGCACTACACAGCGGGAAAAAAACGGCTGGTGGTAGAGTGGTTGGGATGGCGGATTTGCCCCCTGATTTGCTATGATCTACGCTTCCCAATATGGAGCCGAAACCGGGAATCGGGCGCAAACCCCGACCAAAACTCGGTTTATGATCTGTTAATTTTTGTGGCTAACTGGCCGGAGCGTCGCAGTCATCATTGGCGAAGCCTGTTGGCAGGCAGAGCCATTGAGAATCAAGCATTTACGATTGGAGTGAATGTGATTGGGAGGGATGGAAACGGCTATGAATATGCCGGAGATTCGGCACTCATAGATTTTGCAGGGCAGTCAATTGTTCAAATTTCCAGGCAGGAGGGCGTGTTTACCGCCAAACTTTCCATGGAGGATTTGAGTAACTACCGACAGCAGTTGCCTTTCCTGGCAGATGGTGACTATTTTGAATGTCTTTGAGGGGTAGTCACAAATTTTTATTCTAAAATTTGTTTTTTAAATCCTTTTTCTACCTTTGCCTCAAGCTTGCAGCAATTTCTTGTCATTAACGGCTCTCTTTTAATCTCTCCTGTGAACATTTCGCATCGCCGCAAGCCGTAATAGAGCCGTCCCCACTGGCCATATTTTTTTCATCATTCACGCTCTTATGTACAGTTTTGTACTGAGCGCAGCCCCCCTCGGCTGTGGATTAAATCTCTTTGTATGTCTGAAACAATCGAACACACGAGTACCCCCAAACGCCTTTTTTTATGCTTTTTTTTACCCTTGTTTGCGTTCTTTTCCACTACCGCTTTTGTTGTTCCTACCCCATCCGCTGCACGTGTCAATAATAGTGCCGAAGTGATGCAATTGCGGGAGTATATTTCCGGCTACGCCCAGAATTTCCTCGGGATTCCCTACCATTACGCTGGCCGCGCCCCCCGAACGGGCTTTGATTGCTCTGGTTTTACGAGCTACATTTTGAAAGAATTTGAAGTGAAGGCATCGGCATCTTCTTGTGTACAAGCCACGCAAGGCGACAAAGTCGAGCTGGAAAATGTACTGCCTGGCGATTTGGTGTTTTTCGGCTATCATGGTCGAGTACACCATGTAGCAATGGTGGTGGAATGCACTGCCGAAGGCATAATGTGCGTACACAGCACATGTAGTCGTGGAGTGATCGTGGAGAATATATCTACTTCTAAATACTGGAGACCTAAAATCCTTTTTGCCAGAGATGTTATTAGCGGGCAGGCAGTTAATTAGGCCGCCACATCAAAACAAAACGTACTGTGAGAAAAGGGGCTTGCCAGTTTATCTGGTGAGTCCCTTTTTAATTAAATGGGCAAGATGGAAAAGGGCAAAATAGGCAAAAAAGCAAGCAGTAGAACGGGCAATGTGGTGTTGGAAGCTGCTATTTTGCCATTTGCTCATTTTTTAGTTGAGGATTGCTCTTTTGCCCTTTTATTTATTTGTACCAGGAAATAATCAAACTGTCCAGACTCGGTGGCCACAGAATCCACGCGATAATTTTTATTAATATAGGTACTGCCAATAATAGAATCGCGGGGCAGTGCTTGCGCGGGATAGAGCCAATGACTGTTGGGTATTATCGCGCTGTCCAGTTTGGCTTCGCCGAAATAAGCACCCCGCCAGTCGGAAGTAGTCAGGTCTGCGCCGCGCAGATCAGTGTCGTAAAGCGAGGCTCCGCGAAAGTCCGTCCGTTCAATAATCGCCTCCCGCAGATCAGTATCACTCAGGTTGGCTTTGGTGAGTACAGCACCCACCATAATAGCACTACTCAAATCGGCGCGGTTCAGGTCTGCGCCCGCCAAATTAGCCCCGTTCAGGTCGGCCCGGCTGAGATTTGCTTCCCGAAGATTGATGCCGCCCAAGTATTCGCCCGCCAGCACCACGTCGCTTAATTCGGCGTAAGAAAAATCGGCGGTGAGAAAAATGCGCGCCAGAGAACCATTGTCAATTTCGCTGTGCACCAGCGACAGCAATAGTTGACCGCGTTCGGGGCTGATCTCCTGGGCGATGAGGGAGTCATTTTCTAAATACCGATAAGGCCGCAGGCTGGTACTGAGGGCTACAATCTGGCCAATAATCTGTGGAGACAGGTCACGGATGCCGGGTCGGCCAACATCGGATTTTAGCTCCCGATCAATGGCATCCAGCACATTACCCATTAAAAAAATAAGTGAACTCCGCCGTCCGGCTTCCTGCAAATAAGTTTGTTGATCCAAGCGGTAATTCTGTCGGGTCAGCAATTCGTTTTGCTGGGTGAGTAGCTTATTTTGATTGAATAGTAACACCGTACCGAGCAATCCGCCGAAACTGACAAACAGCGTATTAAAAATAGTGACCACCCAACGCCGAAAGGACATCCAGGAATACCAGGCAAATATTTTAGCAAATAGTTGATTGAAATGCTGCTCGGCGGTAACAAAATCCCGGTCCCATACCCGCAGGAAAAGAGACTGGGCCAGGTTTTTTGCCTCGCCCATATCCGTATTATTTACGCCGAAAAGCCGCTTGAGCGTTGTTTCCTTATTTTGAACCAAAAAAAAAGCCAACCCGGAAGCCAGCAAAATGAGCACCCCAAATCCAGTGAGCAGCGTAGGAATATGTCGCTCCAGCGTGTTCAGCCCGGTGAGCGAGAGCAGCGCGCCCAACAAAATACCCAGTGCCAGGGCAATAATGGTACGCGACCAGGTATCTATTTTACGGCCGGGCGAGTCTGAATTTGAATCCATATTTTCCATATCAGGCAGGAGTTTTAAGCATCGCCAAAGGTATTGTAGTAAAAGTGGAGAGGTGAAGAATGTTGGAGCCCGTCTTTTACCTTATAATCTGTCCCGTTTTTCTTTTTTAAAACGATGATACAACTATTAATTGCTTCACAATAGGCTGGCCCCAAACGGTGGCGCGCAGGATATACGGGCCGTTTGGCAAGTCTAGGATGGTTTTCACGATGCGATGACTGGGTGGCTCCTGCCAAGTCGTTACGAGTTGACCTAAATGATTGAAAATCTGCACCTTTTCGATCAAAGCATAATCTTCCAAAGCAGGATCGGTAGAAGTAGTTTCCAGCGAAACAATCAGGTAAGCGGGATTTGGATAGACCAGCAAATCGAGCTGCGGAGGGCTGCAAGCGGCTTTAGGGCAAATTTCCAAAGGTAAATTAGCAGTGCCGCACACATTGGCAGCACTGGCAGTTAGCACCGGACAATTAGTACTCGCGGTCGGTGCCAGAAAAAAGGCGAAAGAATTGCGTTGCGCATAGCCCGCCAGTTCCGGCGAAGGGGACCAGGTAATATCATTGCGACTTGCGCCATACACCTGCGTACTCATGCCGTGGCTGCCTGCACAAATCGGCTGCGCAACGTAGGGCGTTTCATCCAGGGTGGTATCAAAAAACCGGGGTTTGCCGATGAAAAAATCTTTGCTATAAGTAGCAGAACCACAGGCATTTACCACCGTATAAATGATTTGAAAATCACCGCCCTTCGTGGAATCGCTGATTTGAAATGAAGCCGTTCCGCTGCCGTGGTCTGGAAAGGCTACTTGCGGTGTATTTGGATTTACTGGAATTACTTGCCAGGTAATGTCGGAATGGTCGGGAGGCAGGAGACTGAGCTGGAAATTGCCAGTTTGACAAACATAGTCAGGGCCAAGCACGCTGGTAGCGGCATCTGCTACCAGGAAGGTGACCGGGTATTCGCACACGCTGGACGTAAAATCACCCGCCATAGCAAATACAGACACCGCGCCATTCATGTGTCCGTTCGAACGGACAAAAACGGCAGTTTCTATATTGGGATTGAAACTCGTAATCTCCCAGCCAGGGGACACTGCCCAGGTATATTCGGGCGGCGACCAGTTATATTGAGGCATTTGCGGAAAATAAATATCGGGCGCATAGATCAAATGCTCCGTTGTATCGCCACACAGGAAGGTAGAGTTGGCGACCTGGATCGGGCAGGGCGAAGGAATAGTAGCCTCCAGGCAATAGTCCGTCCAATCGCTCACATCGCCCCAAGGATATCGAATACGTACTCTAATGCACCCTTTTGTAAGCGCATTGGTAGCTGGAATAAAGATCGAAGCGTTAGCATCTTCCGCTCCGAAAAACGATAGTTGCCAGGCAGCAGGAGCCTCCCATTCAAATAAGACCGACGCGCCAGGCAGGGAAGACGACAATTTTGCTTTCAGCCCAGTGTAACTATCCTGTCCAATATAGAACTGGTTTGGACCAGAGACTACCGGCTTAACAGTGGAAACCGGAAAAATAGGAAATTCCCACACCTGACCCGGTGCCAGATAATTGCAGGTGCTGCTGCGCCATCCTACTTCTATGCGACCTAGCGTGGAATCAGCAGCTTCATGCCATACGATGGTCACTTTCAATTTGCCATCGTAATATTCCTCGCTTATTACTTCGCCACCCACCACCGTATCCAGCACATGACAAGCTACCGACCACGGGAAAATATAATATGTAAGCTCGGTATTTGGATATTGCGCCCGTGCGGTAGGATCAGGGAAAATATGTAGGGCAGATGTTTGGGCAGATAATAGCCAAGTCAGACAAGAGGTAATAAGTGTAAAAAGGATAGCTTTCATAAAATTTATAAGTTGCTGGCTGAGTAAAAATATTGGCTTTCCATTTGCGGGAGACGATCAAAGCTGGTAAGTCGTTGGCGAAAGTCGGTAAAAATCACAAAAAAAGCCGCGCTGAGTTATCAGCGCGGCTTTTTGCTTTTGCAAATTGCCCTTTGGCTATTGCTTCTTATTCGTCATCATCCCGGCGTAGCGGCTCTACTTCCGGCACACTGGCACTTTCGCCCGGCGTAGGATCAATAAAAGGTCGCTTACCAATAATGTTTTCCAGATCGGCTCGGTGCAGCACTTCTTTTTCCAGCAAAGCCTTCGCCAAAGCGTCCAGTTCCTTTCGCTTGTCGCGCAGCAATGCCTTAGAGCGATTGTATTGCTCCTCAATCATGTTTTTCACTTCCTGATCAATCAGAAAAGCCGTTTGCTCCGAGAAAGGACGCGAATAGCTATCGTTGAGCATAGAATAGTAGCTTACGTTACCTACTTTTTCGCTCAGACCGTAGTTCACAATCATTTCGTAAGACAGGCGCGTAATATGGTCGAGGTCGCTTTGGGCACCCGTACTGATTTTGTCAAACACGACCGACTCTGCTGCCCGACCCCCAAGCGTCATGCAAATATCATCCAGCAGTTTTTCCTTGCGAGTGATGTATTGTTCTTTCGGCAAATACTGGGCGTAGCCAAGTGCAGCCAGACCACGCGGCACGATGGTTACTTTCACCAGCGGGTGAGCATGTTCCAGGAACCAGCCACAAATGGCGTGACCAGCCTCGTGGTAAGCAATGATCTGCTTTTCCTCCGGTGTGATGATCTTATTTTTCTTTTCCAGGCCACCAATCACCTTATCGAGGGCATAGTTGAAATCGTCCATATCCACCGCTTTTTTCTCGCGGCGGGCAGCAATCAGGGCTGCTTCATTGCACACATTGGCAATATCGGCACCCACAAAACCAGGTGTCATTTCAGACAAAGCCATCGCCGTCACTTCCGGGCTGACCTTGATACTCCGCATGTGCACTTCAAATATCTGCGCCCGGCCATTCAAGTCAGGACGACCTATGCCAATCTGGCGGTCGAAACGACCTGGACGCATCAGGGCATTATCCAGAATGTCAGGACGGTTGGTAGCCGCCATCAGGATAACTCCCTTATCAGTCGGAAAACCATCCATTTCTACCAGCAATTGGTTTAGCGTATTTTCCCGTTCGTCATTACCCCCTTGGATAGCACCACGTCCGCGAGCGCGGCCAATAGCGTCTACTTCATCAATAAAGATGATACAAGGGGCCTTTTCACGGGCCTGACGGAACAAGTCACGAACGCGGGAAGCACCCACGCCGACGAACATTTCCACAAAATCGGAACCGGAAATAGAAAAGAAGGGTGCATTCGCCTCGCCAGCCACGGCCTTCGCCAGCAGGGTTTTACCTGTTCCGGGTGGGCCGACGAGCAGCACTCCTTTCGGGATTTTACCCCCCAAAACGGTATATTTCTTCGGATTTTTCAGAAAATCCACTACTTCCATCACTTCTTCCTTGGCCTCATCGAGGCCTGCTACATCGGCAAAAGTGATATTGACCTTGGTATTTTGGTCAAAAAGGGTCGCCTTGGACTTGCCAATATTAAATATCTGGCCGCCCGGCCCTCCCGCGCCGCCACCCATTCGTCGCATAATAAACATCCACAGGCCAACAAACAGCAGGATCATGAGCATATAAGGCAGCATGGTGCTGGTCCAGTCGGTGCGTGTATCATATTCGGCGACGATCTTAGCCTTTTTGTCTTTGGCCAGGCTATCGTTGAGATCTTTGAGCTTGGTCTCAAGCACCTCTGGTTTACCGATATTGAACACATAGTTTGGCATATCTACGTTGAGGCCCTTGGGCTGCTCCGCGCTGATATTTTTGTGGTCGCCAAAGCCCAGCGAGTCGCGTTTGATATAGACATACGCCTCTTTTTCATTGACCACCACCAAGCGATCAATGTGTCCTTTGCGCGCCCATTTCTCAAACTCCGTCCAGTTGGTACGGTGTTCGGTACCCATCATTTTAGCCAGGTACAAACCTATGAGGCCAAAAACGATGAGGACATAAAACCAGGTAAAATTAATCCGGGGCATACCGTCACCCCCGTTATTATCTTCCCGTTGCGAGCGTTGATCCTCCGAATCATTGCCGCGTTTTTTCTTATTTTCTTGTTCCATTATATCTGGATGGTACTGTCCGACCTACGGTTGTACATCGGTTGTTCACCGTTTTTGAGAATTGAACTTGCTTTTTGGCAGAAACCTAACATTTATACCTCGCCGAACTCGGTCACTTCAGCATCGCTCCACAGTTGCTCTATCTCGTAAAATTGGCGCGTCTCCGGGTGGAAAACGTGCACCACGGTGTTGAAGTAATCAATCAATACCCAGCTGGCATTTTTAGAACCTTCTGTGTGAATAGGCATCGTTTGAGCCGCCTCCTTCACCTTTTGATAAATGCTGTCTGAAATAGCCTTAACGTGCGTGCTGGAGTCGCCTTCACAAATGATGAAAAAATCTGCTGGTGCCTCGCCCAGTTTCCGCAAGTCCAATTGAACGATATTTTTGCCTTTCTTGTCGCGGATACCTTCGACTATGCAGTGATTAAGTTGCTCGAAATTTTGAGTGACGGTCTTTGCCCGTCGGGATTTGGTGCTAATCAAGTGCTGATTCGTGCTTTAGTGAAATTCAAAAAAAGGCTTGAAATAATGGTTAATTGGCAGTTCTAATAAGGTGATAAGAGACCCTAAAAAGTAAAGATACGCAAAAGCTGGCAGTTTTTACTACCAATAACGCTCTTGCTGCTGTTCCCTTATCTTCGGTTTGACTTTTAAAATATAACGTCGCTTGGCAAACACCCTTTTTGTCGGAAAAGTTTACCATCAATTCGAAGAATTGGTCTCTACCAATGATTACGCCGCCGACCTGCTTGTCCTATCCACTTCTTCGCAGCAAACTGCAAAAAGCAGGCCACCCGAAGGAACTGTCGTTCGGGCTGACAGCCAGTCAGCCGGACGGGGTCAATTTGGCAGTCGCTGGGAAAGTGCTGCCCGTCAAAACCTGACGTTGAGCATTATTTTATATCCTAATTGGCTCGAAATCAAGCACCAATTTCACCTGAGCATGGCCGTAGCACTAGCCTTGATTGATACGGCCAAAGTACATTTGGACTCGACAAACGCTAGCACAGTCACGGCCAAATGGCCCAATGACCTCTACCTCGGCGACCAGAAAGCGGGCGGCATATTGATCCAGAATGCACTCTCTGGTCTTGCGTGGCAGTCTGCTATCGTTGGCATTGGATTAAATGTCAACCAGACTTCTTTCTCAGCTATGACGAACAGTCCGACTTCTCTGGCCTTGGCTGCCGAACGTTCTTTTGATCTGAATGCCGTCGCTGAAACGTTGTTTGAGGACATAGAGCGGCGTTACCTGCAATTAAAATCCGGCCATCGCGCCGAAATTCAGGCAGAATATGAAGCCAGCCTTTTCCGGCGGGGGGTAGTAAGCACTTTTCAACGCTCCGATGGGGAAATATTCCAGGGTGTCATCACCAGCGTCCATTCCGATGGGCGGCTCTGTATCGAAACTACGCAGGGCAAAGAGTTGTTTGGTTTAAAAGAAATAGCAATGAAATAAATGTGGTCAATGGGCTTATCATATTGACCACATTAAACCATTGGCCACATTATCAAATATCAATATGCAACTACCCGATCTTTCTGCTACCATCGTTGCCTTGGCCACTCCACCAGGGATCGGTGCCATCGCCGTCATTCGCTTGTCGGGAAGCGATGCGATTGACTTGACCGACCGCATTTTTAAAGGAAAAAAACTCAGCGAACAGCCGTCTCACACCGCGCATTTTGGGCACTTAATAGATGAAAATGACCACTTGGTGGACGAGGTGTTGGTGACCGTTTTTCACGGGCCAAAATCCTACACGGGCGAAAATACCGTAGAGATCAGTTGCCATGGTTCCACTTATATTCAGCAGGAGATCATTCAGTTATGCCTACAAAACGGCGCACGAATGGCCCAACCTGGCGAGTTCACCCTACGTGCTTTCCTGAACGGCAAAATGGACCTTTCCCAAGCCGAAGCCGTCGCCGATTTGATTAACAGCCAAAGCGAAGCCTCGCACTCGATAGCCCTGCGCCAGTTGCGCGGCGGTTTCAAAAATGATATCGCTCGCCTCCGCGAAGAGCTCATCAGTTTCGCCAGCCTCGTGGAACTCGAACTGGATTTCGGTGAAGAAGACGTCGAATTTGCCGACCGTCAGGATTTGAAAAATCTGGTCTTAAAAATCAGGGCTTATATCCAGACGCTGCTCCAATCTTTCACCTTGGGAAATGCGCTGAAAACCGGCGTGGCCACTGTCATCGCCGGGCGACCCAACGCAGGCAAAAGTACTCTACTCAATGCCTTGCTCAACGAAGAGCGCGCCATCGTCTCCGACATTGCGGGGACTACGCGCGATACCATTGAGGAAATATTAAATATCAAGGGTGTACAATTTCGGCTGATCGATACGGCTGGGTTACGCGAAGCGCAAGATCAAATCGAAGCCATTGGCGTGCGCAAAACGATGGAACAGATAGAACGAGCAGCCATCTTAATTTACGTCTGGGATGTGGCCGGCGGCATGACTTTGGCGGACGTGCATCGGGATTTGCGGGATTTGGTGGGGGAAATGGATGGGGGACCGCAAGGGTCGCCCCTATTGGTAGTGTGCAACAAAATGGATCGTAATCCGCTCTTTCAAACTGATTGGCTGCTTGATCTGTCGCTACCGGATATTCATCCCTATTTATTGGAAGACAACCCGTCGGAATATTCATCCTTCATCCTTCATCCTTCATCTTTAATTCCTGTTTCCGCCAAAAATCAGATGAACATTGAATACCTGAAAGAAAAAATCTTTGAAACCATTGCTGGCGGCGAGATCAATCTGGAAAGCACTATCGTCACCAATGCCCGACACTTCGGTGCGCTGCGTCAGGCAGACGCTGCACTGGCCGATGTGTTACAGGGTTTGGATACTAATATTACCGGCGATTTTATTGCGCAGGATATTCGGCGTTCGCTGGCGTTTCTGGGCGAGATCACCGGGGAAATTGGGGTGGAGGATTTGTTGGGGAATATTTTTGGGAAGTTTTGTATTGGAAAGTAAGTGGGAAAACAACCCACCAACAAAAAATAAATTAAGCATTGCAAGTCGTTGATTTGCAATGCTTTTTATTGCTCATTGTTCACTTTGTTTGCTGTTGCTTATTCTTTTTAATACTTTAAAAATTTCTGTCTGAAAAATATTTCAAAAAAATATTTCAATTATGGTTGACAAAATAAATTAAATAACTAATTTTGTCAACTACAATTGAAAATTTATGCAACAATCAGACAACACTTTCGGCACCAGGTTGAAACTTGCACGTAAAATGGCAGGTATGTCTTTGCAGGATTTGTCGGATGCGTTGGTTAATAAAGTAACCAAGCAAGCCTTAAGCAAGTACGAGCAGGGAGATATGAATCCCACCTCAGAGGTTTTACTTTCCATTGCTAAAGCACTTAAACTTAAGCCCGATTACTTCCTAAAAAAGAAAAGCCTTGAGTTAGGCCAAGTGCAGTTTCGCAAACGGGCAACCCTTTCTAATAAAGAAGAAGAGGCCCTGATTGAAAGAGTGAGAGATTATGTGGAACGATATATGGAGTTGGAGGAAATTCTTAACGTTCAAAACATATTTGTCAACCCGTTAGAGGGTTTCAAAATTGCAGAAAAATTTGACGTTGAAAAGGCAGCCATCAAACTTAGAAAAGAATGGAATCTAGGTGATAATCCTATCCCAAATATCAGCGAAATGTTGGAGATAAAAGGTATAAAAGTTATCCAGATCGATGACGTGGACGCAGTAGATGGCCTCGCTGTTTTTACTTCCACCGGTATTCCTATAGTAGTAGTTAATAAAAAGGATAAATCCATTGAGCGCATCCGTTTCACCATTATTCATGAATTAGCTCATCTACTCCTCGACCTTTCCGTATTGGAAGGGGATAAAAGATTAGAAGAAGAATGGTGCCACTTTCTATCATCCTGTTTTCTTATCCCGACTCATATGCTTCGCCAAATGATTGGCGAAGGTAGGCGTACTTACATAGACATCAAAGAGCTTATTAAAATAAAGGAATATTATGGAATATCTATCCGTGCCATTGTTCATCGACTACGTTTCTTGGAAATAATTACCGATAATTACTACACGCGCTGGGTGGTGTACATGAGCAAAACTTATGGCGCAAAAGTCGAACCTGGGGATTACAAGGGTGAGGAAGATTCCAAAGGCTTCGATCTGCTCATTGCACGGGGTTTGTCGGAAGGTATCATCAGTTTAAGCAAGGCAGCTGCACTATGTAATACTGACATTAATCATTTAAGAAAGGAGTATGTCAGTATCAAATAAAATAGAAATTGTTATCAAGGACGCCTGCATTCTTTTCGATTTAATCGACTTAGGCCTCTTGCCAAGCTTTTACCAGCTCCAGTTAATAGTAATCACTACTCCGCAAGTTCTGGATGAAATAATTAATGAGACACAACTTGCCGAAGTTACTACCTACCTTGAATCTGGGCAGTTGCAGGTTGATCATTTCGGTCTATTCGAAAATCTTGCTTTAATTACAGAAACTAATCCGGGCCTTAGTTTTACAGACGCTTCCGTATTGGAAGCAGCCACTCGGCGAGATGCAGCTATCCTTAGCTCTGACAGAAGCCTACGAAACGAATCAAGCCGTCGTGGCATACCCGTGCATGGTTTGCTATGGGTTTTGGAAGAGTTGTATAATCGAAAAGTTATTGACTTGGTTACCCTTATTGAAAAACTTAAAGAATATCCAACTATAAATCATCGAGCCCCAAAATCTGAGATCGAAAATCTGCTTAGAAGATATGGTCATTAAGTTAATGGAAGATACTTATTAATTTTTTATCGCCCTTAAATCACTGAACATGAAAGTCCTACTTATTAACTCACCACTATTTAGGGATAAAAACCCTCTGTACGATGAAGATTCCTTACCACCTATTGGCTTAGGATACATTGGCACGCAGTTGAGAGAGCAAGGCATCGATACAGAACTGATTGATGCTGTTGACCAACGTATTCCTTTAGATGCGTTGATTGATCAAATCACAGAAAACAAACCGGAATTTCTTGGCATCAATATATTCACAACTAACTATGATCTGGTAAAAGACTTGATAGAAAGCCTTCATTTCCCAGTACATATTGTTGTAGGTGGCTTGTCTACTAAACAGTTGTATAGCCAAATACTTACTTGGCAAACTTCCAATCCTATTGACGTGGTTACTGGTGATGGTGAGTTGATTATGCTCGACATTGTTAGAAAAAGTGTCAAGGACAAACCGTTTCTCCAACAAGGCAATATGCGAGTGTTTCATATTGATGGGAACTCCAAATATATTGTTATGGATATTTCCGATATTACTTTGGATCGAAGTTTTTTTAAGAACGAACCAGTTAGACATCCATTGGGTTTTACAGAAGCCAACATTGTGACGAGCAGGGGTTGTGTCTACAACTGCACGTTTTGTGCCGCCGCTCGTTCGCTCAACAAGGACTATCCGGTTCGGGAAAGGTCAGATGCTTCCATAATGGCTGAACTGCAAGAGATTCAACAAGGTTTTCCACAGGTTAATTCCGTACGAGTATTGGATGATCTTTTCCTCAAATCAGAAAAATCCGTACAAAAAGCTGTCAATGTTTTCTCGCCATTTCCTTTCCAGTGGCGGTCCATGGCGCATGTTCAAACTTTTCGTAACGTTGACACGAAATTAATGAAGGAACTGAAGGAAAGCGGTTGCTACGAAGTGTTCATAGGTATCGAATCAGGTTCTCCTAAAATTCTTTCCGACATCAAAAAGACAAAAGATGTCGAAACTATAGTTGATAACCTTACTAAAGTTTTTCGGGCTGGTATCAATATGAAAGGTTACTTTATTTACGGCTTCCCCGACGAAACAGAAGAGGACATGGAGATGACGTATCAACTTGCTTTGGAATTGAAGCAACTCTCACTTGACAACGGTGTTAACTTTCGCACCAGCGTTTTTCAGTACCGACCATACCACGCCACACAAATTTACCACGATCTGGAGGCCCAAGGAAAAAATTTATTAGTAACTCAAGTAGCACCAAATGCTGCTCTTTCAAGCCTTGTAGGCCGTCTGCAATTTAATTTCCATAGCGGTAATTATTCAGCAGTTGAATATGATGTTTTAGAAGATTACATTTGCCGCACAACAAATCTGAATGGCAATAATATCTTCTCCAATCTTGCACCTCAAACCAAAGATTTGTAAGAAAACATGTAAGGCTTGCGGACTGAGTATCTGCCAGGGTCCTATTCATGACTATCTCAAAATTTCAAATGTATTTTGGGTGGGCTTGTCGGCAGTAAAGTTTGAGGAGGGCGAAGAAAGGCTCCCCCTCTCTCCTCTTACGGCTTCTGGGGCATTGATTAGTACAATTGAACAGCCTTTTCTCAATAAAATATCTTTTTATAAAACTAATTTGGTCAAATGTGCACCACTGGTCGGTAACAAGTTACGTTATCCATTAGAACATGAGATGGATAAATGTTTTCCAAACTTTCAGTGGGAATTGGAAAAGTTAAAACCTGCAACAGTATTCTTATTGGGCAAACAGGTTGCTTCTTTCGTTTTTAGGAAATTATCTGATTATAAGCCTTCATTTAATGAAAATTTCACCTATTCTTCTTTTAAAATTAAAAATATCAATTTTATACCTATTCACCATCCATCTTACATACTGGTTTATAAGAGGAAAAACTTAAATCAATATATTGAAAACGTTAGGGTACATCTTCCGATAGAATGCGTAAGAAATGATAGATTAAGTTCTCTTATCGTATAGACTTATTTGAAGAAAGTTGGCATATAAACTTCTGTTCAGATATTTTCCTACCTCTCCTCCACAAAGTACATCGCCACCAGCCCCTTATTATGCACCTCTTTTTCCCCCCGGGAAATGAGTCGAAACTGGTTGCCCAGTGCCTCAGCCGTGGTGCTGGAAATATTGACTTTGCCCGGCTCCCCGGTTTCTTCCAGGCGGGCGGCCAGGTTCACGGCATCGCCCCAGATGTCGAAAGCGAACTTGTTTTTACCGATCACGCCCGCTACCACTGGCCCGGTATGCACGCCGATCCGCATTTCCTGGAAGACCGCTTTAGGGTTCTCGGCGTTGCGGATCTGAATCCATTTTTGCATTTCCAGGGCTGCCCGCACGGTATCCTGTACGTGGGTGGCATTGGGCACGGGTAGCCCACCGACGCACATGAAAGCATCGCCGATGGTCTTGATCTTTTCCAATCCGAACTTGTCGCAGATCAGGTCGAATGAGTGAAAGCACTCATTTAATTCATCAATCAGTGCCTCTGGCAGCAGGGTAGAAGACAACTGGGTAAAATTGACAAAGTCGGTAAAAAGCACGGTGGCGGATTCATACAGGCGGGGCTTGGCGTAGCCTTTGCTTTTGAGTTCCTGGGCGATTTCTTCCGGCAAAATATTTAACAATAGTTGGTCGCTTTTGCTTCTTTCGGCTTCAATTTCTTTATTTTGGGCTTGTATTTGGTGGTTTTGGGTATTGAGGCGATGGTTGGCGCGTTGTACGTACAAGAATCCTCCGCCTACCAATAGCAAAATGACCAACATGAGTCCACCTGCCCCGTATGCAAATTTCTGAAACGCACCCTGCTGGCGTATTTTCAAATCCAGTATTTCCACTTGTTGCGCGCGCTGGGTACTGTCGCCATAGCGTTGGGCGCGGTCAATCGTCTCCTGCTGGCGCATGTTGACGATGAGCCGATCCTGTTTTTCTGCATCGAGTTGTTGCGCCGCCAGACGCGCCTCCTGTCGTGCTCGCAGCACCTGTAAGGCGCGGGCGCGAAGCTGTACCTGATCTACTTCTTTTTGTTTTTCGAGCAATAAGGCTTTGTCCTCGCTTTGCCGGATTTCGAGAGCCAGTTTTTCGTTCGTTAGTTGCAACCGTTCCTGCTCGTAACGGACCTGCTGTAGTTCGAGATTTTTGAAATTTTGCCGGGCAATCAAGTACTTAATTTGACCCTCTGCATTGGCGAGCAGGGTACGTTGCTGGTCGAGACGCTGCTGCCGGATTTGCTCTTCCAGCCGCGATGAATCCAGTACGTTCAGATATTGGCGATAATATTCAAAGGCGGTTTCAAAATCGTACAAGCCATGATAAAGATCGGCTTCGGTGCGATAGGCATTGGCAAGCACGGTAACCTGTTTGGTTTCGCGGGCGTACTTGATGGATAAATCATTGTGAATTAAGGCATTGTACAAGTCATTGTCGCTAAAATACACGCTGGCGATGAGGTGTTCCAGGTTGGCCAATGCCACTCCATCCCGGCGGTCGACCAAAATAGCGCGGGCTTTCAGCAGGTCTTCAATGCCTTGTTTTGTATCGCCGGTATTGTGCAGGGCAATACCCAGGTTGGCGTACAACACCTCCGGGTAGTCGCAGGGAATGTAACTGCATATATTCTCCGCGTCCCGAAAATATTTGAGGGCTTTGGTGTAGTCGCCGAGCGAGGCATACTGGCGACCCATGTTATTGTAAAGCAATGATTTTTCCTGGGTGGTGCCGAATCGTTCGATCAGTACTTCAATGAACAGGTAGTAATACAGGCTTTTGCCGGTATCCCCTTTTTGATCGTAGGCACTGGCCAGTTTTTGATAAATCTGCACCAATTGCGGGTTATCGCCCACCTCTTTATATTGAACGATCAATGCTTTGTAGTAGATCTCGGCACTGTCGTACCGCAGATCATACAGGCACGCATCCGCCATTTTTTCCATAGTGGCGTAGTCCTGCGGCTGTATAGACAACACTGCCCCATAGTAGCGGCGGGAGGTTTCGTAGAGTTTTTCCCGAAAAAAAAGGTCGCCTAATGCGGAATTGATGGTCACCAACGTCGCTTGATTGCCAGAAGCGGGTACTTTACTTTCGGCTTCGAGGTAGTGCTGCAAAGATTCCTCGTTTTTGCCTTGCCGCATGGCAGTCTCGCCCAACAGGAGCGAGGCACGCACCACGCCACCATCATAATGAATATCGCGGGCAAGCATCAATGCCTGCTCCCCAAGTGCAGCGCGTTCTGTATCGCCATCGGCACTATACGCCTGCCGGAGCAAATTATCCACTTCTATCGTACTCAGTTCTATGTAACTATCATCCTGGCCCCATAGAGCAGACCGGGAAGACAACAGGCACAACAAAGTAAGCGATATGAAATAAAAGAGGCGAATGGCGGCAGTCGTTTGATAAGCACAAAAGCAAAGGCAAAAAAGCAGAGGCAAAGAAAACAAAAAGACAGGCAGTAAATGTTGCAAAGCGACAGCAAACGGCGGCAAATTTGGCTAAAAATAAAGATGGTCGAAAATCAATTGATTTTCGACCATCGCTCGGCTCATTGCTTTTTTCCTTACTTCCGTTTCGTACTGCCAGGTACTGGATATTTGAGCGCGTAAGCACGCGCTTTTGGCACCAGTGATTTCAATCGCTGACTACGCCCGGCAGGATCGGGGTGGGTACTTAAAAACTCTGGCGGGCGGGAACCTCCCAGCTTATTCATGCGATCCCAGAAAGGTACTGCTTCGGCAGGATTATAGCCCGCCATAGCCATAAGGTAGAGACCGATTTCGTCGGCTTCGGATTCTTGTTTTCGGCTGAAGGGCAGCAAAACGCCCACCTGGGCACCCGCGCCGGCTGCTTGCATCAGAATGCTTCTGGTAGCCGCTGACTTCTGCGACAGAGCCAGATCCAGCGAAGAAAGACCGAGTTGGGATACTACCTGCTGACTCATCCGCTCATTGCCGTGGTTGGCCAGAGCGTGGCCAATTTCGTGTCCCATCACCACTGCCAGCGCATCTTCATTCTGGGTCACTTTCAGAATACCCGTATAAACCACTACTTTGCCGCCCGGCATACAGAAGGCGTTCACAGTGTTTGGGTCGTCCACGAGGTTGAATTCCCAAGCGAAATCCTTGAGATCGGCAGCCATCTTGTTGGCGCGGTAGTACACTTCCACCGCAGCGCGTATATTGTTGCCTACCCGACGGATAAGGTCTACATCGCTGCCAGAAGAAATGGTTTTGTTGGTAGAAAGGAAAGTTTTATATTCCGAAAAACTCATTTGATTGATCTGAGAGTTCGGAAACAGATTCAGGGATTTGCGCCCGGTAAAGGCATTTTTGCTGCAGGCCCACAGGAGCGGCAACAGTAAAAAAAGAAGCAGGCTTTTCTTCCACATAGTTTTACGTTTTTGTATGGTGCGTTTAAAAATATCGTGCCAGCAGAGGACGAACTTTATACGCAAACGTAACGCAATGCCAGGCCCTTGCTGCTCGATAATCGGTATTTTTTGAAATTCCTAACCAAAGCCAATTGCTTTTTGGAATAACTTTAAGATTTTTACCAATGCAGTCGCTACAAAACGGCTTTTGAAAATCCAAACCTGTCGCAAACTCTTTTCCAACCTATAAAAGCATGACTCGGCTCAGTATCAATCTCAACAAAGTGGCTTTGATTCGTAATGCGCGAGGGAGCAATCTGCCCAATCTCCTCCAGATAGCGCAGGACTGTGAGGCGTTTGGAGCACAGGGGATTACCATTCATCCACGGCCCGACCAGCGCCACATTCGGTTGGAAGATGTGGCGGCTTTGCGCGCCGTGGTCACCACCGAATTCAATATCGAAGGCAATCCCACGCCCGAATTTATGAAACTGGTGCTGGCCAATCCGCCTCATCAGTGCACTTTGGTACCCGATGCCCCTGACCAGTTGACTTCCAATGCGGGCTGGAATACAATCACCCACGCTGCTTTTTTGCAGGACGTAATTGCGACCTTGCAAAGCCACCATATTCGGGTGTCGCTGTTTGTGGATCCGGTGGAAGCGATGGTGGAAGGAGCGCACCAATTGGGGGCAGATCGCATTGAATTATACACCGGCCCCTACGCGCACGATTTCGCCCACGATCCGGCGGCGGCGGTGAAGGCCTATACGCAGGCAGCGCAGGTAGCTAACCAATTGGGCATCGGCATTAACGCTGGTCATGACCTGAATCTGGACAACCTGCACTACTTTCAAGCGCACTGTCCGGGCCTGCTGGAAGTGAGTATTGGGCATGCACTCATCAGTGATGCCCTCTATTATGGACTGGCCAATACCATCCGAATGTACCTGCGTCAGCTGGCGCGCTAGCGAAAAAACGCTGATTTTTCCAACAATGCTCTTCTTGCGCATTACCCTCAAAATGTGCATTTTAGGTGATCGTTGGGAGGCAATAGAATTTGGCAATTCATATAAAAACGGCTATTCTGGTATATTTTATCCGCTTAATGCTTTACCTTTGATCGGGTAAAAATGTTTTTGCCAAAATAAAAAGGCAAGTATGAATGTCGGTTTTGACTGGATCAATACGTACTGCGCTCACTCATCCGAAGCTTCGTTTCGTCGCGCTTATGCTGGAAATTATGGTACCACCTAATCCAGTTGCCGAGTACTTTCACCAACGTTCGCTGACCTGTTGAGTCTAGCTGCCTCGCTTCATCCTGACATTTTGTGGCTGATTAAGGAGGCGAAAATCTTGAATTGGACGCTGATCGCTATCATTTTCTGAAAACCTGATGGATGGATATTGGAAGCAAAATTTGGTAAAGAGACAGGTTGCCCATTTATAAAATTATCCACCTTTGCCAATCCCTCTATGATTCTGCTTTGACGAAAATTTTACTCATTTGTGAAGTTTTTTTAACTAGACTACTTTACCTTTGGTCGGCTAAAGGTGTTTTTGCCAAAATAAAATAATCGCATTGGAACAAACCATATCAAACTTTTTAAAGCCGCTGACGATCAGGCATTTCCTGCGGGAGACCTGACTCGCCTGCGGCTTTTTTCTTTAATCCAAGATTTTGACCGTGAAGATATCCTGTTGGACCAATTTGGAAATGCCCAGACTTTTTTCACAATAATTATTTAACCAAATCATTTTTCGTATGAAGCAATTTATTACAACGTTTTCTCTGGTACTGGCTTTAGCTAGTGCTGCTTTCGCGCAGCGCACGGTGGTCGGCACCGTGACTGGAGATGATGGCGAAGCGCTCGTGGGCGCCTCTGTAGCCGTGAAGGGTGCCGCCGCAGGTGCTCGTACCGACCTCAACGGCAAATTTTCTGTGCAGGTGCCGACAGGCTCCGATGTGCTGGTATTCACCTACACTGGCTATACTACGCAAGAATTAACCCTCGGTGCTACCAATGTGCTGGATGTCGTGCTGGCTTCCGGTTTGCAGCTGGAAGAAGCCGTGGTCACCGCTCTTGGTATCACCCGGTACAAAAATGAGTTACCTTATTCTGCCCAAAAAGTGGATGGTGACGATGTGACTCGTACCCGCGATGCGAATGTAGTGAACTCCCTTTCCGGGAAAGTGGCTGGTTTGCAAGTAAAACGTAATAACAGCCTAGGAGGCTCTACCAACGTGATCTTGCGGGGAAATAAGTCCCTTACTGGTAATAACCAGGCCCTTTTTGTGGTGGATGGTATTCCGTTGGACAACTCCAACTCCAACACGACGGACCAATTGACTGGTCGTGGGGGCTATGACTATGGTAACTCAGCCGCTGACATCAACCCGGATGATGTGGAGTCCATTACGGTGCTGAAAGGTGCTGCCGCTACGGCTCTCTATGGGTCGCGTGCATCCAATGGGGTAGTGATGATCAATACCAAAAAAGGAAATGCCAAGAGCAAGGGCATCGGTGTTACGATCAATGCCGGCGTAAATGCTGGTCGGGTAGACAAATCTACCTTTGCTAGCTATCAGGATAAATATGGTGGTGGCTATGGTGCTTACTACGAAGACCCAAGTGGGTTCTTCCTTTCTCGCGATATTAACAATGACGGTACCCTTGATCTAGTAGACCCTCTTAGCGAAGATGCTTCCTATGGTGCTGCATTTGATCCGAACTTGCAGGTGTATCAGTGGGATGCTTTTGACCCGACTTCTCCCAACTTCGGTAAATCGCGTCCGTGGGTAAATGCTGCTAATGGCCCTTCCTCCGTTTTCGAGACCGCAGTGGGTACCAATAATAGCATCCTGATTGATGGTACTAGTACCAATGGCTATTTCAAACTGGGTTACACAAAAGCAACCGATAAGGGCATTTTACCGAACAGCCGGATCAATAAAGACCTAGTGAATTTTGGTGCTGGTTATGACCTTACTAAAAAATTGCAGGTCTTTACTTCGGTCAACTATACGGCTACTGATGGTTTGGGCCGCTATGGCAGTGGATATGATTCTAAAAACCTGATGGGGAACTTCCGTCAATGGTGGCAGGTAAATAATGATTTGAGTGAACTGAAAGCGGCTTACGAGCGCACTAACAAGAATATCACTTGGAACTGGGCTGATCCTACCGATTTAGTGCCTATTTATTGGGACAACCCTTATTGGACGCGCTACGAAAATTACGAGAATGACCACCGTAATCGTTATTTTGGCTCTGCTGGCGTGACTTACAACCTGACCAGCTGGTTTGACGTGACGGGTCGCGTATCTATTGACCAGTTCGATGAAATCCAAGAAGAGCGCACAGCGGTTGGTAGCATTGATGTATCGCAGTATTCGCGTTTTAATCGTACTTTCCGGGAAGTAAACTACGACCTGTTGGGCCAATTCAAACAGTTTAATCTGGGTGAGCGTTTGCAGTTCGACGCTTTGGTCGGAGCAAACGTTCGGAAGACTGATAATTCGAGCATCCGTGCCACTACTAATGGTGGCTTGGCTATTCCGCGCGTTTATTCTTTGTCTAACACCCAAAACGCTCTGGATGCACCAGTAGAAGTCGTCAACAGCCTGCAGGTAAACGGTGTCTTCGCTCGTGCTGGCTTTATCTACGACAAATTTCTTATTCTGGACGGATCCATCCGTCGGGATCAGGCTTCTTCTCTGCCGACAGACAACAATGCTTATTTCTACCCTTCCGGCTCGTTGGGCTTCATCTTTTCTCAGTGGCTGGGGGATAACAAAGCGGTGTCTTTCGGTAAATTGCGCTTGAACTACGCCGAAGTAGGTAATACAGCACCTCCTTTGAGTGTCAGCGATGTGTACGATCTGAACACGCCATTCAGTGGTGCTGGGTCGGCTTCCGTACCACTTCGGAAAAACAATCCCGATCTGAAACCAGAACGGACAAAGAGCTTGGAAGCAGGCCTGGAAATGCGTTTCCTGAATAGCAACCTTGGCTTCGATGTCACGTACTACAAAACCAACACGGTGGATCAAATCTACCCAGCCGCCGTTTCGAGAGCAACTGGTTATTCTTCTAAATTCATCAATGCTGGCAATGTAGAAAATAAGGGCGTAGAGGTTTCTTTATTCATTCGTCCTGTCCACAGCCGTGATTTTGATTGGACAATAAATGCTAACTGGGCCCGCAATCGCAGTCTGGTGAAAGACTTGGGCGGCATCAAAAACCTACAGCTGGCCAGCTTCCAGGGCGGTGTTACTGTCAATGCCTCGGTCGGAGAACCTTATGGTACCATCAAGGGCAACAACTTCGTGTACCTAAATGGTCAGAAAGTGGTGGCCGCTACTGGTTACTACCAGCAAAGTGCTACTTCCGATGAGATCATCGGCAACGTGAATGCCGACTGGACGGGTGGGGTGACGAATACTCTACGCTACAAAAACCTTTCTTTGGGCTTCCTAGTGGACGTACAGCAAGGTGGTGATGTGTTTTCGCTCGATCTGTACTACGGTTTGGCGACTGGTCTCTACCCGGAAACTGCCGGCAACAATGATAAGGGTAATCCGTTACGTAGTGCCATTGGTGATGGTGGTGGCGTAATCGTCCCCGGTGTATTAGCGGATGGTTCCACAAATGCAAAACGGGTAAGCGCGGTCAATTTCGGTTTATATGGCTATCGCCGCAACCCAGCTGCTGCTTTTGTGTATGATGCCAGCTACGTCAAACTGCGCGAAATTAACCTTACTTTTGATTTTCCGAGCAAATGGATGGCCGACGGCAAATATGTGAAAGGTCTTTCATTAGGTTTGTATGGACGCAACCTGTGGATCATCCACAAAAACCTGCCTTATGCTGATCCAGAAGATGGTCTGAGCTCCGGCAACGTACAAGGCTATCAATCTGGTGCTTATCCAACCGTTCGCACTGTCGGTGTTAACCTCAATTTGAAATTCTAAAACAAACTGCAAGCATGAAAAAGGTATTAATGATATTATTCGTTACCACGCTGTTTGCCGCCTGTCAGGATGATTTTGGCGACACAAATGTGGATACTAAAAAACCGCCAGTTGTTCCGCCTGCGGCCCTGTTCGTCGCCAGCCAGAAGTCTTTGGTAGATGAGATCACCAGTTCCAACGTGAATCAGAACATTTTCCGCCTGATTTCGCAATACTGGACCGAAACTACCTATTTTGATGAGGCAAATTACGATCTGACTACGCGCAACATTCCGCAGAACTTCTGGAATACGCTCTATACTGGTGTGCTGAAAAACCTAAACGAGGCGCAAAAACTGATCCCTGGTCAGGATGCTGCTTTCGTCTCTGCAGCTCAGAAAAAAAACCAGAATGCCTGCATAGAAATTTTGAACGTGTACACATATTCGGTATTGGTCAACACTTTCGGTAATGTACCTTATAGTGATGCACTAAATAGCGATAATGTGTTTCCAAAATATGATGATGCGGCCGCCATCTATGACGACTTGTTTGTGCGTCTCGACAAAGCCTTGGCTGATATTGATCTCAATAGCGATGGTTTCGCATCCAGCGACCTATTTTATGGTGGTGATATGTCCGGTTGGAAAACCTTCGGTAATTCCCTGAAATTGAGACTGGGGATGATTATTGCCGATGTAAATCCTGCAAAAGCAAAGACCATCGTGGAAGCTGCGTCGCCAAATGCTATTTCTTCTAATGCAGAAAACGTAGCCTTCCATTACCTGTCTTCCCCGCCTAATACCAACCCGATCTGGGTAGATCTTGTGCAAAGTGGTCGGAAAGACTTTGTAGCTACTCATACTATTGTAGATACCATGTTGTACCTCAACGATCCAAGGACAGATGACTACTTTACCCTGGATAATGTTAGTGGTTATAGTGGTGGTATTCCTGGTGAAGGCAACGGCTATTCGGAGTATTCCAAGCCTAGTACGAGAATTACGGCTCCCGATTTTGAAGCACTGCTAATAGATTACTCCGAAGTAGAGTTTTTGCGAGCAGAAGCGGTAGAACGCGGGATGAGCGTAGGTGGTACGGCCACCGAGCATTATAACAACGCTGTTACCGCTTCTATCGAATACTGGGGTGGTTCTATGACCGAGGCAGACACTTACCTGGCTCAGCCAGATGTGGCTTACGCGACGGCTCCCGGCGATTATAAAGCCAAAATTGGGCTGCAAAAATGGCTGGCCCTCTACAACCGTGGCTTTGATGCCTGGGTGGAACTCCGTCGTCTGGACAATCCACAGCTACCAGCTCCTTCGGATCCAAACAGTGGCTTCCCGCTTCGTTTGACCTATCCAGTGCAGGAGCAAACGCTTAATGCCGACAACTACGCCCGGGGCGCTAGTTCCATCGGTGGTGACGTAGTGGAGACCAAATTGTTCTGGGATAAGTTCTAATCGTCCCGGTATTTGACCAATTAAGAGAAGGCCGTTTTCCCCGTTTACCGGGAAGACGGCCTTTTTTATTTCTGTCTGTTTTTTGTCAAAACTTGCCCGCCAATCCACCAATTTTCCCGAATTTGGCATCCTAAAATAAATACCTCCACTCATGTCTTCCGACGAACGTATTCGCAATCGCCGTCATTTTCGCAATCCAATGCTCATTATCGGCATTACCATGACCGTTTTTTACTTTTGCTTCGGCACGTATTTGCTCGTCTCCGCCGATGCCTTACCGAACGTTCCGGTAGAATTTCGCAACATTTTTGCCAGCATGCTGCTCATATATGGCAGCTATCGCGGCTGGCGCATCTATCAGGATTACTTTTAGGGCAGGCATGATTTTTTGCGTAAAAAACAATGCTGCATTTTCAGGCATTGTGTTGATAGGTAGCCAACTAGCGTACTTTGGCCACATTTTCACACCTTAGCCACATCCATTTAATATGAGCAATTTGCATAAATTTTTTTCCATCTTCGTCCTATGTGCGCTGGTCTCCTGCCAAAACAAGGATAAAAACGGCAAGGTGCTAGATACGCCTACGACCGGCACCCTGCGCATTTTAGTAGATGAAGGATACCGACCCATTATTGAAACGTCTATTGATGTATTCGATTCGATTTATCGCCAGGCCCATATTGTGCCGACCTATACCTCTGAGGGAGAGGCAGTTGCGGCCCTGCTGCGCGATTCGGTGCAGTTCATCGTTATCACCCGCAAGCTGAATAGTGAAGAATTGGAACGTTTCCAAAAACGCGGTTTTGAACCAAAAACCATCCCCATTGCCCACGATGCGCTGGCCTTTATCTTGCATCCCAGCAATCGCGATACGGTGCTGACGACGGAACAATTGCGCGATCTGATCAGCGGCAAAGCTCAGGACTGGAATAAAATAAATCCAGCCTCCAAACTGGGTAAAGTGGTGCTGGTATTTGACAGTCCTTCGTCGGGTACGGTGCGCTACGCCAAAGATTCTATCGGTATGGTGGCCGATCTGCCAGCCAATGCCTCAGCGCTGAATACTAATGCCGAAGTAATCAATTATGTAGCCAACCATCCCAACGCTATTGGCATCATTGGAGCGAACTGGATATCGGATACCGATGATAAAGGCGTGCAGAAATTTCGCCACGAAATTCGACTCGTGGATGTGGCCAAAGCCGTCGGTAAAGAGGGCTTTGGACCTTATCAGGCCTACTTGGCTACGGGCGATTATCCGTTCAAACGTACGGTATACGCCATCAATGCGCAGGCGCGGCAGGGCTTGGGACTGGGTTTCTCTTCCTATCTGGCGGGTAGCGATGGACAACGTATTGTGCTGAAAGACGGGCTTTTGCCAGCGCAGATTCCGCCCCGCTTAGTCAAAACCAGTCGGCAATAAGCTATGTTTCGTGGCTAATTACTAATTGACACTGGATTTATCATAACTCGTTGGTTATCATTTATTTTTGATGAAAACTCGGAATGCCGCTTCTCTCTTTTTGCTTTTTACAATTTTGCATTTTTGCTTATTTAGTTAATCTTCCATTAAAAAGCAGTTATTGCGCCTTTTTTTGTCCCTTGCGGTAGGTACTTTTCTATAATTCTCCGTCTAAATTATAGAATCTTGGCCCACCAAAAGAAAACTTTTCGCAAGCAGTATTCACATCAACTTTTTCCGAACAATGACAACTTTCCTGAAAAAAGCCATGCTCTTAGTGGCTGTTTTGTATGCCCAGTTCGCGGCTGCCCAAACCCAGGCCGATGGGCTGGCAGCCATGCAAACGGAGAATTGGGATAAAGCCATCACTATTTACACTGCCCTTTCCAAAGCCAACCCTGCGGACCAAACTGCTTTCCTGACCTTGGGCAGCGCATATCTCGCCAAAGGAGACAAGGACAAAGCAAAAACTGCTTTCGATGCGGCTTTTCAGGCCAAACAGGATGGCCCTTTGGCTTTTGTGGCCCTTGGTCGCAATTTGCTCCTGCTGAATAATGCGGCAGAAGCAGATATGCAATTCAAAAGAGCCGCTAAGGCGGGTAAAAAGGACGCCAATGTGCTGCGCCAAATCGGTGAATCCTATTTGTATGCTCCGCCGGGCGTAAAGCCCAATTTCGTGCGTGCCGAAGAGTTCCTTAAAACGGCCTACGAAGCGAATTCCAAAGACTTTACCAACCTGATGACTTTGGGCTATACCTACAAGGAAATGCCCAATGGTGGTCTGGCTGCGCAACAGTATGAACTCGCGGAAGCCCTGGAACCCAAGAATCCATTGGCCAAATTTATGCTGGCCAAAGTGTACAAGGCAGCTAAACTTAACGACAAATACCTGGATTATCTGGATCGGACGATTGCCATTTCGCCCCGCTACACGCCCGCTTTGCGTGCCAAAGCCGAGTACTACTATTATGGTCGGAAGTACGATAAAGCTACCACCGCCTATAAAGACCTCGTTACCAATGGCGATGATGCGACGGTGGAAGATGAAATGCAACTGGCTAACTCTCTGTTCATTACGAAAGATTATCCGGCCAGTATTACCTTGGTGGAAAAGATCATCCAGAAGGACGGCTCTAAGAATTACCTGCGTCGGTTGTTGGGTTATAGCTACTACGAAACGGGCGACTATCCAAAAGGTCTGGGCATCATGACCGACTATTTTGCGAAAGTGACCCCCGATAAAATACTGCCTACCGACTACCAGTACTTAGGCCGCTTACAAGTGAAAAGTAAGGGAGATACCTTGGCAGCAATAGACAATTTCAAAAAAGCCATTGCCATAGACTCCTCTGCCTGGTCGCTTTACAAGGAAGCCGGAGAGTTGTACTATGCCAAGAAAGACAACTGCAATGCTGCTACCTCCTACCAGATGTACCTGGATTCGGTGGCCAAACCAGAACCCACCGATCTGTACAAATTGGGACTGGCGCAGTACTACTGCAAAGACGACACCATGCGTTACCAAAAAGCAGAGGCCACTTTCCTGCGCATCACGCAATTAGTGCCAACTGCCGGTATTGGCTGGTTATGGTCGGCTAAAGCGGCTACCAAGCTGGAACCAGACGTACAAGCGCACCCGGAAATGGCTGCTCAATTTGGTCGTGCCAAGCCTTATTTTGAGCGATATGTGACCATCGCTTCGGTAGATAAAGAAAAAAACAAGAAGGACTTAATCTCTGCCCAAGAGTATCTGACCTACTATTTCTTCCTGCAGGGCAACGCAGATAGTACGCGAACGAATGCTACCATGCTGCTCGAAATGGACCCCACTAACCAAACGGGGACCGAATTAATGGAAGCTGCTAAAAGTGGCACCATGACTCCGCTCACGCCCGGTACACCTGCTACGCCTACCCCTGGGACTAAACCCACGCCTCCTTTTCCACCACCCACGGGTGGTGGAAAAGGAAAATAGGCAGTAGTCGTCTGAAAAATTTGATGAATTGGCGTCCGCCCGACTTGCAAAAGCCGGGCGGACGTTTTTTGGCTGTATGGAAAATAACAACTGCTCTGTAACTTCGCCCAAAAAGTAGCTATGCGCCTACTGTACATTTTTCTCTGCGGTCTTTCGTTGTTTTTGCCCAATTTCAGTCAGGAGCAGCCCTCTCCGCCCGCTCCTTCTTTTTATGAGCAGCAGGATGCCGTTATTTTTGCTGAAAAACAGAAAGTGGCGAGTTCCGTCGCTGGGAAGTCGGCGCAAGCCCTGCTCGTCGCAAAGTCCTGTTTAGGCGTACCTTATGTCACTGGTACCTTGGAGAAAACCGGCCCGGAGGAACTCATCGTGAATCTCCGCCAACTCGATTGCTGGACTTTTATTGAGAGCAGTCTGGCGGTGGCTCTGACCGGACAAGGGGATTTCCAGGAGTATCAGCGTCATTTACAGCAACTTCGCTACTGGGGTGGCACGGTGAGCGGCTATGGCTCGCGCATTCATTACTTTTCCGGCTGGATATTGCAAGGCCAGGGGCTTGGTTATCTCCGCGATGTGACTGCCGACCTGGGTGGTATGCCTTACCGCAAGAAAATTGGGTACATCAGTGCCCGCCCGCAAAAATATCCCCACGTCCAGGACCCAGCTACCCAGCGCGCCTTGCTGGCTGCCGAAGCCCGCATCAATCGCCATGCCTGGTCATACATTCCTAAATCTAAGGTGGCCCAGATCGAAAGCCAGATCCAGGAGGGCGATCTTATTCTGCTCACCTCCGTCAAACCCGATCTCGACATCGCACACCAGGGTTTTGCTATTCGCAAAAACGGCCGCATTTATTTATTACACGCCTCTTCGCTGCAAAAACGCGTCGTTATTTCCGCCGAACCGCTGCCGCAATATATGGCCAAGCAACGGGGACAATCGGGAATTATGGTGGTACGGGTGGCGGATTGAGAACCAGCGGCTATTATTTACCGCTGCACGATCACTTTCCCACTTTTTATGGGTTGTCCAGCTTCGCAAAGCTGCCAGAAATAAAGCCCTTTTGGCAAATGCGCAACCGACGTTTCTCCGATGCCGCTGTTGTCAGGCAATGCTTGTTGCACTACGAGTTTGCCATCCAAATCGAACATTCTGAACTCACTATTACTTTCGTTTGGATGCGCTACCCACAAACGGGTATTGGCGGGATTGGGCCACACGGCGATGGGCGGAGCAGTCTCTGTCAGCACGGGTAGCGAAGTGAGTGTATCCCGAACGCTGATGGTACGGCAGAGTGTGTCGCATAAGCCCGCGTCATTGCAGACTTCCAGACACACATCATATTCGCCCGGTGTCGAAAAAGTATGCAGGGGCGAAGGCAACGAACTACTCTCTCCATCGCCAAAAATCCAGTGCCAACTGCTGGGCTGGAAATAAGAAATATCGGTGAAGGCCATTGCCAGCAGGCCAGTAGCAGTATTACGCTCACTGCGCCACTGCGCCACGATGGGTGGCTTCACCCCTAATGTATCACAGGGGCTACCCGGCTCTTGGTACAAACGATAAAAGGGCATATTCGGCAAAAAGAACAAAGAGAGCGCTGGCATCTGAAAATCGTGTTGCCGGAAATCGCAGGCCAGTCCCGGCTCATCGGGGTGATGAATGACGTGCATATAGCGTGTGCCATTGTTAGCCAGCATATAAATGCGCTGATCTGGGCCGAGCGTCATGCTGTATAGGGTAGTCGGGAGATTATAGTCGGCGATGAAGCCATCATACTCGCCGACCAGTTGCACGGAGGCATTCACATCGGCGGCCCAGGTGTCGTATTGATATAATCTGGACACCTGATTGGTTAGGTAGAGGTAACGGGAATTGGGCGAAAAGCAGGGCCAGCTGACATAAGCCTCATCTTCGGGAATATGAATGGTTACTGGATTAGACAAAGTACCCGTGCAGCGATCAAAGTCATACAGGCGAAAAGCGCGGGCGTGCCGTGACCGCTACGGGCCATCTTGCGGCCATCTGGGGAAAAGCAATGTACGTTTGGATATTGATCTGTACCCAATCCAACTGGCTCGCCGAATATTTGGGGCTGATTGAATACCAGCCGTATCCAGCAAGAAGCAGTAGCTATCATCATTGAATTGTTCGGCTGCCATGATCCACCAATCACGCCCGTTGGCGTGGCGCACCGCACTGATGCTTGGCATCAGCGTGTCCTGTAATAAAGGTTGATTCGTCTCGATCACCTTCCCCAGGCCATTATTGGCCTGCATATCCACCCTAGACCAGAGCAGATCCCATAAATAATGATTAACATCAGCATCATACTGGCGCATGTGAAAGAAATAATATTGGTTGGGATGCCCGGGAAAAGGTAAAGTCATCAGGCTATTCCCCGCCGGATAACCAACATTATTCTCGTTACAGTAATAATCATGGACGGGACCGGAGTTAATCTGTTCCGCCATTTTCCATGGGTTCATGCTGATGATTCATGATCTGGCAACCATTACTATAAAACTGTAATGCCCCGTTTTGATCGGAAGTGATGCAGGGTACCCATAGATCAAGAGGAGTCTCAAAATAGGTAACTATAGGATTGCCCTCATTAAAATCAAGCCAGTCTCCTCCTCCAAAAAGCGATGGAAGATTAGGGGGGTAACCGAGCAGCCAAGTATAATCGTGCTGGTCCTGGGCTTGGAGTGGAGAGGCTATAGATAGTGTTAGTAGACTTACTAGGATCGCTAAGTGTAGAGGAGAATGCATAGGAAGAATTATATGTAAGAGGGAGAATTAAACGGGAGAGTGGCATTCCCAAGCAAACGCTGCTTCGTCTAAGAAAACCGATCCTTTTGTTTACAGAAAACTTGTGCGCCCTGTAGAATTGCCCTCATGTGGCCAACAATAAAAAATTAATAAATTCACAAAAAACTTCGATAGTTTTTTATCATCGTTCCACTAATGCCCATCCAAATTTCTGCCCCGTATTTCGATCAGATGGCTCTACTTTCGCCGTAGCGAAACTATTAACCATCCATGAAAAAAATTCTACTCTTCTTCTTCCTCCACGCCATCGCTGCAAACCTATCGGCCCAAACCACCTATCTCCACTGTGGGCGGCTGCTCACCATGCAAAACGACAAAATGCAAACGGCGGTGACGATCATAGTGGAAGGCGATAAAATTGTGCGCATCGAACCGGGCTACACCACGCCGCCCACTGGCGCGGAAGAAATTGATTTAAAAAACAAAACGGTGCTGCCGGGCCTGATTGATTGCCACGTTCACCTGGAATGGGAACAAAACCGTAATTCCTACACCGAAAAATACATCTTTAATGAAGCCGATGTAGCCTTTCGGTCGGCGGTGTACGCGCAACGGACGCTGCTGGCAGGCTTCACCACCGTGCGCGACTTGGGCGGCCAGGGAGTCAATATTTCCCTGCGCAATGCCGTCAACAGCGGCCTGACCATTGGCCCACGCATCCTGACGGCGGGCAGGGCGTTGAGCATTACGGGCGGACATGGCGATGTGACCACAGGAGCCAAATGGGACCTCTTCGATCCGCCGGGCCCGGAGCTGGGTATTGCCGATGGGCCAGACGAGTGTCGGGCAGCGGTGCGGAACCAGGCAAAACGCGGGGCCGATTGCATCAAAGTCTGCGCGACGGGCGGGGTGCTCAGCCTGGCGCGTGATGGGCGATTGCCGCATTATGCGCAGGACGAACTCAATATGATCGTCAGTACCGCCCGCGACCTGGGGCTGGAGGTGGCGGCTCATGCCCACGGCGACGAAGGCATCCGCCGGGCAGTGATCGCTGGCGTGGTCAGCATCGAACACGGGACATTTATGAGCGATAGTACGATGGACTTGATGAAGCAGCACGGCACCTGGTATGTCCCCACGCTGACGGCGGGCTGGGCGGTGTCGGATAGCGCGCAATTTGCCAGAGGCTTTTTCCCGGAAGTGGTGCGCGTGAAAGCACTGGATATTGGCCCTAAAATCCAGGCTACCCTGCGTCGGGCGTATGCCAAAGGCGTGAAAATTGCCTTCGGGACGGATGCGGGCGTGTATCCGCACGGGCGAAATAACCTGGAATTTGGCCGTATGGCCGACGCGGGTATGCCACCCGCCGCTATTCTGCGCGCCGCTACGCTGGATGCGGCTACGCTGTTACGCATGTCCGATCAGATCGGCAGCCTCGTGCCTGGTAAATTTGCCGACATCGTTGCCGTGGAAGGCAATCCACTCGACGATATTCGGGCCATGGAAAAGGTAACGTTCGTGATGAAAGGTGGAAGGGTGTATAAAAACTGAGTACACTGTAATCGAGGTTCTTTAAGGATGCGAGTATTGGAGTATTTGATTAGCGTGAGTTCGGAGATTAACTCTTTGATTATCAATTAAAAATTGATTGTCATGTCGGAATAAAATGGAGACACCTACACAAGCCAGACCCTTAGAAATCTCTCTGGAATCTGGCTTGTGTAGTTTCCTTCACTTTGTTACGGAATGACAACCCTCTTTGGGGAAAGAATAGATGAAAACTCCGAATTCACGTTTGATCAAAACACTTAACAATCAGGTATTTGATCGAATACTCAAATCTTCAGATACTCAAAATAAACGTACTAAGGTAGCCAAGGTGCCACTTTTGCCTCCTGCTAGTTTTGCTGCTCTGCCGGATCAATCAAGGCCAGAATAACCCGCCGGTTCCATTTGCGATTTTCCGGCAAATCTTCCCCTTTTTCGTCCTTATTGGGCAGCTCAGCTTCGGCTTCGCCAAATACCTTGATAGTAATGCGGTCGGTGCGGATATTATGATTAATCATGTAGTTGCGTACCGCCCGCGCCCGGTTGGTGGCCAGTTCCATATTGGCTTCCGGGGTGCCGACGCCATCCGTCTGGCCGATGATTTTGAGGGAAAATTTGGGATTGGCTTTTAAGGCTTTCACCATCAGATCCACCTCGATTTGCGCATCGGCGGAAAGCTCGAAACTGCCGAACTCGAAGTAGAGATAACGCACCTTGTTCTCTTGTTCGGGGTCTTGTACAAAAATCGGTCGGTTCGGTCGGTTGTAGGGACAGGTAGCTCCGCCAAGTGCCCGTTGCTCCTCCAAGTCAATGATCGTAGCATTGGGAAATCCTTTGGCGATGACGATTTCCAACGCCGCTTCGGCTTGCTCCCGCGTGCGATAAGTGCCAATAAAATAGCGATAGAGGGACATCTGGTCGGTACTCACCATCACCCGATCCAGGCCGCGCTCTTTGAAATATGACGGGGGCATAGAGTCGGCGTAAGCGGCCACTTGTACCCGAAAATCTTGTGCGATGGCCGCCGAACCACCCAGAAAAATGAACAAGCAGCTAATAATCAGCACCTTGTGCAACATGAGCGTATGGAATTTGAGTTGTATGTAAGGATGAAGTCTCTCAGACCAGCGTAGCAGTATCTACCCAGTAGGTCCCAATACTGCGGGCTACCTCCAGCAGATCTTCAAAAGAAGTTGGCTTGGTAATGAACGAACTGGCCCCCATGCGATAGACCTGGCGGACATCTTCCGGCGACTTGGAGGTGGTGAAAATAATGACAGGAATATGTTTCAGAGAAGGGGCTTTTTTGATTTCAGTCAGTACTTGCCGTCCATCTTTTTTGGGCATATTCAAATCCAGCATGATCAGACCAGGCAATACTTCCTGATGATTGGCAAACTTCCCCCGGCTATACAGGAAATCGAATACCTCATCTCCATCTTCTACGAAATAAATATCGCATTTCACGGCACTTTCCTCAAAAGCAACTTTCGTCAAATAACGATCATCGGCATCGTCGTCAGCCATTAATATTAACACATTACGCGGTTTATTCAGTTTCATAATGTTGTTATATTCAGGCAGATAAGGGTAGATAAACGAAGAAAGTCGTTCCTATAGCGAGTTGGCTTTTCACCTGCATATAGCCACGATGATTAGCTACCACCTTGCGACAGATCGTCAATCCAATGCCAGTACCGGGATATTCGTGCAGATGATGTAAGCGTTGGAACAATTGAAATATTTTATCTTCATAACTAACATCGAAACCGATTCCATTGTCTGAAAATTCGATTCCACAGAATTTTCTCTCTGCGTCTTCCCTGGAAATATTGGAGATATTCCTGCCGTCGGTGACAAATGTACGAATTTTAACTACTGGCCTATTATTTTGCTGGACAAATTTAAGGCTGTTATCCAGCAGCTGCTCTAATAGCGTATAGAGTTGTGTAGTGCTGCCAGCTATATCGGGCAACGTATCGGCTTCCACGGTTACTTCGGCGCCGACTGTTTCTATCGCTTCCGCTTTTGCTGCCACGAATGTACGCAGCAAAGCGGGCAGATTTATCAGTTGAAATTCGCTGGGCTGGTGCTCACGTCCAATATGCAGATAGACCAGTAAATCATCCAGTAACTGCTGCATACGCGCCGCAGCATCATTGATGCGGGTCAATAAAAAAGCGGCATCATCCGGCAATGCAGATCGGTATTTACTCGTCAATCGGTCGGTAAAAGTTTGCATTTTACGCAACGGCTCCTGAAAATGGTGGGAAGCGACGTACACAAAGTTTTCCAGCTCTTCGTTTGATTTTCGCAAGTCATCTACCGCCTGTTCCAACTGATTTTCGTAGCGCCAACGCTTGCGCAGTTCTTGAATAACCGCGAAGAAGCTGATCGAAAACAGCAGTACTGACAGCAAAGAGATCAATCCAAGCCAAAAAGGGGTCAGTGCCGACAGTTCACTCTCTATTTTTTCGCGCCTTTCCAGCAGGCGTTGTTCCTCGTTTTGGATCTTCCCCGCCGCCGCCAGAATGCTATCCATCACCTCTTTTCCTTCCAGCAAGGTACTATACAGCGTATCGTGATCCAGCGTATTCCGTGAAATACTCATCAGGCGGTTCATGATTTTGAAGCGCTCGTTGGTCAAGTCATGTAAGGCCTGGATCGGTGCTCGTTGTTTGGGATTATCCCTGGTTAAAGTATCCAGGGCATAGATAGCTGGTTCTATCTTTTTAAGGGAACTATAATAGGGATCTAGGAAGTCATAATCGTGCGTCAATAAGTAACCCCGCACCCCGGTCTCGGCATCCTTGAGTACCAAGAGTGTTTCTTCCGTCTTCAGGAGCACCTGCGTAGTGTGCGTCACTAATTTGCCATAGCCCTGGGCTTGCTGCAAGTTGTGAAACGCTGCCAGCCCTACTGCAAACAGCACACTCACGGTGCCTGCCAGTATCCAATACAGATATTTCAGCGTCTCTTTGCGCATAGGCTTTCGGATGAATTCAAAACAGGCTTTAGCAGCGGCAAAAGTACGCCCCTATTTTGTTTTCGGCAATCGCCCCATTTTGGGGAATATTACTCGCGACTAATCCGTTTTAAGCTGGCATTGTTTTTTATGCGGGTAAGACATTCCACACTTCGGTAATCAGAAGCACATGATAAGGCAAAGCCAGCAACAAGGTCAGAAGCAACTGCTAAAATTATCTCCTCAACAGATACAACTTCTGAATTTTCTCCAGCTCAATACTTTGGAACTGGAACAAAAAATCAAGGATGAACTGGAAGAAAATCCAGCCCTGGAAGCCGAAGCTACCGCAGCAGACCTTGATTCTACTTTGCCAGACGCGGAAGTGCCCGCTCCCGATGGAGAGGCCGAAAGCGATAATGAAACGGAAGAGTATGACCGTTTTGACTTGCTCGAACAGTATCATCAAGACGATGACTTACCCGAATATAAGACTACCAGCGATCTGCGTAACACCGACGACGCACCATTCAGCCCGACGCTGGTGCAGGGAGCCGATTTTCGCGAACATCTGAAAGAGCAACTGGTGATGATGCCGCTCAGTGATCGGGAACGGCTGCTAGCCAGTTATCTGGTAGATAGCCTGGACGACGACGGTTACTTGCGCCTTGATCTGGATGATGTAGCGGACAATCTCTCGTTTGCCCACGGCCTTTTTATCGAAACCGCCGATCTGGAAGCGGCCCTCGAAATTGTACAAGACCTCGAACCGGTGGGAGTCGGTGCCCGTGACCTGCGGGAGTGCCTGCTCCTCCAGCTGGAAGCCAAACAGCATAATGTAGCCTGCATTGATCTGGCCCATACCATCGTCAAAAAACACCTCAATGACCTGGCTAATCGCAACTACGACAAACTGATCAATGTACTGGGCGTGACCACCGACGAGATGAAGTGCGCTACGTCGCTGATCGCCAAGCTCAATCCGCGACCCGTAGGGAGCAATACCGCCGAACTCGTCAAGAACCAAAATATTATCCCCGAATTTATCGTCGAAAAAATGGACGATGGTCAAATGCAGGTTTTTTTGGCCAACGGAAACAGTGCCAGCCTGCGCATCAGCGGCGACATGGTGGATATGCTGGAATCCATGCAACGCGATAAATCAGGAAAACGCGATAAGGCAGCCCTGCAATACCTGCGTTCCAAGGTGGATTCTGCGATCTGGTTTGTCGAAATGGTGCGTCAGCGCGAACAATCCATGCTCAAATCCATGCAGGCCATCGTTACCCTGCAACGCGATTATTTTCGTACCGGCGATGAAAAAAACCTCCGTCCGATGATCCTGAAAGATGTAGCCGAGCAGACTGGCCTCGACATCTCGACCATTTCGCGGGTCACCAGCATGAAATATGCCCTTGCCCCCTTTGGGATTGTCCATTTAAAAGAGCTGTTCAATGGCGGCCTGGCCAAAACGGATGGCGAAATGGTCACGAATAAAGAAATCAGTGACATCATCAGCGAACTCATTGGGCTGGAAGACAAGCACAACCCGATCACCGATCAGGAAATGGCTGACAAACTATTGGAAAAAGGCTACCACGTGGCACGCCGCACGGTGGCTAAATACCGGGATGCAATGAATATACCAGTTGCGAAAATGCGTAAATCGCTGTAAATCAAATTTCTAACAAAAAATTATTTCTTCAAAACTAGTTAAAAGGACAAAAATTATTTGACAATAGATAATAGACTTGATATTCAATGCTTTGGTCCATCATCTAATTTCTAATGTCCTGATACTTAATTACATTTTGCAAATCTCCACAGTTTGTAAAACGTAATCGTCCCTTTTCTCCTTCAACCCTCAACATCATCTAATATCCCACGGCGGCTGCCACTCCATTATTATGGAAAAAATTCTTATAATTGACGACGATCTTGATATTTGTACCCTGCTCAATCGCTTTCTTTCCCGCAAAGGCTATACCGTCGTAACCGCCAATAGCGGCCAGAGCGGCATTAGCTTGGCGGATACCGAAAGACCCGATCTTATTCTGACCGATTTTCGCCTGGGCGACATGGAGGGGAGCGAGGTATTGCAACAACTTCGGGAAAAACTGCCCCACACTCCAGTACTGGTAATGACTGGCTATTCGGATATCCGCATGGCCGTCAATGTGATGAAACAGGGTGCTTTCGATTACATTTCCAAACCCATTGTGCCAGATGAAATTTTGCTCAGCATTCAGCGAGCATTAGCGGCTCCTTTATCCGCCGTCAGCGTCAGTACGCCAGAAGAAAGCCATCAGCCGGGTAAGCTCAAAATCAACAGTTCATTCTCCAACAGCCAGCCAAGTGGCTATGTCGTCGGCGATAGCTTGCAAGCCCAGGCACTCTATAAACAAATAGACCTGGTGGCACCCACCAACTACAGTGTTATTATTTATGGCGAAAGTGGCGCGGGTAAAGAGTCCATCGCCCGGATGATCCATGATCGCAGCCCTCGTCATAATCAGCCTTTCGTGGCGATGGACTGCGGGGCTATTTCCAAGGATTTGGCTAATAGTGAACTGTTTGGGCACGAAAAAGGGGCATTCACGGGTGCTTTGAACGTTAAGATCGGGCATTTTGAATTGGCCAACGGCGGTACGTTGTTTCTCGATGAGGTGACAAATTTGCCCTACGACGTGCAGGTAGCCCTCTTACGCGTCGTGCAGGAACGCCGACTAAAACGCATTGGAAGTGCCAAAGAAATACCACTCGACGTGCGCATCCTCGTGGCCAGCAATGAACGCCTGTGGCAAGCCTGTCGCAAGGGAAAATTTCGGGAAGACTTATATCATCGCTTCAACGAATTTACCCTCGAATTGCCGCCGCTTCGCGAACGCCGCGACGACATTATGCTCTTCGCGACCCGCTTTTTGCAAGATACCGCGCGCGACTTGGGCAAGCAGATTCAGGGCTTCTCCGACGACGTGGTGCAGATTTTTATGCAATACCCCTGGTACGGGAATGTGCGCGAGCTGAAAAACGTGATCAAGCGGGCCACGCTGCTCACCGATGGCGCGTGGGTGGAAGCAAAATCCTGCCTTTTGAGATTGCCTATTATTCGCGATTGGAGATGGACGATGGTACAGAGCCAAAGTTTGAACATTCTCATCAGCCCATTATGATTACGCCGCCCGTCGTCTCGACTTCGACAGCGGTGCCATCATCGGCGGCACCGACAGTAGCCGTGGCCAGTCGCCTGCCAATACCAGATAAAACTGACTTGAAGGCTGTGGCCAGCAGTGCGGAATATGACATGATTATGCAGGTGTTGCAGGAAGCGCGCTTTAATAAAAGCAAAGCCGCACAGATGCTCGGCATAGACCGGAAAACCTTATATAATAAATTGAAGAATTATAATATTGAGTAATAAGATAGTTTGGCTACTCGCTCCACTACTTGATATGCAAGGGTGGAGTGAGTAATCAATTTTTTATATTTTTTTAATTCTCTCATTTTTTTAATCTACTTCCAATTTACCTATTGTCGGCATGGAAGATAAAAGACTACACATTTTTGACTGGTCCCCCGTTGGCCTGCTAATATTTGAATCAGTTAATGGAAGCTCTGAAATACCTTCCGATTGGACGTGCCAGTTAGCAAATGCCAGTGCCTGCAACCTTTTGGGGCGTATTCCCCTGGATGGGCTGACTTTGGACGGGATATTTCCTAGTCCAGTAAATGTCAGTTTAGCGGATGCAGCTATGACCAACCCGGTCAGCGATGCGGTAGATTTTTTCGTTAGTAGTGCTGGCAAATGGTTGCTGGCCAGCGGCTGCCGTGTAGAAGGCCGCCTGACCATCACGCTGACCGATATTACCCGTCAAAAAGAAGCGGCGTTTACGGATAGCCGTATGAAGCGACTTTATCAGTCCCTCTCTAATAGTCTGTCCGATCACGAGATTATCATTTTTGATCGGAATTTCAATATTGTTCTCACTGAAGGTTTGCCACGTTTTGTGCGTCTCAATATAGAGGGAGAATTGAATGGCCGTCATCTGCCTTCTCTCTTTGAGAAAAACGACTTTTCCTTTTTAGGGGATTCTGTCCTGCAAATATTTGGCAGCGCAGGCAATGAAGTGCAGAAAGAAGTAAACGGAAAATTCTACAAAGCCAAAGTTTATGCCGATGCTCACGACGATAAAGGGCAGGAAAATGTAGTAGGCGTACTGCTGCTCAAAGACGTGACCGAAATTGCCCATAAACAGCGCGAAATAGAACTGCGGATGCAGCAACTGGATCGCTCCAATCAGGAGTTGGAGAGTTTTGCTTACGTGGCTTCGCACGATTTGCAGGAGCCGCTCCGTAAGATCAAATCTTTCGGGGACCGATTGAGCATGAAGTACCGTTCGCTGCTGGGCGAAGAGGGCCAGATGTACATTACCCGCATGGGAGAAGCCGTGAAGCGTATGGAACGGCTATTGGACGACCTGCTTTTATTTTCCCGCACTACGCGCCGGGAGATGCACTTTGAGCCAACCGATCTACAGCAAACCCTGACCGACGTACTGCACGATCTGGATACCGACCGGGTGCAAGCCCAAATTGTAGTACCCGATAATCTGCCAGTGATCGAAGCTTCCCCCAGCCAGATGCAGCAGTTATTTCAGAACATTCTGAATAACGCCCTCAAATTTGCGAAGGCTAATCAGCCACCCGTTATTCGGATTACCTGCCAACACATAACTGGACTTAGCCTGTCTTCCCCCGCGCTGCTACCAGATCGGGCTTATTGCGTCATTGAATTTTCTGACGATGGCATTGGTTTCGAGCAGGAAAACGCCGAGCGCATCTTCACCATTTTTCAGCGATTACATGGGCGATCAGAATACAGCGGTTCGGGCATCGGCCTGGCCATTTGTAAAAAAATAGTGGACAATTATGGCGGTTTGATTAGTGCCAGGGGAGAAACTGGTATTGGTGCTGTTTTCACTATCATCCTGCCTTTTAAACAGTAAAATACCCACCGATGGATATTGGAAACGAGTACTTTTTACCAAAGATAAACACTATGAAGACAATCTCTGTACTCTTAGTAGATGATGATGAAGATGATTACTTTTTGACCAAATCTTGTCTGAATGACATTAAGGATCAAAAATTTGAGGTGACTTGGGCCAGTAGTTACAATCAGGCCCTACAGCACCTGTCTGAGCAACACTTTGATATTTGTTTCTTCGATTATATATTGGGAGCGGCTACTGGCCTCGATCTGTTGCAGATTGCCCAGGATCTGCGGGTGCGTACGCCCATTATTCTGCTGACTGGCCGGGGCGATACCAGCATTGCGATGAAGGCACTGGCACTGGGCGGGACCGACTATCTGGTGAAAGGGGAGCTGGAGCCAGAGAAACTCAGCCGCAGCATTCGGTATGCCATCAAGCATACGGCGACACTCAAGCAGCTGAAAGAAAATGAGGAGAAATATCGGGGCTTGTTCGAGGGGTCCGTGGATGCGATTGGTCTGCTCAATGCAGAGGGCCAGTTTACCGATGTCAATGATGCCGCCACCAGGCTATTGGGCTATTCTAAAGCAGAGTTTTTAACCAAAAACATCATTGACCTGTTTGAAGAGGAAGCCCAAAAGATATTATTTACCAACAAAATACTAGCTGGCGAGAATATCCATGATTTCGAATTAGAACTCATGGCTGCCGACGGCGAAAGTCGCTATTGCATTATTGCCTGCACACGTCACCGCTCGCCAAACGATCTGGATATAGTATTCTATCAGGCTATTTTGCACGATGTCACCCGCCGCAAGAAAGCAGAACAAGACCTGATCATCGCCGACAAGCTGGCATCTACCGGCCGGTTTCTGCGGATGTTGGGCCATGAAATCCGCAATCCACTGACCAATATTGACCTGGCCATCAGTCAACTCGCTGGTGACAACCACGATGAGGAATTGCACGACTGTATCGAGATCATTCAGCGCAATAGCAAGCGCATCGGCCAGTTACTCACTGATTTGCTGCAAGTAGCCAATCCCGGCCAACTAAACGCCAGGCTTTATCCACCTGATGTACTGCTAGACGAGACGCTGGCTTTGGCTGCCGATCGTATAGCCTTAAAGAGCATTCGCGTCGAAAAGGATTATTCGTCCGGGCTGCGGCCCGTGCTGGCCGATCCCGAAAAAATGAAAATCGCGCTGCTCAATATTATTATCAATGCAGTGGAAGTAATGGAGGCCAACCGAGGGGTACTCACCATCGGTATTCGTGCGACTGTCGAAGGCTGCCGTATTTTTATTCGCGACAATGGACCCGGCATCTCGCCCGAACACCTCAAGAAACTGTTCGATCCGTATTTTTCCCGCAAGCCCAATGGAATGGGTCTGGGCCTGGCCAGTACACTCAATATTATTCAACTGCATAGCGGACGCATTCAGGTAGATTCCGAATTGGGCGAAGGCTCTGAGTTTGTAGTCTGGTTGCTGGCATAATACCATTTCTTTATCCGCATTTTGTACGGAGATTGTCTTATTCGGTTTCGTCAGGATTTCCGGTGTTCCACTTGATCTACTATTTATTGGGTTTCATTTTAAGAAAATGTGCAACACATAAGGCATAGAATGCACACTCTTACCCAGAATGTAGAAAAAATACCAAGTTCTGAAATGCGGGTTTTGCTCTGAGCGAGCGGCCCGCATTTTTTTATAATTAGGAAAAACAAACACTCACTTTTAAAAGCATTCACAACATGGAAAAGAAAGATCAAAAGGACGAAAAACGTTCTGCCTCCGACACCACCAAGAAGTCAACCACCGGCGCTAAGTCAACTACTGGTGCTAAAACCACTGGTAAGAAAGACGACGACAAAGATTCGTCCCGCACCAGCACCGGTACCAAGACTTCCGGCAAATCCAAGTAAGGCACTGTCCTTTCCAGAAACCAGAAAGAGCGGAGAGTATAGATTCTCCGCTCTTTCTTTCCAAACTGCCTAGCAAGAGATTCTACCCCCTATAAGACACCCTAACCACTTATTCTCAACAAAAATTTGAACGCCATGGAAAATTACAATCAGTCCTCCCAGAAAGACGAAAATCGTCAATCCAGTACGACTCCCAACCAGTACGGCAATCAAAATCAGCAGCAGAACGACCGCAATAGCCAAAACGATATGCGGCAATCTAATGATACGAATGACGACCGCATCACCACCCGCAATTCTACGAATGAAGGCGGCTGGGGCAATACTCAACAATCCGGTCAGGACCAACGTTCTGGCCAGCGTCCGGCGCAATATAATGCTGCGGACAACGACGACCAGGATGAGTTGGAAGAAGACGAAATGGATGATGATGACACCCTCGATTTGTTGGATGACGACGATCAAGATGATGCCGACCGCGACTCTTCTGCTACTCGCCAAAACTATTCCAATCAGGCCAATGATTACGACGATACAAAAAGCACTTTTTAAGCAGAAATGTGCATCTGATAAATAAACAGGAAAAAGGGCAACCGTTTACGGTCTGTCCTTTTTCCGGGTTTATATACCGCACTACCAAACTGTAAAATATCTTATATATAGTTAACGCAAAGTGAGGTTGAACAGACGAAATTCATAATAGACTACTAATCAAATCTTTCTAAAACATTCTCCACCTTTCCACTTTTACAATATCATGAGTGACATAAAGAACCTTGCTCAAAACGAAGCAATCAGCAAACTACAGGAACTGACCGAAGCGTCGCCAGTTACCATGTTTTGCACCAATCTCTCCCATATTCCTTTCTCCACTTGCCCAATGTCTACCCAAAAGGTGGACGATGCGGGTGCTATCTGGTTTTTTAGCGGCAGCGATAGCGATCATGCCCACGCCATACAGGATGATAATCGTGTACAACTTCTTTATACTAATAATGGCGATTACTCCTATTTGACTATATCAGGTACAGCGGAAATACTATATGACCGCGCCAAAATAGACGAACTCTGGACCCCCTTAGCCAAAGTCTGGTTTCAGGGTGGGAAAGACGATCCCGGCTTACGTTTGATTAAAGTAACTCCACAAGAAGGCTTCTACTGGGATACCAAACACGGTAAAACGGTATCGTTTCTAAAAATGATCTCTTCGCTGGTCACCGGGAAGACCCAGGACGATGGCATAGAAGGGGCACTCTCTATTGGACACGGGGATCATATACCGCCGGATGCCGCCACCGATCCGGCCATCAATATTTGAAAGCTGATAGTGATATAGTGGCACACATATTTAAGCAACCTCCTTGTTATAATCCGCCGGCGGTATTTTCCTTCCCAGTATCGAAGTACTGTTTTATATAAATTTAAGACATAAATTTTTTCCACGATACATGGAAGATTATAGAGTGATTACCCGTTTGCAACAAGGAGATTCCAAAATCATCAGTGATCTTTACGACTCCTATGGGCCAGCCCTTTTTAGCATTGCCCTGCGCATCGTTGGTTCCCAGCAATTAGCAGAGCAAGTGCTGCAAGATACTTTTGTTAAAGTATGGCGGTGCAGCGATAGCTATGATGCCTCGAAAGGGCGGCTTTTTACCTGGCTACTCAATATTGCCCGCAATACGGCTATTGATGCCACCCGTACCGCGCATTACCGGCAATATACCCGAATGGAAGATATTAGTAGCGTTTCTTATAGCCACTATACGGAACCTGTGCTGATAGATACCCTGGATATCCACCAGTTAGCAGCGCGGCTGGATGATAAATACCATCGCTTGATTGACTTGGTCTATTTTCAGGGATATGGCCAACAAGAAGCAGCAGATATAGTCGGCATTCCACTAGGGACGCTGAAAACCCGGCTACGACACGCTATTTCCCTTTTGCGCCATACTTTCAATGAGCCTCGCGCTGACAATTTTGCCTATAGCGAAGCTTGACCTATGTAGTTGCAACGTCACTCTGCTCGGCTTTTACGCCTGTAAATTTATACGCATTTTACCTCATATTGAGGTGATGTTTTCCCAGCGCTTGTCTAAACGATGTCAGTAACACTGGCTTGTTTTTTTTATAAAAACTGTGCATTAGAATCATCTTAAAAAACAAACACTATGCAAAACAATGAAGAATTGGTTGACACCCTCAATGAGCTGGTACGTATCAACTATGACCGTATATTCGGTTATGAAAGAGCAATCGAAGATGTAGAAAACGTAGATGTTGACTTAAAAGCAGTGTTCAGCAAATATGCTGATCAAAGCCATAAGTACGTAAGCGATCTACAACAAACTATTCGCTCCGTAGGCGGCGAGCCAGTGACGGATTCTACTATGCGCGGCAAATTATTCCGGGTCTGGATGGACTTCAAAGCCACTTTAACGGGTAAAGACCGCCAGTCTATTCTGGATTCCTGTGAATTCGGGGAAGATGCTGCTCAACGCGCCTATCAGGAAGCACTGGAAACCGATGCGCATCTGCCGGATAATATCCGTCAGAATATTGCCGAACAAAAAGCAGCTCTGAAATCGTCGCATGACAGTATTCGTGATGCTGCACGCTTGCACGAAAAAATTAGTTAAATATTTTTGGTTGTCGCAAAGTAACGGTGCCGGAACAAGAAGACTTGTTCCGGCACTTTTTTCTATAAAAATGTAGCTTAATACGAAGGTATATGATAGTTATAGTAAAAATTGAGAGTCCCCTACGCACCTCCTTCGCTATAACTATGGCGTTAAAAAGGCTTCGGCGGATAAAGGTTGAGAATGTTGAGAGAGGTTGAGGTATTGATGGTGAATAATTTACATTCGACCGCTGTTCAAAACCACTCTGCGTTGACTGTAAGATGATTTTAAACAAAATATAGGTGTAGATGACACAGCATGGGTTTGAACAGCATGAATTTATACCGCGCTAAAAACTTTCCGAAAGTTAGGTACGTTTTGGGAGCATGAGCCAATTTTTCTCTACCTTTCCACCTTCCCTATTAATACAATTATTTCCGGTCATGAACCAGTACTATATAAGTCAGGATTCTAAAAAATATAGCAGCCAGCTAAATATTCTTCGGGCGGCCAATGTGTTATTTTTTTTATTGACGATAGCGGTTAATTTTATGGCCGAGGCAATGCCGCTCAACCGGAAAACAACTGGCGAACTCTCCGACCAATATCCTAACCTGTTCACACCCGCTGCTATTACATTTTCTATTTGGGGGGTCATTTATCTGGCACTGCTGTTATTCCTTGGCTGGCAGTTGTGGCCCATCCGCAATACACAGCGGGCGGAGCAGCGCAACACTGCCGTTAGTAGACTAGGCTGGAATTTTGTCTGGCTTTGTGTGCTGAATATAGCGTGGCTATTTTGCTGGCACTATGAGTTGGTCAGCGCTAGTGTAGTAGTTATGCTGATTACGCTGGGCCTTTTGGTGCGTATTAATACATTGATTTTCAGACGGTTATCCCATACAGTGGATAATCGTAATTTTCTCCAGATTCCGTTTGGGCTCTATGTAGGCTGGATTTCGGTGGCTACAGTGGCCAATATTACGGCCTGGTTAGTGAGTAGACACTGGGATGGTTTTGGCCTCTCCGAAAAAATCTGGACGGAAATTATGATAACCGTAGCTACTTTGTTAGCTTTGCTGGCAGTCTATAGCTGGCGCAATATCCCCTATGCAGCCGCGGTTATTTGGGCATTATTGGGTATCACTTTGAAGCACCAGGCTTTTTTTGGGGTTCCGTTTTCTATGGTTATTCTGACGGCTTACGCTGGTATACTTTTGATATTAATTGCTGTCGCTCTCCAACTGCGCCGCTGGTGGAATGGAGCACTCAATAGCGATGTTCATCAACCCATGCCTACTGTTTATTAAGTAGTTACTGGTTATTAGTTATTGGGTTGATGATCATTCCTGCACTTCAATTTTAGGCTAAACTAATTGAGCCGAAGTAATTAGTTAGTTAGTAGCTGTTGAGTGTTGGGCCACAGCTACGTTGATTAGTTTTGAACAACCAAATTTTCTTCATATCGTCAATTTTTATTAGAACCGTCTTATAAATCATTGACCACCTTGGCACATCAGTAAATCATGGAGCAGCCTCCCGTCAAAGACAATATTTTTCAGAGCATCTGGCATAAACTGATTGATTTCTTTCAGTTGGTTCGTCAGGCTGCCACAGAATTCAGTGCTGATAACGCGCTGAAATTCAGTGCTTCCTTATCTTATTACACCCTTTTTTCGTTGGCCCCCATGCTGATCATTATCATTGCAATCAGCAGCAATTTTTTGGGCAGAGAAGCGGCAGAGGGCTATTTGTACACCCAGTTTGAAGGATTATTGGGTACCGCCGGGGCATTACAACTCCAGGAAATGATCCGCAATGCCCATGTATCGGGTAGCACCCCGCTGGCCACCGGCATTGGAGTAGGAACTTTGATTTTTGGTGCGACGGGCGTATTTCTGGAAATTCAGGATTCTATTAATTCTATATGGAGCCTGAAAGCTAAGCCTAAACGAGGCTGGCTGAAATTTATACAAAATCGGCTTTTATCTTTTTCGCTCATCGTGGGCATTGGGTTTCTATTACTGGTATCCCTGGCGCTCAGTGCTATGGTTTCGATTGTCTACAATTTTTTGGACAAGCGTTTTGGGGATGCCGCCTGGCTTAGTTGGCTGATTACCAACATTATTAATGTTGGTAGTGTTATGCTGCTTTTCTCCGTGATTTTCAAAGTGTTACCCGATGCCAAAGTAAAATGGCGCGATGTAATAACTGGGTCTTTATTTACTGCTATTTTATTTCTGATTGGCAAGTGGTTAATTAATATTTATCTTAGTCGCTCTACTACTTTATCTGTATATGGCGCAGCCGGAGCAGTAGTGCTGATTGTACTTTGGGTGTATTATTCTGCTGCTATTTTATATTTCGGAGCAGAATTCACCAAAGTGTACGCTAATAAATACGGCAATAAAATTGCTCCTAATACTTACGCCGTTTTTGTAGAAAAGAAAGAAATTATAACGCACGATTCAGCAGCCAGTCTTTCACCAGAGGTCAGGAAAGAAGTATAATGCACAACGACACAATTATTCAGTTTTTTCATTGGTATCTTCCTGCCGATGGTTCTTTATGGAAGCAAGTTGCTACTGAAGCACAGCATTTAAAAGACGCGGGTATTAATTTCGTCTGGCTTCCACCTGCTTATAAAGCCAGTGCCGGTGGCCTAAGTGTTGGCTACGATGCTTATGACTTGTACGACCTGGGAGAATTCGACCAGAAAGGCTCGGTCCGCACTAAATATGGCACTAAAGAAGAGTATTTGCAGGCGACCGAAGCTGCTCGTAATGCAGGACTAAGTATTATGGCAGATATAGTGCTCAACCACAAAGCGGGTGCTGACGAAGCAGAAAAATTCTGGGTCCGCAAGGTCAATCCCGACAATCGCCGGGAATATCTAAGTGATTCCCATGAAATCGAAGGCTTTACCAAATTTACTTTTCCCGGTCGAAATAATGCCTATTCTGATTTTGTGTGGCATTGGTATCACTTTACCGGGGTGGATTATGCCTATGATTCTCAGGATGTAGGGGTTTTTACTATTCAACAAGATTATGATGAAGAATGGGGCGCGTTGGTAGATGATGAACTGGGAAGTTATGATTATCTGATGTATGCAGATATTGAGTTTCGCAACGATCAGGTGCGCGAAGAACTAAAACGCTGGGGCAAGTGGTTTATAGAAACGACTGGTGCCGATGCGTTTCGGTTGGATGCCGTGAAGCACATGACACCCATTTTTTTTAATGAATGGCTTGATTATCTGCGGGAGGCGACTGGCAAGCCTCTTTTCACCGTTGCCGAATATTGGAACCAGAATCTAGCACCCATCCAGCGTTATCTGGAGGTGACTCAGGGACGAATGTCTTTGTTTGATGTACCGCTGCACTACAAATTCCGGGAGGCTTCCAAGGCGGGTGGTTATTTCGATATGCGTACTATTTTTGATGGCACATTAGTGCAGGCGGCTCCCCTGAATGCAGTAACACTAGTCGATAACCATGATACACAGCCTTTGCAGGCAGTAGAATCGCCCGTGGAACCTTGGTTCAAGCCGCTGGCTTACGCGCTGATTTTGCTCCGCGAACAAGGGGTGCCCTGCGTATTTTATCCTGATCTATACGGGGCTACTTATACCGACAAGGGCGGCGATGGGCAGGATCATGAAATTTATTTAGAAGCCATAGCCTCTTTGCCTGCCCTTTTGCAAGCCCGCCGGACCTTAGCGTACGGCGAACAAAATGATTATTTTGAGGATCAGCACGTCATCGGATGGACGCGCGCAGGACACGACGAAATGCCAGGCAGCGGTTGTGCCGTAGTGCTAACTAATGGCGACAGTGGCTCCAGAAGAATGCAACTGGGTACGCGTCACGCCAATGCAGTATTTGTAGATCAATTGGGCCATCATCCAGATCGAATTCAACTGGACGAGCAGGGTGCAGCGGACTTTCCGGTGCAGGCCGGCAGTGTTTCCGTGTGGGCAACAGCAGTGTAAAATGGTTTTTATTAGTGAGTTTCCACATTTTTTATTACGCCCACATCAATAAATGAATTTTATAGTAAAAGCAGAGTGTTTGAACAGAATAACTGTATAACAGATGATAATCAATCTGTTTAAACCTTCCACTTTTACTATAAATACGGTATAAAAATTTTAACACTTAACGTCATCCTCCATGGGTTACTACAAAGCAGACACTTACTTTCTTTCTTTATCAAAATTTCCGGTCATGGTACAAAATGACCCATTACTTGAGCCCAAGAAACCGGTGCTAATCGTCTCTGATGGAGAAGAAGGTAATCTCCTGGAAAAAGTCATTGTTGAACAAGATGAACCCGCTGCTGCGCAAAAACCAGCAGAAAAAACAAATGACGTCAATTCGGATGCTGGATACAATACCCCGCCCGAGGAGACAACACCCTGAATTACATGGACTTACGTACTGATACGCCTTACTGGTTACTCAAAAGTGGATTAGCCTTTGAATATCCTTCCCTGCGGGAAAATCTAAAAACCGAATACGCTATTATTGGTGGAGGTATTACCGGCGCACTAGTGGCCTGGTATCTGACGCAAGCAGGCGTTTCCGTCGTACTACTCGACCGCCGCCATATTGGTATGGGCAGCACCTGCGCCAGCACGGCCATGTTGCAATACGAAATTGATACTCCGCTCTATGATCTCGCACAGATGATCGGGGAGGAGCCGGCGGCGCGTAGCTACTGGCTTTGTGCGGAGGCAATTGATAAAATTGGGGAAATTTCCCAACAACTCGCCTTTCCCAACGATTTTGAAAAAAAGCCCAGCCTCTACTACGCCTCGCGTCGCAGGCACGTAAAATCGCTGGAGCAGGAATTTGCCATTCGGCAAAAACATGGCTTTCAAGTAGAGTTATTAGACAAATCGGCGTTCAAAAGTCTTTTTCCTTTTGATGCACCAGCGGCGATCTATTCCCAACAGGCTGGTCAGGTGGATGCTTATGCCCTCACCCACGGCCTACTACAGGCATCCATCGGGCAAAAAGCGCAGGTTTTTGATAAAACCGAAGTCACTAAAATCAAACATGAAAAGGACGGAGTAGTATTGCAGACGCACCTTGGTCATACTGTACAGGCGCGTAAATTAGTAATTGCTAATGGCTATGAATCCGCTCAATATCTGCGGCATGAAGTAGCGAAGTTGCACTCTACTTATGCGTTAGTCAGTGAACCCTACGATGCAGAAGTGCTTTGGCACGAAAATGCACTAATATGGGAGACGGCACGGCCTTATCTCTATATGCGCACTACTAAAGACCGACGCGTACTAGTCGGTGGCCGCGACGAAAAATTCCAGAATTCCGCGCGACGTGATGGATTGCTGGCCCGCAAAACCAGGGAACTGGTCCGCGATTTTGAGGAATTATTTCCCAATCTTGCCCCCTTGCGGGTGGATTATAGTTGGGCGGGCACTTTTGCCGAGACGGTAGATGGATTGCCGTATATCGGCTCTGTGCCGGAACAACCACACGCTATTTTTGCGCTTGGTTTTGGCGGCAATGGCATCACGTTTAGTCAAGTGGCTGCCGAGATCATCCGCGATGGAGCCTTAGGACGGACTAACCCGAATGCTGCTATATTTTCGTTTGATCGAAGTAGGAAGAAATAAATAACCGCATACAAATCATCTTTTAAAGGCTATGAGAAGGGTAGTGCGATCAAAAATAATTTTTAGCTTTTAAAAAATTCCGCTGATGCAAACCACGAAACGTGAGGCTACATTTTTACGCAGCAAAAAGGTCAAAATACTGCTAGGCATTCTAGTAGTACTCATTCTGTTGCGCCTGTTGCTTCCGTATATCGTCCTGCATTATGCGAACAAAAAACTGGCTACAGTAGAAGGATATTATGGTCATATTCAAGATATTGATATTGCTTTGTACCGGGGTGCTTACGTGATAGATAGCTTCTATCTCAACAAGTTAAATGATAAAACCAACGAGCAGACTCAGTTCATGAGTGCGCGCACGATTGATCTTTCGCTCGAATGGAAAGCGTTGTTCAAAGGCCGTCTGGTTGGTGAACTGGTCTTTGATCGTCCGGTCATGGTTTTTACCGAAAATAAAGTGGAACTCAAAGATGTATCGCAAGATACCAGCGACTTCCGACAGCTGCTCAAGGACTTTATGCCGGTAGATGTCAACCAATGTGAGCTGCGCGATGGTAAACTTGCTTATATAGATCATACCAAAGAACCACATGTAGATTTAGCCATCACTGATTTGAATGCTACGGCCACGAATCTGCGCAATGTGTATGAGACCAGTGAAGTGTTGCCGTCCACTATTGATGCAACCGGAAATGTCTATAAAGGAGCACTCAATCTGGGTATGCGGCTGAATCCACTGGCGGAGGAACCTACTTTTGACTTGAACTCGAAGCTGGAACATACTGATCTGACCGATTTGAATAATATGTTTCAGGCGTATGGCGGGTTTGATGTGAACAAAGGCACCTTCGGAATGTACACCGAAATAGCAGCCAAGGATGGCAAATTTACGGGATATGTGAAGCCACTTATTAAAGACCTGGATATTGTATCGTGGAAAGGCCAGGATAAAAAGGATGGATTTTTTCAGAAAATCTGGGAGAGTATGGTCGGCGGTGTCGGCCAATTATTTAAAAACCAGAGCAAGGATCAATTTGCCACGAAAGTTAATTTCAGCGGCTCCATGGACAATCCCCGCGTAAACCTGCTTTCGGCGGTGGTGACAGTGTTGCAAAATGCTTTTATTCGCTCCTTGCAACCTTCTATTGATAACCAGATTAATCTGGCGAAAGTGGATAAGGATGGAGAAAAGAAAGAAGGCTTTCTTAAACAGCTATTTAATTCTGATAAAGATAAGAAGGAAAAAAAGAAAAAAGGGAAGTGATGGAGCTGCGGCACAGAATTTTTGGGGTTTGTGATCAATAGTTGCTTTTAGCAATTTTTTAAAACAGCCTTCACCAAAATCACTCACCACCTTATTTACAACATCATGGATCCGAACACGCAAGGAAGTACACTGAATATGTTTGATGGAAATATGGGCTATTCGCAGCACACGACTTCTGAAGAAAAGATGAGCCAGCCTGAACGAATGACTGGTAATAACCCGACGGAAATAACCCCAAACGAGCATCCTAAAGAATATAGCGATCAGGATACACGCCACCAAAACGAAATAGAACTGCCGGATCGGGAGCAGGAAAAACAGGAAAAGAAAGAGGGCTACTCCGAAACCCCCGATGAAGATTATATCCCGGAAATAAATGGCAATGAAAAATACCAGACTAACTACCAGGATGACGAGCAGCCGCAGCCAGTTACAGAATAACGCAACTGGTTAGAAAAATTCAGCATAAGAAATAGAAAACATAGAATTACTGGATAAAACAGGGGCATCGTAAGCATTCTTGCTTTCGTTGCCCTTTTTTATTACTTTTGATCATAACCCATCTCTTTATGACGCTCTCTATTCAACTCATCTGGCTGTTTATTCTGGCAATTCCTATTGCCTGTATTGCCTGGACGGTGACGCATGAAGAAGTTTTCCGGGAGCCACGGGAATATTGTATTCGCTATTCCCAAAAAGGCAAAACCATCCTCGTCCGCAAATTTTTCTATCTTTTTACCTGCGAATACTGCTTCAGTCACTATGTAACCATTTTGATGCTTTTTCTTACTGACTATAAGTTATTAAAAGACAACTGGATGGGCTACGTGATTGCTGGTTTTGCTTTGGTGTGGATCGCTAATGTGTATATGAGCTTGTTTGCATTGATCAAAGTAGATATTCGGAAAGAACGGCTGGATGTTACTATAAAAGAAGAGCAATTGAACATTAATGGTGATCCGAAGAGTTGACTCTAAAGATTGAACGTTGGCGTATCCTTCTTCGCTAAAAAGGTCTAGAAATTTGGTGGTTAATCCAATATAAATTCATTTTTCTGTCTCAAATTCATTTGCGTTATTTGTAGTAGATGTTGGCATGAAGGCAATAAATATATAGTCAACGCAAAGTGATTTTGAACAAAAATAGAATGTAAAGTACTCATAGTCAATATCTCATATTTTCAACCTTTACCCGCCGAAGCCTTTTTCAGGCGTAGGAGGCCTCTCAACTTTTACTATAACTGTTATTCCCCAAAAAGGGGTACTCCACCCCGTTTATGGCGCATTTTTTCCGCGTTTATTTCTATATATTATCTCTCCAATATTGGCACATTGTTTTTATTAATTATAGCGAATCCGGTTATGGATTTCCCTATTCTTATCGAATAGTATAATTAAAAAACACCTTTCTCTAACCACTCAAATATTTTCATCATGCTTAGATGGTCTGTCACTTTTCTTATCATCGCCATTATAGCCGGTATATTTGGCTTCAGCGGTGTTGCTGCTGGTGCAGCGGGATTTGCTAAAATTTTATTTGTACTTGCTTTGATTGTTTTTGTAGTCACCTTAATCGCTGGTCGCGGACGTGCAAGGTTGTAACTACGGATTAATACAGTAAATTTTTTAATATTAGGAAAGTGTTTTCAACGTATTTATTTACTGTCGGGAAACACTTTTCTTTTTCTTTCATTTCAAACCTGATTTACTATTATGAGCATACAAACCGCTCCGAATACCTCTAAGAGCAAAACCCAGAAGGGCTTTGCTGTCAAGCATAAAATTGATTTTAAAAACCTGAAAAAAGGCGACCAGGGCTCGCTGCTGCGCGAATTTTTCGTGGGCGAACTGAAAGACATTTACTGGGCAGAAAAGCACCTGACCAAAGCATTGCCAAAGATGGCCAAGGCTGCTACTACGGATATGCTGCGCAGTGCTTTTGAGGAACACCTCACTGCAACCGAGGGCCATATTACCCGTTTGGAGCAGGTATTTGAAATGTTAGGCGAAAAAGCCCAAGCCAAGAAATGTGATGCTATGGAAGGGATTGTGAAAGAAGGCGAAAGCATCATAGAAGATACTGACAAAGACAGCTTCACCCGTGATGTAGGTCTTATTATAGCTGCTCAAAAAGTAGAACACTATGAGATTACTACTTATGGTAGTCTGGTACAGGTTGCTATTACTTTGGGCCTGACGGAAGTGTCTGATGTATTGGCACTGACCTTGCAGGAGGAAAAAGACACTGATGTTCACCTCACGGAGATCGCTGAGAATAATATTAACTGGGAGGCCAAAGCAGAGGGTAACGGCAAGACGAACTAAATGCGTGGTGAAATGCAGCATTTAGTGTAGTGGGTCGCTTATTTATTAAGGATAAGATGACTGTATTCATAAATTTTCTAATGGCTATCGTGGGTCTTCCTGCGATAGCCATTTTCTTATAAAAATCCCCTGTCTGTGTAATGTTAAGGGCGGTTTGCGGCTAATAATTACCAGCACTTCCCTTATTGGGGCATTTTTTACCCACATCAAAGGTTCATATTACCCATAACATTCGGCATGGGATTTTAAAGTTTGAGCGTAAACGTACAATCAACTTTTTACCACCACACAATTTTCGATTATGATTAAGAAAAATTTGCTGATCGGCTTTTTGGCAATAACTGCCAGCCTTTTTATGATGACCTCCTGCGCTGATACGCCTGCTGAAAGAAAAGCGGATGCCAAAGCAGATGTACAGGACGCTAAACAAAACCTGAAAGATGCTAATGCTAAAATGCAGTCAGCAGCGGATGATGCAGCGGCTAAAATGAAAATGGACCGCGACGAAATGACCGCTAATATGCACCGTACCGGAGATGAAATAAATGCCAAAATCGACGAGATGGATCACAAAATGGCCAAAGGTACTGCTAAAGAAAAGGCCCGTTGGAAAGAACGCCGTGCTCGATTAGTGGAAGAACGTGACCAACTCAATGCCAACATGAAAGAAATGGGTAGCGATATGAAGCGTGGATGGGACGAATTCAAAGGAGATGTGAATCGCACCATGGATAAAATTGCCGACGATATGAAGGCCGATAATTAAGTTTGGTTTAGTGCGCCGCCCCGAATGAGGGGCGGCTTTTTTGGTTCCCAAAGGCACTTCCAAACCTATCTATTATACTACACTTAATACGAAAACCCGACTTGGTTATGCGATCTAGTATCCTGCCTCTTATCTTGTTTTTTCTATTTGCCACCACTATATCAGCTGTAGCACAGTCTACTACGGAGCGGGGCAATTTTCTCATCGGCACGCGTGTCGGATTTTCTACGGCTGTCTCCCGGCTTAAAGTAGAAAGCCCGTCTCTCAATTATGACGGGGAAGGCCCTCGTACCTCCCAGTTCAATATTGCGCCAAATATCGGGTATTTTCTAACCCGCAATTTTGCTTTGGGCATCGGGATGTCTTATTCCTCTTACCGCAGTTCTGATCCTTCCTCGACTTTGAACGATACGACTGGCCGAGACGACGATAGTTATAGTAGCAACCTGCTTTTTGGACCTTTTGCGCGTATTTATCTGCCTATATCAGAAGACAATGCTTTTATTCTGGGAGGTATTGCCGGTTTTGGTAATACGGTCAATCAAGTAAAGATTGATGCTCAAACGCAGACTATCCGTACTGATTTGACTTCGTTGGGTCTGGCGGGTGGTTTTACAGTCTTCTCGCAAGGAGGTATTTCGTTGGAAGCACTAGTAATTTATAGCTTCGATCGTAGTCGAAATACGCTGAACCTGCAAAATATCCAACGTAAAACTACTACCTGGACCAATGCGCTCAATTTTTCTTTTGGGCTTCAATATTACTTTGGTGCTGTTGGCGGTGGAGGTTATTGATGTTTCCAACCTAATTCAGTCAAATTACTTGGTAATACTATTAATAAGTGCTTGATAAAGCAGTAAATTAAATTCAGGCTAAAAATTTATTCTATCAGGCAGTAATTTTTCGTTGCTTACCGATCAGAAATTGGGATGTCGCTATAATGCGTTTGCCCTTTTTACTTAATTATTGACCGAGTGATTTTATAAATCGCCCGGTCAATAATTTATATACCCTGCTCTGCCACTTATCCAACCGTATGAACAAGATAGATACTAATCAACAGCCTTTCTATGTGCGCGGCACCTATACCTTGTTGTTTGCGGGTTTAGTGCTGGCTTTTTTATATATTGGCAAGCCCGTGCTGGTGTTGGTAGTAGCAGCATTACTATTTGCCTTTCTAGTTTTGCCATTTAGTAGAAGACTGGAAAGCTGGCACCTGCCAAGGAGCGTGGCTTCGGCCATAGGAGTATTAGCACTCATGATTGCTATTGTGGGGTTATTTACCTTTCTTTCTTGGGAAGCAATGTCTTTTGTAGATGATTTCCCTGCTTTACAGAATGCCATAAATGCCAAGGTACAGGCAGTTACTTCTTATGTAGAAAGTAATTATAGTATTAGTCAGAAGGAGCAAACGCTTTGGTTTCAGAACAAAACCGCCGAGATGCTCAATTCTGGGGCGAGCGTATTACTACATATTTTTTCCGCGACGGGATCGTTTCTGGCCACCTTTGTGCTCATTCCGATCACTATGTTTTTTATGCTGCAATATAGGGACAAGTTCAAAAAATTTCTCGAACTAATGAATCCTGGCAGCCATATCCATGCCTTGGAAGTAGCCCGAAAAATATCCAAGGTTTCCCAAATGTATATTCGCGGTATTTTTATTGATATTCTGATCCTGACTGTGCTGAATTCGCTGGGTTTTATGCTGTTGGGTTTGAAATATGCGATTTTGCTGGGACTAATTGCTGCTGTGCTAAATGTTATTCCCTATATTGGCGTGTTGATTGGCAGTTTAATTCCGGTGGCTATTGCTTTAGTAACCAAAGATTCGGTGATGTATGCAGTCGGAGCCTTTGCAGTATGTTCTGCTGTTCAGTTTTTAGATAATAACTTTATCACTCCCAAAGTAGTGGGATCGAGCGTTAATCTTAACCCATTGACTTCTATTCTGGCTTTATTGTCGGGCGCATTAATTTGGGGTTTGGTTGGTATGGTATTATCTATTCCATTGGCAGGCATGTTCAAAGTGGTGTGCGACAACGTCGAATCGCTCCGTCCCGTGGGTTATTTGATGGGCGAAGAAGATTACTATAAACCATTCAAATTCAATAAATTAAAACTACCCCGACGGAAATCGGCGGAAGTAGATCAACCATAATGCTGACTTTAGTTGGCAATAATATCTGGTATATGGCACGTGCATTCTTCCTTCCGCTATTTTTCTTCCTCTCCGTGGCCACGTTAATGGGCCAAACTACTATCAGGGTAGTTGGAGATTCTACGGCTGCACCTGTCCGGCCCGTTCGTTCCGGCTTGCAGATTGCTGGCGAAACGACCATTTGCCCCGGCACTATTACCGCGCTCAAAGTAGAAGGAGAATATGCACACTACGAATGGGATACGGGCCAGGAAACACCTAACTTAACGGTTTATAAACCAGGCACTTACACGGTAACTGTCACTACTGCTGGCGGCTGCCATCTGACGGGATCAGTCACTGTACGTTATGCTACCGGGCCTTGTTTGTAGGCAAAAAATCGGCTTTCAAATGTAAGGATATTTAAAAATTCCAACTATGAAACAACTCATGCAAGGCATCGCCCTTCTATGGGTAATATCCATGTCAGGCATCTTTTTCGCTTGCTCCTCCACTCCGAAAGGCGATCCAGTTAGAATAGGTAATATGGAAAAAGCGGCGGAAGCGACAGGTGAAATTTATACCATTGATAGCAGTGCTTCGCAGGTCCATTTTGTGGGCAGCGGCGTAGGAACCAGCCATCCGGGTTCTTTTCGCTTGTCTTCTGGTTCGCTGGCCGTTACTAATCATCGCGTGACGGGCGGCTCATTTGTTATTAATATTAATTCATTAGCATTGGACGAACAAAACAGAGCGGTGCAGGAGAGACTGCATCCGCATCTGCTTAGTGCTGATTTTTTTAATGTGAAAAGGTTTCCGACGGCGAAGTTTGTCATTACCAAAGTAGCACCTTTTCAGTCCAGCAGCACCGATTCTTCTATTGTAAAGGGGGCTAATTTCAGCGTGAGTGGCAATCTGACCTTGAAAGAAAATACCAAAAATATTACTTTTCCGGCCAATATAGAGTTGACAAACAATACATTACGAGCAAAAGCCAATCTTAATATTGACCGCACCCAATGGAATGTAAATTATAAGAGCGAAAAAAGCATGAAAGACAAGTTCATCTCCGACCTGGTGAATATTCAACTAGATATGCAAGCGAAAAAGCAATAAAACCACTCCGCTACCGCACAAAGAGCACGGAGTTTTCATTTCCCTGCCGATCATTTTCTAATCGCGGATTGGCTGGGTCGTGCATCCATTGGCCGTCCACAATGAACTTATAAGTGTGTTTTCCACTAGCTAATGGCAGCTCTATTTTCCAGCCAGATGCAGTACGCTGCATTTTGGTGCTATGCTCATCCCAATTATTAAAACTACCCGCCAGGATGACTGTCTTAGCGTCATTAAATCCCCGCAGTTCAAAATTTACGGTCTTCGTAAGGCGCAAAATGGAATTATACGTGTCATATTGATTAATCCTTTTCTCTGGATTAGCCGGGTCGTGCATCCATTCACTATCTACAATAAATTTATATTCATATTCTCGCGGTGCCAGTGACAGGCGCAAAGTCCAGCCCGTTGCGTCGCGCCGCATTTTATACAGGTGTTCGTCCCAATTATTAAAACTACCCGTTAGAATGACTGTTTTAGCGTTCAAATGACCTTTTAAATGAAACACTACTTGACCCGTATCGCTGGGTACTGGCAATAAATTATCAGGTACCGGAGCATCATAACGGCCTAACCAGCCTTTCTTTTCAAATACAGAATCGGGGGTCGTCCAATAATCACCATTAATTAGAAATTTGAATCGCCAGTTGGGTGCGTCCTTGAAGTCTACCCGCTTTTTCCGCAATTGGTAGTGATATTCGTCCACTTTTTTCATTACCCAATCGTCTTTCGACCAGTCATCGGCATTGCCAGCCACTACGACTTCTAAAATTTCCAAGTCAGCAAAATCCACTTTACTACTATCGGTACTATGCATCGCCGCTTCATAAGCACGTCGGTCAAACTCAAAAACCACGTCTTCTTTATCGAAATAATAGTAGCCATACTTGCTTTTGGAAGTATCAATTTGCGCCGTAGCATTCAGGCTTAGCAGCAAAAACAGCGACATTATTTTATATCTAAAAAACATGATTCCTTTTATTTATCAACTTTTATAAACCTTCATCAACTCTTATCAACTCTCAACCCGTCAGGGTTTTGCACTCGTATAAAACGTCATTCGCCGTTTTTTGTAATTGATACTCACCGCTCGTTGCGAGAAAAATTCATAACCCAAAACACCATCCACATCAGTTTGGTAAGCCGCGTTGATTTCATCTAAGGTAGTCAATAAAGTCGCCATTGGCTTGAATTGAAAAGTGTCCAGACTAGCATTTTGCAACATGCCGCTCAGCACCTCCACGCTTTGCTGTCCCACCGCCCGCAGTTTGACGCGTCGTCGGATTTCAAAGTTTTCCTTTAAAAAGCCTTTCCCCGAATGCATATCCAGCAAATTCTGCTCCGCGCCGGAATCCAGGGCAAACCGCTTGATGGTTTTTGAGCCAAACTTGAGGCGCACTATCGCCACATGCCCGGTACAACTGATCGGAAAACTATCCACCGGCTGATATTCCCAGGTGGGCAGATTTTCAAATCGTTCCCCTTTGGCGTCGGTGCGCACAAAAACCAGCAGCCGCGCTTCGTAATCAAACAGCACTTCGTAGTCCTTGTACACCTCGCAGCCAATCAGTCCGACCAGATCTATTTTCTTCGATAGTTCCAAATGCGTAAAATCAATCACATCTGCCGAGACTTTGACGCTCAATAAGTTATCTAATTGAAACGTATCTATTTTCTCCGTACCCAACACTTGCACTGCGCCGGTGATGCCGCCATTTCTGATACTTGATGCTCGCAACTGCCTGGGGAAATAACGATAGTTGAGCAGTAATTGCTTGGCTCCCGTATCGAAAAAGAAATTGCCTTCGATGGTATCCACCCGCGCCCGCACCGTGATGAGCGTACCCGTTAGCGTGAAGGGCACGCGGATGATGTTGGGACTTTGCCACGAGGCTTCGGTGAGGACTAGATTATGGATTGGCTCGGCGGAGAGGGAGAGAGGGCCGAGCAGCAGAAAGATTAGGACTTGGTAGAAATGGCGGGCAAACGGAAAATTACTCATTGGTACGGGTAAGAGACCAATATTTTGGGCTACGGTTGCAGAGGAGAAACAATCAAAGGATGATTTTATGCAAATCCAAAATCAAAACTTATATTTGCATAAAATTAAGTGCTTATGTTTATTGAGCGTCAAATTACTGAGCGCGTCCGGGAGATGTGCGGAAAGTTTCCCATCGTTTCGGTAACCGGGCCACGTCAATCTGGAAAAACGACCATGCTGCGGCATGCTTTTCCAGATTACCGCTATATATCGCTCGAAAACCCTGACTATCAAGACTTTGCTCTGCAAGATCCGCGTCGCTTTTTGGAAACTTATGATCGCCACGTCATTTTTGACGAAGCGCAACGAGTGCCACAACTCTTCAATTATTTGCAAGGCAAGGTAGATGCTGACCGTATTTCCGGCCAATATATTCTTTCCGGCTCGCAAAATTACTTGTTGATGCAAAGCATTAGTCAAAGTCTGGCGGGCCGAGTGGCTTTATTCAAGTTGTTTCCGTTTTCTTTCAGTGAATTGCGTACTGCGGGGTTGTTGCCGACGCAAGTGGAACAGGCCATGTTTCAGGGTTTTTATCCGCGCATTTTTGATCAGCATATTCAACCCCGCGATTTTTTTCCCAACTACTTTGAGACCTATATTCAGCGCGATGTACGTCAATTAAGTGCTGTACAGGATTTGGTGGTGTTCCGAAATTTTGTGCGGCTTTGCGCTGGTCGTATTGGGCAACCACTCAACTATACTTCTCTAGCGACCGATGCGGGCATATCGCCCATGACGGCGAAGGCCTGGATTGGTATTCTGGAAGCCAGTCATATTATTTTTCTGTTGCCGCCTTACTTCCGAAATTTCGCTAAGCGTATTACCAAAGTCCCAAAACTGTACTTTTATGATACAGGATTGGCTGCCTATTTGCTGGGCGTTGCAGTAGCCGATGATTTGGTTGCGCATTTTGCCCGTGGTCACTTGTTTGAAAATCTTATTATTGCTGAACTAACTAAACAACAATACGAAACAGGTTGGTCATCAGACCTATATTATTGGCAAGAAAGCAATAAACACGAAGTAGATTTAATAGTAGAAAGGAATAGTCAATTAATAGCCGCCGAAATAAAATCAAGCAGTACGTTAAATAGTTCTTTCTTTGATAATCTGCTGTATTTTCAGAAACAGGCTGGCCCGCTTTTGAAGGCTTCTTATTTGATCTACGGCGGCTCAGAACGGCAGTTGCGTAGTGCTGGCGAAGTGCGTGGCTGGCAGGATTTGGAGGGGATATTTACTCCTTAACCGCCCCACTATTCCACCTCCCATTCTTCCAGTTCTTCTGTTCCTCCTTACTTAAAAACGTCCAGGCCAATATGCGGCTGGTCTTATGTCCCTGACCCATTGGTATAGTTTTTACTTCCACGGCTGCTACTTTTTCAAGGGCGGTATAAAGAGTAGGCAAAGTAGTTTTTTTAGAAATCAACGTAGAAAACCAGAAACACGAACTAGCAAATTGCTTACTCTGATTGATCATATCACGCACGAATTTTTCTTCGCCGCCGAAGCACCATAATTCACCCTGTTTTCCACCAAAATTCAGGGTGGGCGTGATGACTTTTTCTTGTTGTAAATTACTCAATTTACGTAATGTTCCCGCCTGCGCTTCTGCCAGCGACGCATGAAATGGCGGATTACAAATAGAGAGATCAATCAATTCACCCTCTTTAATAATTCCCTGAAAAGTGTCTTTTGGATTGGGTTGTAATCTGCATTCTACTAATTCTTTTAAATTAGGATTAGCCTCTATTATTTTATTAGCTGAAGCAATAGAAATCGGGTCAATATCAGTACCAATAAAAGACCAGCCGTATTCTTTAACGCCAATAATTGGATATACACAATTGGCCCCAACGCCTATATCCAGACAAACAATCTTTTCGCCAACAGGTATTTTACCATAATTATTATTAGCTAATAACTGCGCTATATGGTGAATATAATCGGCTCGTCCCGGAATAGGTGGACACAAGTAGCCATCTGGAATATCCCAATAATTAATGTCGTAATAGTGTTTTAATAAAGCTGTATTCAGCATTTTTACTGCCGCTGGATCAGAAAAATCTACTGATTCGTCTTGATGCGCATTTAAATGCACAAATGGAGCTAATTCCGGGCAACTCTTGATCAATTGCTGGAAATCGTAGCGATCCCGATGTCGGTTTAGGGAATGTAGTTGCAGTTTTTCTTTAAGGCGCTCTTTCTTCTTCGGCGGCATCACGGGTGGCTTTAATAAAGCATATAGAGGGCTTTTGGCAGGAAGCAAAAAGCTCAGAGCATTTTTGACCCGGCAAAGTTAACCAGATATCCTGTTAATTCTACCTTTAGACCAATACCCTATAGTAGGCAGGCAGCTTTCCCAAAGTTCAAAACCGTATTGAGTGTTTCAAATTTTCAATTTCAGATAAAATATCAATGCCAGTATAATCCGGCACGCAGCGGAGCACACTCGGAATGTCCGCAAACTCCTCTGCGCGATGTGTGGTGGTCAAAATGATGGCTTTCATGCCGGCATTCAGGGCGGTTCTGGCACCCGTCGGCGAATCTTCAAAAACCAAACATTCGTCGTAACGTACTCCCAGCAAATCGGCGACTTTGAAAAAAACATCTGGCTCCGGTTTGCCTTTTTCCACATCGTCGGCATGCACAACGGCCTGAAAATAATGGCGAATATGTAGATTATCCAGTACAAAATCCACGTTCGCCAGCGGAGCCGCCGTGCCAATACCCATCGGAATACTGGCGTTTTTGGCAGTTTCCAGTAGTTCTGCTAAACCCGGCACCAGTCGTAATTCCGCCAGAAATATCTCCCGATAGCCACTTTCTTTTTCAAAAGAAATGCGCTCGCGCGCCGCCAAAGTATAGCGTCCGGGAAACATCCGCTCGATGATTTCCACGTTTTTGCCGTGGCAAGTAGCCATCACTTCTTCCAGCGTCAAATCAAGGCCGTAGCCCGCCAGTGTTTTTTGCCAGCCCCGGTGGTGGGTCATCATGTTATCCACCATCGTGCCGTCCATATCGAAAATTATTGCCATTGAGTAGTTACTGGTTATTAGTTAATTGGTGATTGGGATGATGATCAGCACTTTACCTCCATTTAGGTAAAACTAATTAAGACAAAGTATTTATAAATTGAAAATTTGAGATTCCTTGGGGTTAGGAGACGTTTGATTACCAAACCCTTACAAATTCATTTCGTTCAAAATCATGTTGGCAATAGAAACGAAGAACCGCCGAATTGCTTCGGCGGCTCCTCTAACCCAATCTATCGTATGAATCAATTTCTTTTAGACATTGGGATAAATAGACATTAGACTATTGGATTCTAGACGTTGGAAAACTTAATCGAGTAGTTAAAAGTCCAATAATCCAAAGTCCTATTTATTACCAAAAACGCACATAAATGGCCGACAACAACAAGAGCGTAACCACAATCAAAATCGTCGTGCGACCATCGGGACGGAACATTTCTTTATCCAACTCGAAGGCCTTCGGATTAATTTTCGGCCCAGCCAAACTCACCACAATCATGGCTGCTACGGCGAACCCGAAGGCCAAACCCATACAGATCAGGAACGGGATTTCATAACCGCCTTTGCCGTTCGGAAATGCGGTGTAAAACCAGGTTTCATTGCCAAATACCGCCGGGGCAAATTCATTGAAAAACACCGACAAAATGAAGCCTGTTAATAGTCCAACCACACCCGCCGCGCCGGTCGTACGTTTCCAGAACATGCCCAGCAAAAACATCGCGAACACACCTGGACTAATAAAACCCGTATATTTTTGAATAAAAGTAAAGCCGCCTTCGCCGCCAATATCCAGCAAATCGTCCCAAGTCAGCAGAATAGCAAACAGCATCGCGATGCCGATCACGATGCGTCCAGTGCGCACCAGTTTTTTCTCGTCGGCATTTTTATCAATGTAGTTCTTGTATAAATCCAGCGTGAAAATGGTCGAAATGGAGTTCACCTTGCCTGCCAAACTGGCCACAATCGCCGCCGTCAACGCCGCCAAAGCCAAGCCTTTCAAACCGATTGGCAGGAAAGTCAAAATGGAGGAATAGGCATTGTCGGAACTAAAATGCCCGCCCGGAGCCATCGCCTGTTGTAAGTCGCCATTTTGGTACAACACATAGGCCGCAATACCGGGTAACATGACAATGACTGGCATCATCAGTTTCAAAAAACCGGCGAAAAGGATACCCGTGCGCGCCGTTTTCAGGTTGGCGCCAAGGGCGCGCTGGATGATGTATTGGTTGCAGCCCCAATAGTTGAGGTTTACGATCCATTGCCCGGCCAGGTACATGGCGATGCCCGGCAGCAGCAGGTATTTGTTCACGTAGGCTTGCGACGAATTCGCATCGGGCTTGGCCAGAATCATGTGAAAATGGTCGTCGGCTTTACTAATCAAGTGATTGAAACCCGCCAGTGCATCATGGCCAGTACCGAATTTTTCACTAACCAAAGTCAACGCTAAATACGTCGTTGCCAAACCACCCACGATCAGCACGAACACCTGAATCACGTCCGTATAACCGATCACTTTCATGCCGCCCAGCGTAATCACCAGCGCAAACACCGCCAAGCCGATCATAATCAGGTGGAAATGTTCGCCTCCCGCCAGGTTGTTGATGGCCGCCGCGCCGAGGTAGAGAATGGAGGTGAGGTTGACCAAGATGTACAAAAACAGCCAGAAAATGGCCATAATCAGGCTCACCGTCGAGTTATACCGCTGTTTCAAAAACTGCGGCATGGTATAAATATGGTTTTTCAGGTAGATGGGCATGAAAAACACGGCCACAATAATGAGCGCAATCGCCGCCACCCATTCGTACGCCGCCACCGCCACGCCAACCAGATAGCCGTTGCCGCTCATGCCAATGAACTGCTCGGCGGAAATATTAGACGCGATCAGCGACGCGCCGATGGCCCACCACGTGAGCGACCCTTCGGCCAGAAAGTAGTCTTTCGTATCGGCAGCAACCTTGCGCTTGCGGTTGTAAATCCACAGGCCGTACCCCGCTACGATAAAAAAATAAATGATGAAAACTAACCAATCGAGGTTTTGTAAGCCTGTTTGCATGAAACGAAAACTATGAAGTATGAACGATGAGATATGAACTGGAAAGGAAGTATGAACTATAAAATAGGAAGTATGAGGTATGAAGTATAAAATATGAACAACGGTGGTGGTAAAAACAAAGGCGGTAACATAAATTCAAATTGAGGTGATTTCTCAGTCGAATTTTTGTTGCATATCGTTTATACTTCATCGTTCATACTTCATACTTCCCCTACTGCCCGTAGTAAGCGTTTGCGCCGTGTTTTCGGAAATAATGTTTGTCGGTCAAGGTCTTTTTGATCGGCCCAGCCAGCGGATTTATTTGCAAAGTCAGATAAGCCATTTTGGCTAATTCTTCCAATACGCCGGCATTGTAGACGGCTTTCGCTGCGTCTTTTCCCCAGGTAAATGGCCCATGACAAGCCACAAGCACCATTTCCACTTCATCCGGCGACAGGCTTTCCTGGCGGAAAATGTCGAGAATCTGCTGGCCCGTTTCGTGTTCATAATTGCCCAGAATCATCTCGTCGGACATTACCTCCGTGATCGGCACGGCAGCTACGAGGTGGTCGGCGTGGGTGGTCCCGAAATTGGGAATAGCCCGCATCGCCTGCGCCCAAGCCACCGCGTAGGTCGAATGCGTATGGCAAATGCCGCCGATATTTTCAAAATGCCGGTACAGCAGCGTGTGTGTTCTGGTGTCCGAGGAAGGGCGGCGCGAACCTTCCACCACGTTGTTTTCCAAATCCACCAGCACCATGTCTTCGGGTTTCAAATCCGAGTACGGAACACCACTGGGTTTAATAGCGATTACGCCCGACGCCCGGTCAATCGCCGAGACGTTGCCGAAGGTGAAAATGGCCAGTTTTTGGCGCGGGATTTCCATATTGGCCTCGTAGGCCGCTTCTTTCAAGTATTTGTATTTGTCCATTATGTGCAGTTTAATCCCAGTTAAAAGTCCGCACCTGCCCGTTCAACTTCCATTTTTGCGGTAACGGCGTTTCCAGCCAATCCAATGGCTCACCCACGGGTAAGTCCTGCGAAGCGAGTTGAAAACAGTTTTTGATAAAAGTCATTTGCTCCGCGCCCACCGCCTCGGGCTGCGCTGAGATGAAAAGCGGCGTACCGCTTTCGGCCACCAACTGCATCCATTTTTTGTTTTTTTCCCAGGGTACTTGTGGCGTAAGTCCCACACAATCAGCATCGGTGGCGTAAAAAGTGCCGTGCTGTGCGGCGCGAAAAGCCAGCGTGTTGACCCCCATTTTGCGGGTGCGTGCCCACTCTTTACCGCTGGTATCGTCGCCGATGCGGTTCAATTCGAAGAGTCCGGCAGAGAGATGGCTGATGGTGTTACAACCGATGAGGTAAGTATCGCCCGCCGCTTCCCGAATGCTCTGGTAGAGGTGCCCAATGCTTTCGGCGTTGGTTTTATGGTCGTCGTGCATCGTCCAGTTGCTTTCGGTCAGGCCATCAGCCATTTGGAAGCCCCAGCGGCCAAAAATGTCGAAGGTGGTAAAGTCGAACTTCACCATCTCGTAGCCCCATTCGTTGTAGCGTTGAAAGTAGGACTTTACCCGCTCCAAATTCTCCGGGATGGTGGGGTCAAGAATGGGTTGTTTGGCATCTTCCCGGCCCTTTATGGCGGGTAGGAGTCGGTTTTTGGCATCTTTCACGCTGGCGCAAAGCGGGCGCGTCCAGATACCGGGACGCATGCCCACGTCGCGGATTTTTTCAGCCACCCGGCCCATGTCGCCGAACTTGGCGTTGGGCGTGTCCATGTTGTCGCCCCAGCAGCAGTCGCCCGGCAGCAGGGGTGAGGACTCGAACCAACCCGCATCAATCACGGAAAACGGGCGATTTTTCAGACCTCCTGCGGCATCCACCAGCAGTCGGGTATGTTCTAAAATTAAGGCTTCCGAGTTGTTGCCGTAGGCAAAATACCAGTCGTTGATGCCATAGACCGGTTGTGTGGGCATTCGTGGTCGGTCGCACATTTTCTGACAAAAACGGCGCAGCGACCGGAACGGCGAATCACCGGATTTCCCTTTCATCGTCACGATGTCAGCAGCGTGCAGCGTCCGGTTGCCCAAACGCACCCCGTTGCCGCCGGAACGGGTATCGAGGGTCAGGCTCAAATGGGTAGGACCAATCTGCCAATAGCAAAATGCCGCCGCGCCAGTCTTGACTCCGAACCCATTGGTTGTCTGGCCATTATACTCCATAAAATACCACGGCAATCGCTCGGTTTCGACGGATTTATGCCACGATACGTCGCCGTAGGTACGTTCCCATTGATCGTTTAATACTTTTGGCACCGGGTTTTGGGTAGCCATTTTCCAACGCAGGGTGACGCTGCTAAGAGCGGCTTTTGGCGCGGATATTTCGATGGCCGTACCAGGCCTTTTGGCGGACAACTGCACCAGCACGTCCTGATTTTCCCAAGCGTCATGGCCGCGATGAAGCAGCACGACCATTTGGTTATTAATAACCGCTGTTGCTTCGTCGGGCAGGGCGAGCAGACCGCCTTTGCCAAAGGGGATAGCGAATAGATCGTCACTCAACAAGATGGCTCCCAGGGAAAGGCCAGCGGTTTTGATAAAATGTCTGCGGTGCATATTAATCAATTTTTTAATTCCAACACTACCACCGACACCGGAGGCAGTTTAACTTTCAATATATCTCCACTGAATGTCGCCCCTTTAAAATCAGCCGGTTTAATAAAATCCGGTTTATCAAAAGAATTATAATCCTGCACTTTACCAGAAGTCAGAATGCGTCCGCTTACGCCTTTGGCAGTCACACCGCGCAGCGAGATCGAGACTTCCTGCGACTTGTTGGGATCAATATTGACTAGTGAAATATGCACTTTCCCGGCTTTGTCACGGCTGGCGGAAGCGGAAATGGCGGGTAATTTTTCGTTTCCAAAACTATAATCACTTATATGTACATCAATGGGCAACAACAGCGCGTCCTGATGGACATTGTACATTTCCATCACGTAATACGTCGGCGTGAGCAGCATTTTTTCGCCGTCGGTCAGTATTACGGATTGAAGCACGTTCACCGTTTGGGCGAGGTTGGCCATGCGCACACGGTCGCAGTGTTTGTGGAAAATATTCAGTGTCGTTCCGGCGATCATGGCGTCGCGCATGGTGTTTTGCTGGTATAGAAATCCGGGATTCGTGCCCGGCTCCACGTCGTACCAGCCGCCCCATTCGTCCACAACCAGCGCGATTTTTTTCGCCGGATCATACTTATCCATAATCGTCGAATGACGGGTGACGAGTTCCTCCATCCACAGCGCGGACTTCATGGTTTTGAAATATTGCTCCTCCGAAAAGGCCGTCGCCGAGCCCTTCGCTTCCCATTTCACCGTCGAATAATGGTGTAGCGCAATGCCTTCCAGCATGTTATGCGGGATATCGCGCATCAGCACTTCCGTCCAGTTGTAATCCGCCTCGTTCGCGCCCGAAGCCACCCGGAAAAGATGGTCGCTGTTGCTCCAATCGGTCATAAATGTGGCGTATTGGCGATAAATATTGGCATAATACTCCACCTTCATGTTACCGCCACAGCCCCAGGCTTCGTTGCCCACACCCCAGATTTTGGCATGCCAGGGCTTCTCGCGGCCATTGGCTTTGCGCAGATCGGTCATCGGATTGCCAGTCGCTTGGTTGGTGTATTTAACCCACTCGTTGAATTCCTGCACCGTCCCGCTACCGACGTTGCCCGCCAAATACGGTTCCGCACCGAGGGCTTCGCAGAGGTTCAGGAAATCGTGCGTCCCGAAACTGTTATCCTCGGTCACACCGCCCCACCAGACGTTGGTCATGCTCGGCCGCTTGTCTTTCGGCCCGATGCCGTCCTTCCAATGGTAAGTGTCGGCAAAACAGCCGCCCGGCCAGCGCAGGTTGGGCACTTTAAGTTTCTTCAACGCCTCGATCACGTCGGTACGTACCCCATCGCGGTTAGGGATTTTCGTGTTTTTTTCACCGACATAAAAACCGCCGTAGATGCAGTGGCCCAAATGTTCGGCAAAATGGCCGTAGATGTTGCGGTTAATGGTGTCGCGGCCTAAATCGGCGTTGAGGGTGATTTGGTTTTGGGCGGAGAGGGATTGGAAAATGCCCCTAAAATCAGGGCGAAAAGCATTGTTTTTTTCATGGTAAATTTTTTGTACACTGGAACCCTGTTCCAGCAAATAGATTTTTCCGCCGAACGGGGTTCGACTTCACTTCACGTCCCACTCATGCACCCCACCGGAAACGCCATCCTGAAAGGTCATTTCCAGTCGCAGCGCGGTGGTTTTCACGGGTTCAAATTGCACTTCATTCCAGGCGTCTTTGAGAATTTTGAAGCCATTAGGTGTGTATACGGGTTTCCATTGGCCATTTTCCAAATACAGAATGCGCCACGATTTTGGTACGCGGCAACCACCTTTCGTGATTTCGTCATCGAAGAAATATACCCGCGCTGTGCCGACTTGTTCCGCTTGCGGGAAGTCGTATTGCAGCCATTCCGTCGTGCCGAAATGCGGCCACCAATGCACCAGCGAACTCTCGTCATCGTAAGAATTTTTGATGGGAAACTGATCGGCAATATTGGTCAAATCACCGTTAACCCCTTCGGATGCGGTGGCTTTGGAGCGGGTAGCGAGGGTCGGTTGCGCCACGGCAGCCACGTTTTTCAGGTCATACGGCAGCCAAACCAGCATATTATCGCGACCGCGATTGGCCCACATAAAATAAGGAATGGCTTTCAGGGCGAGTTTTTGCAGTTCGGTTTCACCCGCCAAAGGCTTGTCGGCGGCGGGCTCCAATCCGGCTTTCTTTTTGATTAAAAAACCGTCGAAGTGCAGGGTTTCCGCACCACCGAAAAACGTGCCTTCAAATTTTGGAGTAATCACCGTAGAATCTGGCACCAGCATATTTAGCACCCGATCATCGGCTTGATCGCGGCCTTCCAAGACAATAGATGATTGGGCCGCGTTTTAAGAGCAAAACGTCCAGCGTCGGCTTCCACTTTGGCACTGGCCTGTATGCGTTCGGTCTGCATCGGCAAATTCAGTTCGACCACATCGCCTTTTTTCCATTTTCGATTGATGACCGCAAAACCATTTTCAAACGTTGCCAAAAACACTTGTCCATTGACTTTCAAACTGATCGGCTGACCTGAAAATTCGTGAAAGCGATACAAATCTAACGGTACCACGTCGCCTTTGGCCCAACCGGGAATGCGTATTTTCAAGATAAAAGTATTGGGTTTGGCCGGGTCGATGCGCAGACGCACCAGGCCACTCCACGGGAAATCCGTCGTTTGCTGAATGGCCACTTTGACTTTCTGACCTTTGCTGTTGGTGTTTTCAAAAACGGCTTTACTGGAAGCGAATTGATTGATATAAAATTCGTTACCTTTTTGGGCATAAAATAATCCCGGCAGTGCGGAGAAAAAACGGGTCAGATTGGGCGGACAACAGGCACAACTGAACCAATCAGTACGTTCCACGTTTTTGCGACTTTCGAGCGGATTGGGGTAAAAAAAGTGGTCGCCGCTGAGCGAAAGTCCGGCGTTGAGGGCATTGTAGAGCGTCAATTCCACCACGTCGAGGTAGCGGCTGTCGCCGGTGAGTTGGAACATGCGCTGCGTCCACCAAAGGAAGGAAATGGAAGAGCAGGTTTCGTTGTAGGCCGAGTAATTGGGCAGGTCGTAGGCACCACCGAAACCCTCGTTGCTGCCCGTCGCGCCCACGCCGCCGGTGAGGTACATCTGGCTACCGACGATGTCTTCCCACACAGATTTCATGGCCGCATCATACTCGTGGGTGCCGGTCAGGGCGGTGATGTCGGCCACAGCCATGAACATATAGCCCAGCCGCACGGCGTGGCCAACTGCGACGCGCTGGTCTTTTACGGACTGGTGATTTTGGGAATAAGGTTCGCCGTAGCCACGCACATCGATGAAAAACTTGGCTAAATCCAGCCAGCGGCGTTCGCCTGTGGTCTGGTATAATTTGACTAAACCAATTTCGATCTCCTGGTGACCGGAAGCCTTTTGGAGTTTGCCGGGACCAAAATCGTGGTTGACTAATTCGGCGTTTTTCAGGGCAATTTCCAGCAAATCGCGTCTGCCAGTAGCATTGAACCAAGCCACGGCGGCCTCATATAGATGGCCAGCGCAATACAGTTCGTGGCTGAGTTTGTCCTCGTTTTGCCAGCGTGGACCATCCAGCCAATCCAGAAAGGCACCTTTTACGGCGGGTTCCGCTGTACTTCCAGATTTTTTCTGCTGCTCCCTGATGCTGCGCCAGGAATAGAGGTAGCCGTCCGGTTCCTGCGCGGCTTTTATTTTGCTGATCAATACTTCTACTTCCGCTTCGAGTGTCGGGTCGCGCCTGGTTTGCAGTGATAAAGCCGCGCCTTCGATGCTTTTGTACACGTCTGAATCGTCGAACGGAAAGCGCGTGCAGACGTTGCCCGGAACCGTGCCCGCCGCGACTTCAAAGTTTTTTACCCGTCCGGTTTCTGCGTTTTTCTGAAACGTCGCCGGAATCGTGACCGTGCGGACGATCTCCATGCGGGGTTTCCAGAACTTGTCTTCCATCTGGACTTGATGGAAGGGAATGGGTTGGATGGGGTAGGTTTGGGCAATCAGATAATTGGCTGAAAGCAGAAATAAGAAACAAGAAAGTATTTTCATTTCAAATTTTAGTTGGATTTAGACCCTTATGAAACATGAATAAAAACATTTCAACATTTTCTGGTTCTGTTTCTAAGTCGTTTGCCCATTCACTCATCTTTTGAAGGTATTTTACATAAAATTGATGCGCATTTCTTATCTCTAATTCTTTGAAATCATCATGCTTAAAAGGTGAAATTGAAAGCGCATTTATGATTTGAGCATCTAAAATTAAAGCCTTTTGACCTTCTATATTAGCACCTATAAAATATAGGAATTTGGTAAAAGTAGATATGGCAATTCCATTGATCTCTTTAACTTCTTTAAAAATCTTCTCGAAATTATCTATACTGTTACATCTATTAAGGAGATTTTCCAATTTTGTGCAATTTTCTTCTAATATTATATTTTCAAAATGATTGCCACGCATCCCCCGTGCATAACCCCAATAAATAACTTTCAGAATGAACTCTCTTTTGCTTTTATCAGCACTCTTTAACTCACCTCTTGTCAACGTTAAGATTGTCTTATCTCCAAATAGAGTTTCATTGGTCTTTTTTAACCATTCACTTTTGTCATGAAATTTTTCCCAAACACTTTTCTTGCTTGCGAAACCTATTTCATTGACAGGTAATGATTGGATAAGAGTCTTGTATTTATTTAACATGGCTTATTTGTGTTCTATAATGGAGTGACTTTTAAACACACCTTTAATTATTTAACTCGTTTGACTCCACCAAATTGATAGATTGATTGAGCAGTACTCCTTCCACCGATTTTCCCATTTGTTTTTCCACAAATCCCCCCAACTGCCCATATTTCCGATACAATTTTTCATACACCGCTACCTTATCCGCCTGCGGAAAAAACTCGGCATCATAGCCCGAAGCCATCGCCGTTTGGGCCTCAGCCATCGTCGGATAAACGCCCGCTGCCGTGGCCGCACAAATGGCTGCACCGAGCGCACAAGCCTGTTCGGATTGTACGATTTTGATGGGCATATTCAGCACATTGGCTAAGGTTTGCATCACAAACGGCGACTTCTTCGACACTCCACCAATCCCAATCACCTGCCGAATCGGTACGCCTTCCGACTGAAACCGTTCCACGATTTTCTTAGCCCCAAAGGCCGTCGCTTCCACGAGGGCTTTAAAAATTCGGGGGGCGTCGCTGCCCAAATTCAGGCCACTGATCGCGCCTTTCAAAGTGTGGTTGGCATCGGGTGTGCGGCGGCCATTGAACCAGTCGAGTGCTACCGCATCTGTTTCAAAAACGGGCAGCGCGGCGGCTTTTTGCGAGAGGGTTGGGATGATTTTTTGCACCAATTTCTCTGCTTCTTCGGCAGGTAAAAACTCGCGTAGCGGCCAAGCCAGCAGATTTTGAAACCACGCATACACGTCACCGAAAGCCGATTGGCCCGCTTCCATGCCCAACATACCGGGCAAAATAGAGCCATCCACTTGGCCACAAATGCCGCGAATCAGCAAATGTTCCACCTCTTCATTGGGAGCAATGAGCATATCGCAGGTGGAAGTGCCCATGACCCGCACCAGCGAATACGGCTCAATACCCGCGCCGACCGCACCCATGTGCGCATCGAACGCGCCAACGCCGATGACTACATTTTCGGGCAAACCCAAACGCTCCGCCCAGTCTTTCGAGAGCGTGCCCATCGAACTATCCGCCGTATAAGTATGACGGAAAAGCCGTTCGCGGAGACCCGACAACAATGGGTCGAGGTGCGTCAAAAAGGCTTCGCTCGGCAGTCCGTCGAACTCTTCGTGCCACATGGCTTTATGTCCAGCGGCGCAGCGGGAACGTTTGATAGTCAGGGGATTAGTATTACCAGTTAACACAGCGGAAACCCAATCGCAGTGTTCCATCCACGAAAAAGCGGCGTCGCGAACGGCGGCATCCACGCGCAGGGTGCGCAGGATTTTTGCCCAAAACCATTCGGAAGAGTAGATGCCGCCGACATATTTGGTGAAATCCGTATCCCAGCGATGGGCCAGCGCGTTGATTTCCTCGGCTTCGGCATTGGCGGTATGGTCTTTCCAGAGGATGAACATGCCATGCGGATTGTCCGCGAATGCGGGCAGCAGTGCGAGTGGCGTACCGTTTTTGTCCACCGCCACGGGCGTAGAACCGGTAGTGTCCACCGAAATGCCGACTACGTTTTCAGCCACTGCTTTGGGAACCTGCGCAAGGGCATTTTTGATGGCATTTTCCAGCCCTTCCAGATAGTCCAAAGGATGTTGCCGGAATTGCGATGCCTCTGGCTTGCAGTATTTCCCAGCCTTCCAGCGCGGGTAGTAAAACACGGCGGAAGCCACTTCGCGCCCGTCGGCGGTGTCGGCAATCAAGGCGCGAACGGAGTCGGTGCCGTAGTCTAATCCGATTACGTATTTCATATAATAAATTAAATGTGGTCAATGTGATTAATGTGGCCAATGTGGTACCGTCTGCTCACTAAGCACATTGACCACATTGTTCTTATTGGCCACATTATTTATAGTACACTTCGCTCCACCGCAATTCATTCTTAAACTGCCGCAAATCCGTTTTTGCATCAATCACGGTCAATTCCAGATTAAACATTTCGGCAAAATCCTCGAAATATTCGGTGGTCAGGTTTTGGCTGAACACCGTGTGGTGCGCGCCGCCCGCGTAAATCCAGGCCGCGCAACCCGTGTTCATGTCGGGCAGAGGTTTCCAAAGTACGCGGGCTACGGGCAAATTGGGGAGTTTTTCGAGCGGAGAAACGGCTTCAACTTCGTTGACTAACAGGCGAAAACGATTGCCCATGTCGATCAATGAGGCGTTTAATGCCGGACCACCCGCTACATCAAAGACCAGTCGTACCGGGTCGGCTTTGCCACCGATGCCAAGCGGGTGAATTTCGCAGGTCGGTTTGCCGGAAGCGATAGAAGGGCAAATTTCCAGCATGTGTGCGCCCAGCACAAGTCGGTTGTCGGGGTCGAAATGGTAGGTGTAATCCTCCATGAACGAATTGCCGCCAGGCAAACCCGCCGCCATGACTTTGGCCGCCCGCACAAGTGCCGCAGTCTTCCAATCGCCTTCCCCGCCGAAACCATAGCCGTCGGCCATGAGCCGTTGCGAAGCAATACCGGGCAATTGCAGCAGTCCGTGCAAGTCTTCAAAAGTGTCGGTAAAACCTTTAAAATTACCGTTTTCGAGAAAATGGCGCATCCCGATTTCGATGCGAGCGGCTTCTTGAAGTGAACTGTGTGCGCTTCCGCCTTTGTGCAGCGTAGAGGCAAGTTCATAGGTGTCGGCGTATTCGGCAACCAATGCGTCGGTGTCTACGTCGGACACTTCCTGCACCATTTTGGCCAGATCGCCGATGCCATAGCCATTGACAGAGTAGCCAAAAGCCATTTCTGCTTCGACCTTATCTCCTTCTGTTACAGCCACTTGTCGCATATTGTCGCCGAAACGAGCAAATTTTGCACCCTGCCAGTCGAAGCGCGCCGCCGCCGCCCGCGTCCAGATGCTCAGCCGTTCTTGCACCTGCGGATCTTGCCAGTGACCAACCACGACTTTGCGATTCATCCGCAGGCGCGAAACCATGAACCCAAATTCGCGGTCGCCATGCGCCGACTGGTTGAGGTTCATGAAATCCATGTCAATCTTGGCCCAAGGAATGTTGCGGTTGAACTGCGTGTGCAGGTGGCACATCGGTTTTTGCAGGCTTTGGAGGCCACGAATCCACATTTTGGCTGGCGAAAAAGTGTGCATCCAGGCGACGATACCAATGCAATTTTCGGCGGTATTGGCGGCTTGGCAGAGGCGATAAATCTCGTCGGGCGTTTTGACGACGGGTTTGAATATCACCTGTACGGGTATGGTCGCGGAGTCAGATAACGCGCGGGCGATGGTCTGTGAATGCTCCGCCACTTGCCGTAGGGTTTCCTCGCCGTACAAATGCTGGCTGCCAGTGACAAACCAGACTTCTAGTTTTTTTAGATCAATCATTGAGTTATATTTCTTCTTTTCTGAATGCACAGAATTGTGGAAGTTCGTTGAAAAATGCGCTGACCAATACTTACCCCAGCATCTGTCATTCTGACGGCAGGAAGAATCTGGTCATGAAGAACGTGAGTCTTTGTCTTCGTTTCTGGGCAGATTCTTCACTTCGTTCAGGATGACAACATCCGAAAGAGCAATAGTTAGTGCATTTTACTTAATCGGTTTATTTTGAACACTTTATGATTTTATCCGAATCACTGAAAAGGAATTAGCCGACAAAGAAACCGAGGCCTTTTTGTCTTTCACTTCAATGGTCATTTCCTTCGGACTTACCTGCATCGGCTGATCGAGCGAATTGACGGCTTCGGGATTGTCGCTTCTTAAGACGAGCATTTTGCCGGAACCAGTTGTTTTTTTCAAGCCATCCAAGCGGATTTCGGCGGATTTTGAGGCAGCGGTGGTGTTCACGATTTTCACGATGATATCGCCCGTAGCGGCATCGAACGTGGAGGAAGCGTACAATCCGTCTTGCCCGGCAGCGGCGGCATTTTGGTAGGAAATGGGCAGCACTTTTGAGCCTTTATTGGTGGCGTAGAGTTGCTGCACATAGTAGTTTGGCGTGCCGTAAGAGCGCAAGTTATCAAACCAGATCAGATTCGGCGTCCATTGCCAGCCTTCGGTATGGGCGAAAAGTGGCGCATAAGAAGCCATGTGAATCAGGTCGGCATTGCGTTCCAAACCAGTCATAAAGGCCGCCTCCGCAATGGCACATCGCCAGTTATTCTTGTTGTCGGGACTGACCACGGCCACGCTTTGGGCGGCATATTCACCGGCAAAAATGCGCGGCCCAGTGCGGGCATACTTATCATAGCGCGTAGCATTTTGGAGGAACCATTCTGGGTTACGGTAATAATGTTCGTCTATGATGTCGGCTTTTAGCGCGGTCATTTCTTTGGTTAAATACTCGAACATATCGCCGTCAGGAGAAGGGCCAACGCTGGAAATCAGCCGAATATCGGGATATTTATCTTTAATGGCTTTGGTGAAAATGACCTGGCGTTCTACATATTGTTCGCCCCATTGCTCGTTACCAACACCCAGCAATTTCAGGTTAAAAGGAGCAGGGTGACCCAAGTCGGCGCGGAGTTTTCCCCATTTCGTTGTCGTAGCAGAGCCGTTGGCAAATTCGATCAAATCCAGCGCATCCTGAATGTACGGGTCGAGTTGATCGGTCGGCACTACCTCGGAGGAATTGAACTGGCAGGCCATGCCGCAGTTCAGAATGGGCAGCGGCTCGGCACCGATGTCTTCGGAAAGTTGGAAATATTCAAAAAAGCCAAGGCCGAAGGTTTGGAAATAATCCGGCGTGGGTCGGTGGGCAAATTCGGTGTTCCAGCGATTGACGATCAGTTCGCGGTCTTCGATGTTGCCTATGGTTTTTTTCCATTGATAACGGGTCGCCAATTCACGGCCTTCGACGATGCAGCCGCCGGGAAAACGCAGAAATCCGGGGTGCATATCGGCCAATAATTGCACCAAATCGGGCCGTAAACCGCCGGGACGACCTTCCCAGGTTTTCTGTGGAAACAGGGAAATCATGTCCAAATCCACTGCGCCTTTACCGTCCAACCAGATTACCAATTTGGCTTTTGGCTCGGTGGCGGAGGCAGTGAGGCTGACTTTTTGCTTGCTCCAATCTTTATTTTTAATGGCCAAATCGGCTTTACCGATGACCTCGCCAGCAGGCGTTTGCAATTCTAATTTCAAAGTTAAGCCTTGCTCTCCGGCTTGTTTTGCCCAGACTGAAAAATCGTAATTATCGCCTTTCCGGATGCCCATGCCGCGAAAACCTTCGTTGGCGAAGCCGTATTTTCCGCCCGTGCCTTTGCTGGTGGCGCGGAGGTAACGGGGATTGGTGACTTGTTTTTCGCCGCGATTTTGGACGATGAGGCTGCCCGTGGCACCTTCGGTTTTTTGTTCTTTCCAGCCCATTAACGGCGCAGAGAACTCGAAGGAGCGGTTTTTGACCAATTCGGCGTACAGGCCGCCGTCGGCACCGAGGTTGATATCTTCAAAGAAAATGCCCCACATGGTGGGCTGTACGTCGGCGGCGGGTTTGTCCGTGGCGACGGTGAAGATGGCCGGGGTTTGGGCTTGGCTGGTTAGCGCAAAGAGGCAAAGACAGGTCACTAGTTTTACCATAATGTCACCGCTACGCGGTTTTTAAAGATGAAATGTACTCCCGAACCCTGTTCGGGGGTTACTTTTTGCCCCAAATAGCGGTTCCAATATTATTCAATCCCGTGAAAATCAAACAAGGTCTTTTATTCTCCCAATCGCGACCGCGTTCCACGAGCACTTTGTCGGTTTGGCCGGTAGACCAGTGTAATTCCAGCAGTGGCGCGACGTAGGTCCATTGATTGTTTGCATCGCCGTTAAAAGAGCCGTCGGCAGCCAGTTGAAGCGGCGCGGAAACTTGCAGATCGGGGGAAAGTTGCTCGTTAGCATAACCCGGCACCACGCGGTAACCGAGTTCGATGCGCTCCCAAGTACCAACTATATCTGCTTGATTGACAGCTGTTTGTTCAGTGGCGGCATAGCGTTCGGGCGACACTACTGGCCAGCCGTCGGTAGTCCACAGGATTTTCCGAACGTGCAAATTCATGAAATAACTATTGACGGCAGGACGGGCTTGGTGGGCCATATAATATTGGCCATTGTCCGAAAAAACACCGCAGTGCGCTACGCCCTGATAACCGCCGTGACCCGCAAATTTGTAAGGAGCCAAAATCATCGGGCCGTGGTCTTCTTCCACATTCAGGTCGTGGCCATTATAGTCGTAATAAGGGCCAGCGGGCGAATCTGCGCGACCGACGCGGACGTTGTATTTCGTCTGCAACCAATCGTAAGCGATGAACAAAAAGTACTTATTCAAGGTCGGGTTGTAAATGACCTCCGGGCCTTCGATGTTGCCGTTGGGTGTTCCCCCCGTAAAGCCACGCTGCGAAATTCGGGTGCCGCGCGAGCCTCCATTTTCGGCCAAACCCGTCGTCGGATTTAGTTTAATTACATAAATGCCATCCCAAGCCGAGCCGTAATACATCCAGTGTTCGCCAGCGGGTGTCACCACGACGGTGGGGTCAATGGCGTTGGTTTGGGTCGTGTTATCATCGGTGGAACTGACGACCAATCCTTTTTCCGTCCACGGGCCGATGGGCGTGGGCGCGGTGGCCAGACCAATCGTACTTAGACGCGGTTTAGGCGTAGAAGCCAGCGAGTAATAGAGTCGAAATTCATTGCCGACTTTCAGGACGTAAGGTGCCCACAAACCTTTATTTGGCACACCGCCTTGCTGCTGAATATAAGTAGCCGCTTGCGCCGGAATGCCGTTGAAGGCCCATCCATAGAACTGCCAGTCTATCAAGTCTTTGGAACGGCGGATTTGAATGCCGGGCTTGATCATCGTCCCATAAGCCACGTCGGTATTATAGCAATAATAATAGGCACCGTCTTTAATAACACAGGGGTCGTGGACGTTGTGCGAGGCCCATTGGTACACCTGATCGGCAGACGCGACATTCGAGTAATCATCCTGAATCGTGTTGATATCGAACGGGATGACGATGGGCGGCTTGATCGTGTCCGTCGGGTCGGGCAGCGTGGAGTTGGGCTTGGAGCAGGCCACCAGCGTACTTTGCGCCAACCAGACCGCGCTGATTGCCATGAAGGTAAAAATTATGGATTTCATACTTTTAGATAAGTAAAATATTGGTTTATAGGGGTTTATAAGAGTTGATAAAGGTTTATAATATAGAGGACAACGCGTCATCAACCCTTATAAACCTTTATCAACTTTCATCAACTCTTTAATCAATATCCCGGATTCTGCCGCAAATTCGTATTCGTTTCAATTTCTGCCTGCGGAATCGAGAAATATTCGCGGCCCGGCACGTAACTATTGAATTCGGCGTCATGCTGTTTCAGTTCTTCCAGTTTGGCCGGATTTTGCAGCCAGCCCCAACGGCGAATATCGTCGAAACGGTGGCCTTCCGCCACAAATTCCAGCAGGCGTTCATCGGCGAGGCGGTCGCGCATCTGCTCTTTGGTCAGGCTGGCAAACTCCGTTTGGCGATCAGGCAGGCTGGCCCGGGTGCGTACTTTTTGAATGTATTCAGCGGCGGTGGCGGTGTTACCCAATTCATTTTGGCACTCGGCGTACATCAATAGCACGTCCGCATAACGCATCAGCCGCTCGTTGATGCCGGAACGCCAGTCCTTTTCGTCGGGACGACCACTATCGCCGTTGCCGTATTTTTTCACACCAATTTTATTCAATTCCGCTGCGTAGACATCCTGGAAAGATTGCCCGTACAGTGTGCAGCCGGGGTAATTGTAATACATGGTGGCTTTCAAGCGCGGATCGTCTTCGCCCGCCGTCGTTTTTTCCTCCTGAAATTTTTGGAACACCCAATTCGTCAGTGCCGCATCGCCCCAACCGAATGGCGCAGGCGCATACGTAATGGCGCGAGCAGTCGTTTTCGACCAATCGGAATACGGCGCATCCACCCAACCAAGCACGGTGCCGCCTACTTCGCGGGAAAACTGAATTTCAAAAATAGACTCCTGATTGTTCTCAAACTGCTCGGTGAAATTGTCCGCGAAGTTGGGCATCAGGCTGTAATTATTGCCATCAATTACTTCTTTGAATTTGGCAGCCGCCTCGGCATATTGCTGATTAAACAGGTAGGCTTTGCCCAAATAAGCCAGCGCAGCCCCTTTCGTCGCGCGACCTTTGTCGGGGTCGTTGAAAGAAACAGGCAACAAACGAGCGGCATTGGCAAAATCATCTTCAATCTGCGCCCACACAGCGGCGGGGTCGGCCTGACCGGGGAAATACTCATCCGAAGACTCGTAAGGCTTGATAATCAAGGGGATATTTTTGAAAAACGTCACCAGATAAAAGTAATTCAGGCCGCGCAGAAACAAGGCTTCGCCTTTTACGCGGTCTTTTTTGGCCGCATCCGCAAACGGAATAGCGTCAATGTTGGCGATGGCCAGATTGGCGCGGGTCACGCCGCCGTAGAAAGCCACCCACAGCCATTCCTGCATGATGGTATTGTTGAAAAGTTTGAAGGAGCCAGTGTTCGACAACACATCCCACGGACTGGGGCTCCACACATCGTCGGCCCGAAAATCGAGGGCGCAGGGCGCAAAACGCAGGAACGTGCCGTCGTAATACAGCGACTGATAAATAGCGTTCACGCCAGCGACGGCATCGGCTTCGGTTTTCCAGAAGGAGCCGCTGGTTTGGACGTTCGGATTATTGAGTTCCAGAAAGTCTTTTTTGCAGGAATTGGCTGAAAACAGGAGGGTTAGCAGCGCGAAAAGTTTTATATATTTCATTTTGACAATGATTTAGAAGGTAAAATTTTGTTGGGTGGGGTTGAACCAAGTTAAAATCCAATCTGCGCCCCCACCATAAACCCACGCGGATTCGGCAAACCGCCAGCGAAGGCCGTGAACGGACGATTCGGATAACTGCCCTGGTCGATAGCGCGGTCAAACAGGCCATCATTACCAAAATCAGGGTCAAAACCAGTGTATTTCGTGAAGGTGACTAGATTTTGGCCAGAGATGTAGACCCGCAATTTCGAGGCGCGGATTTTGGAATACACGCTCATCGGCAGTGAATAACCCAACTGTACATTGGTCAGGCGGAGGTAACTGCCGTCTTCGAGCCAACGCGAGGAAGCGCGACCGTTTTTGTTCGGGTCGAACATGACGACACGTGGCACATCGGTATTGGTGTTGCTCGGCGTCCAGCGATCGAGCAAGGTTTTGCCGTAATTGTCCCAACCAGCACCACTTTCTAGTCCGGCGCGGATGGTGTTGAAAACCAGGTTGCCGGACGAACCACCTGCAAGCATCGAGAAATCGAAACCTTTATAAGCCAGATTGATATTGAAACCAAAATAAAGATTGGGTACCGCACTGCCGAGGAATGTGCGGTCATCGTCGTCAATTTTTCCATCGGGCGAGCCAGTCAGTTTGCCAGCATCGTCGCGGCCATTGATGTCTTTAAATTTATAGTCGCCGGGACGGGTCAATACTTCCTGATAACGAGCGATGGGCGAAGCGGCATTGAGCGCGTCAATTTCGGCCTGGCTTTGGAAAATACCGTCGATCACCCAGCCGTACAATGCACCGACTTCGCCGCCGACTTCGGTGCGCGTAATGCCACCGTAACCCGCAATCGCTTGATTACCATAACCTAACGAAAGCACTTCGTTTTTCAGCGTACTCAAATTAGCCCCGAAACTATACGTGAAATCGCCCTTGTTTTGGTTGTAATTGGCCTGAAATTCAAAGCCGCTATTGCGCACCGACGCGCCATTAATATAAGGTGCCTTCCAGTTGTACACGCCCGTGGATTCGGGAATGCGCACCCGCAGCAGCATATCTTCGGAGGTGTTGTTGTAATATTCTGCCGAAAACGTGAGGCGATCTTCCCAGAAACCGAAGTCCACGCCGATGTTTTTGGAAATCTTGGTTTCCCATTTAATGTCGGGCGTTGCAAATTCAACTTGCGTGGCACCGACCGCCAATTGGTTACTGAAAACGGCGTAAGCATACGGATTGATGAGTGCTTCGTATTGGTAAGGCGGAATTTCCTGGTTGCCCAACACGCCATAACTCGCCCGCAATTTTAACTGACTGAAAATGTGTTGATTAGCCATAAAAGGCTCGTTCTGCAATTTCCAACCCAACGCCACCGATGGGAAGGTTCCCCAGCGATTGTTGGCCGAAAAACGGGAGGAAGCATCGCGGCGAATGGTGGCCGTTAGCAGGTATTTGTCGTCAAAACTGTAAATCGCCCGGCCAAAAAAGGACAGCAAACGGTTTTCTTCTTCATAACCCGTCACCGTCACGCCGGAAGAACCATTGCTCAAAATCGGGAAATACGGCTGGGTAAATCCTTCGGCGTGGCCATTGATCCGGCTGATCTGCGATTGCAAAACCGACTGACCGGCCAGTAAAGCGAGGTTGTGGCGACCAAAAATCTTGTCGTAACTCAGCGTATTTTCTATGGTTCCGGTATAACCGGAGCCGCGCCAGTCGTTCATTTTGGCGATGTTATTCACATAAAACCAGCCCAAATCGTGGATTGGATCGAACTGAAAATCGCGCCAGTCGGTACGTTCGTAGCCCAGGCTAAGTTTGTATTTCAGATTATCCCAAATATTATATTCGCCGTAGACATTGCCAATCAAGCGATTACGATTGGTTTTGCTGTCCAATAAACTATTGAAACCGATGGCGTTGGCCGTGTAGGAACCGTGGATGGTCTGGCTGGCACTGCTAAAACCGTCGATGGTAGAAGCGTCATAAACTGGCAGGGTTGGAATGGCGTTGACGATATAGCCGAGATTGGTACCGGTGTGCACAAAAGTCATCAGCACCTGGTCCACTTTGGTGTAGCCGAGCGACTCGCCGAATTTGAAACGCCCTTGTTTGAAATCAGTGTTAACGCGGATACCGTAGCGCGTATAAGCGGGGCCTTTGCCGACCACTGTGCCGTCGTGATCGTAATAATTCAGCGAAATATTATAGCGCGCCGCCTCCGTACCGCCCGAAATGCCGAGGGTTTGGTTAGTCAATTGACCCGTTTTAAAGGCTTCTTTTTGCCAATCGGTGTCGACATCTTTTACATACAGCGGGGAAGTCGGGTCGTTGGCCGGTTTAATAGCCTGAGCGGGTTCGGCGTTGGTGGATGCTTCATTAACCAACAATTGATATTCCTCGCGGTTAGCCACATCGAAGCGCGTGGGAATGGTTTGCCAGCCATGATTGTAGTCATAATCGAGGTGTAATTTGCCTTCGCGACCACGTTTAGTAGTGATAATAACCACGCCGTTGGCTGCCCGTGAACCGTAGATCGCCGCCGCCGAGGCGTCTTTCAAAATCTGCATGGATTCCACATCCGAAGTCGGTACGTCATTAACTGGTGACTGCACGCCATCAATAATAAAGAGCGGATTGTTATTGTTAAAACTGCTTACGCCGCGAATTTTGATCTGTGGAACTGCACCCGGTTCGCCACCGCTGTGGACGCTCACGCCCGCCACTTGACCTTGAATAGCCTTGGTCACGATCGTTGGTCGGCACCTTGGAAATGCTCTGCACATTCACCGAACCGACCGAGCCAGTCAGGTCTTTTCTATTCTGCGTACCGTAGCCGATCACCACCAGTTCGCCCAATTGATTAGCGTTTTGGAGCAGGGTAATATTGATTTCCTGACGGCCACTGATCGCTATTTCCTGCGCCGTATAGCCGGTGTAAGACACCACTAAAATAGTAGCGGTCACGCTCTCCGGGATACGGAGCGAGTAGTAGCCATCGCCGTCCGCTGCTGCGCCGAAAGTGGTGCCTTTTACGGCCACCGTTGCGCCAGCCAGCGGGTTTCCTGCGTCGTCGGTGACCCTGCCACGGATAAAGACTTCGGCGGTTTTTTTGGCAAATTCAGCGGTTTTAGCAGGGAAAACGTGTGCAAAAGCCCTGATTTGGACAAATGGACTGCACAACATCAACAGGGTCAGCACCGCCCACAGTCCAGTTTTGGCGGCTCCCGATTTTGTGTAATTCGTCTTTTTCATAGAAAGGAATGGATGATTGTTTTAAAGAAATTACTCCGCAGCCAAATGCTTCGGCTTCGGCGACAATGGAAAAAAGGTGGTGGTACGCCTGCACTTAACTGGAATCGAGAAACCGTTTTCCCATGTTAATTCAGTTTAAAAAGTTGGGCTTATAATTGTGTCAATATGACACAATTTAAGGTAAAATTTTTTGACCTTTTTCTGCTGATTAGATCGTGTCAAATTGACACGATCTAATCATATAAAAAATCCGGTTTTCTATCGGTAAGAAAAACGGATGATGGTTCTCTTGCGTGCAAGCCCCCCTCCGACTCCCCCCTTAATGGGGGAGAGTTATATGGAGTGGTAATTTAATCAGTTTCTACAATCACACAGACAGATGGCCATTCCCCGGATGCGGCATAAAATGCCAGAAAGAATCGAACTTGTTTTTGTACCGCTCCTTGTCCAACCGAAACAGACTGGCTTTTTTGGTCGTGGATTGGTCGTCTTTTTCGCCGGTATCAATCAAAAGTCCCGTTTGCAGAATCTTGCGGCTAAAATTCCGGCGATCCAGTTTCATATCATAAATGGCCTCGTAGAGTTTCTGCAATTGCGGAATGGTAAATCGCTCCGGCAACAACTCAAAACCGAGCGGATGCAACGCGGCTTTGTATTGCAAATACTCCAAAGCCTTAGTAACCATCCCGTCGTGGTCAAAAATTAAATTTGGTTTCTTTTCGAGACTCCACCAATGGGCGTTGTGGGCTTTCACCGC
>CBDFMU010000016.1:0-73195 GCA_965249785.1 Saprospiraceae bacterium | reverse complement strand
CAATCATGGCCGGTTGCTGAAAAAGAATGGTGGCCATATCGGCGGCACTTTGTCCCCATTTGCCGTTGGCTGCCGGGATTAGGCTCCACTTTTCCGTTCCGGTATCGGCCAGGGCATTACTGCGAATAAAACTGCCAGTTTCGGTACTCACATTGGCCCAGGAAAGATCGTCCCAGGCAAATGGCTCCGACGGCTGGTAAGCGATGTCCATGCCAAAACGCGGCTCGCCAGGGGCTTCGGCGATGACGAAAAACCAGCCGAGATTATTGGCCGTGCCGTCGCCTTTAGCCGTGCTGGCAGTCAGGTCGAAGCCCAAAAGTTTGATGTCTGGTTTCAGCTCTGCCTGATAAGTCGGGAACATGACTTTCGTTCCAAGGACCAGTTTTGCGCCAGTTTTGGTAGCTTCCTGGGCATACACCACGGCATTCGGGTATTTGCGCAGCAAGTCACCGCGTATCAGCAGGATCAGGGTGTCTTTGGCGGGGCCAAAATTGGTAGAAAAAGAAGCCGGTTTGTGGGTGCCAAGTGACCCGGAGGTCCAGGTATTGATCCGGGAAATGTCCTTCTGTTTTTCGGTATCCGCTGTAGTGGAGTCGGGCGTAATCAGAGTGCTTACGTCCCAAAATTGGCGGAAATAACTGCCCCGTTGATCGGTCGGGTATTCGCGCCAAAGTAGTTCGCGACCCATTTCGTAGTTCATGCCGACCAGAAAGGCTTCGATGAATTTCCGGTTATTAATCATCAGCGTCAACGTATTCTGCGGCACTAAATGCAGGTTGGGCAGCAACAAATCCTTGCCTTTGGCAATCAAATACTGGCTGACCGCCTGCGGAAAATCCGGGTAGGCCATCACTTTATCGAAGGGCGCGGCGGGCGTAGTGTTCGGCGGCAGCACGATGGTGCTGGCTATTTTTTTGAGAAAAGCGGCACGAGGGTTCAGGGCCATTTTCAACGTGCTGGCCTGAATAGTAAGCGGCGGCGGCGCGACTTTTATCTCCGTAAAAGCATTGAAGCGGTCTGTAAACCCCGCTTGTTGTAGGTCGGTTCGTATCTTCCCTCTGATGACCACCCGGAAATTCCTGTCATCTTCCAGATCGCCCAAGCCCTGATTGTCCATCGTCAGCCGATTGGTGGCGGCAAGATTAGAACCAGCTCCCCAGGAAGAAAAGGCGGCGGCGGCAGTTAGTTGCACCGTCGTCTGTTGATCCATGCCGACGGCCGCCGTAAAGTTGACCGCCGGATTAGCGCGCAGTTTGTTGTTGGCGAGTTTTTGGGTCAAATTCTCGGCTTTATAGCCGGAAAAATTTTTCTGGAAATTGCTCGTCGTGCGGGTCAGCCGCCGAAAAGCGGGGCTAAAAATGGCTTCCGGCACGTTGCTGGCCCGCACTTGCGCCAGCACGGTCGTGTTGCCATTCAGTGTCCGCGCCGCTACAGAGCGCGACATGGAAAGCAACTTCCCCACATCCAAAGAAGCCAACGTCTTATTGTGCAGCAGTTCCGTGACTTTAGTGGCAAATTCCGCCTGGTGGAGTTTGCGGTTGGCGGCTTCCACCGTTTGCAGTTGCTCCCATGCCTGTTCCATAAATTGCTCCTGTTGCTCCTGCACAATTTGTACCCCCAATCCGGCAGCCACGCGCCAGCGCGGATCGCGATTGAGTTCGTTGAGCCAGAAAACCGGCTGCGGTGCCACCGGATCAGCTACTTCAAAAGTGGGAATAAGGCCATTCGTTTTGGCGTGTTGCCCGCCGTAGTAGGGGATGGTGACGAACGGGTCTTCGTTGGGGTTTTGCTGTTGTGCCAGATTGAGATTGACCAACGCCTTAATTTCTGCGAAAAACGGTTGTTGTGGGGTCGGCGATTTTTCCGGGGTAAAAATATCCGACACCGAATCCGGCGATTTCAGCGCACCTTCCAAATGCAAAATGCCGGGCTGCGTACTCGAAACTGGTTGATTTTGAGTGGCTTGCACAAAACCCGGGACCGAAGTATCCATTGGCCGCAGGCCCAGTTCGGGCGGCATGATGCGTGGCTGCAACAGGCGAACGGCGTATTCAAAATCGAAATTGGTGCCGGTACGGAACGACCAGCGTTGGTAAAAAGGCATTTCCAACTCCACTGAATCGGCGGTCCAGGCACTTTTTTGTGCCTCCACCCCGGCAAACGGCATTCCCAGCCCGGTGAGTCGCCCGGTTTCAAAAGTAGGCAGGAGAAAGGCGTGGTAGAGTGTGTTTTCCTTGAGTTTTCGTGGGCATAGAATCCGACAGTACAGGCCGTCCGGGTCGGTCTGGAAATCGTCGTTCAATTGAGCGATAAATGCTTCGGTGTCGGTCTGTGGCACCGTACTGACGAGGTTGGAATGCACGTGCGCCCATAAATGTAGCTCGTCATTTGGGGGCAATACCGCGCCACCGGCCACTACGATGGAAGGCAGCGGAACGCGACGTTTGGTTTCCGTAAATTCTCCCTCCGCCAGCACGGCCACCGCCAGCCAGGGCCGCAATTTTTGTCCGTTGGCCGCTGCCGGGGTATAACGCCAGGCAAAATCGTCGTCATAGAACTCGATGTAAGGCAAGTAGTTAGGCTCAAAATCGGCGATGGTATCCAACGGCTCGGTGCGCACGATCATGGCTGACTCGATGCCCGTAATATCGCCGGGACCGAGCAAGCCGACCGTTTTTTCAAATGGCCCAGCATTAAGGCTCAACGCAATTTTGACCCGCTGGCGTTCTTTGGCCACACCAACGCCCGTGCCGAGGTGGTCAGGCTCTGCGATTTGGGCCGCTATGCCTTTGCGCGTCCAGGAGAAAAATTGATATTTTCCGAAACCCATTTTTAGGGAGTTATGAGTTATGAAGGATGAGTTATAAGTTATGCGTTATGGCCGACCGATTGAAACTAAACCTTGTAAATTCCTTTAAATTAATTACACTGTCAACTAAGTCTTTTGAAGATTTGAGTATTCGATCAATTACCTGATTATCAAGTGTTTTAATCGAATACTCAAATACTCGTATCTTCAAGAAATTTAATTTCCAATGTATTAATCCACTACAAATTTGCTACTTCGTACAGCGACACCACTTGCAGGTTTTTGGTACTGCCCCGTTGTTTGCTGGCCGTTTTCACCAGTTCGGCCAAGGTGCTTTGACTGAGATTGTGTATCGTGTCCTGGATTGGCTGCTGATCGGCGGTTTTCAGGTCGGTTAGATTAGCCAAAGTGAACCAATCCTGCTTGATCGTAACGGGTTGGGGCGCAATAGCGGAAATGGGCGTTTTTATTCGTTTGGACAAGGCCGATTTGGACACCGCCGCCTGGTTTCTCATGCGGATGAAATGGTTTTTGTCGAAGTCGCCTTTCAGCGTTTTTACGCCCGCATCGTCTTGCGTATAAATGACTTCAAAGGCCACTTCGGTGGGGCTGAGCGTCCCGATGGGGCTGAGGGTGCGCGTGTCCGAATCCTTGATGCGAAAGCCGCCGGGCATTTCCTCGAAGGAGCGGCGGGAGAGTTTTTCGGCCTCGGTCAATTCAAAAAAATAATCGGGCGCAAACATTTCTTCCACTGGTTCACTCTGAAAGTTGGTGGAGCCACATTGGAGATTGGAGATCGTCAGCGCGTCGGTCGTGGTCGGTTTTTTATTGCCAATTTTTTTGATCGGCGTATTCAAAGGCACGGTGCGTTGACTGAAAATCACGGTTCCAAATGGCTGCACGACCAATTCTGTTTCTGCCTCGGCCGGTTCGGTGTCCGATGCTTTGCGGAGGCTGACGGATTCCTGGTGGGTGTCGGGTTTTTCTACCTGCCAATTACGCGCATCGGCCAATTCCAGGAGCAGCAGCGAAGAGGGTTCCACCGTCAGCTCCTCCAACTGTGGCGGCTGATCGCCCCAGGTTTTTGCAAAATCAATAGAAAAATCTACCCAGAAAATCTCAAAAGAAGCCGTCCCGCGAATATTATATGGCGTCGGGCCTTTCAACTGACCTTCCACTTGCAGGCCCATAATGTGATCGTCGCCTCGGCGCAGCCACAATTCCACGTCTATATCGAACTGGAAACGGAATGGCTCGAAGTAAAACAGGGCATGAAAACTGGCCTTGCCATAAATATTAAAACTGCGCGGACCATCGGCGTATAGCTCCACGTCAATGCCAAACTGCACGGTATTGGATGTAACGGCGAAGTACGCCTGCGCTTTGAGCGACAAATCATCGTCGTCCACAAAGACAATGGAGAGCCGATCCATATTTTTGAACAGGCCGGGTACTCCGGGAATAACGGGCAGATTTTTGAGGTCAAAATCTTTGTGAAAACCGCCCGCGCTGAGCACAAATGACTTGGGGTTGCCCCACGAAATAGCCAGCACCAGACTGCCATTCAACGGGAAACCCAGCAATTTGGACTCGAATAAATCGGCGCGGAAAAACAGGAATTGCTTCTGAAAATCCACCGCTCCGAGGAAGTTGATCTGCAATTTGAGCAGCGGCGCGCGTTCGTCGGGCAGGATGCAGCGCAGGGTGCCGATAAGCACCAAACGCGGATCGGGCAATTCGAGAATCAGGCCCAAATCAATGGTAATCCGCGTCGACGTACCCCAGCCGAATTTGCCCATGATGCCGATCAGCAGCGAGTCGGTGCCCTTTTGCGGGAACACGCTTTTCAGGTCGCTGATGATACGACTAATATTGCCAATAACATTTTTCGGGAAAAGGACGCTGTCTAGAATGCTGGTTTTCAGCCCCTCTTGCAATACGCCGAGGTTGATCGTGCGGTTGAGTCCCAGTAAACCACCCACGCCCAGCAATGTAAAACCCATGCCCAATTGAATGGGGTTGAACTCCGCGCTGATGATGATGACCATCGAAAAACCATCGCTGCCATCGGGCATTTTGGTGTTGATGATGCCCACCGCCTGCATAGAAAACCGACCTGCAAACGACAGTTCCAACGACCCGAAATATTCGCCCTTTGCTTCATCAAAGTACAAAAAACCGCCACCTTTCACGATTTTGGCATCAATGACGATGCCCGCCCCGGCGGGTGGTTTGAATTGAATCCCAAAATCCTGCCCGAACAAACCGTCATCCTCGGTGGCGGCTTTTTGCAGCGTCGTCACTACCCCGATGCGCGACAGGGTGATGGCGACGGCACTGCCAAAATGCACCGTAAAATCAATACTGGTTTCCAGTCCATGTTTGGCTCCATCGGATTGTACGCCGAGGTAAATCTTATCGAAACTGATCGGCCCTAGCGACTTATGGAGGGGAATGGGCAGCGTAAACAGGTTTTTATCTTTGGGTGGCTCGCTGGCTCCGCGTGTGCGTACCAGACCTCGCTGGGCAGGTGGATTTTGTTGCCCAAAACCGCCCGTCTCGAAATTGCCAAATCCATCCAGGAAAAAGCCGCGCTTGAAACTCACGCCAAACGGAATATCCACCGTTTCGTCCAGGGCTTTTGGAGGCAGTAGTTTGAGGGGAAATTTGGTGGATTCACCGCGCCCAAACTCCACCGCCAATTTGACGTGCAGGCGCAGCGCGATGTCGCCTTTGCTTTTATCGGCTTCCAGTTGCACGCCCATGTCGCCGAAACCCACTTTCAGCACCGACAGCCATTTTTTCTTGGTAATTTCTTTTTTGCGCTCCAGCGCAATCTTGAAATCAGTGGCATCGGCCAGGGCCGCATGGAAACCTTTTGCTTTGGTAATGGCGAAAAAAGCACCGGGTTTAGCTTTGATAATCAGCGACCAGTCTTTGTTCAACGGGAAAGTGGCATCGCCCAATCCCAGCACCATAAAACTGACCCCGCCGCCCAAATGCGTACGTGGCAGCGGTACGATGGCCAGTCCCGCGCCGAGCGTCAATCCCGGCGCGAAAAAATCCCTTTTAAAGCTGACGATTAGCGTTCGGTCGGAGGCTTCGTCGGCCAGTTTGGTTTTGGTTTTAGAGAAGGTATCATAACCCTGCCGCAGCTCGATGGGCAATGCGAAAATGCTATCGCAGACCAGCAGCGCCAGGCCCAATATCTGCATAGAGCGGGTGAACGCCGCTTCGCTTTCTGCGTTGGTTTTGCTGCCGCCAAAGGCCACAGACTCCTTGAAAATGTCGGCTATATCTTCCCAGATATATTGATTTCCGTCCTTGCGAATGTTGGTTTCATCCACCACTTTGAGCAGTTCAAAACCCAATTCTGCCTTCGGATTTTTCTTGCGCACGTATTCGGTTGTGCCGAGGTTGATGAGTCCAGTGGTCAGTTCGGCGGCAAATTGTTTCCAGTCTACCAGCGAGCCGTCATCGTCTTTGATGTTTTCCAGCGTTTCGCGGATCGTCGTGACCGCTTCCATGATGTCCCCGCTGCCGTCTATATACTTGCGCAATTGATCAAAATCCGAGAGATTCTCGTCCGCTGCTCTGGCCATCCGCGCTTGCGCCTGGTACAGTCGGGCCGAACGCGGGGCTGGCACTGTGCCGGGCGCAAAACCCAGCATGGCAAAATATTCCTCGCGCATGACCGGGTCTTCCAGCAGATCGGTGACCGGTTGCAAGATGCCCATAGCCAGATCGAGGAGTTCGTCGAGCAGGTGAGGTTCCTGATTTTCCATGGCGGCGTTTAGTTGGTGGGCGGCGGAGTGCCAAGTTTTGCAGGCGGCGTGATGTCTTCGGTTTTCAAGGGTATTTTATGCACCGTATGGCTGTTCGGCAGGGGTTCGTAGGTGCCATCATCCTGGGTGGCAAAATGAAAAAACTCGTTTATCACGCTGGTTTTTTGGTCCGTGGTTTCAAAGCGCACTACACTGATCTGGGTTTCCCAAACTAATCGGCGCGACACGCCCTCGAAATAACGCTTTTGGTAACGATTCAGGATTTTATTGTAAATATCCTGCACGTTGTCGGCCTGCGTTGGGTCGAGGTCCACGATGTCGGTGCCATTGAGCGAAATGCGTTCCCCGTCGGGGTCGTCGCGTTCGTCCACCCCGATCTGCAACCGCCATTGCCATTCCGGGTCGGGCGTAATGGTAGTGGCCGGAAACCAGCCGGAAGCAGCCAGCATGACCGGTTTTCTGCGGGTACGAATCCGGTTTTGGGGCGTTACTTTTCCATTGTAAGTCACCGTGGCGTTGCGCCAGCCATGTTTTTCTACTTTTGCATCGAATGCCGACAGCAGATTTTGGGTAAAACTATTTTGGAACATTCCCAGGTCGTCGCCCCAGCTATTTTTAAATCCGCTGCAGGTCAGTTGGATCATCCGCACTGGCGATTCGCCTTTTTTCCAGTAATCGGTCAGCGTGGAAAAGCCAAAATGCACGTCGCCGGAGAGGAATACAATCGAGGTTTTGAGCGTCGCTACTTTTTCCAGCAGTCGCTCGACGGCATCGGTGTCGAAAGCCCAGGATTCCATGTCGCGGGTGAGCCGCCCGGAGATAATGCCCACCTCTTCGCCGCCGTCACTATGGAAACCGCCCTGCGCCAACGAGGCTGCCGGTTGCGCCAGTTCTTCCAACATCGTCAGGCCCATAACCGGCACCGGCGAGATGATAAAAATGACCGGCGGCGGCGGATTCCCACTGGGCGCGGTGGCCAATTGATCGAACAGGGCCTGGACCGTCAGCAAGCCCGGTGGCGTAAAATCGCCGGGAAAGGTGCGGCGGGTGCGCGTATCCAGAATGAGGGTAGACGTAAAGCCCGTAGGCACGTCGTAATGCCATTTGATCGCCTCCGAACTGTCGCTGAGCGCACGGATTTTTTCATTCAATTCTTTTTCAGGCATTGTCTCTGGGTTCAGTGAGGTCTGACCAGGCAAACGCAGCCCAAATAGCTGGTCTATTTGCATACTCGCGCCAGCGGGATTGTGTGCGTTTTCTGCCTGAATTTCTGCTACATAACCCACCAACTGGGTATGGAGCAGACCATCTCGTTTATCGTTAGAACCCGCCAGATATTTGGTCGGCACGTTGCCCCAATCCTGAAAAACTGAATAAGCGAGCAACGCATTGCGAATGATCACGGTGCCTACTCCCGCTGGACCCTGCATCACGCGACGGCGCCAGCGTTGGGTGAAATTCCAGTCGTCCGTCACCTCATGGTCGTCAAAACACATATAGGTCGGTACATTGGCCAGGGCGCGACTAACCTGGGGCAGACTGTTGAAGAAATTGCGCGACAGCACCAATTCGTTGAAAAAACCCTTCTTTTTAGCGTCAAAATGCGCGTGAATGGCTGCTTCTTCGTCCGGCCCGGCGGTTTCGACGTAATTTTTTAAGATGTTATATTCTGTCTCGGTAAAGATGACTTTCGCCAATTCTACCCGATTTGGGTCAGTCGCCAGATGTCGCGCCGGGCCTTCCACCGTCTGTAAAAAAATGTCGTAAAAAGAGTCGGGATCGGGCGCATTGTCCTTCATTTTAGCGTCCGTCATCGCCTTCGTCAACACTGGATCCCAGACCTGATTGCTCCAGTAAAACAGGTAAGTTGCGCAAAATTCGCCCAACGACATCAGATGGCTTTCCCCGGAAGTCGTAGTGAATTGGGCAGCATCATTCATCAGTTTTTCCCGGTACGCCGAGGGGAAATTGGCATCTGTACTGGATGGATCGGCTTCGATAGCCATATCTACTAGACTGCTATTGGCTTGTTTTACCTGTAGTTTTTCGGCGTGGCCGCCAAACAAATCCTTACCCAATTGAGAAATAAACGGCAGTACGGCAGCAGGTACTTCATCGGCGTAAATCTGATCGCCAGTCATAAAAAGTTGCTGCGGGCGTTTGTCTGGCTTATCGAAATTGGTCTTGATGACCGTGTCCAGATGAGGCAACAGGTCTTCCTTGCTGCCATGTATTTTGCGGCAGGAGCCATGCGCAATTACCAGTTTATCAATATCTTCCTTTTGGTCGGGGGGCATCACAAAGGAAGGCAGCCGGTCGTCTTTATAACCCAAGGCCAGATGAAAAGGCGCGGTGGTCTTGTTATCTTTCAACAGGCCCAGCGAACGCAGATCATGTTTGATAGCATCCTGCCCTTCAAAAACGAGGTTGTAATAATAAATGTCCCCGTGCTTCAACTTATCCCCGTCGGGCAGCGTAACCATCACCACCGCCACGTGCAGATTAGTGCCAATGGCAAAAGTCGGCGTGGTTTTCGTGCCTTTTTGAGTCACCTCGGATTTGGTCTTGAACAAGCCAGTATCCGTCACCGCACCATCATGCACCACTTCTTCATTGGCAGCGGTGCCTTTCCGAAAAACCGTGCAGGTAACGGTCTGCGGCGCGGAAAATGCCGCCCAAACGGTCAATAGAGTAGGTTCGGTGCGTCGGAGAATGGGGCCTGCCAGCAGCAAGGGCAATGCAAGAGCCATAAAGAAAGATTGTTTACAACGGTTGAGGGCAACGATCCGGGAAGAATTGATCGTCAAAATATTATATCGGGCGGCATTGAAATCCGCTCCGCTTCATGGATTAAAAACAAGTCGGTAAAGGTATAGGCACGGGACAGTATTTGTCAACAGAAGATTCGTTATAATTTTCATTCTTCCAAATTTTAACTATATTTTGCCGGAATTGGGCAAATGGGGGAGGCTCAAAGACCTAAAATATTTTACCGAAGAAAAAAGATTCAAAAGCACATGGAAAGTTGGTTTGGTGCAAGCAATTCAAACATATACTTTTGAGCTTTTCTATACCCGTCTTCCAATATTGACCACTGTTTTAAAATACCTCTTGCCAAATGAGTAATATCAATGAAGCAGACGGCTGGCCGAATTTCCTTCGAGATGTATTTTCCCTACACACTTCCACCGGACGGATATTTTTCATCATTCTGGCTACTACTTTTGCTGCGTTCTATTTCCGTATATGTACCTTGCCTTCATCAAATGGGCAGAATACCTGTAATGACCGGGTAACGCTAATCGGCACCTTGTTGGATGCAAAAACCAGGGTGGTTTTAAAAAACGTCACCGTCCGCCTCGGAACTTTTGCTAAAGACCAATCATTGGTACATGGCCAATTTGAATTGGAGGGAGTGAGTTTGCAAGAAAGCAAAATTGTTCCGCTGACCGTTGAATTTCCGACCGGAGAAAGGGTAGATGTAGAAGTATTTGACCTTAATAATTTGACCAAATATCCCGTACGCAACTGCATTATTGACCTGCGGGAGATTTTTGTCAGTAAAGACAATAGCGAAACTGGCCAAATAACGCCTGTTATTATTCCACCCACCGATTCTCGCAAGCCATTACCAGGCAATCAGGGAACTGTGACTGATCTTCCTCCACAACCTGTTTCAACAACAAATTTTTTCAACGACGAAAACCCCTCCCAAATAGCGATTCTGGCTACCAGTCAGGGCGGTGTATCTACTGCTAATCTAAAAAATCAACTGGCTGAGCAATTGCAATCCGATGGGTTTTCCACTAGTACTTCCTTGTTTCGCCCCACTTTTCTAACAACCTTTTCCAGAAATCTGGATAATGAGGATATGTCCGCGCTCAAAAATATCGGCTTGGATAAACGCACAGCCTGCTTATGTTTTGTGCGGGCGGGAAAAGTAGACTTTGAAAAAGATAAAATAGAAGCGGGCGGAGAGACCAATGAATTTGAAAAGGCGCACGGCAGTTTTGAAGTGAAATTTTTTGCTTTCCGCAGCAATCAGGTCCGCTCGTTCACCATCGAAGAAACGGGCGCGGGCGGCAACCAAAGCCGGGCCAGAGAAAGCCTTGAAGAGAAATTTATGCTACAATTTTCAAATAAAAAACTGCCCTTCCAATTATGCAAAAACTAGTCTTCCTCCTATTACTTTTCTGCTTTAACGCATTCACCCTGTCTGCTCAAAACGATGCCCTCGACGATAAAATAGGTCGTATCGTCAATGATCTGGTGACTAAAATGAACACCAAAACGACCATCAAAAACGTCGCCATCGCCGATTTTGCCAACCTGAATGGTGCCCCCACCGAGTTGGGTAAATACCTCGCCGAGCAGTTTTCGGATGTGATGGTGAATGCCAACATCTCTTTCTCGGTGGTGAACCGTGGCCGTCTCAATTTTCTGCTCAAAGAAGCCGGACTGGATGCCAAAGGTTTGCTGGACCCTAATTCGGTGGCCAAACTCGGCAAATTAAAAGGCATAGATGCCATTGTGGTCGGCACCATGACTTCGGTGGGCGAAAACATCAATGTCAATGTGCAGGCTTTGAATTTGGAAACAGCGGTTATTCTCGCCTCCGCAAAAGGTTCGTTGCCCAGGACACCGGCGATTATTGAATTGGAAAAGAAGGAATTGGGAGGAGAGTCGAGTAGTGGAGGAACAACGCCGGTTAAACGTGTTATAACAACACCCAAAATGCCTGCGCAAAGCACTTTTGAAAAAGACCCACTTCTTTTTGAGTGTTTGGAGTGTAAGCAAACAGGCCAGAATATTAGATGCAAACTTAGGATTACTAGTCTTGGAAAAGATATTGATCTAGGCGTATATAGCGTATATTATACAAAGAGCCGAATTATAGATGATGAAGGCAACGATTTTTTTATGTCCAACGCTCGTTTGGCGAATGTGTCGGGAGAACAGGCTCAAAAAACATTGGTCGCAGATGTACCTATTAATGCCGAGTTTACCTTTTCGGCAGTAAATCGCAATATTAGTTTAATTACAAAAATGGAAATTTCTACATCGGGAACGGACTTGGATTATTTTTACTCCACTTTTAAAAACATCCCCATTACTAAATAAAAAACACATTCCTAATCATGCAGAAACTACTTCTCCTACTGATCCTATTTACAAACGCGATTTCCCTGTCCGCCCAAACTGATGCCCTCGACCGAGAAATCTCTACCATCGTCAGCGATTTAGCCACTAAAATGAAGGCTAAAACGGCCATTAAAAACGTCGCGATTGCTGATTTTACTAAATTAGATGGTACACCTACCGAATTGGGCAAATACCTCGCCGAGCAGTTTTCAGATGTGATGGTCAATGCTAGCACTACTTTTTCTATTGTGGATCGGGGGCGCTTGAATTATTTGCTCAAAGAAGCCGGACTGGATGCCAAAGGGTTGCTGGACCCTAATTCGGTGGCCAAACTGGGTAAATTGAAAGGTATAGATGCCATCGTCATCGGTACGTTGACTTCGGTGGGTGAAAATTTGAATGTGAATGTCAAGGCCTTAAATTTGGAGACGGCGGTCATTTTGGCTTCCTCCAAAGGGAATATTCGTCGGACACCTGCGATTATTGCGTTGGAGGACAAAGGATTGGGTGGGGAACTAGGTGAACAAACTTCCAGTACATCTATTCCCACCAAACTAAAAACGTTGCTAAGTCCTGCACAGAGTACTTACAAAAAAGACCCTTTTTTATTTGAGTGTTTGGAGTGTAGGCAGTCAGGCGAGAATGTTGATTGCGAATTTAGAATCACCAGTGTCGGCAAAGATGCAGAGTTGGTAATTCGTTCAGGGGGAAAGTATAGCAGAATTATTGATGAACAAGGAAACGACTTTTTTATGTCGAACATTCGTTTGGCTAATGTTTCTGGACGAAACACCCAGAAAAAAACATTAGTGGCAGATGTACCTATTACTGCCGAGTTCACCTTTTCGGGGGCTAATCGGCCAGTGAATTTGATCACAAAAATGGAAATTTATTCTGTTGAAAATTTTCATAGTTTCATCATACCATTGAAAAACATCCCAGTTACCCAAAAATAAACCAACATTCACCAAATAACCGAAACTCCTTCCGACTCATACAAGAGCAAAACATAACCGAAAACTCCTTCCGACTCATACAATGGCTGGGCAAAGGAAAAGCTTAAATTTGCCATCCTTGCTCAAAATAGGGATGGCCAAACACTTGGCTTGCCAGATCAGCATCCGGTCAAAAGGATCTTTATGTTCGCTAAAAACGGCTAACTGATGGAAAGTAGAAGAATGCTCAGCATATAATGGAAGGATATCAATAAACATTCGTTCGCAAATTATTGGAAAATCTTCTGGTGCTACGCCCTGCAAGTCCATTCTACCGGAAGCAGATTTTAAAGATATTTCCCAGAAATTCACGGCACTGGCGAGGATTTGTTGTTCCCGGTCTTTTATAATTTGACTTACTCGGCCCGACAATTTGGTCGGTTCTGTAATGGCCCAAATCAAGGTATGTGTATCCAGTAAATACCTCATACGCCCAGGAATTCTTCTTCGGTCATTTTGAAATTATCTGCAAAAACAACAGTAGCCTTGCCTGCCAATAAACCAAGTGGACGTTCCTGATCCGTTTTTGTAGCACGACGCACACCTCTGGCTACCATCATTAAGGCCTTTCTTCCACCTTTACTTTTTTCAATTTTTTCAACAGCCGGTGCTGGCACGATGGAAGCCACTATTTCTTTCTTTTTGCCAAAAGAGATAGCTACTTCTTCCCCCGATTGGACCCATTCCAAAACAGCGGAGAAATTTCTCTTCAATTCGCCAACCGTAATAGTCTTCATAATTTTTTCGGTAAAGATAAAACATTCCAGATGGCTTGTCAAGAGAAGGACATCCCTCCTTCCACTGGCCCGCCTTTTTCCCCCCTCTCTTCGTCACCCCCTACCGGCAGTTCCCGATGCCCACTTTGGGGTGCAAGCAAACGAATGGCAGACACAAAACCCTCTCGCTCCCTCGGGCGCAAAATATTGCGTATTACTTTGATCGTGTTGGCCAGCCTGATCGTGCTGGTAGCCGGGGCTATTTATGCCCTGACCTTGCCTTCGGTGCAGCAGAAAATTACTCGTAAGGCCGAGTCCTTTTTGCAGGGAAAATTGAAAACCCGCGTTGAAATAGGGGCTATTAGCCTGCGATTTCCGTATTATATATCGTTGGAAAAGTTTCTGCTGGAAGACCAAAAGGGCGACACTTTGGCCCGCGTCGGCAGTCTGGTGGTGGATATGGGCATGTGGAAATTGCTCGATCAAACCATTGAATTACAGAAAATAACGCTGGAAGATGCGAGCGTATATCTCCAAAAAAAGGATAGCATTTTCAATTTTGACTTTATCGTAAAAGCTTTTGCGGCGGATACGACCAAAGCAACACCCGTCGATACGACGGCTTCCCCGTGGAAAATACAACTCAATTTAGCAGTGCTGCAACTCAAAAGTGTGGATTTTCTGCTACAAGATGAGGATGCAGAGAGTACGACGCAAGCCAAGATTGGAATGGCTAAGACCGTGATTGAGAAAGCCGACCTCAAAACCATGAATTTTGAATTGGACGGCTTCTCCCTCAGCGATTCTGATATTCGATTAATACAAAAGAAACCTTCGGTGAAGGATGGCGAGCCTGCTACGGCCTTTGGATTGCTGCTAAAAGACGGTGATATAAGTCGTTCGCATATTGTCTTTTCGACCACTGAATTGGGCTTGGATGCTACGTTGGAAAAGACTACTTTGGACAACCTCCAAGTGCGCTCTGCCAATGACGCGATGGCCATCCACGCCAAAGGGATTAAAGTGGAAAATAGCCTGGTGGCCTACCGCGATCCGCTTGCCGCGCCCACGCCCGGCCATGTCAATGCGGGCGACCTCGGTCTGACCCAACTGAATGCCGATGTGTCTGAATTTTCGATGCAAAACGACACTATGTTCGTCCAGGCCGATGCGGTATCTGGCAACGACAAGAGTGGTTTGCAACTCCATTCGCTACGCGCGACGGCCCGCGTCACGCCCGGTGGTATCGAAATAAAAAATACCGCTGCCAGCCTAAATCAAACCACCTTGGATGCCGATGTGGCTCTCTTTAAAAACGTGGGCGACACTTCTTTCAATCGGATGCAAATCCAGTTGCGACAGGTAAAAGGCGTGGTGGGTGATTTGATCGTGTTGTTGCCGCCGCAGGAAAATCAGGCATTGTCGAAATTGGCAACTATGCCTTACGAAGTGTCGGGCAACCTGAACGGCTGGTTGGATAATCTGCAAACGGAGAACGTTCGCTTTCAGGCAGGTACGGGTACGGTGGCCAATCTGACGGGTTCGTTGCAACGAATAACCGAGCCGACCAAACTTAGCATGAGCCTGAATATCAGCCAGTTAAAAACCAATCGCACTGATCTTGTGCGATTTATGTCGCTGGGTACTACGCCGATGGACAGCATTTTGGCGCAGCCATTGCCCGCGTATGTTAATGCTGCCGGTTTTCTCAGCGGTAACATGTCGCGGCTGCAATTGAGTCTGCGCGGCGACGTGGGTGCTTTGCAAACTGGTCCGAATTTCCCGGCTGCAACTGGCACACCTTTGCAATTTGACTTGGGCGGCGTAGTCACCAACGCCAGCGATCCCAACAAACTCGGGATGGATTTGCAAATCCGCCGGCTGGATGCGCCGCAAAATTTCTTCGCGTTTTTGGCGAAGCCGGATATGGAATTGCCCGATATGTTACAGACTACGGGAACGTTGCGCGGGACATTAGCGGCACTGAATGCTGACTTGAAAATGAATGCTGTGCGGGGCGGCGTAACCAGTAAAATTGCTTTCAATGGCCTGCTGCAAAATGTAAATGCGCCGGATAAACTGGGCTTTGACGTGACTTTCAATGCCAATTTGGCTCGTCAGGAGATTCTCGGTTACGTGCCGGACACCGTGATTACGAACGTGTTGCGATTGCCCGATTTTGTACAAATAGACGGCCAGGCCAAAGGCACCGTCAAAGATGCAGCGGGCAAAATCAACCTCGGCTTAGGCAATTTGGGGCAAATGCGCGTGGATGGAACGCTGCGCGACAGCACCTACGCCATGAATTTGCTCGTTCAAAACCTGATGGTCAGTCAATTAGCCGTGGATACTTCGCTGCGCCCGTTGAAAACGATTGGCTTTACGGCCCAGGTCAATGGCGAGGGTTTCCAAGTTATGCAGACAGCAAAACTCCAATTGGCGGGCAAATTTGATTCGGTCATTTGGGATAATCTCATTTTACGTGACCTCACGCTGGCTGGGAATGTGGATGGAAAACGTTTCAACGGCGAGTTCCAGTCACCCGACGAGCGCGCTGCTGTCCACGCCAAGATTTCGGGGGATTTTTCTACCGCTATACCGCTGCTGGAAACCGATATTTCTCTCAACTGTGTGGACCTGCGCCAGTTCGGTTGGGCCAACCGGCCGACTACGGTTTGTATGCACATTCTCACCCATTCGGAAGGCTTGTCGGTGGATACCTTGACGGCGCAGGTGAAGATCGAAGATATTGATTTACAATACGATACGGTACATATTCGTCCGGGCAATCTGGCGTTGGATGTGAAGCTGGACAACCGCCACAACAACATTCAAATTGCTTCCGACTGGTTGCAAGGCGAGATCAAAGGCTATTTCGCGCTGGCCGATCTTTCTACGACCATGTCCAATATTATTGACCAATATTTTGCGGTGGATCGCACGGCTGCGGTACCGCCGGTCAGCAATGATTCTTTGTCTATACAACTTCGACTAATAAAAACGGACGTATTGACGACGGGTTTGGTGCCGGGTTTATCTCGTTTGGATCCGGTAAATATCGAAGCGTCGCTGATTGGGCAGCGCAATTATTTCAACCTGATCGTTCAGGCTCCGCGCATCGTTTATCAAGAGTGGGATGTGGACTCGCTGAATGTGCGTTCGTATGCGGGTGATACGGCGGCTCTATTTGTACTGACTACACCTTCGATAAAACGCGGCGACCAGGGTTTTATCGAAAATGCGTTGCTGAATGGCCAATTTCGGGCTAATGTCGCCAACGTTTCCTTCCAGGCCAGTGATAGCACGGGTCGCGCCCGTTTCCTGTTAGCGGCTAAAGCGGCGTTAAATGGGGCCAATAAAGAAACCGTCGTAATGCTGAATCCGCGCCAGGTCATTGATTTCAAAGAATGGACGGTGGACCCCGAAAATCGTATTCGCATTGCGACGGGCGGCGTAGAAGTGCGGAAATTGACGCTGACGGGTGACGGTCAATCCATCAAAATAGATGGTGCAACGCATACGCTGGCGGGCAACAAAATGGGCCTCGATTTCGCCGTGGATATTGACCGATTGAACTACAACAACTTCGACATTTTTGTAGCCCAGGTGCTGAGCGATCTGGGCGGTTGGGCCGAAGCGCATTTGAAAATAAATGGTAACACCGACGCGCCACAAGTGCGGGGGAAAGTGCAATTGCACGAAACCCACTTTACTCCGGTGGCCACCAATGTGCGCTACGAATTGAGCGAAACGCCGATTGAATTTACGGAGTCAGGTGTCTCCCTGGATGGTCTCTCTCTGCGCGATCCTTATGGTAAAACCCTGGAAATCAACGGAAAACTGGTGACCAACGATTGGAAGGATATTAAAACCAACCTGCGGCTACACGCTGATCGCTGGCAAGTACTGAGTTCTACCAAACAACAAAATCCCGTCTACTACGGCGAATTGTACGTTTCGATGGACGGTAGAGTACGCGGCCCATTGACCCAGCCGGACGTGCAGGTAACTATCAAAACCGCTAAGGAATCCAACGTTACTTACGTGTACGACGCGGCTACGCAATCCCTGCAACATGAAGGCATTGTGTATTTTATTCCGCCTCCGCGCCAGTATGTGCGCCCGGCTATTTACGATGCGCCAGTCACCAAGAATGCTTTTACATTGAGTGCCAGCGTGGAAATTGACTCCAACCTGACCATTAATAGTGTCATCAATCCCGTTACTGGCGACGATTTCCGGGGGAAAGCCGACGGCAGGTTGCAACTCGATATGCTGGCGAATGGTACCATGACTTTGTCGGGTCGCGTGGAACTGCTCAGCGGGGTGTACAATTATTCCTACCAATCGGTGGTGAAACGTAGTTTCGAGGTGGCGCGTGGCAGTACGATCACCTGGACGGGTGATGTGCGTACGCCTGAACTGGCCCTGAAAGCCCAATACGAGTTCAAAGCCTCGCCTTACCCATTGGTTACCAATCAGTTAGCCTCGGCTTCGCAGGAAGAAACGGCACAATACCGCAAAACGCAGGTCTTCCTGCTGCAAACGACCGTGAATGGATCGGTGACGGAACCCAACGTTAGTTTTCAGTTTATTTATCCAGCCTCCCAGCAGCAAGGACTGAATATCACTACCAGCAGTAGTGGCTCAGATTTGGTGGTGAGCGCATTGAGCAACGTGAATCAGGATGCCAATCAATTGTCGAAGCAGGTGTTTGGTGTATTGCTGCTGCGCAATTTTATTAACGATAACAACCTGGGCTTTCCTTCCAGCGGCGGCAACCCGTTAAAATCGGGTCTGAGCAGTTTCCTGACCGGGCAATTGAACGCCTTGGCGGACCAATATTTGACCTTTATTGATATAGACCTGACGACGACGGAAGGCTCTACCAACAAAGGCCAAAGCAATGCCGAGGGGACTACCAACTACCAATTGCGTTTGCAAAAATCATTTTTTGAAGATCGCCTTACGTTCAAACTGTCGGGTGGCACCTCCGTGGGGGGCTCGAACGGCGATGACGTGCACAGTGCTTTGGAAAATGCCTCCGTGGAATATTCTTTGACACCCAATGGGGCATTTCGAGTCACGGTCTTTTCAGAGCGCGGTTTTGAATTGCTGAATTCGTCGTCTTCCAATCTTCGGAATTCAGGGGCGGGACTGTTGTTAGCTAAGGAATTTGGGGGGAAGTGAGGACCCCACCCCTAACCCCTCCCCTGAAAGGGATGGGGATCTGATTATGGTGTTTTATATTGATTATCAGGACATTATGGAAATATATTTTCTAAATACAAAAGCCACTAAGTCCTTCACAATTAAGTTCCCCGCCCCTTTAAGGGTAGGTGGTAGGGAGGCGCTTACACAACGAGGCGGTTTTTAGGAGAGTACACCTAAAAACCTTGTCCTGCTATCTGACTACCACTTTTTTAAACATGAAACATATTTACCATAAAACACCTTTTTATCTCCTTTTGCTGGCTTTGCTGGCCGCATTAGGCGTAGGCTGTACCGGCACGGGCAAACTCCGCGAAGGAGAACACTTATACCAAGGGGCAAAAATTAAAATTACCAAAGAGGACAAAGAATGGAATACCAAAATACTCAAAACTGACCTGAAACTCGCGGTCGTACTGCCGCGCCCGAACAAGAAAATTCTGTGGATGCGGCCCCAATTGTCCATCTACAACACCTTCCATAACAGCCGCGAAAAGAGTTTTGGCAATTTCATCGCTAATCACCTGGGCGAAGAACCCGTATTGTATCAGGCCAAAATTCCTAATCGCCACCATGAATTGCTGAATGAGCGGGCGGGCAACGACGGATTTTTTAAAATAAAAATTGATTCGGAGGAAAAGATAAAGAAACATACGGTGCAACTGACTCATAATGTGTTGGTTAGAACACCCCGTGAACAGATAGACAATGTGGTTTATCCGCCTGATTCCAGCACTTTGACGCGTTCTATTTGGGCATTGCGGCCCAAGTCGCTGGTGCAGCCTGGACAGCCTTATCATTTGGAGGAAATGATCGCCGAACGGCAGCGTTTGAACGACACTTTGCGCAATTATGGCTGGTATTATTTTGCGCCAGACAACCTGCTTTTTGAAGCCGATACGCTGCATCCACGCGGCGAGGTGAATTTAACTTTGCGGGTAAAACCAGAGGTTGGCGAAAAGGAGCGGGAACGCTACCGCATCGCCAGTGTCACCGTTTATCCTGATTATGACCTGGCCAAACAGTCTCCGGAAGAGCGGCGAAATACCGACACTTTGCGTTTCGATTGCATCAAGTATGTGTACCACGAGCTGACCACCAAACCAGAAATCATCAGTCGGCAGATTTTCCTGCGTTGCGGTGAGTATTATTCCAATAATGATTACCAAAGCACCATTTTTCGGCTGCTAAACCTGAATTTGTACAAGTTTATCAATATAAAATTCACGGTGTCGCCGCTGGCAGATACATTGTTGGATGCACGAATTTATCTCACGCCTTATCAGCCAAAACGGATAGAAGGGGCGTTTTCGGGCATTTTTTCACCGAGTTTTTATTATGGAATTCGGGCAGGAGCGGCATTTAATCACCGCAATATTTTTCATGGGGCCGAGGCTTTGCGCGTTTCGCTGGACGGGGCTTATTTGCGGACAGATAAAACCAATTTCGATTTCGAGGATTTTTTGGTGAGCAATGCTGCTGCCAAAATAACGCTGCCGCGCTTTTTATTTATTCCTGAAAAGAGGACGCTGGCGTTCAGTACTACGCAGTTTAGTCTGACGCATGAAGCCAATTTATTCAAGTACAATATACCGGAATTTGGTCGTTTTCGGTTGAGTTTTCAGCGTGTAGAGACGGAAGCGGGCTATTTATGGAAGAAAAACCGGCGCGGCTCTGTGGTGCAGGAAATCAATCCAGTGAGTCTGGGGGTCCAGTTTTCTACGATTAATGACGGCAGCATCCGCCAGCGATTGATTGCCCAAATCCCCAGCGACACGACTGGCACCTCGCTTTCGCTGCTCACTTTTGTGGAATATAAACCCAATTATACCTTCACGCTGGATCAACGGCTGGAACCTGCGCGGCGATTCACGCGGTATTTTCGGCAACGGTTTTCGTTCCAGGCGAGTGGCTATACGGGTAGTAAATATTTGCCCGACAATTATAAGTTGGCCAGCCCGCTGAATTTTTTTGTCGAGTCCGATTACCGTCAATATCAAAAAACGAACGGGCGCAATGTGCTGGCGGCACGGTTTTCCATCGGTGCAGGTATTCCACTGCGTCGCAATGGTACGGTGGCCATATTGGATCGCTACGTCATTGGTGGCGCGTCCAGTGTCCGGGCCTTTGCGCCGCGTACCGTCGGGCCAGGTACGCAGCCGCGTGAAGAGACATCTGGTCAACTGCAGGTGGGTCAATATACTGGTAATATGTTGCTAGAAAGCAGTCTGGAATACCGAATGCCCATCGGTCGTTACCCGGAACTGGCCTTCTTTGTGGATGCAGGCAATATCTGGCTTTCCTCTGGGCCGGAATCTTCTCCTGCTACGCGGTTTCGTATCAATAGTTTTTATAAAGAACTGGCGAGCGGAGCCGGGGTCGGGCTGCGGGTCAATCTAGGCTTTTTCGTGCTGCGGCTCGATTTGGCGGTGCCATTGAGCAAGCCTTACTTAGCCGCTGGCGAACGCTGGGTGGGCGACGATCTGCATTTTGGCAGCCACGTTTGGCGAAGCGAAAATTTGAATTGGAACTTTTCTTTCGGTTATCCGTTCTGACCCGGCGTATGAAAGTGACCAATTGATTTTTGTACGTTCTTATGCGCGGAATTTGCCGTTTCCGGTTGTCGCTTTCTTTGGAAACTTACACCTTTGCGGCGGAAACCTTAATTTTCCTTTTTTAACAAAATTTTGAACCAACCATGTCAACAACAAGCAAGTATCAAAGCGCTATCAGCCTCGGTGAAAAACTCGGTATTAGCGGTGGCAAAGTAGAAGAAGTCAACGGTATTCTTAATCTGAGCGGTCAAGTGGACTCGCAATATGAAAAAGATCAAATCTGGGATGCTATCAAAGCAGCCGGCGGCAATGTGCCAACGGATATTATGGCGGACATTACCGTAGCCAACACGGACTATTATACCAAGCATACTGTCACCAAGGGAGAAAGCCTGAGTAAAATCGCCGATCATTACTACGAAAACATGAAAGATTATAAAAAAATCTTTGATGCCAACCGTGACATCCTGAGCGATCCGGACGAAATCGAAGTGGGCCAGGTATTGACCATTCCGAACAAGTAAGTTATACTTTTTTCTACCAAACGGCTGTTTCAGATTCGTCTGGGACAGCCGTTTTTCGTTGATGAATGCTGTAAATGAGTCTCATTAAAAGCCAATTTACTATTTTAGCGCAATTGTACATACTGGCTTGTCGGGTATTTTGCCAACTTTGCGCCATTTTTTAGCCATGTTGAAAAAAGCCCTACAGTTCCTCCTATTTCTTGGCATTGGCATCGCCATCCTGACCCTGGTCTTTCGCAGCCAGAATACCGCTTTTCAGGAGCAATGCCGCCTGGATGGTGTTCCCACGGATCAATGCAGTTTGCTGGACAAGTTGCTGTACGATTTTTCCACTGTAAATATTGGATGGATGCTGGCGGTGGTAGCGGCTTTTACGGTGAGCAATATCTTTCGTGCTTTACGCTGGCAAATGCTGATCGAGCCATTGGGTTACAAAACAGGCTTTGCTAACAGGTTGCTAACCATCCTATTAGGCTATTTTGCCAATCTTGGTTTTCCGCGTATCGGCGAAGTAGTACGTGCCAGTTCATTAGCTCGCTACGAAAAAATTCCGGTGGAAAAAGTGATCGGTACGACGGTCGTGGATCGCTTGATGGACTTTATTTGTCTGGGCTTGGTAGTCGGTTTGGCTTTTCTATTTGAAGGCAACACCTTGTTGAACTTCCTCGCGCAACGTGGAAACAATGACGGGCAAAGCGGTGGCATGCTGCAAAATACCTTTGTATTGACCGCCTTGGGATTGTTGGTAGCGGGCGTGGTAGCGTTGATCGTTTTCTGGAATCGTTTGCAACATCTCCCGGTTTTTCAAAAAGTTGCCAACCTGGCGAAAGGCTTCTGGGATGGACTGCGCAGTGTGTTTCGGCTCCGCCAACCGAGTTTGTTTATCCTGTATTCTCTGGGCATCTGGCTGATGTTTTACCTGCAATGCTATTTCAATTTGCAGGCTTTTCCGCCCACGGCGCAGTTGGGCGCGGGCGCGGCCCTGATGGTGTTTGTGTTCGGTACGCTGGGTTTCGTCATTCCGTCGCCGGGCGGCATGGGGACTTTTCACGCACTGGCTATTGCCGGTTTGGCGTTATATGGCATCAGCGGTGGCGATGCGTTTTCTTATGCTAATATCGCGTTTTTCGCCATTCAGATTTTTTATAATATTGTGGGTGGCGTGCTGGCTTTGGTGTTGTTGCCGATTATAAACCGGCAAGCACATTGACCACCATTTATTAATTGACCACATTAAGAAAATGTCCTTCTTTTCCCAGATAGAATCAAAAATACAAACCCCGGAGCAACTGGCCACAACCCTCAATAAATGGCGGGCAGCGGGCGAAAAAATCGTTTTCACCAACGGCTGCTTCGACCTATTACACTACGGCCATTTACACTATTTAGCCCAGGCCCGCGACCTCGCCGACCGTTTGGTAATTGGTCTCAACAGTGCAGCCTCCGTGCGAAGATTGAAAGGCCCCAACCGCCCCATCAACGACGAACTCACCCGCACCCATTTACTCGCTGCGCTGGAAGTAGTGGATGCCGTAGTAATATTTGAAGAAGACACGCCATTACTATTAATCGAACTAATAAAACCAGATTTTCTGGTCAAAGGCGGCGATTGGCAACCCGAACAAATCGTCGGTTCCGCAGGCGTATTAGCCAATGGCGGACAAGTACGCAGCCTACCCTTCGTAACCGGCTATTCCACTACCAACATCGAACAGAAGATTTTAAACAGGCATAACTCATAACTTATAACTCCTAACTGCTTTTTGACTTCTCTCGAACGCTGGCGACTAATCCTCGGCAAAAAAGCCGACCCCGAACAGGACGTACCGCTCAACGCGGCCAGTGCTGGCATGGATAACGTGCTGGAAGCCCTCTACGATGGCCAGCGCAAAGGCGGTCTCGGCAGTTCCGCGCCCAACGTAAATCGCTGGCTCGGCGACATCCGCAAATATTTCCCCGCGCCGGTAGTGCAGGTGATGCAGCGCGACGCCCTCGAACGCCTCGGCCTCACGCGCATGTTGCTTGAACCCGAACTGTTGGCCAGCGTAGAGCCGGATGTACATTTGATCGGCGCATTGCTCGCGCTGAACAAAGCCTTGCCCGCCGAAACCCGCGAAACGGCCCGTCGCGTGGTACGTCAGGTAGTGGAAGAATTGGAGAAAAAACTCCGGCATCCGCTCCGCGAAGCCGTGCAAAGTGCGCTAAATCGCAGCGTCCGCAACCGTCGCCCCCGCCACAACGAAATTGACTGGCGGCGCACGATTTATAAAAATCTGAAACACTATCAACCAGAACATCAGACCATTATCGCGGAACATTTGGTTGGCTATGGCCGCAAAGGGCAGGCTCTGCGCCATGTTATTCTGCTGGTCGACGAGAGTGGCAGTATGGCGAGTTCGGTGGTGTATGCCGGGGTGATGGGGGCCGTGCTGGCCAGCATTCGGGCGGTGCGCACGAGTTTGGTGGTGTTCGATACGGCGGTGGTGGATTTAACTGACCAATTGCACGATCCCGTGGAAGTGCTGTTTGGCACGCAATTGGGTGGCGGCACCGACATCAATAAAGCTTTAGGCTACGCCCAAAATCTTGTCCAGACTCCGCAGGATACTATTCTGGTATTGATCAGCGACCTGTTTGAAGGTGGCCATCGCGCCGAAATGCTCAAAAAGGCCGCTGCCTTGCGCCAATCCGGTATTACGATGGTGACCCTGTTGGCTCTCAATGATGAAGGTGCTCCTTCTTACGACCACGATAATGCGGCGGCGCTCGCTGCTTTGGATATTCCATCGTTCGCTTGCACGCCGGATTTATTTCCCGAAATGATGGCGGCGGCGATTAATAAACAGGATTTGAAAATGTGGGCGGGGAATGCAGGGAATAGGGGTGAAATAACTTTAATGTGGCCAAGGTGATTAATGTGGCTAATTCTAACCTTTATAAACCTTTATCAACCTTCTAAATCTTTTTTATCACCCCCCCTAAAACACCGCCCGCACCTGCGCCCGCCCAACGTGTACGACTCGTCCTTCGCCAGTTTTGCGGCCCTCATAGTTCAAACTAAGTTGCACACTCCGCGAAAGTTGGCGATCCAGATTCAGGCTCCACAGAAAATTCTTGCCATTTTGCAAACCTTCCAGCATCGTGAAGGCCACGGCGGTATTTGGCTGGCCAGTATAGCGGATGTTGGCAAAAGTCACTTTTGTCCGCAAGGAAGTAGCGGCCTGAAAACTCTGGCCGTTCTTTTTCGCCTGCGGATTCCAGGTTATTTCGGTATTCCAATTGGTTTGGGTCGCTTTTTCGGCACTGGGCAGCGTATTTTGGCTGTCTTTCCAGTTGAGTTGCAGCACCGTCCGAAAAGTGCGGGCGGGAAGCCAGGTCAGTTTTGGGCCCGCCTCCCAACTGCGGATGAAGTAATTGCGGCTTTCAAAAGACTCATTGGCACTCGAATTTTCGCCCCGCACTACGTCCCCTTCCGTACTCCATTTTTGTCCGAGATTGAGCCGCCCGTGCAAGGTCAAATCACTAATGCGCCGCCGTTCGAAGCCCGTGGTGAGGGCCACCTGGCTGCGGTTGTCGCCCTGCCCCAGCGACGCGTCCCAGATCGGGTCAGCGCGATTGACAAAAAGTACGTGGCGCGTGGCCGCACTCACCGTCACCAGTGCCGTGTCGGTCACGGCGAGTTGAAAGGGATTCCAGGCATCTACCGGGGCGTTGGCGTAGGTGCGGCGGTTAATTTGTAAGGTGCTTTGCGTCGAAAAGCGGCTTAGGGTGCGCCGCCAGCCACGCCGATTACCCCAGATCAGGCGCGGATCGAGGCGCAGACTTTGATTTAGCAACACATTGTTCGTGCGCACATAATCCGTGGTCGTCACCGCCACGCGGATGTAACTGGCCTGGTCCTGGAACACCGCGATTTCCATTTCATCCACCTGCAAAATGCTATCGCGGTTGCGATCCACCCAGGTATATTGGCCCTCGCCGGGATTGACCGCCACGTAATTGAATTCCGTTTTTGGGCTTTGCCCGGAACCCAGTTCGTAGCCGGTATTGAAGGCAAATGCGCTTTTCCAGGCCGTTAAATTGTAATCCACGCGACCCAGATAAGTACTTTGCGGCAGTTCGGTGGTGAGTTTTGGGTTCAGTACCCGTAGGTTGCGATAAGTGAAATTCCAGGCTAGATTTTGGCCAATATCCCGGCGTTTGCCAGTATGCGTAAGGGGCGTTGGCTGCCATTTCCCCGTTACATTCAGTTCGTCGGCCACCGTATTTTTTAGAAAACCATTCCCTACGGGTGCCTGATCAGTGCGTCGCGAGATAAAACCGCCGTACTGCCAACCACTTTCACTATCAGGCGTTTGTATATAAAACCGATATAAATCGTACCAGAAACTGGCGGCACTCAGGGTGTCGGCATGGGGCACGCGGCGCTCGTTGCGTTCGCGTTCGGCATATAGCCCGATCTTAAGTCCGGGCGACAGCGATCCCAGGGAATCTACACGCGTCAGCGAATCCGCAGGCGAGGATAAAGGGTGCTTTTTAAAGGCAAAAGTCTTGGAAATTTCCGCTTTAGGCCGGGAAAAGCGCGTCTGCTCCAAACGGCCTTCCGTTTCCAGCAAATTGGCTTCCGCAAAGACAGCATAACCGTGTCGCTCGGTACGCAGCTGACCAAAATTTCGTTGCCCATTATAGGAACCTTGCCGCTGATAAGTACCGTATTCGTAGCGGCCTTCGCCCCAGTTTTTCTTTCGCAGCGTGAAGCCAGCACGGGCGAGCTGTTCCGCCACCGTATCCAGTGTAGTGTTCGCGTTCCAGTCGCGCGTGAATTCGGCGGGCCGATACGGATTGAGCGGCAGGAAAGTACGGGCGGTGTATTCGTAGCTACCATCCAATTGCGCCAGCCAGCCTTTTTTTCCGTCCAGTAGTTTTTGTTTGACATTAAAAAAGCCCGCACCGCCCAAGTCGTCGCTATTGCCCAGCGGAGAAAAACGGTTGCGATCATTATTACTCAATGCCACTTCGGCCTGCACCTGGCTGCCTTTAAAGGGCTGCACTTCCGTCCCCACCGTGAAAAGTTGTCGTTGCTCCGGCGCAATAAGGCGAATGACGGGCTCGAAATTGCCGCGCGGCTGGCAGGTCGTTTCGTCGGGAGCCACCCAGCGATACACGCGGCCATTGGCAGCCGTGGTCGCCTGCACGTAATTGCCCTGGCCGGGTGTTACCTCCGTGAAACGTGCCGCTAAACGCGCACTGTCAGCGTTGGTACTGTAGATTAAAATCTGGCTTACTAAGCCACATACCACGCTGTCTATGCTGCGATAAAGCACGCGCGCCGGATCGAAAACGGCCAGTGTATCAATGCCAGATACGTAGGCGGTGCGCAGGTTGTCGCCCGCTTCGGCCAGGCTGCGGCGTTGGACGGGAGAAAGGTCTTGCGCACCGCCATTATTGCGACTGTCTTGCTCCGCATAAAAGTTGGCATAGACCTGCGCCCGGTGGATGCTCCAGTTCAGATTGGCGGCCATCGTGGAGCGCAAATAGGTCTGCACAGCATACTCAAACTCCACGATGATGCGACTATCCTTGGTGACAAGTTGTTTAGTCGTAAAGGTTAATTCGCCGAGATTATAATCTATAATGTAGTCGTCGCCCAAGCCTCGCCGCAGCAGCTGGCCATCTTTATACACCTTTTCCGTACCCGCCAACACGATGATAAAGCGTTCACCCTCTGCGCCTTGCAGACGGTAGGGGCCTTGATTGCCCTCCTGTCCCGCGATAGTTTGACGGGTAAATTTCCCCCGCGATATCGCCGCCGCCAGTCGCACGGACAACGTATCTGCCGAATGCGGAATAGCGAATGCGGAATTTGGCATTGGCACCACAGTACGGCCTGTTCCATCTTTATTTTTAAGGCCATATTGCACCCCTGGCACTCCGTATTCCTTCTTTCCAGTATCAAATTCCATCGTGAGCATCGCGCCTTGCAGGCGTTTGAAATAATTGGAAAAATAGCCGTGTGCGGGTCGCACCAAGTCATAATCGCCCGCCGTGAGGATGGTGCTTTTGCGTTTTAATTGAATAAAAATGCGGTCGAATTCCTGTAATTGTCGGGTCGTTCCGTCGGGTTGCAGCGGCACGGAATTGTCAGACAGCGCGGCTTGCAATTCTATGTCGTTGCCGAGTTTGCCATTTAATTGAAGGTTCAAATTGGAATTGAAAACCAGATTTTGACTATTGCCGAAAGAAATGCCGCGCGTATAGGCACCATTAGAGACCAGGCCGCCAGTTTCCCAGGGTTTCGTGCTGGGTTCATAAGGAGAATAATCGAATTCAATAGGATCGTCGCTGTTGCTGCGGCGAATGGCAGTGGTATCCAACCGGCTGATGCGCGCCGCTAAATTGTAGGGCCACACGCGGTAACTGATGCGCAATTGGCGGCAATCGGGGCAACTGGCCCGCAATTGAGCCGTATCAGTATAGAGAAAATTGGAATGCAGCGAAAAGAAGCGCAGACTAAGGGACTGCCCAGTGACCAAATCGCTTACACCCATCAAAGGCACGGCAATGGTCAGAGAATCAAGTACTTGCACTGGCTGGTCGGCAGCAATGATGCGGCTGCGCAGATTGGAAAACGACTCTATGCGCTGCGCAAAAGCCAGTCCGGTCCACCCACACAGCATCGCGACGAACATGGTTCGCCGGATTTTTTTTAGGTTACTGCGCAGCTGAAAGGACAAAATCGGTTGGGAAAAGGATGCCTGTAGGGACGCATCTGCACACGGTTCAGTTGCCTGACGGCTGCTCGAAGATGGGACGCACCGAGAGCGAATCAATGGGCAACACGGGCGGCGGTTGCGATGGCTTGAAGGGTTTTAAGCGGGACAGCGAATCGGCGAGGGTGCCTTTGGCTTCGGCCAGCAGCATCGAATCTACACGTTTTTCCGCATCGCGAAGCAGGTTGGTGCGGCATTCGGTTATTTGTTTGATGCGGAAAGCCTGCACTCGCTCGGCGACTTTTGCCTGCACAATTTCTTCTTTGTCGCGGCCACAGCTGGCCAATAATACTATACACCAAAGGGCGCTTATTATGGCCTGGCGGCGGCCATGGAACACCATACACCGCTGCAACGACGAAAAAAAAGCCAGGAAAAACTTTTGAAAAAACCGTTGGTTGATCCCCATAGTGGCGACGCAAAAAAATGTCAAAATGATGTGGTGGCTTAATTAAGTAATTGATTTTCAATACTCAATTTTGGATAAATAACTCCCATTTTGAACAAAGGTAAACAAAGATTCTGAAGGCTCAAGAATGCGTCCGACTACACGAATAAGTATTGTTACAAATGTTAGTAAAAAAAATCGCGTGCCTATTGCATTTTTTCAAATAGCCTTTATCTTTGCCATACAACAAACATAAAATTGTTTATCGCTTCCTCGGAGCGGCTTACATAAAGAAGTTTTCATTTGGTTTTTTGGGGTTATACAGGGTGCTACCAGTAATGGTCAGTGCCCTGTTTTATTTACTGGAATGTCGATGCTACGCATCTTTTATTAGTAATAAGTACGTTTGTTGTAATAGTTTTGGTATTACGCATCTTCTAGTGTTTCTGATTGTTTTGATCTATTAGTAGTGAGACATCCCATGGTTCAAAAACATGGGATGTTTAAACACGAATAATTTATAATTCATCATTTATAATTAACAATAATGCTTCGTCGTCCGCGCCGCAATCGCCAATCCGCCGCCTTACGTGGCATGGTCACTGAAACCCACCTCAGTGTGGAACACTTGATTTTTCCCTTGTTTTTGCTGGATGGTAAAGGCATTCGAAGTGAGATCAAATCATTGCCCGGCATCTTCCGTTTTTCGCCCGACGAACTCTATCGTGAGATCGAAGAGTGCATGGCATTGGGACTGACCAATTTCGTCGTTTTTCCAGCGGTAGCCGATGCGTTGAAAGACCAGACGGCCACTTATAGTTATCATCCCGACAATTTTTATTTGCAAACGGCCCGGGAAATCAAACGGCGTTTTCCCGAATGTTGCCTCATCAGCGACGTGGCGATGGACCCGTATAGCAGCGATGGCCACGACGGTCTGGTGCGCAACGGGGAGATTGTGAACGACGATACGCTGCCGATTTTGGCTCAGATGTCCATAGCACAGGCGGAAGCAGGTTTTGATATGCTGGGACCTTCCGACATGATGGACGGTCGGGTAGGGGTGATGCGGAAAGCACTGGACGAAGCGGGCTATACCAAGACGGGCATTCTGGCCTACACCGCCAAATATGCGAGCGCGTTCTACGGCCCTTTCCGCGATGCGCTGGCTTCGGCTCCCAAAAGCGGCGACAAAAAGACCTACCAGATGAATCCTGCCAATCGCCGCGAAGCCCTGATCGAAGCGGAACTGGATACGCTGGAAGGTGCCGATATGTTGATGGTGAAGCCCGCACTGCATTATCTGGACGTGATTCAAACTTTGAAAGCAGAAAGTTCGCTGCCCATTGCGGCTTATCACGTGAGCGGCGAATGTGCGATGCTGGTGGCGGCGTGCCAGAATGGTTGGCTGGATTTCGAGCGGGCTATGCCGGAAGCGTTATTGAGTATTCGGCGAGCGGGGGCGGATGTGATTCTGACTTATTTTGCGAAGGAATGGGCGAAGCGGCAACATAAATTCTAAAAATATGACAGCCATCCAATCCCAAATCGAAGCACTTTATGAGTTTGCGCTCAATAATCCCGAAAACATCTATCAAGTAGTTGATCTTCTGCAAGTTGGCGAAGCATTAGCAGAAAAAATTTATGAAGAGACAGGGATTGATGTACTGGATTTTTTAGTATCAATAGACAATTACAGCATTATTCACACATTGCTTCGGCACGGTAATCCAGCTCAAGAGGCTAAACAAGGCCAAATTGCGGTTACAAAAGCCGACTTTACAAAATTGTTGGAGATCGTGACTATGCCAGATTCAGTACGTCTGGATGCAAAAGTTTATGGAAATGGTGTGGTGAAGGAAACATTGATTTTTACAAAGGAATTTGAGCATTTTTACGTTGTAGCCAAAGAAATTCGGCGAGTACTCAAAAAGGGAAAGCCTAATCGACTGATTTTGCAAACGATGTATATTCGTAAAAAGGCCTAAAAACGAAAAGCGCATCACCCAATAAGGGATGCGCTTTTCAAAATAAGAAACCAACGCCAGATGCACCTTATGACGAAGTCCTCTGCTCAAACGTCCGAAACGTTTTGGTTTCCTTAGTACAAAGATACGGCAAAAAAGGAGTTTTGCAAGAACCGATCTATCATCTATTTCATTAATCAGGCGCAAATCGTATTACACGTTGGCCTTTTTCCAAATGATTCTCAAATTCCAGCATTTACTGCAACAGCCATTTCCTTTATCTGTTTGGTAGGCTTTCCCAAGGCATCGACGTACCTTTGCGGCGATTTTTACAAGGCATTTTTTCTGTCTTCATCCGGCCTCGGTATTTCGTAGCTAAACTTGCTTTTTCCATGAGTGATTCGATCCAGCATGAGTGCGGTATCGTCGTGATGCGGCTATTAAAACCCATCGAATATTATCAAAAGAAATACGGAACGCCCTTCTATGGTGTGCAAAAAGTGCAGCTGATGATGCAAAAAATGCGCAATCGAGGGCAGGACGGAGCGGGCATCGCCACGATAAAGCTGCATCCAAAGCCCGGTCAACGCTACATCAGCCGAAAACGCAGCTGCGCTCCGAACTACCTCACCGACCTCTTCGATATGGTTTGGGGCCGCCTCAACCAAGTGACCCCAGACCAACGTCAAGACCCGGCTTACCTCAAAGAACACGTGCCGTACACTGGCGAAGTGCTCATGGGCCACCTGCGATACGGCACCCACGGCGACAACAGCATCGAGCGGGTGCACCCTTTCCATCGGCAGAATAACTGGATTACCCGCAACTTATTGATGGCGGGAAATTTTAATATGACCAATGTAGACGAACTGTTTCAGGAGCTGGTTGCCCTCGGTCAATATCCCAAGGAAAAAAGCGATACCGTGACGGTGCTGGAAAAAATCGGCCACTTTCTCGACGATGAAGTGCAACGCCTGCACACCTGGTACAAACCTGACGGACACTCTAACCCAGACATTAATCAGTTTATTTTTGAAAGCCTGGATGTGCAGCGACTGTTGCGCCGGGCTTCCAAAAAGTTCGACGGCGGCTATGTACTCGGCGGCCTCATTGGCCACGGCGATGCTTTCCTGATGCGCGACCCCAATGGCATTCGACCTGCTTACTGGTACATGGATGACGAAGTGGTGGTCGGTGCTTCCGAGCGACCCGCCATTCAGTCGGTGTTTAACGTGCGTTTTTCGGAAGTAAAGGAATTGCAGCCTGGCCACGCGCTGATTATGAAATACACGGGCAAAGTGGAGGAACTGCCCTTTGTGGAGCCGCGCGAAAAACGAGCCTGTTCATTTGAGCGCATTTATTTTAGTCGGGGCAATGATCGGGAGATTTATCAGGAACGCAAACAATTGGGTGCCCAACTGGCCCGCCCGGTGTTGGAAGCGGTGAATTTTGATTTGAAACACACCGTTTTTTCTTACATTCCCAATACTGCCGAAGCCGCTTTTTATGGTTTGGCCGAAGGCCTGGAAAAAGAATTGAATTCTTGGAAACAAGAGCAGATCTTAGCAGCAGGTGCTGACTTGACCCCGGAAAAATTGCAGGAAATACTCGCCGTTCGGCCCCGCGTGGAGAAACTCGTCCACAAAGACGACAAGCAGCGCACCTTTATCGCCGATACCAAGGCCCGCAATAATATGGTGGGCCATGTGTATGATGTGACTTACGGCCTCGTGGAAGATGGCGTGGATACGCTCGTGCTGCTCGACGATTCTATTGTGCGCGGTACTACGCTCCGCGACAGTATTGTGAGCATCACCGCCCGCCTGCAGCCTAAGCGCATTATCATCCTCAGCAGTGCGCCGCAGATTCGTTTTCCCGATTGCTACGGCATTGATATGAGTAAAATGCGCGATTTCGTCGCTTTCCAGGCTTTGGTGCAACTGCTCCATGAATCCGGGCAGGAAAAGATGATCCAGGATGTCTATCACCGTTGTAAACAGTCAGAAAGCCTGCCCGTCGAAATGGTACAAAACGAGGTAGTAGCCCTGTATGATCTGGTGGACTACTGTGATGTCAGTAATAAAATCGCTGAAATCGTGACCAAAGCCGACATCAAACTTCCGGTAGACGTCATTTTCCAGACCCTCGATGGACTACACGATGCCTGCCCTGGCAATTCCGGTGACTGGTATTTTTCGGGCCATTATCCCACTCCCGGCGGGAATCGGGTAGCCAATCGCGCTTTCATGAATTTCGTAGAAAAACTGGACGAGCGGGCGTATTGACGCAGCGGAAACTGATAGAAAAAGCAACGCTACCTCATTCCGCCAGTTTGATGCATTTTCCGCTTTTTATTCTTTGCCCATTTGCGGTCACTTCCCATATATAAAAGCCCGGCGGCAAGCTGGAAGTTTCCATTTCAGTGGTACCAAAAGCTAGTTGGTTTTCCAGCGCGAGATGCCCCAATTGGTCGTACAAACGAAAGTTCGGATGGCGAAAGTTCTCTTTTAACGACACTGTTAGCCAATTGGAAAAAGGGTTTGGGGAGAGGTCAAAAATGTTTAATCCGACGGGAGTGAAGGTCGTTGAAGTGGGACCATTGATCCCCAAAGTATCACAAGCACTGCCAGAAAGATCGTAGAGACGGAAATTAGGGAAATGCGGGAGCGTTCGCACAGTAGCCACAGGCAAAGGAAGTCCAATCGGCTTAAAGTAAAAAGTATCTTCCTGTATTTCTAAGCTACTAAAATATTGCTCCCGATGGCGAGCGTTCATGTAGATTTTCCCGTCCGCAGCCTGTTGCATATAAGCCAGACTGGTGCTGTAAACGTATTGAGATTCTCCTTCATAATAGGGTCGTTTAAAAAGCGAATCCAAAAACGGCGCACTACTTTCCAAGTCTGCTCTGAAAATACTTAGGTCTGAGGTGGCATACAGCCAACGATTATTAGCGGAAAAAGCTAGTCCACCGCCCCCTAACGTACCGACGGAACGATCTAAAAAAATTGGGTGGCTAAACTGGCCGCTACAACGGTCGAAATCCAGCACGACTGCTGCGCAATTGTTCGTCCGGGCATACCTACTTCCATCTAGTGAAAATACGGATGCACCTATTCGGCGACAACCAATAGATGGGCCAATTTGCTGGCTGTCAAATAGTTGCATACCATTCGGTGTTAGTAGCCAAACATGATATTGGTTACTGTTATAATCCGGTAGTACTACCCACCAATCACGGCCATTACCGTGGCGTACTACCGCAAACGGCTCCAAATCGCCAGTAGCTAATATATTGTTTTTACTAATTACGCTACCATTCCCACCGTTCGCAGCCATATCTATTTCGGTATAGTAAAACGGGCCATAAGTAAGTTTGCGCACCGCATCATAATTGCCACCAGTGTGCAATAGTATCCATCGCGAGGTGCTACCTGGCCAAGGCAGAGCCATCATGCCGCGCGGGACGCTATAGCCGTTGGTACATACCCAATCGTGTAGTTCACCTGGGTTGAGGCCATCCCCATTTTCCAGCAGATTACCGTTTGCTCCACGGACTTCGCAACCGTTAGAATAGAATAATATGTGTCCAGCTGTATCACAAGCCGTTGCCACGGTGCTTTCAAAATTCATCTGTAAGACAGCAGGTACCACAGTAGTAGTATCGTCTTGAAAATGCAGCCAGGCATTGCCGTATCCAGGAGTACTCACTAGTTCATTTGTACCAAATGGCCACCATTCGTCCGGGTAATGCGGCTGCGCTAAAAGGCTGCTTGAATACAAGTAAATTAGTAGCAGGAGGAATATTATTCTCATAGTATTGGTAGATTTCAAGTAGAAGTAGGAATTGGTTTATTTATTTTTTAGGCGGCAGCACCAAAAACATTCCTTCTCGTTCGGCTTTTTCAGTGGGCCAGTCGGCGGGCGGTTTTCCCGTTTCGCGCAGTACCATCATCGCATGGATATAGGCCATTGGGTTGTTCAGCAGTTCCAGATCGCGCGGCGTACAATCGGCGCACTTGGCACCGGGGATGGGCGGCAAGATAGTATAAGTGGTGTCACGCCTTATCTCCGCAGCGTTATACAGCGTGGCTACAAAACCATCCCCCGGCTTTTGGGCATTCAAAGTATCGCAGGGGGAGCCGTCCCACTCGCCGAGGCGATAATTGGGAAATTGATTGATAGTCAGACTGTTCCAGCGAGGCAGATAGAATGCTTCCTCTTCACAGTCCGCCGCATCACCCGGCAGGTTGGGGTAATTCATAACGTTCATCGCTTGTGAGCTACCTGTCCAGTTGCTCCAATATATTTTCCCGTCTGGGCCAAGTTGATTCAGACCGTAGGCCGTGGCCCAAGGATAATTGGGATAGTAGTTGAGTTCCCAATTTGCTACGGTGTCATAAGAAGCAGAAAGGTTGGTCGCTTGCAGATCAAGTGACCAGACAGAACCCGGACGACTAACATATAAGAAACGACTATTAGGAGAGAAAGCAGCATAGAACGAATGTTGATAGGCATCTCCCTGGAAGGGTACGATACGCAAATTGCTCAATTGCCCACTGCATCGGTCAAAGTCATATAAACGCAGGGCTGTTTTGGAGTCGTGACGCAGGAATAATTCCCCATTTTCCGAAAAAAGGCTTTCGCCCTCGTATTCAGTTTCATTAAAAGGAGGCCCAATATCTTGTACGTAAGGCCCGGAGATTCCCGTAGGCGAGAGCAAGAATAAATAGTGTTTAGTATCGGCTCGTTTCATGCCCATGATCCACCAATCGCGACCATTGGCGTGTTTTACGAAGGCAGGCCACATAATCTCCCCTTCCAGCAGAACCTGGTTTTTCACCAACACTTTCCCCAGCCCGCCATTTGCCTTCATATCAATAATTGAATAATAAAAATTACTGGTATAAGATGGAGGGACAGAACCTCCATTTTTTACATCTGTATGCAATAAATAGTAGATGTTATCAGATTTTGGTAAAGGTAATCCCACTACCGGCAGAGTTGTCACATATCCATCTAACTGTGAATTATTCCAAACGGAGCCAGGATTTATAGCATCTCCATTCTCTATTAATTGGTGTTCTTTATTAAATATTCGAATACCATTAGTGTAAAATAACAGATTCCCTAGTGAGTCAGAACAAGATCCACCGCAAGATTGGAAATTCATCTTTAAATTCTCCTTAAACACCTTGGGCGGTTGATAATTGAAATCAATACGCACATTGCCAAAGGGCTCCGGGCCATCATACTCGTAGCCCATCACCCAGTTGTAGTCGTGCTTCTGACTATATAAATTACCGACAGACATTACTACAATTAAAATACTAAAAAGAAAGTGCTTCATAATATATCTATAAAAGCCGCTCCTGACTACGTTAATAACCAGAAGCAGCATAGGTGAACTTTATATAAAACTATAAGCGGCATATCAGCCCTAAAAATGCACCCAGCCCTGCGCTTTCAGATCGTGCAGACGGCCTCCGGTACTATTTAATTTGATCCCGTACTCAGCCTCCATAATTTCGCCAGCAATATATATATCTGGCAAAAACCTGATTTTATCTACGTCTTCGGGGCGAATGGTGAAGAGCAACTCGTAGTCTTCGCCGCCATTGAGCGCGCAGGTGATCGGATCCAGTTTGAATTGCAAGGCCAATAATTGTACTTCGGGATTAATCGGCACGCCCGTTTCCTCGATGAGCGCGCCGACCTTGCTTTGCCGACAAATATGAAACATCTCAGAAGCCAGCCCGTCGGAAATATCGATCATGGAGGTCGGTTGCAGCCCGATTTGGTGGAAAGTCTCGATCATATCCTTACGCGCTTCCGGTTTCAGTTGGCGACCAATTGCGTATTTCTGGTTGTCCAGATCGGGTTGTATGCCGGGATTTTCCAGAAAAATTTGTTTCTCGCGTTCCAGAATTTGCAGACCCAAATACGCCCCTCCCAAATCGCCGGTAATGCAAATCAAATCGCCTACGCGTGCGCCACTCCGATAAGCCAATTGGCTTTTTTCGGCCTGACCAATGGCGGTAATACTAATCGTCATGCCTTTGGGCGCAGAAGTGGTGTCGCCACCGACGAGGTCTACATTATAGGTTTTGCAGGCGGCGCGGATGCCAGCGTATAGTTCGTCTAGGGCTTCTACCGAAAAACGGTTGGAAATGGCCAGCGAAACGGTAATCTGCTTCGGGATGGCATTCATCGCATAAATATCCGAGAGATTGACCACCACGGACTTGTAGCCCAAATGCCGCAACGGCATATAAGCCAAGTCAAAATGAATGCCCTCCACCAGCATATCGGTGCTGACGACGGTACACAGGGAGCCATTTTCAATCACGGCGGCATCGTCGCCCACACCTTTTATGGTAGAAGGTTGGGTAATCGGAAAATCGCTGGTCAGGTGGTCGATCAGGCCGAATTCGCCGAGGGTATTTACGTCTGTACGTTGCATATAAAAGATATAGCTATTCCTCCAAAAGTGCAGAGTTGCCTGCTTCTGGAACGGGTAAAGGTAGAGAATTCAGGGTAATGGGTGGATAAACGCCAAAAGTCTGTGGAGCGGTTGGGATTTGACAAAAGATCAACAAAGTTTTTTATAGATTGTTGGCACAAAATTTTACATATAATCTACTTCTCCGCCTTTATAACCATAAAAATTAAATTTATTTATGACACAGCCATTTAAAGTAAATATGGAGCCTGCTGTATTAGAGGATTTAAAAAACAGAATTCTTGCTACTCGTTGGCCGGATGAAATAGCCGGGAGCGAGTGGCAGTATGGTGTTAGCCTTGCTTATTTGCGGGAATTAGCTGACTATTGGGCGAATAGTTTTAACTGGCGCAAAACGGAAGATGCGATCAATATTTACCCTAATTTTATAGTCGAAATTGACGGATATAAAATACATTATTTGCACATAAAAAGTAGAGTACCCAATGCAGTGCCGCTCATTATTTCGCACGGTTGGCCCGGTTCCTTTTTAGAAATGCTAAAAGTTATTCCACTACTGACTGAAGGTGAACCAGTAGCATTTGATCTGGTAATTCCGTCCTTACTAGGGTTTGGATTTTCTGATAAGCCTAATAAGGAGGGGATTAATGCTGGCCTGATGGCCGATCTTTGGGTAAAATTGATGCACCAATTAGGGTATGAAAAATTTATAGCCCAGGGCGGAGATTTTGGTGCCATGCTTAGTACGCATATTGCCATGAAACATCCCGATAGTTTACTTGGATTGCACTTGAATTATATTCCTTTCAATTATAAACCTTATTTGCCACCAGGCGAGGAACTAACTAAGTCAGAAACCGAAGCACAACAAAAAATAGGGAAATTTTTCCAGTCCGAAGGTGCTTATGCCCAGATACAAACGACTAAACCATTGACGCTTTCTTACGGATTAAATGATTCACCAATAGGGTTGTGTGCCTGGATATTACAGATATTTCATAGTTTTTCTAATCAGAAGGCGCAGTTAGAAGATCTTTTTAACAGAGATGAATTGCTGGCGCACGTTACTTTGTATTGGGTAACCCAAACTATTCATTCTTCCATGCGCTTATATAACGAGATTATAAAAGAGCCGCTGAATTTTGGGAAAGACGATTTTATACAAGTTCCAGTTGGCATTGCGCACTATGCTTATCCAGAAGGTTTTCCAGCCAGACAATACGTTGAAAGAGGATATAATGTCCAATACTGGAATGATCTGCCAAAAGGAGGGCATTTTGCAGCAATGGAACAACCCGAAATCTTTGCTAATGATTTGAAAGAATTTGCTAAAATATTATAGTAGTTATTAGTAAATCAACACCTGACTCCTAATACCTCACTACTTATTTACTATTTATTTTCTGCTGTCATGTCGAGCGCAGCCGGGATATCTGTGTGCTTTCGTTGCCTCAGGTGCCTCGGCTGCGCTCGATATGATAAGACATATTCGGAAGCATCAGGCATTGGCTATCAATCAACAAAAAAATTAAAAAATATTTTATCCACGCTTAAAGTAATTTTTCAAGCCGTCCGTCTTCCTACCTATAAGGCATTTGCAAACCACAACATGCCGCTTTTATTTCACCATTTCTTCACCCTCTCACGACTCTCATTATGCGTCCTGCTAAATTTTTCTTTGCCCTGATTTTCGCCGGGGTATTTCTAATTACCTTGATGAAAGTCCTCTTTTTCGGCCTGATCGCTGCCGCTGTATTTGGTAGCGTCTTCTTCTTGGGTCGCGCTTTCCGCCGCTTCGGTGGCCGGGGTTATGGCCGACAAGGTTATTTCCCCTACGAAAACGCCCCTTGGCAACAGCCTTTTTTAGAGCAAGGTCAGTCACAATTCATTCAACCCCTCGATCCTAACTGGCAGCCGCGCCAACGCGCCACGCCGATGGGCCGCCGGATTGAAGTGCTTTAAAAGTTGTTGAGGATGTTGAGAAAGGGGTTGAGTTTGCTTCGCAAGTTGAGCAAAAATTCCCAACCCAGTCTCCGCTTTCTAAACCCTTCTCAACAACCTCAACATTCTCAACCCTTTTTCTCAACAACCTATTCATTCACAAATCATCACCAACAATATGTATCACGGACATCAAGCACGCGCAGAGCGCGGTCAATGGCGCGGCTGCGGCGCCTGGAAACAAGCAGCACAACAATATGCGCAAGGTCGTCATGCCGGCGCAGGCCGCTGGGGAGCCTCCCGAGTACCCGTCAACGTACGCGAAACGGCAGATTTCTACGAACTTTTCGTGTTCGCACCCGGTCTGACCAAAGACGCTTTTACCCTCAGCGTTAGCGATGACGTACTGACTATCAGCAGCGTACAGGGCCACGACGAAGCCACCAACCAGGCCAAATGGCTCCACCAGGAGTACCAACGCGGCGGTTTTGAACGCCAGTTTCAACTCAATAGCAAAGTCGATACCGACAGCATCACCGCTCGCTATACCGACGGCGTGTTGGAAGTAATGTTGCCGAAATTGCCGGGCACAGCGGCGCAGGAAATCGCTGTGGCGTAAAACTGTAATGCCGACTTTTAGTCGGCCCGCTAACTTGGAAAATCTGCTCGGGCAACCGGGCGGATTTTCTTGTTTTAATAATCAACCCTTCGATTATCTTTGTCGCTATTGAATTAATTCTGGGCGACCGCGAGGGTTGCCCTTACATCTGCCCGCTATGAAACGTCGCGATTTACTTAAAGGCATTGGTCTCACTTCACTTGGCCTGGCTGGCCTCAGTCCGCAGGTGCGGGCCGCTGAAATACTGGCCCCCGCACTGGCTCCCGATGCTGCCGAGGGCTTTAAAAAAGACCCAGCATTCGAGCAGTTTGGTCGTACTGAGTACGAGAAAATGCGCGATGCCAAGCTGTTCGCCGAGCAGTTTTTCACGAAACAGGAGATGAAAACCATCACTATATTAGTGGACATCATTATTCCCCGCGATGTTATGTCGGGGAGTGCTTCTGATGCGGGCGTTCCGGCGTTCATCGAATTTATGGCGAAGGACAAACCGGAGTTGCAAACGCCTCTACGCGGTGGCCTCAATTGGCTGGATATGCAGTCGAAAAAGCGCTTTGAGAAGATTTTTGTGGATATTACCGATGCGCAACGCTTACAAATTGTGGAAGATATCGCCTATCCCGAACGCAAAAAACCGGGCATGAGCCAGGGTGTGTCATTTTTCAGCCTCATGCGTAATTTGGCCGCTTCGGGTTTCTGGTCGAGCCAAATTGGGATCAATGACCTTGGTTACGTTGGAAATACGCCCAATCAATGGGACGGCCCACCTGCTGACGTGATCAAGCAATATGGTTTGGAAGGTTGGGGATGAAATAATATTGAGGATTTGGATATTTGAGGATGCGAGTATTTGATTAAATTTGATGGTGTCTCGTTTCAAATCCTCGCATCTTCAAATCTTCATTTTCAGATATTCAAATCCGTGTCCTCAAAGTTAGCCATCGCCAAATATACCCCGTTCGACCAGCCAAACCCATCCTGATTCGGGTATTCGCCGCCGCCAGCCGAGCCGCCTTCGCGGTAAACATTGTATTTTTCCATCATCTTTCCAGTTTCTTTATACACCATTTCGTTGGTTTCCATCCAGCATGCGCGCACTTGTCCGGCCAGTTCATCCAGCCCATAGCGACGCAGGCCCACGTAGGTCAGCCATTGTAAAGGAGCCCAGCCATTCGGAGCGTCCCATTGCTGGCCGGTGCGCAGAAGCGTCGTGGTCAAGCCGCCTTTTTGCAGAAAATTGTCGGCTAATATTTGGGCGACCTGCTCGGCTTCTGTTTGCGAAGCCAAACCAAAAAATAGCGGAGAAGCGGCCGCTAACGTCCGATGGGAAGTCACTTCACCCGCCTGAAAATCGTAGTCAAAATAAAAGCCGTCGTGCCAATGATATTTGCGGATCGCGTCGGCGCGACGATTCGCCAAGTCCTGGTATTTTTTTGCAGCCGCTTGATCCTCAGATAGTTCTGCCGCTTCGGACAGTGTTTTTTCTAAATTCCAGATCAGACAATTCAAATCCACTGGCACAATATCAATGGTGTGGGTAGTGCCAAAGGTCGTGTCGTCACTAAACCAGCGGCTGCTAAAATCCCAGCCCGACTCGGCTGCGGCGCGCAAGTGTCGGTACAGTTGTGCCGACGGTTGGTCCGATGCCTGCGCCAGTTTCAATTCCGCCTTGTAGGCTTCCGGGCGCGGAGTATCCAGTTCGTCACAATAGCGATTCAAAACGGAGCCGTCGGACATCCGCACCGTATGTCGCTCGGCATTATGTTCTTCGGTCAATTGATCGGCCCCACGCATCCAAAATTCATATTCTTTTTCCAGGTGCGGACGATATTTTTTCAAAATTTCTTTGCCCTTTATTTCCGCTAACAGCCTGACCATCAACGAGAAAAATGGTGGCTGCGACCGGGTAATGTAATACGCGCGATTACCATTCGGAATAAAACCCACTTCGTCAATGAGGTGCGCGAAATTGTCCACCATGTGTTGAATCAGATCAGCGCGCCCGGATTTGCGCAGGCCCAGCATCGTGAAATAACTGTCCCAGTAATAAATTTCGCGGAAGCGACCGCCCGGCACCACGTAAGGATGCGGCAGTGGCAAAAGCGAACTAACCTCATGGTCCGGCTGGCGGGTCAAAACGTCCCACAAGTCCGTGATATGCTGCTCTATCGTCTTGTTCGGGTCGCTCTGAAAATTGGTCGTCGGGTTTTTAGGCTGATCAAAATGCGCCATTACAAATTGTTGCAAATCAAAATCTAGTTGATCTTTTTCGGCTTCATACTGGCGTTTTATTTCCGCCAAATTCTGTTTGGGCAGGCAATCAACGAAGGTTTTGCCGTCGGGAAAAACGGATTGGGTCTGCGTTTTTTCGAAGAGTTCGCCGAGTTCGTGGATATATTTCATAGAATAATGTGGTCAATGTGATGGAATGTGGTCAATATGGGGCTACTGTGGACTCTGCGTTTGTCATCTTGTTGAGAACCGTCCACGTTGCGGAATACCTCGCGACGCACATTAAGAGCGGACAGTTTTCGGCAGAATGACAAATGCGATGGGTTCTGCGACAAACGCTTATTTTATTTTTGCTTTGTAAAGATTAGCACATTGACCACATTTTCTAATTGGCCACATTATTTACCTTTTGCAGCCGATTAAAAAAGAACAACAGGATCAGCAAAATAGTCATTGGTACCAGCGAAAAATAAAACGCCGTTTCGCCGCCGTAATGCTGGAAAATTTGCCCCGTAATCAAAGAGCCCGTAGTGCCGCCGAGGGCCGAAAAAATAACGATTAAACCCGACATCACCGCGTGGCGATTGACGGGTAACGTGCTCAAAATCACTGAGTTAATAGCCGGATAAATCGGTGCAAGAAACAAACCAATCAGTGGGAAAATATACACGGCAAAAGGTGCATCGCCCCAACCCGTGATGGTCTGCGTAGCCGCTTGCCGCGCCAATGGAATAGCGAACAACACCAGCGCGCCCGCGAAAACCAGACAGCCCACCAGCACCATAAACCAATGCACCCGTCGCAGTACAATGCCCGCCAGAAACCGCCCCACCGCCGTGGAAGCCGCCAAAATACTGGCCATTTCGATGCTCAAAGTGGTGGGTAAATGCAACACTTTACTATTGAAAGTCGGCAACCAACTCATAATACTCTGCTCGATCAACACATAGATAAACGCACTGGCCACGAACACCAGCACCACTGGCAATGCTACTAATTTAAACATCTCTGCGAAGTCCTCCGAGAGCGGCTTGCTTTCTGGTGGTTTTATCGCCGATTCATCCAGTCGGGTCGTCCAGAGCAGCAGAAATGCCAGCCCGGAAATGGTAGCCAATAAATAATACACTTTCAGCCAACTGGTCGAAGCCGGATTCGCATCGTCCACGAACGCACTGAACACAAAGTAGCCCGTCAGGATGCCGACCATGAAAAACGACTCGATAAAATTCATGAAACTCGCGTGTTCCTTCTTGTCGGTGGTGATCAGACCGATGGTGGCGTAGACCGACATTTTGATCAGCGCAAAACTAAACCCAACGATGGCGAACAGCAGTTTGGTCATCGCAAAACTGGGCAGTGAAGGCATCAGCAGGCAAGCCAAAGTCACGAAACCCAGCGCGATCAGCATCGACTTCTTATACCCGATACGGGCGATGTAGGAGGCCAACAGGAAAGAAGTGGCGGCAATACTGAGGTCTTTGAACGCCTCCAAAATGCTGGCCGAGCCTTCGGCGACGCCGAAATTGTGCTGCACCTGCAAGATGACCGTGCCGACGCTGTTGAGCAGGATAGCGAAGACGAAATAGTTGAGGAAGAGGGAAAGTTTGATCTGCCAGTTGGACATAGGAAAAGGAAAATAAAATAGGCTGTCGAATGGCGGGAAGGTCGCAAGAATTTCGGGTTTTGCAAGTGGGGAATTTTAAAATGGGGTAAAAGCAATAAGTCTGACGATTTTTATGGAGCGGCACAATATTTTTATTCTACATATAGGATCTAATCTCCACATTTCATAAACCATAAAAACAAACACATCATGCGTAGCCCATTTTTAGCACTCTGCTGTTGGGCATTCTGCGCCGTTAGCGGCCTCCTTGCCCAGAATACAAATAGTACCACCGATTTGCTGACCAACTATGCCAGCCCGTTTGCTGATCCGGCCATCCTACAAACGCCCACCGACGGAAGTGCCATCAAGGGCAACTTAATTGCCAATCAGTGGCAATTATCACCCAATCCGGTACAAGAAGGCCATTTTCAAGTGAATCTTGATTTGGCGTATGCCACTGACTTGGAGGCCCGTATCATCAGTGCGACTGGCCAACTTGCTGCTACCGAACGATTTAGCCAACTGCCCAATGGTCTGACCACGCTGGAATTTCAGTTAGGAGAACTTCCCAAAGGCGTTTATTACCTGAATCTCCGCAACTCGACGGGTCTACTGACCATTCCATTTGTGGTAGCGAATTAGCATACATTTTCTCCGAAAAATAAACGAGTCCGTGGCACTTTATCGCGCCACGGACTTTTTGTTATGCCCAAGGAAGAAGCGGCAAATCTGGCCCTTTGCGCTACCTTTGCGGCTGCCTAACCAATATCCTATGCTCCATCCAGTCACTTACCAGCCCAAAAACAAAATCCGTCTCGTCACCGCCGCCAGTCTGTTCGATGGCCACGACGCGGCGATCAATATTATGCGCCGCATCATGCAGTCCAGCGGAGCGGAGATCATCCATTTGGGACACAACCGCTCGGTGCAGGAAATCGTGGATTGCGCCATTCAGGAAGACGTGCAGGGCATTGCCATTACCAGTTATCAGGGCGGTCATACCGAGTTTTTTAAATATATGTACGACCTGCTGAAAGAGCGCGGTGCGAGTCATATTAAACTCTTCGGCGGCGGCGGCGGCACTATTTTGCCTTCGGAAATCGAGGACTTGCAAGCTTACGGCATCACCCGCATTTATCACCCCGACGATGGTCGACGCATGGGTTTGCAGGGCATGATCAATGATTTGCTGGAAAAATGCGATTACCCCATCGGTTTTTCGGTGAATGGTGAAGTGGGCAGATTTGTCAATTTTTTAAAAGTTGACAAATCACTAACTGCACAGCATATTGATTTTAAAGATGTTGCTCGCCTGATTTCTATTGCCGAAAATAACCCAAGTCTTTACGAAAACGACATTAGCCCTAAACTCATAACTCATAACTCATCCCTCATAACTCATCCAGTTCTGGGCATTACCGGCACCGGCGGCGCAGGCAAATCCAGTTTAGTGGACGAATTAATTCGCCGCTTTCTACTAGATTTTCCCGAAAAAAACCTCGCGATCGTCAGCGTAGACCCTTCCAAACGCAAGACTGGCGGTGCGCTGCTCGGCGACCGCATCCGCATGAACGCACTGAATCCCGAACTGGCCAAAGGTCGCGTGTATATGCGTTCGCTGGCGACCCGGCAGAGCAATTTGGCCCTCTCCAAATACGTCCATGCAGCGGTAGACATTCTGAAAGCCGCGCAGTTCGACCTGATCATCCTCGAAACCAGCGGTATTGGGCAAAGTGATACCGAAATTGTGGATCACAGCGACATCAGTTTGTACGTGATGACCCCCGAATTTGGCGCGGCTACGCAGTTGGAAAAGATTGATATGCTCGATTTTGCCGACGTGATTGCCATCAATAAATTCGATAAACGCGGTGCATTGGATGCCTTGCGCGATGTCCGAAAACAAGTGCAACGCAATCGTAATCAATGGGATGTGAGCGTGGACGAGATGCCCGTGTTCGGTTGCATTGCCAGCCAATTCAACGATCCCGGCGTGAATCAACTGTACCGCCGCATCATGGATTTGCTGGTCGAAAAGACTGGGGCCGACTTAAAATCCCACGCTTCCGTCTCGGATTTGATTTCTGAAAAAGTCTACATTATTCCGCCGCAACGCACGCGTTATTTGTCCGAAATTTCTGAAAATAACCGCAAATACGACGAGTGGGTGGCGAGACAAGTGGACATTGCTCGACGGTTATTTGGGTTAAAAAATACTATCGAACTGGTTAGTAATAGTGCACTTGCGGAACAGGGTGCCGCGCTACAAACGCTTTACAACGATTTAGAAAAAGACCTCGATGGTGAGTGCAAGCGTATCCTCGAAAACTGGGAAGCCAAACGCGCCCGCTACGCCGCCGACGAATACGTCTATAAAGTCCGCGACAAAGAAATCCGGCTAAAAACCTACACCGAAAGCCTCAGCCACCTGAAAATTCCGAAAGTGGCCACGCCGAAATTTCAGGATTGGGGCGAAATACTGCGTTGGAGCCTGCTGGAAAACGTACCCGGCGAATTTCCTTACACCGCTGGCGTATTCCCCTTCAAACGCCAGGGCGAAGATCCCACCCGGATGTTCGCTGGCGAAGGTGGCCCGGAACGTACCAATCGCCGTTTTCACTACGTCAGCAAAGGTTTGCCCGCCGCCCGACTTAGCACTGCGTTTGACTCGGTGACGCTTTACGGTGAAGACCCCGATTATCGCCCCGATATTTATGGCAAAGTCGGCAATTCCGGCGTGTCCGTTTGCTGTCTGGACGATGCCAAAAAACTCTATTCCGGCTTCGATCTCTGCGACCCGAAGACCTCCGTTTCCATGACGATCAATGGCCCGGCCGCTACGGTGGCCGCGTTTTTTATGAATGCCGCCATTGATCAACAATGCGAAAAATACATCCACGAACACGGTTTGGAATCTTCGGTGGAAACGAAATTGCAGGAGAAATATGAGGCGCGCGGAATGAAGCGGCCCCAGTATCACATCCCCCCCCTCATGGGGGGGCAAGGGGGGGCTTCCTCGCACGGCGGTGGCTTACCCGAAGGAAATAACGGTTTAGGCTTAATGCTGCTAGGAATAACTGGCGCAGAAGTCTTAGAACCAGCCGTTTACGAAAAAATAAAAGCCTACGCGCTGTCGTCGGTGCGCGGCACGGTGCAGGCCGATATTTTGAAGGAAGATCAGGCGCAGAACACCTGCATTTTTAGCACGGAATTCAGCCTCCGCGTGATGGGCGACGTGCAGGAATATTTCATTCAACAAAAAGTTCGTAATTTTTATTCGGTCAGTATTTCCGGTTACCACATCGCCGAGGCGGGTGCCAACCCCATTTCGCAACTGGCTTTTACGCTCTCCAACGGGTTCACTTTTGTGGAATATTACCGCAGTCGGGGCATGAATGTGGACGACTTTGCACCCAACCTGTCCTTCTTTTTCAGCAATGGCGTGGACCCGGAATACGCGGTGATCGGTCGGGTGGCGCGGCGCATTTGGGCGAAAGCCATGAAACGCCTCTACGGGGCCAACGAGCGCAGCCAGATGCTCAAATACCACATCCAGACCAGCGGACGCAGCCTGCACGCGCAGGAGATTGCTTTCAATGATATTCGCACCACGTTGCAGGCTTTATACGCTATTTATGATAACTGTAACTCGCTGCATACCAATGCCTACGATGAAGCAATCACTACGCCGACCGAAGAATCGGTACGTCGTGCTATGGCCATTCAGTTGATCATCAACCACGAATTGGGCCTGGCCAAAAACGAAAACCCGCTGCAAGGGGCATTCATTATTGAGCAACTAACCGATATGGTGGAAGAAGCTGTGCTGGCCGAATTTGACCGTATCACGGAGCGCGGCGGCGTGTTGGGCGCGATGGAAACGATGTACCAACGCGGTAAAATTCAGGAAGAAAGCCTCTATTACGAAACCCTGAAACATACTGGCGAATTGCCACTCATCGGCGTAAATACTTTCCTCTCCAAAGAAGGCTCGCCGACGGTGTTGCCGCGCGAAGTCATCCGCGCCGAAGAAGAGGAAAAGGAGGCGCAAATCCAGACGTTGCAAAATCTCCATCGCGCTAATGCCGATCATTCCTCAGAAGTGTTGCGTCGTTTACAACAAGTAGCCTTGGCCAACGGCAATATTTTCGCGGAACTCATGGAAGCGGTGAAGGTTTGTTCTTTGGGACAAATTACGCGGGCGTTGTATGAAGTGGGTGGACAGTATCGGCGGAATATGTAGGGTTTGCGAAAATGCCTGTTTAGCGTTATTTTTGTAAAAATTTTGACCATGACACTTCAATTAGAAATTACTAATCCAGAAGATGCCGAACTAATTTTAGGTTTGGCACGGCGACTGAATATCCCTTTCAAACGCACAGAAAAAAAGGCGGTGGAAAAGACCGAACGTGAAAAAAGAAGGGAGAGAATTCTTAATTTCAAAGCCAAAGGGCCTTCCTCTTTTGGCGATGCTTTGGAATGGCAAATTAAAGAGCGGGAAGATCGGCCTTTACCTTTTGATGAAATCAGATGAGAATCATAGACTCCAATATTTTAATTTACTCTTACTCGGATGTACATAAATATCTGCGACCACTGCTGTTGGAAAGTGATATACATGTATCGGAAATTACCCGCTTGGAAGTATTAGGATTTCACGGCCTAAGCCGGGAGGAAGAAGTATATTTAACAGAAGTATTTCTGGAAATTCAAGTTATAGAAATTAATAGTCTATTTATGGATGAAGCCATCCGTCTGCGAAAAACCTACAAAATGAAACTCGGTGATAGCATTGTTGCGGCTACCGCTGTGCTTAATGGCCTTGAACTTTATACGCGAAACGTAGCTGATTTTAATAAAATTCCGGGATTGGTTGTTGTAAAAGCTCCTGTTCTTTGAACATTTAATGTATTCCTTCGACAAGTATCGGAAATACTTCTTCTTTCAACTTATTCTGGACGTTAGCTTGGTAGTAGCAATGTCGGGCATTATCGTCTATGTTTGCCGAAACAGTCAAAAATGGGACGACAATTATTTCGTTTGGATACTTGCGCTAGTATTAATTTTTAGTTTACTTAGGATGTTCACTCTCCTGCTTTGGACAATGAAATTCTTTTTAAGTAAAAAAATATGGATCGGGATAGTGGCAATTATTCATTTCTTTATACTAGGTATTTGTGTATATGGATCATTAACCGGAGATTTTTGGCGTTACTTTTTTCAGGAGCCTTTGGAATTACACCCGATGGAACAGAATGCAGGTATTAATGCAAATCTGCGGCCTACTTCCTTTTTTATCTTTTATTATAAAATTTGATGGCTGTAAATTCAAGATTTCCCTGCCAGTAACCGCCCATAATATATAGTTAACGCAGAGTGGTTTTGAACGAAAGTGAGATGCAACGTACTGACAATCAAATATCTCAACTTTAACCGCCGAAGCCCTTTTCAGGCGAAGGAGGTTCTCAACATTCTCAACATCTCAACGCCTATTATAATCTGCTTTTTTTAGGCTCTAAATAGAAACCCCATATCTATTTCTACCACATCTTCACTACATCCCAGGCAAACCGTAAAACAATGCCGGTTACCACCACAATAAACACCTTCCGAATAAACGCATTGCCCCGTAAAAGAGCCATCCGACTCCCTGCGTAGGAACCTGCCATGTTACAGACCATCATAGGTAGGCCGAGGTGAAACAGTACATAGTGGTGGAATAAAAAAAATACCAGAGAAGCAGCATCGGCGATCACATTGACCACCTTGGACAGGGCGGAGGAACTCAGAAAACTATAACCTACCACGCTCACAAAGGCGAATACCAGCAGGCTGCCCGTACCCGGCCCCACAAAACCGTTGTAAAAACCTAATACCATCCCAATGCCCAGCGCGTACCAGGGCCGCTGTTGCTCCGGCACTCGAAACGCTTCATATTGACCAAAATCCTTTTTGCGGTAAGTAAAAATCGCAATGGCAATAATGAGCAGCAAGATAATGGGTTTCAGGGCTGCCGAGGGCAAAAGGCTCTGCACAGTAGCCCCCAGGTACGACATGATCGTCGCGCCAATGCCTGCGTAAAGCACTGTTTTTCAGGGAATTGGCACGGTGCGCGCATAGTTCCAGGCGGCCACGGAAGTGCCGACTGCCGAAGCCAGCCGATTCGTGCCGATGATTTGCGGAACTGATAATTGGGGATATAGAATGAAAAACGCGGGTACTTGCACCAGGCCGCCGCCACCAACAATACTATCAATAAAACCAGCCAGAAAAGCGAACAAGCAAAGCAGGTAAAGTTCCATGCGCAATCACGAAGCAGTACTTTTGGGAATAGGAGTCTCCTCTTCCGACAGGCCTTTTTTGCCGACGTGCCGCGCGATCCAACCCGGCACTATGATGGCGCCCAGCAGCAGGTAGCCGTAATAGGCCATAACACGCCAGAGCAGTGCTACCACCAGTCCGATGCCCCTCGGCACATAATCGCTGGTAAAATCTACCAAAGCCACCTCCGCCAAACCTGCGCCACCCGGTGTCGGACTGAACGCCATGATAATAAACATGGCCACCAGCCGCGCATAAATAAATGCCTGCGTCGCTCCATCCACCGGCGTAGAAGGCACAATGGCGATGATAAGGCAATTAATCATAATGAATTTGCAGGTCCACGCGCCAATCGTGCCGATGATCACCGGAAGGTGATAACGCCAGTTTTGGGCCCGCATTTCTTCCGCCGCCCGTTCAAATTCCTCGCCCACACTACTGATTCTGGAAGATAATTTTTTCAAAAAACGTCGCCGAGCCACCCAATCCAGTACGCCTTTGGCAAATTGCGGCTTGACAAACAGGAAAAACATCAGCACCACCCAATAAATCGCCATAATAGCGTAAGTGGTAAAAAAAGCCACATTCGCCAGGCTGAGGTCATTAAAAGTGTGCATACCGGGATAGAGCATGGGCGGACCATACAGTGCCAGCCACAGGGGGAGCGTCAGCACGAAAAAGCCCGCATCGCAAACCATCGCATAGAAAACCGCCGCCGCCGTACGTCCGGCGGGCAATTTTTCCTGGGTCAATACAAACATCATCACCAGCGGGCCGCCTTTGCTGGTCGGGGTGATGGCGGCACTAAATTCCCATAAAACAATGAGTTTGATGCACTTACGCCAGGAGAAAAACCCGCCAGTCAGCGTCCGCAGCCGATAGGCGTAAAAAAGGTGCCGGATAATGAGCAACACGAACGCTAATCCAATCCATCCGAATGCCCGCCAGGTCCAGTGTATTTCGCGAAATCGCTCCACATCGAACTGGCGGTAAAACAAATAACCCACCGCCAAAATACCCAGCGCAATAGGCAGGATCATCCGCGAAGCCCGAAAAGAACGCAGGGTGTTGTGTTGGGCTTCGTCCAGTTCGACGTCGGTGGGCACGGATTCTTGCATGATGTAAGTAGTGGTCGGGCTTGCGATAGAATAAGCGTAACAAATATGGGCGACGGTAGTTCAGGGGAACAGCCCAAGGTCAACAGCTCCAAATCGTTGCAAAAAAACGCATTTTCTACCCAAAATTTGTGTAATTCACAGCATAGTATAGCATTCAAAATGCCGCCGGAAGGTCTCTTGGCCTTTGCTAATCAACCGCGATCCAGAGGGCTTATTGGAGACAGCATTTATAAGATTTCTACTTGCTCTTCGGTCTCTTTACAGCAAGCAGCTCAGGAAACCAATAGCACCAAGTAATATAGCACATTTTTCAGGAGATTGTTTATTAGATTTCCTGCGAAAGTAACTTGATGTTGTGTCATGTCGAGCGCAGCCGAGACATCTGGTTGATTTATAAATTTTTTTCCATTTTTTGGCCTTCGGCCTCAGATGTCTCGGCTACGCTCGACATGACACCGCAACTTTCGCAAGAGGCCTATTGCAACAAGACGTAGACAGAGAAGAAAGGGTTGGCAAAAACAAAAATAGCCCTACCGCGCAGAACACGATAGGGCCATTCCTAAGCCGAAAAACAACCAGCCTTTAATTCTGGTTGGAATTCTTCAAGTACTTTTCCAAGGCCACGGCAATAGACGGCGCTTCGGGCGTACCTGCCTGAATCTGTACGGTCATGCCGCGCTCAACCACGGCCTTTTGGGCCGAGGTGCCGAACACGCAGATGCGACGGTCTTCCTGCCGGAAATCCGGGAACTGATCGAACATGGACTTGATCTCCAGGGCCGAAAAAAAGGCGATGATGTCGTACTTGATGTCTTTCAAATCCAGGATGTTATTGTTCACCGTGCGGTACATCACGGCTTCCTGGATGGGTACTTTCAAGTCCTTAAAAAAGCGCGTCACTTCCGGGTTGCCCTGGTCGCTGCATGGCAGGAAAAATTTCTCCTCCTTGTTGCGCGTGACGTACGATTTCAGTTCGAGGATAGACTTTGTGCCGTTGAAAACCTTGCGCTTGCGGAACATGATGAATTTCTGCAAGTAATTGGCAATGGCTTCCGTGGCGCAGAAGTACTTGGTATCCTCCGACATTTTGATCCGCAACTCGCCACACAGCCGGAAAAAGTGATCCACCGCGTTTTTGCTGGGGAACACAATGGCCGTGTAGTCGTTGGGATACACGCGATTTTTGCGGTACTCTTTTTCAGTCAGCCCTTCCACCGTCACGAAAGGCACAAAATCAATGTGGACGCCAAATTTTTTTTCCAGATCGTCGTACGCAGCGCGTTGGACGGGCGTGGGTTGTGAAATGAGGATGTTATGGACCTTTCTGTGGGCGGTGCTCTCCTGAACAGGTGCAGCGGTTGCAGACATTCGGGACTGTGTTTATGTGAAATTTGTCAGGCTTGTAGACAGTCCGGCAGAGGCTTTTCCCCACCGGTTTTTGTCCTAATTCGTCTGGTTCAACGCCAGTTTTATGAGTAATAACACCGGCGCGACTTCGACGGTGCAAAGGTACAATAAAAAGTGAAATTGGTCATTCCCCAAAATTTTGAGACCAATACTAGAAGAACGTAAAGCGCGATATACGTAAAAAATAGCGACCAGACCGAGCGTCCAGAAGACCAAAAGTCCTTTATAATCGCCGCTGGCAAAGGCCAACATCAGATTGAAAGGCACCAGAAACAGCCCGAGTACGCAGTTGAAAATGATAATCAGGAAGTTATAACGCCGCACTTCGTTCTGTACGGGGAAAAGCCAGCCCGTCATTTGCAACATAAAGTGCTTGAACAGAAAAATGCCCGCCGCACCGATCAGGCAGACGGCTAAAAATGGTACATTATTGAACGAGCCTCGGCCAAAATACTGAATGACCAGGAAAATGAACATCCCGGCATTGAGCAAAAAACTGACGTACAGCAGATAATACGGCGTACTTCCTACTAAGCCGGACGCCTCGCGTTGCGCCAGCGTAAGGGCATTGTCGTTCAGGAATCCCCGCCACGCTTTGGTCACCACGCCGCGTTTGAAAGCGATGGAAAAGGTGAGAAAACTGAACATCACCACCAGCGTCCAGAACAGAAAACGGCTGGATAATCCGTCGCCCCGTGGCAAAATCGTGAAGGGTTGGAACGGTTTGGTCGTGTTTTCGCCCAGTCCTTTGGCCGCTCCCGGTGCGCGGTGGGGGAGCATATCGAAAGGATTGACGGCGGCAGCGACCGTTCCGTTGGCACTTTCTTTGGGCAGACGGTAGCGCAATTCAAACGGGTTGGCTGCATTCTGGCTGCTTCCTTGCACTGCCAAAATAAACCAGAATATGCCCAGAAATGCCAGCCGAATCATGGGGCAAAGATACAAAATGTTGGTGAATTCAGGAGGGGAAATTTGTGGAGAAAAGGTTGAGAATGTTGAGGTTGCTACGCAAGTTGAGAAAAGGTATGGATCATTCTCTGCCACCCCGTATTCTGTATTCCGCATTCTATAATTCTTTAACGCCCTGGTTTTGGCTCTTCCCATGCGCTTCTTTTCCTACTTTTGCCCGCTTTTAAATTATCTATGGGCATTTGCCTCAACGACCTTCACCATTTTTTCTCAACTATCTCAACCCCTCAACACCCTCAACAACTTTTTTTATGAAAATAGACGTCATCCTCGGCCTGCAATGGGGCGACGAGGGGAAAGGCAAAATCGTGGATTACCTGGCCAACGACTACGACCTGGTAGCCCGTTTTCAGGGCGGCCCGAACGCCGGTCACACGCTCCAGTTTGGCGGCAATAAGTATGTGTTACACACAGTGCCATCGGGCATTTTTCGCGAAGGGCTGCTCAATCTGGTTGGTAATGGCGTAGTGCTCGATCCGGTGCTGTTTGAGCAGGAATTGCGCGAACTGGAAGGGAGTGGGGTGCATTTTCGCGACCGCTTATTCATTGCTCGCAAGGCGCATCTCATTCTGCCTACCCATCGTTGGCTCGACGCAGCCAGTGAGGCACACAAGGGCAAGGCCAAGATCGGTTCCACGCTGAAAGGCATTAGTCCAACCTATATGGACAAGACCGGACGCAATGGCTTGCGGGTGGGTGATGTAACGTCTCCGCAGTTCCGCGAACAGTATGAAGCGTTGAAAACCAAGCATTTAGACCTGCTAAAAATCTATCCCGATGTGCCTTTTGATTTGCCAACGGAGGAAGAAAAGTGGTTTGCCAGCCTCGACACGCTTCGGCAATTGACGTTCGTGGACGGCGAATATTACATTAATGATGCCCTCCAAGCTGGTAAACGCATCCTGGCCGAAGGGGCGCAGGGGGCCATGCTCGACGTTGATTTTGGTACCTATCCTTACGTCACTTCTTCCAATACGATCACGGCTGGGGTTTGCACTGGTTTGGGCGTGGCACCGCAGCGCATTGGGCGAGTAATTGGTATTACCAAGGCCTATTGTACACGCGTGGGCAGTGGGCCGTTTCCGACCGAACAGGATAATGATACTGGCGAACAACTGCGGACGGAAGGCCGTGAATTTGGGGCGACCACTGGTCGGGCGCGTCGCTGTGGCTGGATTGATCTGCCGCAATTGCGCTATACAATTATGCTTACTGGCACGACGGAAATATGTATGACCAAGATTGATGTCCTCAATTCGTTTGCTGAAATACAGGCCGCTACGCACTATTATTACGACGATCAGGAGCAGCAAAATCTGCCTTATGATCTCTGCCAGGTGGATGTGGCACCAGTATTCAAGACCTATTTTGGCTGGGGACAAACTTTGGATGCTATTCTTAACTTCGAAGATCTGCCCGCAGAAGCGAAGACGTATTTGGATGATTTGGAAGCCTATCTGGGTGTGCCGATTCGCATGATTTCGACCGGGCCAGAGCGCGAAAAATTGATCGTACGTTAAGCAGGAAAAACGAAAAAAATATTTGTCTGCTTCGCCAAAATTCAGAATTTAGCGGTGGCCAATCCGGGCTACCTCAACAGCCGGACGGCAATTAACCAATCTTTTTTACCATCCTTTCTACTATGTGAGTGGCGCCGATCGCTTAACTGCGGTCGGCGTTTTTTGCTGTGGAAAAATTTTATTCTTCTAAGGGAACCATCGCCGCCGCTGTACAGTTGTTTATTTGGTTAATCCAACTTTCAACCGTCCAACGTCCAAAAAAATGCTGCGCAAAATCTTCACGCATTGGCGAAACTCCTACACTGGTATTCCCCGCGAAATCTGGTTTCTTTCCACCGTCAGTTTGGTCAATCGCTGCGGCTCCGTGATCGTGGCTTTTATGACTTTGTATCTTACGCAGACCTTGCATTTCAGCATTGAGAATGCCGGTTACATAATGGTATTTTTCGGGTTGGGGGCTTTGCTGGGCGCATACCTGGGGGGCTGGCTCTCGGATCGGCTGGGTTATTATCCGGTACAATTTTGGAGCCTGCTGTTCAATGGCGTGGCCCTCATCGTGATGATGGTCGTACGCGATTTCTGGGCCATGTGCGCGATGGTTTTCACACTCAGCCTCATTGCGGAGGGTTTTCGCCCCGCCAACTCGGTGGCCGTAGCGCGGCACAGTACCCCGGAGACGCGGACGCGTTCCATCTCCTTATACCGCATGGCCGTCAATCTCGGTTGGACGGTCGCGCCAGTGATGGGTGGTTTCATCATCACGGCTTTCGGCTGGTCAGCGGTCTTTTGGATGGACGGACTGACCTGCATTTTTGCTGCCTTGCTATTGCGCTGGCTGATGCCGCATAGTGTACCCGATTTGATAAAAGAGCATGATCCAAAGGTGGACGTACCGCTGGTTCAGTCGCCTTACCGTGATCGGCGGTATATATGGTTTTTACTACTAACGATCATCAATGCCGTCGTTTTTATGCAAATTATGTGGACGGTGCCGGTGTTTTTTAAAGAAGTTTACCACTGGTCTGAAGCCCATATCGGCATGGCCACGGCCCTCAACGGACTCGTCGTTTTTCTGGTGGAAATGCCCTTGATTTTCCGGCTGGAAGGGCGTCGTCCCGCACTGGCCTGGGTGCGGGTAGGGCTGGTATTGTATGCTTTGGCTTACCTTACTTTCATTTTGCCGATCGCCGGGTTGGTAGCGGGTATATTGTACATGATTGCCATTTCTTTTGGGGAAATATTCGTGATGCCGTTCAGCAGCAATTTCGTGTACGCTCGCGCGATGGGTCAACGGCAGGGTCAGTATATGGCCTTGTACACGATGGCTTATTCGATTTCCAATATTATTGCGCCGCTGTTTGGCACACAAATGATTGCCCGACTGGGGTACTCGGCTTTGTGGATGTCTTTACCAGTTTTGGCTGCTGTCGCTTGGGTAGGGATCTGGCGACTGGAACGAGCTGCGGTGGGGCAAGCAGTGGTGGTTAATTGCGACCCGCAGCCAGTAGGCGTTCCTGAATAAAGTGTTCTAAATTACAGCGAGACCTGTAAGGTTTCAAAAACCTTACAGGTCTAAATTAACACTTATGGGTTTCTATATCTCCTCCGGCCCTTCGCCCACCCAATCAAATTGCACATAACCCTCGTCGCAAAGTTCTTCCAAATCACGTTCGATAAACGCCCGCACATCATGCACAATATCGCCCGGATAAAGCAGATGCACGTTCGGCCCCGCATCTAAAGTGAAATAAACCGGATGGCCCGTAGCAGCGCGATATTCCCGCACTTTCTCAATGATAGCCAACGTGTTAGGATGCATTAACAGATAAGAAGGATTGCTGGCCATCATCATCGCATGGAGCGTAAGGGCTTCGTCTTCGGCTATTTTACCAAAGCTAGCCACATCGCCGGTACGCAGGGCTTCGAGCAGTTGCACCAGACGTGTACGCGCCTGGGCATAGCGTACCTCCGCGTAAGGATTGCCGTCCATCAGCGCGTGTCCCGCCCGACTGGAAACGGCTTTTTCTGATTGACTGACGATCAAAATATCGTCGTGAAAATCTTTGAAAATGTCATGAATTTGGTCACCAATTGGTACTGCATATTCATTAGAAGACCCGGGTACTAATGGCGTTTCCCCCCAAACGGCGGCGTGTGGAAAAATACTTCGACAAGCACTGCCGCTCCCCAAACGAGCCAAATAAGACGCTTTGCGATCATATTCCGCCGGTTCTTGCAAGGTGGCAAACAGCACATCTTCCAGCGAACACAGACACAGTGCCAATGCCGACATGCCGCTGGCCGAAGAAGCAATACCCACCGAATGTGGAAAGGAATTGCCCGTCCGAATAGTGAGGTGCAGTTGACCTAAAAAAGGAAAAACAGGCAAAAGACTGGTCAAATAATCCCGCACTTTTGTTTCAAAACCCTCATTTTCTTCGCCTTGAAAGGAAAAGTCAAGGCTAATCCCTGCTTCCGCATCGTCCTCTTTAAAAGCATATTCTACTTGCGTATCGGTGCAGGAAGCTGCCAACGTGAGGCTGAGCGAAGGATTGCGCGGCAATTGCAGGCCGTATTTGCCCCAGTATTTGATGATGGCAATATTGCTGGGACTGCGCCAGGTAATGCTGCCGGGTTCCAGCGGGTCGGAGGTGTCGAGGATCAGGCGAGGATTTTCGTACATTATTTAAAATATGTTGAGGGTGTTGAGCGGTTGAGAGTGTTGAGAAAGGGCACTGCAATGTGCAAAGAAAAAGAATGCTTTGGAAAACCAACGCGCGGGTTTCGCCGGGGAATTCTACTTTTGCAGGGTTAGAACCAACGAACACACCTACAAACCATGCAGCAAACCTTTTTCCAACGCGTGTGGCAACGAATCCGGCGTTTCGGCTTCGAACTGTACGCTTTTTTCACCGCTCCTTTTGTGGCCAAAAACCTGCTGGGTATGATTGGGCTACTTACCGGACTTTTTTTGCTGACGTTTTGGTGGCTGAAATGCTATACCAATCACGGGGAGAGTTTGCAGGTGCCGAGTTATGTGGGCATGAGTTACCGCGAAGCGGCCAAAAAAGCCGGTGCGCGCGATTTTGCGGTGGCGGTCAGCGATTCGTTGTATGTGCCGGGCAAACCGCCGGGCGAAGTGCTCAGCCAGAATCCGCGTGCGGAAAGCCGGGTAAAAGAGGGGCGCACTATTTATTTTACGGTGGCCAAAAACAATCCCGATCTTATTCGTTTACCCGATCTGAGTAGTGGCGATGATTACGATATTTACAGTCGCAAACTTAGCCGCCTCGGTCTGAAACCCCGCATTTTGGCCCGCGTTCCCGATCCCAAACTTACTAATACCATTATGGCTGTGCTGTACCGGGGCGACACCATTACCCGAAAAATAGCGCGTGGTTTTAATGTGGAAATGGGTGGCACGGTGGATTTCATTGTCAGTGAAGAAGTTACGCTAACCGTCAATATTCCCGATTGCCGCTGCCAAACGCTTGCTGCTGCCAAATTTTTGATTCAAACCAGCAACCTGAGCGTCGGCTCCATCATCGCGGACGGCACTATTACGGATGAGCAAAATGCCTATGTGTATCGTCAGAAACCCGCTTTTGATCCCAACGGTACGATGCGCGTGGGCGAGCAGATTGATTTGTATATTACTCAGCAACGACCGAAAGACTGCGAAGGAATAGAATAGGGATACGGAATCTCAGGCCATAATAAATTAATAATCAATAACTTAATAACCAATACCTACTATGGATATCACCGTACAGGAACTCCACGAAAAATTAGCATCTGGCGAAAAATTCGTCTTCATAGACGTGCGCGAACCCTGGGAAAATGAAGAATTTAACCTCGGCGCGCAACTCATCCCGCTGGGTACGCTCATCAATTCGATGTACGAACTGGATGAACACAAAAACGACGAGATCATCGTGCACTGTCGCTCTGGCGCGCGTTCCGGTCAGGCGCAAGCGATGATGCAAGCCAACGGTTTTACCAATGTGCGCAACGTTACGGGTGGCATTTTAGCTTGGGAAGCGGCCTACGGCAAAACGAAAGTGTAGCGGAAAAGTAAAGTTTTTGATTGATGAATGCAGATTACATGATTGTTGATATTTGATGTGTTACGTGCGGCCAAATGAACGTATAAAAGTTGGGCTGCTTCCCGTATCCATCAACAATCAAAATTCACCAATCTTATATCGTCAATCAAAATACTGTTTTGATTATATTGAGAAAAATATACATTTATTGCGTCGCACTGCTCCTGTTATACGCAGGCTGTGTAACGCCTATACATACGTCTCCTTATTTTCCGGAAAAAACTGCTCCTTCCCCGAAGAACAAATTAGCCGCCACCGCTCCGCGTTGCGCCGATTGGAAGGGCTATGTGCCAGACTCATTGCACCCGGAATATCAGCCCATGCGTTATTTGCGGGTCAATTTCCACGTGATGAACAGCCGCGATAGCAGCCATAATTTCCGTCCTGCTGAGGCCCGCGCTTTCCTCACTCGCCTGTTGGCTGCCGCCAATGCTGCGCTCGATACCAACGTGCAAAACTGGCGTTCCCCGGCAGGCACGGCGGTTTTGCCCAAAGGCTATCGCTACCAACTCGCGCCTCAGCCAGGCGACGACGGTTTTTATTTTCACTATGATGATTCGTTGTATTGGTTCGTCTCTTCCGGGAAATACCAGAACAATTATAGCACCCAGGTAATCAAAAAATACAGCGTCGGCAAAGACACGATTTTTAATATTTTCCTGCTCGTTCATCCCGACGATAGCATTCGTTCCAAGACCTATCGTGCTAACCGTCAGGGCATTGCGTTAGGTACAGCCCTCAAAATGGCGGGCGTATTCGAGAGCAAAGGCGATCCCGAAATCTTTACGGGTCTGCTCAATCACGAGGTCGGACATCTCCTCGGACTAAGCCATGCCTGGCAAGAAGACGGCTGCCCCGACACCGAGAATCATCCCAATCGCTGCTGGATACAAACCGATACGGGCTTTTGCCACGATCACGCCACCAACAATATGATGGATTATAACACTTGGCAGCACGCTCTTACGCCTGCGCAGATTGGGCATATACAGGCTACTTTTGCGACCGAAACGAGTTCAGCGCGTCACTGTTTGCTGGCCACCTGGTGCGTGCGTCACCCAGAACGCGATCTGGTCATCCGCGACTCCGTGAGCTGGACGGGTGCGCGCGATTTGGAAGGCAGTTTGACCATTGCGTCTGGAGCCTCGTTGCGACTCTCGTGCCGCCTGTCGGTGCCAAGTGGTGGACGCATTACGGTGCAGCCTGGCGGTCGGCTTTGGCTGGACGGTGCCAGGCTACACAACGCCTGCGGCCAGCCTTGGGAAGGGATATTTGTGGAAAAAAAAGGCAAACTCAGCGGTCAGGTCTACATTTTAAAACCGCCTTTGCTGGAAAATTGCCCGCAGACTGCGCCGAAAAATTAGATTTGCGGCCAGATGTTAGCTCTATTTTAGGGTACTCGAAAAACGTCCCGATACTATTATCATTTTTCTCGTCAGCAAGCGTTGTTTAGAATTACAATAATGACATTTTTGAATCAAAACATGAAATACTACCGTTTTTTGCCCTTTTTGCTGCTCATTTTCTCCATCACGCTGATTACTCCGGCTTGCAGCCAGAAAAGCGGTTGCCCGGCTACTGCAAGCCTGCAAGCCAAAACGAATAAAAAAGGGGATTTGAAAAAAAGCCACGGCGGCTCGTCGGGCTTATTTCCCAAAAAGATGGCGAAAAGGATGAAATAAGTAAGCAAGCAAAATTTAGCTTAAACTAATTCTGCTTGATTACTTAATTCTTCGGCTATTGTTTTACTAATTGCTTGATTACAAATCGCTGCGCAGGCATTTGTGCATCGCGTACCTGCAGCCAATAATTCCCAACTGGCCAACTAGCAATAGACAAAGCGGCCTGCTGATCTACTTTTTGCCAAGGCAACACCGTTCGGCCCAGCGCATCGAAAGCCGCTACTTCCGCGTGTTGCATGGTAGTGGGCAGCGTGAGTTGAATCGTACCATCCGTAGCTGGATTGGGTGCTACAGACCAGTTTTCCGCCGCGTTCACGTTTTGCGTAGCCGTCGTCGCGCAAGTCAAAGATTCGAGCAAAGTACTGGCCACCACCCAGAAAGAATCTACCTGCGGTTTGTACAGCAGACTTTCATACAAATCGGTATGGCCCGCGCCGGGGACAGTTTGCAGATAATTCCAGATGCCCACCGATTCGGCCTGTATATGGAGCAGGCTACTGCCTTCCAGATAAGCAATACCAGCCGCCAGACCATACGTGTAAGGCACCGTTGCATCGGCAGTCCCGTGAATACTGACCAACGGCAACCCGCCCGCATTGATCCATTCGTGGCGATACAATCCACCTGACATATTGACGATGGCACCGGCGTGCGAAGAATAAGTCTTGTTGCTGGCCGTACCAGTAACGCCTTCCAGCCCGCCATTAGCCGTGATAAGATTCTGTAAAAAAGTCGGGATATTATCGTTGGTATCCAGATAACCAGCGTGCAAGGCCGTCACCGCACCCGCCGAATAACCGCCAATAAAAATATGATCGGGGTCGGCACGGAACTGGTTGGTGGTCGCGGCATCTTCCCGGAAATAGCGCACAGCGGCCTTCATATCGCCCACCGCCTTGATGGCGGTATCGAAAATGCCAATGGAATCCGGAAAGCCCGAAACAAAAATGGGGAAAAGGCGATAGTCAATAGAGGCGGCCACATAGCCTTTTCTGGCCAGCAACTCGCACTGCTGCTGCATCTGGGACTTATCGCCGAAAACAAAACTGCCACCGTGCGCCAGCACGACCACTGGACGCTGGCTCACATTGTCGCCCTGCGGCTGATACACGTCCATAAAAAGCGTGACCGCTACGCCAGACTGGTTTACGCTGGGCGCATATTGCACCGTGGTTTTGGTCACGCCCGCGAAGACATCGTCTATGTAGCGGGAGCCATCGCAGCCGGGGTTTTGGGCAGTGGATTTGAGGTGCAAATGCCTATGCGAGGCAGAGTAGGAGGGGGAGAGTGGTGCGGGTTCATGTTATGTTGAGTTTGGATTGAGGTGGAACCTTACGCACAACCACGCAACTGCGCTGATTTTGAATAGGCATTGGCGATGGTTGGTGGGGTTACGTGCGTTCAATGTGTTTCGTTTGCGGGTTATACTAGGTTTTCTTTATTGTATATTGTAGTACATAGTTTCCACAACAACAATTTTGTTGAGAGATTTTAGTCCATCCAGAAGGAATTGAATAATCACTACACATTGTAACAATTGAACCAGACGGCATTCCAGATATTTTTTTAATTGTATATTGAAGGAAGTTGTTTCCACAACATCCACCACAGGTTTGTTGTGAAGATTTAACCCACCCATTCGGAATAGCATTTATGCTACATATGTTAACAATTGAACCAGCCGCCATTCCGTCTATTTTCTTAATTGTATATTGAAGGAAGTTGTTTCCGCAACAACCACTGCAATTTTGCTGGGAAATTATCACCCAACCGGACGGCGTACCATTATTACTACACATATTTACAGTGGAACCAGACTGCATTCCCTCGATTTTCTTGATAGTGTATTGAAGTTCATAAGTCCCGCAACATCCACTACAAGTTTGTTGAGAAACTATCACCCAGCCAGAAGGAGTAGAATTGCTGCTGCACATATTTACAGTAGAACCAGTTGGCATCCCAGAAATATTTTGGATTGTATATTGAATACGGTATGGGTTGCAACAATTTGAACAATTCTGTTGAGCAATTTTTATCCAACCTGTCGGGATAGATTGACTGCTGCATATGACCTGCGTTTGGGATTGGGCTGCAAACAGAAATCCGAAGAAGAAATTTAAAAGCAGTAAAGTTTTCATGCAAAAAAATTGAAATTAAGATATGTTTTATGTGATAAAATGCCCTAGAAATGTATTATCATTTTTTCGCTAAATTTTTGTCCATTAGAAAATACAAATCCAAGGGTTAATGAATATGTAGCCATTACATCAGCCTTGTTTCCCAAGATTAATTGAACTCGTGCAGCATCATTCGCATCTACCAAAAGTGGTGGCAGGGCGGGGTAATCCTTTGTAAATTTGTATTTAGGGTTTTCATAGAATGTTTCTATCAGATTAGGAATTATTATTTTATACTTATTTAAAGCCTCAATAGCATGAGAACCAGTTGAACTTCCTCCTGCACCTTGGTCTGGTTCAATTTTGTCAATTAATAAATTTATCGTGGTTAGGATTGTCTTTTCCGAACCCTCATTAAAAAAGGTAAAATCTAGAAAAGGATGGTATCTTTTAGCCTCAAACTTGATGATTTCGGTTTTTTTAGTGTAGGAGTTTACTCTTTCAAATTCATAATCAGAAGGTAATTCTTCTCCTTCCATATCCATTGTAATAATTGGTTCAATTGATAAAATATTATTTTTAAGCCTTTTTGAATTAAAATAACAGGAATCCGGATTTACTACAAATTGGACAAGTTTGATTTGGGCTGGCCTACTTTTTTCTTCAAATGGCTTTGACTCCGTTGGGACAACTATTATTGAGGGCGAACTTGGTTGAATGATTATTTGATTTTGAACAGAATCTTTTTTAGTTATCTCCGGCGTTTTTAGTATTTTATTCATTATATTGGAACCAGAGTCAAGTAATTGAGAAATCCCAATAATTACCCCAAAGAGAATCAACACCCAGACTATGAGCCTGTTGTTCTTCATTTTTCTCATTTTTTCGTCGTACTGGGTATTTTCCATATTCATTTTTCTTTTGGTTACAGTGAACTCTTGTCTCTAACAACTTTGATTACGATATCAATCACAGAACTATTCCAAAACAGCCAAAGGTATGAGAGAAGTAAATGTGAGGATAAAAGCATTAATCAGACTGGGCGAAGGTAACGCAGCCCCTTCACCAAATCACCCATCCACCCACTTTTTTTCTGCCCCACCCACCACAAATCCCCAAATAACCTTTCCAACTTCGTGACCAATATATGACCTTTCGGGCGTTAAAATTTTAACACTTCGTGCAACCTACCCACCCAACGCCTGTCTTTTTCATCAAATAACGCAATGGACGCAACACAAACGCACCGCGACCTGATCGAACGCTGCCGGGAAGGGCGACGCGATGCCCAGTTCGAGTTGTACCGCCTCTATTCGAGGGCCATGTACAACACCGCACTGCGCATGGTACAGCACCCGCACGACGCCGAAGACCTGTTGCAAAGCATTTTTATTGAGGTGTACACCAAACTGGAATCCTTTCGCTACGAAAGTAGCATCGGGGCCTGGATGAAGCGCATCACCATCAATAAGTGTATTAATTTCCTGAAAAGCCGCCGCCTGGCCTGGACGGAATTGACCGCTGGCACCGACCGCGCAGAAGAGCCGGAACCGGAACCCGTGTCGCCCTACACGGTGGAACGCATCCACCAGGCCATCGGGCAATTGCCGGACGGCTACCGGGTAGTGTTCAGTCTCTACGCCGTGGAAGGCTACGACCACGAGGAGATTGCGCAGATACTCGGTGTGACGGAGGCCACTTCCAAATCGCAATACAGCCGCGCCAAGGCGAGGTTACGGGAGATGTTGACAAATTAAATAAAAAGGCAAAATGCAAATAAACAAAGTGCAACCCAACCAGAAAAACAAACAAATCCCAAGTTCCACTCAATCGACCCTCCCCCATTAAGGGGGGAGTAGGAGGGGGGCTAACGCAAAGTGCAAACCAATAACCAATAGACCAATAACTAATCACGCAATGAACGATTCCATAAAAATATTCATCCAAGATCATCGGGACGCGTTCGACACGGCCCTGCCCGGTGCGCATGGCTGGTCGGAAATGCAAAAAGTGCTGAACCGACTGCCTAATACCGATAGACTGGAGCGAGAGATTTTGACCAATCGCATCCTGTTCGATACGGCTTTGCCTGCGGAACAGGTGTGGACGAACATTGCCGCAGATTTAGATGCGCGTCGGTCGGCTGATCCTTTGCGGGAGTTTATTCAATCACATCGCTCCGATTTTGATACAGAAATACCGGATTTGAAAATTTGGGGGGCATTGGAAGCTGACCTGCCTGCCGTTCGCCAAACTGCGATAAAAGTCGCTTTTCATTGGCAGAAAACCTTATTGCGAGCCGCCGCGTCTATTGTTTTACTAGCAACGGGTGTCGGTGCTGGCATTTGGTACTCTAATAATTCGACTTCTAATCAGGGTATGGCGATGGGCGATGTCTCCACTGAATATCAGGAACTGGAACACTATTATCAGCGCGGCATCGCGTCGCAACAGCAGGAATTGGCCACCTTCACGGGCAACCAACCGCAGGAAGTCTATGAAGATTTGGAACAAATAGACATCGCTATGAACGAGTTGCGCAGCGAACTGGCCAACGTGCCTGCCGGCAACCGCGAGCAAGTGGTGCGGGCTATGATTGAAAACTACAAGGCCAAAACGGCTATCCTTCAACGGGTTTTGGAAAGACTGGAACAGACCAAAACCGATCAAAATGACCATACACATCATGACATTAAAAGCATCTAACCGTTTTTTCCTGCTATCATTACTAGGCTGGTTACTAGTACAGAGCGTACCGGCTTGGGCGGAGAGGCCGCTCCAGGAATTTACCAAAACCATCAATCGCGAGTTCACCACCAATGCCAACGGCATGACCGCCCTCTACGACAAATACGGGACGGTGAACGTGAAAACCTGGACTAACAATTCTGTAAAGATCGACATCAATATCGTCGTCAATGCCAACAATCAGCATGACGCTGACCAGATGTTTGACCGGATCCAGGTCAATTTTACCAATACTTTCGGCTATGTGAAGGCGGAAACCATGATCGGCGAAGAGAAAAGTAATTGGTGGCCCAAAGGCGGCAATGGTCAGGATTTTAAAGTGAATTACGACGTGTGGATGCCGATTGGTAATCAATTAGATCTAAAAAATCGCTACGGAAACTCTATTGTGGCCGACCTGAATGGCAAACTGACCGCTGAAATCAAATATGGCGATCTGCGCACCGAAGCCATCGGCAATGATGCCGACCTGAATATCGGCTACGGCAAGGCTTACATGACCAAGGTAAACAACTTGACCGGACAAGTCAGTTATGGCGGCATCAGCGTTGCCGAAGCCAACGAGGTGCAGTTGGATAGTAAATATTCAGAAGTAAAAGTGGATAAAGCCGCTACCCTGCGGATTACTTCCAAATATGACGATTTCAATTTTGGCACCGTAGACGATCTGCGCCTCCAGACCAAGTATGCCAATGTTCGCCTCGAAAGTGCGCGCCTGACCTACGTAACCGCTCAATATACGGACGTAAAAATCAACAATCTGGTCGAAATAGCTGATGCTGACCTGACCTATGGCAGTTTAAAGATCGCCAACTTAGGCAAGAATTTCACTAGCGTGAACGTGCTGGGTAAGTACACGGACGTACAACTTACTATGGAAAAGGGCACTGCCGCGCGTTTCGATGTACAAACGGATTATGCAGAGGCGCACTTACCAGTTAATATTATTATGCGAAGCCGTGCGAAATCAGGCAATCACGAATCTTTGGAAGGCGGCGATGCCAACGCGCGCGGCCTCGTCAAAGTGCGATTGAGTTATGGTAGTTTGCTGGTAAAATAAGTAGCCTATGAAGTAATATATACGCTACTATAAGAGCCGCCTCGAATTTTCGGAGCGGCTTTTTTTATAGTAAAATGCTTTGTAGCATTAAGTGCGCTCGTAGTGTAATGGGAACGCGGACGACACCGATGACGCGGATTCGCACGGATAAAAACCACTTTGTTTTACAGTATCATTATCTCCACACCTAGAGAAATCCGCGTAAACCCGCCTCATCCGTGTAATCCGCGTTCCAATTAAGTACTAATCAACGTGTCAATACAACATAATCACGCAGCAACGTCTTCAAAAACTCTACCCGATTTAGTGGTCGCTGTTCAATATTCAGAATCGGCATCAAATGCGTTACCAAATCCTCCACTACAATGTGGTGCGCATTATTCGGATATTGCTGATAACGCGAAATAGTATTTTTAATAAAAATCATATCACGCTCCGCCAAAGTGCGCACCTGCGGAAATATGGGTTGGTAATTCTCCAGCGAAGAAATACTAAGAATATCTGTGAGGCTGAATTGAAAGCGAGCATTACCAATTTTAATAACCGTCGTATTAGCGGCCATATCGCCCAAACGTTGACTTTTCGGCGTGGTCTTAATTAGTAATGCCCCGATCACGCCGGAAGAGAATATAGAATCCACTAATTGCAAAAGCACACGCAACACCACATCGCCCCATTCCGGGTCTTTTCCATCCAGTCGCACTACTTTGATCGACATCGCTTTTTTGCCGAGGCTTTGCCCCCCATTCATAATTTCAAATAGTGTGTGATATAGAAATAATAGTAGAAATGGCAGAAAAATCACTACGCGCACCCAGCCACCATCATCTAGCCACCCGCCACCAAATATCGTGGTCAGAATGGTAAACACCAGGAAATAGGCTACTACTAACAAAAACGAATCCAGCAGCCAGGCCAGGGCGCGTTCGCGCAACCCCGCGAGTTCGTACTCGATGGTGACGTTTTGGGTGGTGGTTATTTCTATTGTTTTTTGCATTTTTTACAAAAGTACGGCGCATAGCCCTGAAAATCAGTCTTTGGGCATTAGAAATGCTCGCGAACACAAAATAATACACAATGGCTCGTGAGCATCTGCGAAGCGAAAAGGCCGGGTGTTGAATAGCGCATTATTTATTTCCAAGTGATTAACCATACCTTTGAGGTAGTTTTTTACCCACCTGTTTATGTCAAAAGGGCAACAAATCATCGAGCAGACTTCCACCACGATCATTGTGGCACTTTCGGATACGGAAATAGGGAAAGTCCTGCTCCCTAATACATTGCAATTCGTCAGTGTCAGTACGGGCGAAATAGTAGATAATCTATTCGGTAAGGGCCCTACCGTGGAGGACGAGATCAAGGCCATGCAATATGCGAATGCCATTAATGATTTGATGCCGACTTTTATCCGAAAAGAAACATGGCAGGCAGAGGATGAAAAGGAATACGACATGCTCATTATGGAACGGCTATATCCTTTGCCTATTCACCATTTCGATGTGCCAGTAAGACGAACGATGATAGAACATTTTGCAGAAAAATTGAAACAACTGCACGACCACCAATTTGTACATGGCGACCTGATACGACCAACCAACTACTTTAACCGGGGCGACAAAGACTGGATGTTTCGTAATGTTGTTCAAACGGAAAGCGGCCTCCGTCTGATTGATGCCGGTTTTGCGACAATATTAGATCAGGAAAACATAAAATTGTTTGTAAGCATCTTGATTCGGGAGCGGAGCGAAATAGATAGTTTTAGTGCATTTTATTTATCGAGTTAGTTTGTACTTTTCTTAAAAAACTGCATGATAAACACAGCACAGAATTCGCGTCTGGAAACTGGAAACGGGTGGATGCGAGTTCGATCGCCCGGTTTAGCGGACCCATTATGGCTCGCATTTGTGCCAGCAGCAGGGGTCGCCATCGCCGCTTTTTACTGGCCTTTTTTGTGGGTAGTGGTCGGCTTCTTTGCTTCGGCGGGTGGCTTACAGTATATGTACGCGGTGAACGTTTATCCCGAATTTGAGGTGAGGATAGATTTTGAAAAACGTGAAATTACCTGGTCGGATGCGTATTTCAATAAAAGCCATTTGGCGGGATGGCCTCTCTATATCCATCGTACCGAACGGCTTTCGTTCGATCAAATTGAATATTTATCCACAGGGCCCTCGATGATAAAAAAGCCGGTTATCGGTTTGGTGCTTAAAAACGGCGGAAAACGGATGGTACTCTCTGTTTTTGATAGCCTACGGAGCCGCGACAAAGTCTTATCCGCACTTGAATCACATTTGCACCAGCGGCTTTACACATCCACCTGAAACTCTCGCAAAGCCTCATTCAACGAAACCTTCTTATCCGTACTTGGCTGCCGCTGCCCAATAATCAGCGCACAGGCCACCTGATAAATACCAGCAGGAAACTGCCGGGGATACGTTCCCGGAATCACTACCGACCGCGCTGGCACCCGACCTTTATGCAGCACCGGCTCCGAACCAGATACGTCAATAATATGCGTACTTTTAGTCAGCACAACATTGGCACCCAGCACTACTTCGCGTTCTAAATGCACGCCTTCTACTACAATACAACGTGACCCTATAAAACATTCATCCTCAATGATCGTCGGGGAAGCCTGCGGCGGTTCCAACACGCCACCAATACCGACGCCTCCGGCTAAATGCACGTTACGCCCAATCTGCGCACACGAACCCACCGTAGCCCAGGTATCCACCATCGTACCGCTACCTACCCACGCCCCGATATTGACATAAGAAGGCATCAAAATAGCCCCTTTTTCAATGAAAGAACCATAACGCGCGATGGCTTGCGGCACCACGCGCACGCCTTTTTGGGCGAAGCCCGTTTTGAGCGGAATCTTATCATAGTACTCGAATGGGCCTACCTCAATGGTCTGCATTTCCTGAATGGGGAAATACATCAGCACGGCTTTTTTGATCCAGTCATGGGTGAACCAGGAACCATCGGCTTGTGGTTCGGCTACGCGCAATTCACCTTCCCGCACCGCGTCGAGCAGCGCCACTACTTCGCGGATGGTTGAGTTATGAAACTTTTTTTTACGCCTTCTCATGTTTCCGGCAAGGAGAGAGCGGTCGTCCCAGGCGGCTTCAATTATTTTTTGTAATGGCAGCCCATTGATAAATCTAAGTGACAGCAAGTATTATCGTAGTAGGAAACCCCCAATTTTTTTAATATATAATTTTCTAGAATTCAAACCAACGTCTGTAAGATGATTGAGAATGTTGAGCGGTTGAGAAAATGCGACAAAAAAATATATTTATGATTTATAATTTCCTCATCTACATATTCCTGCAAATATTCAAAAGCCTCCGTCAACTTTCCATTTTCCGTCATCATTCCCCGTCGAACTACCTCACTTTTATAGCCTTTTATTAGTTCGGGCAATATCGTGCCCAGCAATTGCCGCCCAAAAAACGCCGATGCATCGCGCGGCAATTCCGAAGGTAAATTATCAATGGTCATCATATCCACCGAACCCGGTTGATAGGGTAAAGTTTCTAAACCGGTTATTGGATCGAAGCCGTACACGGGATCGGCAATTTTGCTGGATCGTATAGTGGAAGGCACCGAAGAATAAGGCATCAAATCGCAAGTAATATCGGCAATAACCTGAATGCGAAAATCCGGCTGCGCCATGTCCGCCTGCGTGAAAAAAGCCGGGGATGTAGCATCATAAAAAATGCCATTCATAAAAATGTCCGCCCGCCGCGTATAAGGCGCGAAGGTGCTAACGTACTGCTCCCCGTGGGTATAAAAATGCGTTTTGTCAAATTCCAAGCCGTGACGATGCATCACATAGTCGGAGGCTTGGAGTTGGGTAAAGACCGGCTCGTCGAAGTCCTGTTCCAGAAATTCTAATGGCGTCACTTGACGAATGCCTACGTCGTGCAAATTTTTGACGGCACCTGTAGATACGCGCCCGTGACCAGTCAGCACAATACGCAAGAACGGAAGTTGCAGCGTTTCGTACACCTGTTGCACCGCCGCATAGTCGTGACTGGTGCAGAGGCGCGGCAGTGAATATAGTCCGGTGCGTTGACCATACGTCCACAAGCCATTGTGGGCACCCACGACACCGGCGTAAAAACCAAAGGCAATGAGGCGTTGGCCACGTTCGTCCGTTAGGGCTTCATAGTCGATCAGTCGAATATTTTTCTCCAAAATGGCTTGCAATAACGGGCGGTTGTAAGCCTGTTTTTTTAGCGTATGCGAAAAGAAAAGGTAGGTTTTTCCAGGTTGTAGCCAATCAATCGGCACTTCTTTTACGCCCAGTAACACGTCACAATTGCTCAAATCGTGGCTCATCGTGATGCCGTGTTCCAGATATTCTTCGTCTTTGAAACAACGAATTGGCGACGGCTCCACTATAAATTTGACGGGAAATTCCACCTGTGCTTCAGCACATTGTTCGGGGGTGAGCGGCGCGCGCGCGTCGGGCGGCACCTTACCCTCCCGGATAATTCCAACTTTGATCATAACCCCTTCCGACCCGTGCGGCCAGCGATGGCGACGGTGATTTTTGTTTTGGTAAAACTTGAACTAAGGCGGCGTGAAGGTAGGAGTTCTTGGCGTACTGGCGGGTTCAGCCGCCAATGATTTTGGCCATGACTTATGAGGCTATTTCGGCGGCTTCAGCCGCCGGTACAGGCAATCAATAGGATATGATCTCGCCATTAGCCATGATTTCCACGTTGCGCGTCCGCGAAGTAGTCGGATCAAATACGTCATTCGGCCCACTAGAATGTCCTTCGGCAATGAGAATTTCGTAGTCTTCATTGATAGTCGCCACGGAGCGATTAATACTACCGTCGGTTTCGACGTGGGTGCGGGCAATCACTTTCCGACCAATCAGTTGACCTTTATTGGTGAAAGTTGCCAGCACGTATTCGTAATTGAGCAGGGCCGCTTTCCACCACACCAGCGCGAGGAAAGTCTCGGTACCGGCAATCGAAAAACAGGGAATATACTCCGTAAATTCATCGTCGGCCTCCACGCCGTCGGTCGGATGGATGAATTGCGCGATCATCGCGTCGGAAAGTGGCTCATTTTCCGTACCGAAAGTATGGTGCGTGTCTTCGCCCAAAGTGGCGGGCATGGTGACAGGCGGGAATTTGGCGACGAAGTTATTAAACGTAAAAGCCATGTATATAGTTATTAGTTTATCTGTTATTGGTGTATTGGTCGTTGGTGGTCACTGGTTTTTTATGCTTCGGTTTGTGATTGGGGTCAATTAGAGGCAATAGTTCACCTCTGCATTTGTCCAAAACTCTACTTGCAAGAAAAGGTTTTATGAAGGCTCCTGATATACCAATAACTAATACACTAATAACCAATAACTACTCCATCGCTTCCTGAAAAGCCAGGGTCCGATTGGTCATATCGAACGCGCATAAATGCCCGTAACCCTCCCGCACGGGAAAGTTCCAGAACACACAGCCGGCATCAATATCGAGGTAGCGTTGTGTGTCCAGATGGCGGAGCATGAGCTCGATTTCGTTGCGTTTGGTGGGGGTGTGACCATGCACAATAATGCGGTTGCCGAGCCATTTGTAACGAATGCCATCATGCCAGTGCCGAATCCAGATCATCTCTTCTGTACGGCTCAATGGATCAAACTGATCGAAATCCAGGCCAGCGTGCACCAGAATATATTCGTCCACTTCCAGAAAGTAGGGCAGATTGCGCATGAAATCCAGGTAAGGTTCCGGGATGTCGGTGATGTGCTGTACGCCAAAACTTTCCATCGTGCGCCGCCCATCGGTTTCGAGCCACTTTTCCAGCCCTTCTACCGAATGTTGAGCGGTCAGCACGATCTCTTCGTGGTTGCCGCGCAGGCATTTGACTTGATAACCAGCCTTTTGTAAAGCCCAGATATGATCTATCACCCCTTTTGAGTCCTGTCCGCGATCCACGTAATCGCCGAGCAAATACAGCTGGTCGGTGGTAGAAAAGGCGATTTTATCCAGCAACGCCACAAATGTCCGCTGGCAGCCATGAATGTCCGAAATGGCGATTTTCCGCATATTTTTTTCTAAAAAGTTAAAATTAGGCCCTACTTTTGTGAAGGCCCAAGCATTCGCAAACATTCAGCCTACGGTAAAAAGTGTCTACTCACGCAAAAAAATCATTTTCCTGGTTTTGGATGGCCACGCTGCTGGTCGCCACTACTGGTGTAAGTCTGAAACAGATTTACTGCTACTGTGCAGGCAAAACTACCACCACGCTATTCTCCTCGGAAGCCTTGTGCGCCGCTTCTGCGCAGGAAACGGAGGTAGCGGGTTGTTGCAAAAAAGACACCATACCGGCGCAGCATCCCTGCTGTGAAAAAAAGGTAGCCGACGCCAAAAAAGATCGCGGGTGCACCAAGAAAACGACCAAAGTCTTC
>CBDFMU010000015.1:0-62531 GCA_965249785.1 Saprospiraceae bacterium | reverse complement strand
CAACAGATTGACCGACAGTTCTCTCTTTTTTCAGGGGATAATGCAGCATTTATTTCCATTGTATCGGTCGGCGAAATTCGCTCGCTGGCATTTCAATTTGGCTGGGGAGAAAGCAAAATAACCCGGATGAATCATTTCCTTCATGCCCTGCGGCCCTTTCCGATTGAAAGTGAAGAAATAACTGCTGCTTATGCCGATCTTGATGCTTTTAGTCAGGGAATACATCCTCGCTTTTCAGCATTTTCTGGCCTAACTTCCCGCAATATGGGGAAAAATGATCTTTGGATTGCGGCCACCACCTTCCTGTTCAATGCTACTTTGCTGACTACGGACAGCGATTTCGAGCATCTGATGCCGCAATTTTTACGGGTCGAAATGGTAAAATTTTGATTACCCTGTAGAGACGTTGCACGCAACGTCTCTACCACTTTTAACACCGCCCCGTTAATAAAAACCAAACCACCGCGTTAAACCATTCTTTAATTCGGTAGTCCATCCACAGGGCAAAAGGCCAAAAAAGCAAAAGGCAAGGTATTGGGCAGTTCCAAAGTCCTATTTGCCTTTTGCTCTTTGCAAATTTCCTTTTTGCCACTCTCTCCTCAAAGGGCTGCTTTTGTAACCGATTTCCTTCACGCATCAATCTTTCAAGATGGCATCACTTTCCCCGCTTTCGGGCGTGTTGGGCCGCCGCCGGGCTGCGCATTTGCTGCGACGCACGAGCTATCGTTTCACCAAAACCAAGGTGGACGAGCTGGCCGCTTTAAGCGCCGCCCAAGCCCTGCCCCTGCTGCTGCAGCTCTATCCCGTTCAGGTGGAGCAGCCGCACTATGATGATCCCCTCACGACTACTGTCAATGAAAATGCCACCTGGTGTCTGCCCTACGGCATGGCCGCGCCGGTCGAGGAATTTAAGCTACGACGTTTTGTCGTAGGCTGGTGGCTCAACGAGGCCGTACAAGATCCCGGCATCGGTCATAAAATGAGCTTCTTTTTTCACCAGTACATGATCGCGGATGTCCTCTCCTATGGCACGGCACATTATTTCGACTACCTGGGCCTCTTGCGCTGGGGAGCGTTGGGCAACTTCAAAAAGCTGGTGACCAAAATGGTGACTGACAACTGTATGCTGCGCTACCTGAACAATACGCAGAACAGTAAAACCAGCCCCAACGAGAATTTTGCCCGCGAGTTCCTGGAACTGTTTACTATCGGCAGAGGCGCAGAAGTCGGCCCCGGCGACTACACCACCTACACCGAAGATGATGTGGTGCAGGCCGCGCGCGTGTTTACCGGGTACCGGATACAGGGTGGACGCAATATGTTCGATGCGGAGACCGGGCTGCCACATGGTGTACCGAAACTAAATCAGCACGATATTGCCAGTAAGACTTTTAGTGCCAGATTTCAGGGGACTATCATTCCCGGTGCGACGACCGAAGCCACTATGTTGCAAGAACTGGACGCATTTGTCAATATGGTTTTTGCCCAGCCTGAAACGGCCAAAAACCTCTGTCGGCGGCTCTATCGTTTTTTCGTCAGTCGCAACCTCACTGAAGAAATCGAGACCGATATTATTGTGCCTTTATCTGACACCTTGATTGCCAATAATTTCGAGGTAAAACCCGTGCTGGAGCAGCTCTTGCAAAGCCAGCACTTTTTCGATGCTGACGATTCTGACAACACCGACGAAATAGTGGGCGGCATGATCAAAGCACCGCTCGAACTGGCCCTGCAAGCCATTACTTTTTTCCAGATGCCAATCCCCGATCCAATCACCAACACGGCCGAGCACTATGTCAATTTCTATGGCAGCGGCGTGCAGGATCGTATGTTGACTTTGGCCAATTTGCAGCTCTTTTACCCGGATAATGTGGCGGGTTATCCCGCTTACTACGAGGCACCCGACTATCATCACCAATGGTTCAATTCCAGCACTATCATTGCCCGGTACAAGTTGCCGGCCATGTTGTTGAGTGGAAAAAATACGATTGGTGGACAGATCAATAAGACGATTTCTTCTAAACTGGACATTGCTCCCTGGGTGAAGGCCAGCGGCAATATCACCGATGCCACCGATCCATACGTATTGGTGAGTGATCTGCTGGACTACCTGCTGCCGGAAACACCCAGCGCGGAGCGTTTCGATTATTTCTTCAACACGGTATTCCTGACCAATCTGCCGCCTGCTGACTGGACTTATGATTGGCAAGGGTATTTGAACACGAACAATGATGAGAACGTGAAAATCCCGCTGGAACGACTCATCAATGCTATTATGTTCTCGCCGGAATTCCAGACCTTCTAATTCGGGTATTGGTGTAGTGATTACTAGTAGATTGGTTACTAGTTGATGGAGATTGGTTAATGGGCATTAGTGGTTTAATTTAAACCCCCTTTCCACTTTTAACCAATATCTACCAATAACAATTAACCAATATACCAATAACCAATACCCCGATAACTAATAACTTTTTTCAAGATGAAAAGAAGAAATTTTCTCAAAATACTTCCGCCGCTGGGCATTACGCCGTTTGTCGTAAATGGCCTTTCCATGCGGCCTTTTGCCAATCGTACCCTCGCCAAAATCATGTCTACCTGCGATGGCGTAGAAGACCGCGTGCTGGTGCTGATTCAACTCAATGGCGGCAATGACGGCCTGAATACCGTCATTCCGGTAGAACAATACGACCTCTACGCCAACCTGCGGCCCACCATTCGCCTCCCCGACAGCGGGACGGATAAGTACATTGATCTGGATAATACCCTGGCCAGTGCCGACCGCGTGGGTCTGCACCCGGCCATGCTTTCCATGAAGCAGATGTACGATGATGGTCGGGCCAGCATCGTCCAGGCGGCCGGTTACGTGGATATGAACCAGTCACACTTCAAAGGAACCGACCTTTGGCTCACGGGTGGCGATGGCACGGCGGTCAATAACAATATCCCTTCCGGCTGGATGGGCCGTTCCTTACAAGCCATGTATCCCGACGTGCTGGGCGTACCGACGGCCGACCACCCCGACCCGCTGGGTATCCAACTCGGCAGCTCCAACCCCTCGCTGGGCTTCCATACGCAGACGGAACACCAGAATGTAATTACCCTGAGCGGTCAGGATGCGGGAGGGTTTTACTCGCTCATCCAGACGATTGGTGGGATGCCCGTGACCGATATTCCCGACTCTGACTATGGTCACGAGATCGAGTTTATCATGGGCGTAGAATTAAGTACCAATCTGTATGCCCAGCGGATTAGCCAGACTTTCAATGCCGGGAACAATTCCACGGCGGCGACTTATCCCACCGCTGGGACCAATTCTCTTGCCGATCAGTTGAAGACCGTTGCCCGATTGATCAAAGGCGGTTGCAAAACCAAGATTTATCTCTGCAATATGGGCAGCTTCGATACGCACGGCGACCAGATTGTGGAAGGCGTAACGACCACTGGCAACCATGCTAATTTGCTGCGCAAACTCTCGGATGCCACCAAAATTTTCTTCGACGATCTCAAAAACCTGGGTTTAGACGACCAAGTGGTGGCTTGCACCTTCTCGGAATTTGGCCGTTGCGCCGAAGAGAATGGCTCCTTTGGCACCGACCACGGTACGCTGGCACCCATGTTTTTGTTTGGAAAAAACATCAAAGCGGGCGTAGTAGGCACCAACGTGAATTTGGCCAACCTAACCAACGATCACCAGCTGCAAGGCGTACAAAACGACTACCGACAGGTCTTTGCGACGCTGCTGCAAGATTGGCTGGGAGCCAACAATTTTGTGCTGGAACAAACCATGTTTGATACCTATGCCAAGCTTCCGGTACTGGACGCAGCGGGTGTGGCTGGCCCCGACTGCTACATTGGCAGTACCACTTCGGTCTGGGATACCTACCAACAAAAGCGTGCGCTCAGTGTATTTCCCAATCCAGCTCGCATCAGCACTGAAGTGGGTTACGAAAGCACGTCCAGCTTCGAGGCGCGGCTTACACTGCACAGCTTGGGCGGCACGGTCATCTCGTCCGTCTCCGCACGGGTCGTATCTGGCTCCAACTCCTTCCAACTAGATGTGGCGACGCTACCGACCGGCACTTATTTTGTACGTTTGGAAAACAGAAATTCCGGCCAGGCGGAGGTGATTAAATTGAGTGTGGTGCGGTAGTACCCGGACTTCGTCTGGAAATAAAAATAATTTAGCCCTGCCAGTTTTACTTGGCAGGGCTTGTTTTATGTACGACAGTATTATTATTTATACGTACTTTCTATGTTTTTTTACGCAGCAAAGAGAATTCCACTCCAAAGAGCCAGTATTGGAAAGGCTTGGTAAGACTGCCATGTAAAGGCCCACTATTAGTATACAGCGTATAAGTGCCAACATCAAGTATATTCCGTTTACAATAAAAATACCCTACTGTGATGGCTACGCCCAAGCGTTTAGTTATCGGCTTTTCCAAGGATAATTTCCCTCCGAAGCCCACATAAGGCTGGTTGGGTTCGTTTACGATTAAATCATCCGAACGATATACATCATGTATATTATAACTGTTATCTAAATAAAAATCATCTAATTCGAGAAAAGCACTGGGGGAATGTACCAATTGCAAGGCAGGACCTAAAAAAAATGAACCATTTTTCCAGCAGTGCAGTCGAGCTTCCAAGGAGGTTTCTAGACCAAAATAAAGAGGAAGGGTAATCGCCCTACTATTGACCTTATAACCTGCTTGAGATTCTTCTTGGCTCAAGGTAAATCTTTTGTCAATCGCATACCAACCTGCCTTAAACGCTGCGCAGTAGCGGTAATGCCGCCTAGTCAAGCGATAAGCGACCGCGCCTTCATAGCCTGGTGTTGATTTGGAATAATAATCAACTCCTGCTGGCTCTATGTACATAGGAATAATGTGGTTTTTAGCAGATAAAGTGGTGCCCAAGCGCAGCGAAAAGGTACTGCCATCCAGACTGGATTGCGCATGGAGAGAAGCAATTAACCATAGTGAGCCTATAAAAAGAACAGGAGATTTCATATAAGTCAGCCTTTTTTACGCAATAAAGAAAATTCCAGTCCAAAGAGCCAATATTGAAAAGGCTTGGTAAATGTACCAGACAAGGGGCCATTGAGCGTGTATATAGTATAAGTACCCGCATCAAGGAGGTCTCGCCGATTATAAAAATACGCGAGGGTGATGGCCGCGCCTACGCGCTTGCCAATCGGTTTTTCTACCGAGAATTTCCCGCCAATCCCCAGATAGGGACGATTGGGAGTATTGAGGATGGTTTTATCAACATATACGTAATGAGAATTGCCATTACTATCAGAATAACCATAGTAAAATTCGAACTGGTTGGTCGGCGTATAGACCAATTGCAGGGCAGGACCAATAAAGAGAGAGGTGTTTTTCCAAATTTTGAGTCGGGCCTCCACAGACGTTTCCAAACCAAAATAAAAAGGACGTGTAATTAATTGCTCAACAATATCATAGCCCGCTGCGGACTGTGTACTATCAAGGCTCAATTTTTGGCTAAGCCCATACCACCCAACCTTAGCCGCTGCGGTATAGCGACAATGTGGTTTAGTCAGCCGATAAGCCAATCCCAGCTCATCGCCCAGCGTGGGCTTGGAATGTAGATCAACCCCGGTCGGCACTACATAGAGCGGTCTGATGTCACTTTTAGCCTCCAGGCTAGCGGCCAGGCGCACCGAGAAGTTACTGCCGTCCAAGCGTGACTGGGCATCGAGAAAGGTAACCATCCACAACGAGATAACAAAAAAGATAAAGAGCCTCATGTGACAAATTTGATAAGCGGGTCATTACAAATTTTGTAATGACCCGCTCTTCTAATTAGAATTACTTAAAACGCCACAGCACCAGGCACCATATTATCACTAACCACACAGGAGGCAACAGTAGTGCCAGGCTTTACACAAATAGCAGTGCTTCCAATACCTACAGTTACTTTTACTGTTAAATGCTTTTTCCTTTTAGGGCCTTTCGTGCCACCGAAAGCAGCAGATTTGGTACAATCACTATTAAATCCAGTGCCTGCTACATTGGCAACAAGCCGGGTTTTATACCGCTTCCAGTGACCATTAGATTTCTTTTTAAAAGATACTACTTTGCTCTTGGCAACACTTACTATGCCAAAATCACGTACAGAGCCTTTGATTTTGAACTGTTTGGCACCTCCTTCATATTGAACAAATTTTGGTCCCCCACTTAGCCACTTTTTACAACAGGTTGCATCAGGCGAACCCCCACCAGCAACACTGAAATCATAAATTTGGCCACCAACTTTGACTTTGTATGCCGTATTCAAAACCGTACGCATTACCTCGTCATCCACCGTAATGTCATCTGGGTCGGTATTCGGGTCCAAGTTATCATGATCCAACCAAGCTACGATGGCTGTTTCTACAGAGCTACGCAAAGAGACAAATCGTTTCGAGTTTTCAAAATCAATAAGCGGCTGATCTTCGTTGAACCCAGTCTTTTCTTCTATTACTTCAACTTCATCGTCACTCAAATTTGAATATTTCGCTTCAAATGCATCATTATTGGCCTCCACAGCAGCGTCTAAACAATCCAGCACTTGTTGAAATTGCGCAGCATCGCGAAATTCTAACATCCCATTATTATTGGGGATCGAATTTTAATACAGATTGGCAATCTGCTTGCGCACTGGCGTTTGTTGTGCTACACAACAAGGAAATTAGGAAAAAAAAGAATGCGATATTTTTCATTACAAATAATGGTTAAAAATTTAATGAGGAAATTTTTGTGAATAGCTTTCTGTATTTCTAACAAACTCCCGGGGTTCTTCGGAATACTTTTGCTGACCATACAAAGTTGCTGCCTTTCAAATGTTAAAAACAACGCCAAAATTGGCGGGCCTAATGACAAAATTGGCGGATTAACGTTATGGGAAAAAGCTATTCTTCCTTCTACCAAGTCCCCTATCTTCCATGTCAGATCTCCACAAAAAACTCATTGCCGTGCGCAAAAAGTGCGGCCTTTCTCAACTCGCAACCGCCGAACTCGCCAACATTCCCCTTCGTACTTACCAAAGGCTCGAATCTGGACAGACCTCAGCCAGTGTAGATTATCTAGAACGCATCGCCGCCGCGCATCAGTGTAGCGTGGATGATCTGCTCTATTTTGACCTGAAAAGCAATCAATTTGATCCGCCTCGCCCCGTTGAACACACGGCTCTGGTGCATGAAAAAAACTTACTCGAAGCGGAGAATCACAGACTCCGTCGGTTTGTCAGTCATTTACTAGATTTGTTGCCGGGGGGGCAGAGAGCGCAAAATGAAGTAATGGCCTTGCAAAAGCGAAGCCTTCGTTTGATAGGGCTTTCCTATCCACAATTCTGCTACCTTCGCCGCCAGTAGTTGGTTTCCGATACGCTGTATCGGGATGAAAAGGGAACTCCGGTGCAAAACCGGGGCAGTACCCGCTGCTGTAAGTTTCAAGTCCGGTTTTGTCGGACACGCGAAGTGCATAACGCCACTGTGCTGCTCCTCAGCATGGGAAGGCGCACGTCGCAGAAACGAGCCAGAAGACCTGCCAGCCACTATATCGTCACCGGGCTTCGGGAAGAAAGTCAGGCTGGATCGGCTGTCGGAAAAAGTTGAGAAAGGTTGATAAAGGTTGATAAGGCTTGATAATTGGCACTCGCACGGCTTTTTATCCATCTTTATCCGCCTTTTCATCAGCTCTTATCAATCACTTTGTAGCCAGGGATCAGGCTGCCCATTTTTCCCGTTTGCCTTTCATTTTCAGTTAATTATACATCAAAAATGAAAGTCAAAAATCTTCTGGCACTTCTGTTGCCACTGCTGCTGAGCGGCATTTTCCTGTTTTCTTCCTGCAAAAAGGACCCTGTTCCCACCCCCACACCTGGCCGCTATGAAAAAGGCGTTTTCGTAGTCAATGAAGGCCCTTTCGGCGGCACTGGCACCATCACCTGGCACGACCCGGCAACGAACGAGACGGTGCAGGATATTTTTGGCAAAGCCAATAATGGGGCCGCGCTGGGCCAGTTTGTACAGTCGCTTAGTTTTCATAATGGTAAAGGCTACATCGTGGTGAATGGTGCCAACCGTGTTGTGGTGGTAGATGCGGGCACCTTTGAGTACCTCGATACCATCGGCGGACTGGCTTTGCCGCGCTTTTTCCAATCCCTGGACGATAATTACGCGTATATAAGTCAATGGGGGGCCGACGGCGTAAACGGCAGCGTGGCCAAAGTGGATTTGCGCACCAATAAGATCATTAAAACCATCCCGACGGGTGCCGGCCCGGAGAAAATGCTGCTGGCTGGCGGTTTTTTATGGGTAGCTAATTCCGGCGGCTTCGGGGTGGATTCCACCATTGCACATATTTCCACTGGTACAGAAAATGGCGCGGTTCGGATACCCGTCGCTGGACAGTATAATCCAGCTTGTTTGGCCAAGGCTGCCGGAGCGACCAATTATCCATTTGCCGTACTCTGCCGAGGTGATTATTTGCATACCAGTTCGACAGGATGGTTGACCAGAGCAGATGATCCCAATGTTGGCGGCACGGCCACTGTGCAGGGTGCGGATGATTTGACGACTTCGCCCGATGGCTACACTTACTATTTCATCGGCGGTGGCGCAGTTTTTTCGTACGATAATTTGGGTCTGAAAAAACTTTTTGATCAGGCCGCTTATAGCTTGACTTGCCATCCGACGACCGGCGAATTGTATTGCGGCGATGCCAAAGACTTTGCTTCTAACGGGGAAGTAATCGTGCGCAAGCCTACGGGGGAGAAAGTAGGGTCTTTCGCTGTCGGCATCGCACCGGGCGAAATAATAATTGTAGAGTAATTAGTAACTTGTTTTTATATTTGGTGCTCGTTAGTAGAGATGTTTGGAGCCTGCCCGAATTTTTCACCTATCTTAAACATATAAAACAACGCCATGAAAAAAAATTACCTTCTATTGCTGCCCGTATTTTTGTTGTGTAGCTTGACTACGTATGCCGTCACGCGCATGGTGTCAGTAGGCAACAACTTTTTTAGCCCAGCTTCCATGAGCGTCAATGTTGGGGATGTGATTCAATGGAACTGGTCGGCTGGTTTCCATACTACCACTTCGACCTCCGTTCCTGCCGGTGCCAACACCTGGGATAATCCTATCAATTCCGGTTCCACCACATTCAGTTATACAGTCACCACTGCTGGCACGTACAATTATTTCTGCTCAGTCCACGGGGTCAGTATGTCTGGTAGTTTCACTGCTACCGCGCTCCCGCTCGAGCTGCGCTCCTTCGACGGCAAAACAGCAGGCAGCACTAATTGGCTCTATTGGGAAACCCTGACCGAGAAAGAGGTGCAAGCGCATATTGTGGAGCGATCGGCGGATGGTACTCATTGGACGGAAGTAGGCCGACGGGCTGGTGCTGGAAATTCCACGGTAGCAATCAGCTATGAATTAGAAGACCTAAAACCTTTCAACCAGACCTATTATCGCCTGCGTTCGGTGGATATTGACGGCAAAGTAGCTATTTCCAAAGTGATTTTGCTCGGCGAACCATTCACTATTACCAGTGCATTTCCCAACCCGATGGCCGATCGGATCACCGTACAATTTGTTGCCACCGCAGAAGAAAGCCTGCGTCTGAGTGTCATGGATCTGAATGGCAGGTTGGTTTGGTATCAGGCTGTAGAAACCAAACCGGGCTTGAACACTACTGTGGTTCCGCTGCCACATTTGAAGGCCGGTGCGTATGATCTGATCTTGAGCAGTGGACAGCGAGTGGCCGCATCTATCCGCGTCATGAAAGAATAATCGGCTAGATTTCTTTTCGCTCACTGAGTACCTCGCCCACTTTGTTGAGGGCCAATATTGTAACGCAAATAGCCAACCCGGGAGGCAAAGCCAGCCACCACGCCTCCCGGGCATGGCGTGCGCCGTTTAAGAGCGTACCCCAGGAAGCACCCTCCATATCTTTGCCGGAAAATCCTAAAAACGATAGTGCTGCTTCCAGCAGGATGGCACTGGCTACGCCGAGTGCCGCCGCCGTATAGGCTGCCCGGAGAGCATTGGGCAAGGCATGACGGAGCAATACCCTCCTTTCAGTCAGGCCCAGTGCGCGGGCAGCAATCACGAAATCAAGGGCGCGTACCCGCAAAAGTTCCGCGCGCACCAGGCTCGCTACCCCCGGCCAACTGAAAGCACCAATCAGCGCGATCATCGGCCAGATCGTTCGGTCATCTCCTAACAGTCGGGCCACAATGATCAGAAAAACGAATTTTGGCAACGCATTGAATATTTCCGCACTGCGCATCACCAGCAGATCGGCAGGTACCACCACTGGTTTGGATAACCACGGCAGCCGACTCAATAATCTTCCTAAAAGGTTGAAAATTAAGCTAATACCAATAAAAATAAATAAATTTCTGGTCCAATGACTTACACCGGACATCGCGCTTGGTCCGGCAATAAAGGCATAAAACCAGGCCACCGGCAGTCCCAACAACGTTATCCAGAGCGTAGCCCGCCGAATGCGCAAACGGTCGTCGCCCCAAAATCCAGCCAGTGCACCCAGAAAAAGCCCAATAGAAAAAGCAATTCCTACCGCCATCAGAGCAGTGAGTAAGGCCACCCGGGCCCCCGAAATCATCCCAGGCCGCCACATCATGCCCTTCATTATCAGTGCCCAGCCAGTGCCGGAAACCTCTTCCGTTGTCGTTGGCCAGGCTGCCCGGCGCCTGTGCCTGCATATTACTGTCGGCGCGAGTCTCTTTTTTCCCCGGCGAGAACGGAATGGGCGCAAACAACACCGCTTCATAATGCTGATATTTCAGCCAGTCCTGGGCACTTTCCCGGTCATCTATAATGGGATTTCCATAGCTGATCCAGTCCAGTCCTCTAGCGCGCAGGCCGGGATAGAAAGTCTGCCCTGCGATCCGACAGTACAGCGGACGGCCATTCGCCAGCACATCACCCAACACCGCCGCCAGCAGAAGCACAGAGAATACCCAAATGGCGGGTCGGAGGCGACGATCAATTTTCATGTGCAGCGAGTTCCCGTTTGCAAAACTTTCAGGGTTTCGTAAATGTAATATTTTAAATCCTATCTCCTGATTCCTGTCTCCTAAATTCCCTGTCACCCCCTAACTAAAAGGAAAAATCACCGATTCAGCTCTTTGTAAACCAACCACATCCGCAGCATTTCGCGCAAAACCCAACAGAAATCCGCCACCGCCAGCACCACAAATTTTAAATACCATATCATCACGACCAAGGCTTTCCCGCCAAAGATCGCGCAGCGTAGCAGGCACCATCGGATGAAAATGTTCCAATTGAAAACGAGAAACTTGCCGAAGAGCGGGCCAAAACTGCTCCGTATTTGCCTGCAACCAACCCTGCACCATCGCCTCGTGCGCGGGCAGCAATTCTTGCTCCAACCGTTCCCGCCAAACAGGTTGCTGACTTTGTTCCAAAAACCACTGCACCAGCGGTCCAGTCTGGCGAGGCAATGTAGAATCCAGTAAAAATACTACGGGTGCGTCCGGCCAAATGGAACTTTCCACCGTCGTTACTTCCGTCTTATTTTGAATCAAAACTGGCTGTCGCAAATAACTCGTCAAAGGATCAATACCCGAACTATTGCCATGAAAAAAACTTTCCATGCGAGCAAAAACGGCCTTCAAATCGGCAAGTGAAGTCGCTTTTTCCCGCGCATAACGGTCATACACTGCTGCACATAGAGCTCCCGAACTACCCAAACCATAACCCATTGGAATATCGGAATCAAAAAATATTCCGGCGGCGATGTCTTTTCTAAAAGCTTCTTTGTCAATTTCTTGTATTTCTGATAAGGCATTGCATTCTACAAAATCATGCAGTGATGTACTGGCGGTTGAACCCGTCGGTACGGGCCAGGCCCATTTTCCCCCAAACGCTGGTACGGGCGTGGCCACCGCTGGCGCACCGATTAATAAAACGTGTTCTCCGAAAAGCAACAACTTAGCTGGATACATAAATGACCCGGCGTAATAATACGGGAAGGCAAATGTCCAAAATTCAACGCCATTTAAATTGGAAAAAAGCCGACGACTCCTGCGACAGGGTAGGGCGTGGCGGCGAACAATCCCTACCTTCGCGTTGTTTTTGAGTTCTTCACTGTCCACCCATTCCTACTTAAATACTTTCTCATTTTCATGAGTCAATTTCCGCATCCCGACCATTTCGTGAGTCGGCATATAGGCCCCAGCGCAGGGGACACCCAGGCCATGCTCAAAGTGTTGAACGTCCAATCGCTCGACGAGCTCATCGACCAGACCGTACCAGATAATATTCACCTGAAAAAACCACTCGACCTGCCGGATGCACTCTCCGAATTTGAGTATTTGCAGGCAGTGAAGAAAACGGCGGCATTGAATCGCGTGGCCCGCAACTTCATCGGCATGGGCTATTATGGCACCATTACGCCGTCGGTAATTTTCCGCAATTTGTTCCAAAACCCCGGTTGGTACACGCAATATACGCCTTACCAGGCGGAAATCGCGCAAGGTCGTTTGGAAAGTTTGCTCAATTTCCAGACGATGGTCAGTGATTTGACGGGCTTGCCCATCGCCAATGCCAGCCTGCTCGACGAAGCCACCGCTGCCGCCGAAGCGATGCACATGTTTTACGCCGAAAAGAATAAACGCGCCAAAGCAGGGGCCGAAGCCAACGAGTTTTTTATTTCCGATAAAGTCTTTCCCCAAACCATCGACGTGCTGAAAACGCGGGCTTTACCGCATGATATTCAATTAGTTGTCGGCGATTGGAAGACCTATAATTTTTCCGAAAAAACCTTTGGTGTACTACTGCAATACCCTGATAAAGAGGGCAATGTGGAAGATTATCGCGCCTTTGTGGAAAAAGCCAAAGCCAATGGTGCCTACGTCTCCGTGGCTGCCGACATCCTGGCATTGGCACTCCTGAAACCACCCGGCGAATGGGGTGCCGACGTGGCCGTGGGTCTCACCCAACGTTTTGGGGTACCAATGGGTTACGGTGGCCCACACGCCGCTTACTTCGCCTGTTCTGACGAATTCAAACGCCAGATTCCCGGTCGCATCATCGGTGTTTCGGTGGATCGGCACGGCAATCGCGCCCTGCGCATGGCCCTGCAAACCCGCGAACAGCACATTCGCCGCGAAAAAGCGACTTCCAATATTTGCACGGCGCAGGCTTTGTTGTCCAATATGGCGGCTATGTATGCGGTGTATCATGGTCCGGCGGGCATTCGTGGTATTGCCGAACGGACGCAAAATATGACCACCCAACTATACATTGCACTATCAGTAATTGGTTTTAGCCCAGTGCATCGGTATTTTTTTGATACGTTGCGCTTGGAGTTGCCAGCAGATCAATTAGCCGCAATACGGCAGAAGGCGGAGGAACGGGGGGTAAATTTCTTTTACGAACAAAACGCCTTACAAATCTCTCTTGATGAAACGACGACGGAGGAAGACTTAAGTGAAATAGCAAAATTATTTGGTGGAGATGGTAAGCCAATTGCTTTTACTGCCAATGTCCCCGTCCCTAAGGGTCTTTGGCGCGAAACGCCTTACCTGACGCATCCGGTTTTCAATTCCTACCATACGGAAAGCGACATGATGCGTTATGTCAAACGGTTGGAAAACAAGGACTTATCACTGACACATTCCATGATTGCGCTGGGTTCCTGCACTATGAAACTCAACGCGGCGACGCAGTTAATTCCGGTCAGTTGGGAGAGTTTTGCTAATATCCATCCCTTCGCGCCGCAAAATCAGACGCAAGGCTATGCACAGATAATCAGCGAGTTAGAGCAGTATTTATGCACGATCACTGGTTTTGAAGCCTGCTCGTTGCAGCCCAATTCCGGAGCGCAAGGCGAGTACGCAGGCCTGATGGCCATTCGTGCCTATCATCAGGCGCGTGGCGATCATCACCGCAACGTGGCCCTCATTCCTTCCTCGGCGCACGGTACCAATCCGGCGAGCGCGGTCATGGCGGGCATGGAAGTTGTAGTGGTGGCTTGCGACGAACGCGGCAACATCGAACTAGTTGATTTACAGGCCAAAGCGGAAAAACACGCGGCTAATCTGGCTTGTCTGATGGTGACTTATCCGAGTACACACGGGGTATTTGAAACCAATATTACCGAAGTGTGCGCGGCCATCCACCAGTACGGCGGCAAGGTGTATATGGACGGTGCCAACATGAATGCCCAAGTGGGTGTAACTAGCCCGGCGACTATTGGCGCGGACGTGTGCCACTTGAATTTGCATAAAACCTTCGCCATCCCGCATGGTGGCGGCGGCCCTGGCATGGGGCCGATTTGTTGCAATACCAGCCTCGCGCCTTATTTGCCAAATCACGTGTTCGTGTCGCCGTTGGAAGATGGTACGCCCGGCACGACGGCGGTCAGTGCCGCGCCCTGGGGCAGTGCCAGCATTTTGCTGATCTCGTATGCGTACATCAAAATGCTGGGTAAAGATGGCGTAACCGATGCCACGAAATACGCCATTTTGAATGCCAATTACATCAAAGCCCGCCTGGAAGAGGCGTATCCCGTGCTTTATACTGGCGCAAAAGGCCGCGCGGCGCACGAATTGATTCTGGATTTGCGGCCATTTAAAGCCCTCGTAAGCGCGGAAGATGTGGCCAAACGCCTGATGGACTATGGTTTTCACGCGCCCACATTGTCATTTCCAGTGGCGGGTACGATCATGATTGAGCCCACAGAAAGCGAAAGCAAAGCCGAACTGGATCGTTTTTGTGATGCACTGCTGGCGATTCGTCAGGAAATAGATGCTATTGCCGCCGGAGAATTTGACGCGCACGACAACCCATTGCACAATGCGCCGCATACCTGCGAAGTAGTGACCGCCGATGAATGGCCTTACAAATACAGCCGGGAGAAAGCGGCTTATCCGCTGCCTTACCTGCGTCAGGGCTTCAAGTTCTGGGCATCGGTGGGCCGGATAGATCAGGCTTTTGGCGACCGTAATTTGATTTGTACTTGCCCGCCGATGGAGGCGTATGCAGAAGCGTAATTAGTTGTTAAAAATAAAAGCACATGGATTTACCGAAAAAAATATTAGCCAGACAGCACGAGATAACGGCGGACTATTTAAGTGCGTTGGATAAGCATTTATCGGATATTGTGGAAGGGCGGGTTACTAAAATGTTTGAAATTAAAGATGTTGCCAATGTTTTGCACATCCATCCAACGCATTTAAGTAATACTATTAAATTCACGACGGGCAAACACCCATGTTACTTCTTTGAAGAAAAAATTCTGGATATTGCAAAATCAATGTTGGAGAAAAATGAAGTGTCCATAAATGCCATAGCCACGCTATTGACTTATGACCCTTCTAACTTCACCAAATTCTTTAAGCGATTTGCTAATACAACCCCGAAACACTATCGAGAGGCGTATTTGAGCCGCCTAGAAGCCCGAAATACTGAATCTGTCACCATTTAAACTGAAATGAACACCATTTTTTGGAGTGGAGGCATTTATACCTTTGCAGCATCATTAAATTAAAACTAAAAAAGATGACGCAAAATAAAATTGCACTGGTAACCGGAGGCAGCCGTGGGCTTGGAAAAGACATGGCTTTGGCATTAGCCCACAAGGGAATTGATGTTATTTTGACCTACAATAACAAAAACGATGAAGCCGAAGAGGTCGTTAAAAGCATTAAAGCAGTGGGCCGAAACGCGGCTGCCTTGAAACTTAATTTATTGGAATTTAAGAAACTGGATGATTTTATTGCCTCTGTTTCTAATACATTAACCACGGAATTTGGAACGGATAAATTAGATTATCTAGTCAATAATGCAGGCATGGGCGGCGGTATTGCGATAGCCCAGGCGACCGAAGAAGACTTCGATAACTTTATGAATGTCCATTTTAAGGGCGTGTATTTTTTAACCCAAAAAATATTGCCCTTGATGAATGACCACGGTGGTATCGTCAATATTTCGACTGGCACTACTCGGTTTGTCAATCCCGGTTATTCGATTTATGCCTCTATGAAAGGCGCGGTGGAAGTATTGACCCGCTATATTGCCAAAGAATTCGGTAGTCGCGGTATTCGGGCCAACATTGTGGCTCCCGGCCCTATTGAAACGGATTTCAATAATGCTGCTATCCGCAGTAATGAGCAATTAAAAGGGATGCTGGCCGGTATGACTGCCTTAGGCCGGGTCGGTCAAGCCGACGATATTGGCAGTGTGGTGGCTTTTCTTTGCTCCGACGATAGTAAATGGATCAATGGCCAGCGTATAGAAGTGTCGGGCGGCATTAATTTGTAAATAAGTATTATTCGTTTTGAGGATTTGAGGATTCGAGTATTCGATCAATTACTTGATTATCAAGTGTTTTAGTCAAATGCTCAAATCTTCAAATCTCCGTATCCTCCATCATAAAACTACTTCATCAAGTCAAAACTATACGACACCCGCTCAATACGCGGATTGCCCGCAGCGTCGGTATTTTTGAAAATCAGGTCAATATCAATTTTTTCCGAAGCGTCTTTTTCCGTGGAATCAAACACGACGTCCAAGTGGCCTTTGCCGTTTGGCGGAATGACCGTACGCGGATAATCCACCGTCGTGCAGTCGCAGGCCGACACGCCTTCTAACTGCACGTCCACGCCGGAAGTGTTGGTGAAATCGAAGGTCATGCTGCGCTTTTCGCCCTTTTTTACTTTTCCTAAATCTACCATTTTCTTGTCCCAGGAAACCAGATCATTAGCAGATTTGGGAGCGGGACTCAACGTAGGCGTTTGGGCTTTCTGAGTGGTTTGGCAAGCCAGCAACAGTGTCAGGCTCAATAGGGGAATGAAAAATTTAGACATATAGCGCAACTTGATGAGCGAATTTGATGACGACTATAAACGTGTAATTGGACGAATGTCGCGGCAATACCTGCACACTAACATCTCAAAAACGCTTCCAGCTAGTTCCGGCGTCCGCCAAACAAACGCAGCAACATCAGGAAAAGATTAATGAAATCCAGATAAAGTGTCAGCGCGCCGTAAATGGATTTTTGGTGGCTATTGTCCACACCATCCTGCTGCATCGCGTTCAATACTTTGAGTTTTTGCGTGTCATAAGCGATCAAACCGACAAACACCAGTACGCCGATGCAAGTCGTAATCCAGTAAAAGGTGCTGTTTTGCCAGAAAATATTGACAATACTGGCCAGCACAATCCCGATCAGACCCATGAAACACAGGTTGCCGATAGTGGTCAAGTCTTTTTTGGTATAAAACCCATAAGCGCTCATGATGCCGAAAATGCCCGCCGTAATCAGGAAAGTAGAGGCAATGGAACCAGCGGTATAAATGATAAAAATGAACGCCATCGTCAAGCCATTGAGTACCGCATACCCTAGAAAGAGAGCGGTAGCGGTGTTGGCCGAAAGACGCATCAGCGCAGACGAAAGATAAAAAACGATGCCCAATTCAGCAATGATCAGCCCATAAAAGATCAGTTTATTGCCAAAAATGACATTGAGCAAACCGGGTGAAGAAGCGACAATAAAAGAAGTAATGGCCGTCAGAAACAGTGCTAAACTCATCCAGGCATAGACACGGGAGACGAAATTAGCGTCCTCTACGCGGGTTTGTTCGGAGGAAAAAGTGGATGGATACATGGGTGATAAGGTGAGAGGGGTGAGAAAAGTGAGAGACGTTTTGACGGACAAAAATAGCACAGAATTTTTAATAACCAATAACCTTTAAGCCAAACTCTTCCCCTGCATCGCTGTCCGCACCGTAACGTCCATCGCCCGATGCGCGAGCGGCATGGTGTAAGTATTCAACTCTTCGATGGCGCGGTGAATGGCATCTTTGTCGTCGGCCAGAGTAGTAATGCGCAAGGCTTCCAGCAAGGCAAGTGTCTTAGTTTTTTCCTTTTTGGAAAGAATACCATCGTTTTGCACCAGGAATTTCTGGCCGCTCAACAGCAAATTATTGGCTTCATTACGGGCTTCGAGCAGGCTGCGCACCTTCATATCGCCCTGCGCATGGGCGATGCTATCCAGCAACATCAAAGCCATTTCTTCCTCGGTAATACCGTAAGTGGACTTGATTTCGATGAGTTGTTCCAAGTTGCTACGCAATTCCCGCGCCCGCACGGTGAGGATGCCGTCGGCATTGAGTATGAATTGAATATCAATTTTCGGCAGTCCAGCGGGCATCGGCGGGATGTCGCGCAGGATGAATTCGCCGAGTTTTCGGTTGTGTTCCACCAGATCGCGTTCGCCTTGAAACACGGTGATTTTCAGGTTTTTCTGGCCATCCACGCTGGTCGTGTATTGGCGTCCAGCTTTGGTGGGTATTTTGGAATTGCGGGGAATAATGGTGTCCATCAGTCCGCCCACGGTTTCGATGCCGAGCGAAAGCGGCGTCACGTCGAGCAGCAGCACATTTTGCTGATTGCCCGCCAGCACATCCGCCTGGATAGCGGCACCCAGCGCGACTACTTCGTAGGGGTTTACTTCGTCAAAACCCGGCTTGCCAAACAAATCTACCACGGCTTTTTTCACCGCTGGCACCTGGGTGCTACCGCCGACCATGACCACTTTTTCGATTTGTGCTGGCGTCAATTTAGCATCGCGCAGAGCATTCCGGCAACAGTCCAGCGTCCGTTGAATGAACGGCTGAATGAGGCTTTCAAATTTCGTTTTTGTCAATTCAATTTTTTGCCCATTCAGTTCACTTTCAAAGACTTCTGCCGTGGAAAGTTGCTTTTTCGCACTTTCAGCCAGCAAGCGAATCGTTTGTCCCAAGGCCTTGTCTTCTTCCAATTGTGTGGTCGTCAAACCCAACTCCTGCATCCAATAATCAATAATGGCCCGGTCAAAATCGTCGCCGCCGAGGTAAGTGTCGCCATTGGTAGAGAGCAATTCAAATATACCGTCTTGGATACGCAGAATGGACAGGTCGAAGGTGCCTCCGCCTAGGTCGTAGACGGCGACGGTTTCAGCCCCCCCCTGCCCCCCCCTTAATGGGGGGGTGAGCGAGATTTTCTCCTTGCTTTCCTGATTATTCAAAGAAACTTGCTCATTCCTTGTATCACCTACCTGAACATCCGAGGTGGTCATGTTCCCCCCTTCACGGGGGGGCAGGGGGGCTTCCTCTACGCTCCCAATCCCATACGCCAAAGCCGCCGCAGTAGGTTCATTTACAATGCGTAACACATCCAAACCCGCCAATTTTCCCGCATCTCGCGTCGCCTGACGTTGGTTGTCATTGAAATACGCGGGGACCGTAATGACGGCGCGAGTGACCGAGGCATTTAGTTCAGTCTCCGCACGGTTTTTCAGTTCGCGGAGGATGAGCGCGCTGAGTTCTATGGGTGTATAAAAGCGATCACGCACCCGAATTTTAACCAGCGCATCGGGATCATCGTCAAGAATTTGATAGCCGAAAAAGCCTTCCATGCCCTGCACATCTCGATAGGATTTGCCCATTAATCGTTTCACGGAATAAATGGTGTGGGCAGGATCGCTGAGCAGTTTGTCCTTGGCCGCATCGCCGACGAGTACACTACCATCGGCCGCAAAATGCACCACCGAAGGCACGAGCGTTGGCTGGCCGTTGGCTCCGCTCACACAAACCGGCTGGCCATCGCGCAAATAAGCGACGAGGCTATTGGTAGTACCGAGGTCAATACCGACAATTATATCTTGCGGCTTTTCGATAGAGCCGTCTTGGAGATTGATGGAAAAAGTAGCCACGCAGGGAAATTTTTAAAAGGGCAACAGGCAAATAAGCAAAGGGCAAAAAGCAATCAGCAAAATCAGATCGCAGGGGTAATCAAAAGATCAATTTTTAAAGCAATGATGGAAACACCAAGAGAAAAAATTAGTTGGCGAAAACGGCTTGCTTACGTTTTTGTAACATTGCCGCGCCAAAAGATTTGTACTCGATTTTGCCCTTGGAACCGGCCTTATGGAAATCCCGGTTTTGCGAAATTGGAGGCGGTAAGAAATAAACCTTGTCTGAGTCCCGCCTTCACGGGACGAGTTTGGTTTCTTTCCCGCCGGAGATTTCAGCAAAATCGCAGGATTTACATAGAGCCTTGACTTTTTTGGTTACTTTTTGTGTTAAGACAAAAAGTGACAAAAGCCAGGAAAGTCATCAGTATAATAAGTACCCTGCAAAGCAAATCCTTTCTGCCAACAATCTAATATTCAATAGATTACAATCTAAAACCTATGCACGAATTTTTCTCTTCCAAAGCCAATCGCCTGTGGATGCTACTGGCGGGCTTCTTTCTGGCCAACGCCCTGGTCGCTGAATTCATGGGCGTCAAACTGTTTTCCCTGGAAAAAACCTTTGGTTATGCGCCAGTCAATTGGTCGCTGCTTGGCCAAAATAATTTGGCTTTTACCCTCACTGCCGGGGTATTATTATGGCCAGCAGTATTCCTGATGACCGATATTATTAATGAGTTTTATGGTCGGCGCGGGGTCAAATTCCTCTCGTACCTCACCGCCGCGCTCATCGCCTACGGATTCTTAATGCTGTTCTTGGCGATGAAACTGGAGCCCGCCGATTTCTGGCGCACGGCACACATCAAACCCAGTTGGACACCCGAACACCAAGCCGAAATGCGTGCCCAAGTGGGAGATTATAACGCTGCTTACGGGGTTGTTTTTGGGCAAAGTCTATGGATTATCATCGGGTCGCTATTCGCTTTTTTGATTTCTCAACTGGTGGATGTCGGCGTTTTTCACCGCATCAAAAAGGCCACCGGAGAAACGCGAATCTGGCTGCGCTCTACGGGCAGTACGCTGGTTTCACAGTTTCTCGACAGTTTTGTGGTGGTTTTTATCGCGCTATACATTGGTCAACAATTGCCGTTTTTACAGGTGCTGGCCATCAGTATTATGAGTTATATTTATAAATCCGTGGTAGCGGTGGCACTTACGCCGGTCATTTATTGGGTACACGGCATGATTGAACGGTATTTAGGGCATGAACTGGCCACAGAAATGAAAGCGGCGGCGCAAAGGCAATGATTAAATTGGCAAATGGGCAATAAGCGATTAAGCAACAAAATTAAAAATAGCGGGGGAAAGGCATATCTATCTTATACACTTCCAATGCACGCAAAATGAGCCGAGCAACCTCCTGCTGGCTGCGTTCGTTCGTATCTATTACCAGATCGAAATTGTTCAAATTGGCGCAATCGGCTCCATATTTGGCCAAAAATCGGGCGTTTTCACTCTGTTTGCGGGCCACTATTTTTTGGATAGCCTCCTCTTCATTATGATATTGCTCGCTATTGCGGTCGGGGTCACGGAAGATGCGGGCGGCGGCTACGGCGGGTTCGGTTTGCAGGAAAATTTTGAACGAATCGGGCAGGAAAAACCAAGCCATCCGGCTATCCACCACATAACCATGCGGATCTTTCCCCAAGGACACAAAAATGCTGTCAATGCGCTCGTCAATCGTTGGATCAATATCGGCTAAACGGTTCATTTCCAACGTGTCAATACCCATTTCCTGGGCCAGTTGGCGTTGAATGCGGCCCGTAGCGATGTAGTCAAAACCCGTTTCTGCGCACAGGATTCTCGATACAACGCTTTTGCCGCTACCGAGGTCGCCGGTCAGGGTGATTTTGGTAAACATAGTTATTTAATGTGGTCAATGTACTAATGTGCTAATTTTCAATGCAATGCAGAAAATATAAATAATGGGGCGCAAAAGTAGCACCAAATTCTGACCGTGACGTTTACGAAACTCTTGAAAGTTTCGCAAACGTATAGCGTGCATGGCGTTTGCAAAACCTCGCAGGTTTCGTAAACGTATTTCTGCTTTTTGCATCCTGCTTTTTGCTCTTTGCTTTATTTGCCAATTGCCCTTTCTTTCCAAAACTCCCTACTTTCGCCCAAAACCTAACCAACGGCAGGGTATGAAAAACAAACACCTCGTGCTGCTTTTTGTGGCCACGATGGCAGTCGGTTGGCTTCTGCGCAGGGCACCGTGGCGGGCTGCGCAATGGTTCCAAACCGCACTGATTCAAGTAGATACGGCGCGACTCACCCAACTTCGGCTGTTGGTTCCGGGGCAATCCGAATTGCTGCTGGAACGCACCGAAACCGGCTGGGCCGCCTTGCAGGAAGGTCGCTCGGTGGTGGTGCCGCCCGCCGACATGCTGGCGATGTTGACTGCTTTGGTCGCCATTCGCTCGGTGCGCGTGGTGAAAACCAAAGAGCCTGACACGCTGGGTTTGGCCGAATCCAACGGTCTGCAAGTCACGGTTTTTCAGGAAGGTCAGCACACCGAGGATTTCTGGATTGGTCGGGAAACGCTGGAAAATAATCTGCCCGTCACCTTTTTTCGTTTGGCTGGCCACGATGGCAACTATTTGGTAGAAAACCATTTACGCAGAATATTTACGCGTCGGCTCGAAGATTTTCGCGCTACAAACATCTGTCAATTTTCGCCCGCCGCCGTCCAAACCCTGACCGTGGAATGGCCTCAACAAAACTGGCTAGTCATGCTACGTCGCGACTCCATTGGCCAATGGCACAACACCGAAACCGATAGCCTCCGCACAGACAGTGCCGTGCAAGTTTGGTTACTACCGCTCGCCCAACTGCGCCGTCAGCCTTACGCCGATTATTTCGACGATAGCCGCGCCCGCGAAACTTTGCGTACACGCATTACGCTCGGTTTTGAGCCGCCTACGCCGCCACTCACCCTTCAGCTTTTTGAAATTGATCCCGCCGATTTGCCAGAAAATCTCACCGAACTCTACCGCGAAAAAACTTTACCCGCGCGTTTTGTGCTGCATTCTTCCCAAAATCCGAACAACTATTTTGCTTGTCGGACACCATGCTGGCCTGGCAAATTTGCTACGGATTGGATTCTAGCGCGTTGTTTTTACCCGCCGTTCGCCATGCACATTGAAACTCGGCGGGTCGCTAACTGGGCCAATTATCCGGTCATTACTGCTGAAGTGGCTCAACCAGAAGACTTTGTGGAAGCACGAGACTACTTGCTGGCCCACGATCAATTGCTGGCGCGGGGCAATGGGCGTTGTTATGGTGATGCCGCGCTGTCGCCGCATTTGCTTTCTACTTTGGCTCTAAACCAATTAATTGATTTTGATGTAGAAAATGGCGTGGTGCATTGCGAAGCCGGGCTTTTACTCAGTGATCTTTTGCGCACCATCATTCCCAAAGGCTGGTTTCTACACGTGACACCGGGCATAAAATCCATCACCGTCGGCGGAGCCATTGCCAGCGATGTGCATGGTAAAAATCATTCCACAAAAGGCTGTTGGTCTAACTGGTTGATTTCGTTTGAATTATTGAATGAAAAAGGGGAAATTCTGACTTGTTCGCGCCAAGAAAATGCTACGCTTTTCTGGCAAACTTGCGGCGGTATGGGTTGGACGGGTGTAGTGCTCACTGCCCGATTTCAATTGATGCGCATTACTTCTACGGAAATGCATCAGACTACGCGGCGAGTGGATAGTTTTGACGCTCTTTTTCGAGAAATGGCAGATAATGCCGTTCATCCTTATGCTGCTGCCTGGATAGATACGACTGACCGAAACGGGTGCGGCGCAGTGTTTTTTGCCGAACATTTGCTCGAAAAAACGAAAGAGGAGCCGTTGATTTTCAAAGAGAAAAAGCCGCTGAACGTGCCGTTTTTCGCGCCATCCTGGTTGCTCAATCCGCTGTCGATGCGGGCTTATAATGAACTGTATTTTTGGAAAAATAAGTCTGGTCAACGGCTCGTAGATATTGATCAATATTTTTATCCGCTGGATAGTTTGGGCCACTGGAATCGGCTGTACGGGCGGCGCGGCTTTATTCAATATCAATTTTGTTTGCCGGAGGCCGTGGCTTTTGATGGGTTACAGCGAATTTTGGAAACTATTCAGCGCAGTCAAGAAACGCCCTTTCTTTCGGTGCTGAAACGCCACGGCGAACGACCACCGGAAGCGGTGCATTCTTTTCCAATACGCGGCTATTCACTGGCGTTGGATTTTCCGCGTACTCGCACGGTTTTTGGTTTGGTTAATCAATTAGATGAAATAGTCGCGGAACTCGGCGGTCGGATTTATTTGGCCAAAGATGCTTGTTCCAGTGCACGAGTGAGTGGCGTTGATCCGGCGTCCTTTGGTTCGGAGAAATTTTATTCGTTGATGAAGGGGCGGTTAATGCGCGAATCTAATATCCAACCTAAAAACACCCCCAACGCATAACAAACCAGATCGCTCCACAAAAAACCAAAACCCAATATCAGTCCACCCAAACGCGTAGCCCGCACTGCGTCAATCCACGGCACATGATACCACTGCATAATTTCGATTACAAAGCAGATTATTAATGCCAAACCTGCTGCTAAATATCTGGATTTTGATGGAGCCAACCCCCGAATTATCCAGTAATACATCGTGGCGTAAAGGACATCACCCACATACAGATGGATGAAGTTTGCGCCGAAACCCGCGTAGGCGCGAGAACCCAAACCGACCACAACGGTGACTATCAGGGCAAAAGCGTAAAAGATTTTTGGTTGGCGCATAGGTCTGCAAAACTACTTTCAAATTTCCCATTATTCTAAAATGCGCTGCCCTAGAACATTCAGGAGCAAGCGTAGGCCGATTTTCCAAACCCGTCGTACCTTTGGAACGCTTGAAAAATTTAGAACCAAACCCGTATGTCCACCACCAAGATTGACCTCGAAGCCGAGAAAAATACCGATGCCCTAAAACTTGCAGTCAGCAATATGAATCGCCGACTGGAAAAAATACATGCTGGCGGTGGCCCCAAACGCCACGAAAAACTCCACGCCGAAGGTAAAATGTCGGCTCGCGAACGCATAGATTATTTGCTGGATTCTGGTGCGGCGCGTATTGAAATTGGAGCATTTGCAGGCTACGAAATGTACGCGGAACATGGCGGCTGTCCGGCGGGTGGGGTAGTGGTGGTCATCGGTTATGTGCGTGGGCGGCAGTGCATCGTGGTGGCCAATGATGCGACCGTGAAAGCCGGAGCATGGTTCCCAATTACCGGAAAAAGAACCTTCGGGCGCAGGAAATTGCGATGGAAAATCGGCTACCCATCATTTATCTCGTGGATTCGGCGGGCGTGTATTTGCCCTTGCAGGATGAGATTTTCCCTGATAAAGAGCATTTTGGGCGCATTTTTCGCAATAACGCCAAACTTTCCTCGATGGGCATTCCGCAGATTGCAGCCATCATGGGCAGTTGCGTGGCGGGCGGCGCGTATTTGCCGATTATGTCCGACGAGGCTTTGATTGTGGAAAAAACGGGTTCTGTATTCCTGGCCGGGCCTTACCTTGTCAAAGCCGCCATCGGGGAAGATGCCGACAAAGAAACGCTCGGCGGGGCGGCCACGCACTCCGAAATCTCTGGCGTAACGGATTACAAAATGCCCGACGATCCAACTTGTCTGGATACGATCAAGGATTTGGTGGACAAATTCGGTAGATTTGAAAATGCCGGTTTTGATCGCGTGACTCCGCAGCCCGCCGTTGGTACTGCCGACGATTTGATGTCGATTTTTCCAGAACAGGGCGGCAAACCCTACAACACCGTAGAGTTGCTCCGCCGTCTGGTGGACGACGGGAAATTGACCCAATACAAAGAACACTACGGCAAAACGATCATCTGCGCCTACGCTCGCGTGGACGGTTGGGCGGTGGGCATCGTCGCCAACAATCGTCAGGTAGTGAAAAATGCAAAGGGCGAAATTCAGTTCGGCGGGGTCATTTACTCCGATTCGGCGGACAAAGCCACGCGATTTATTCTAAATTGTAACCAGAAAAAAATCCCGCTCGTGTTCCTCCACGATGTCACTGGCTTTATGGTCGGCACCCGCTCTGAACACGGCGGCATCATTAAGGATGGCGCAAAAATGGTCAATGCAGTCTCTAACTCGACGGTGCCAAAATTCACCATTGTCATGGGCAACTCTTACGGCGCAGGCAATTACGCCATGTGTGGCAAAGCCTACGACCCACGTTTAATCGCCGCCTGGCCGACCGCCAAAATCGCCGTAATGGGCGGCGAACAAGCCGCCAAAGTATTGACCCAGATACAAGTACAATCGTTGAAAGATAAAGGTTCCGCGCCCGACCCGGACGGCGAACGGGAATTATTTGAACAGACCAAAGCCCGCTATTTAGCCCAAACCACGCCTTACTACGCTGCCGCCCGACTTTGGGTGGATGCTATCATTGACCCGCGCGACACGCGTAAATGGATTTCGATGGGCATTGAGGCGGCAAATAATGCGCCGGTGGAGAAGTTTAATGTGGGGGTAATGCAGGTGTGAGGGAGTTATTACAATTCGGTTACCCTAATTTTCCCTCGTGCAATCGTTACGAAAAAATTGCCTTCTTTTTCAGCATATTCAGCCACAACTTGTAGCAATAGTTGTCGGATGAGGGTTAATTCTGGCTTTTGATAACGTAGAAAAACAATTGTGAGTTTGGCGATTTTGTGGGCGAAGACCAATTCTCCAAAATCTTTATCTTCTGTGATAAGGATCGCCTTTTCTTGTAAAGCCAATGCGACTACGGCAGGATCGGTAATACCACCAAACTGCTCTTGAACTGACAAAACAGAATAGCCATATTGCCGCAAGTCTCTGGTAAACTGGGCATTGAGATTTTCGTCAGCGAGAATCATCAGTCAGCTTCGACGATAATTTCGTTCGCGATCTTATCCGCAGCGTAGGCAAAAGCAGCACGAACCTGTTCCAAAGTCAGGTGCGGATACATGGCCAGAATATCTTCTACCGTAAATCCGTCTGCCAATTTACGCATCAGCAATTCCACGGTGATGCGGGTGCCTTTGATGATCGGTTTGCCAAGCATTATTAGTGGATTTCGTTCGATTAGGGTATGTTCCATAACAGATAATTTTACTTCAAAAGTACAGAAAATTTCCCGGCTTCAGACTAGCCAAAATCTAACCCCCTCTAAAAAATCCTTTTCCCCGATTTGCACGTAAATTTCGGCAAATCAATCGTCAATATTATGAAACCACCTATTCGCAAAGCCCTCTACGGCGCCCTCATCGTTGTGTGTGCTGCCTTCGCCGCTTTCATCTTTATGAACGGCAAAAACAAATCTACCCTGCCTGAGCTCAAAGAGCGTACCGGTGCCCTCGCCAAAGCCCCGGAATGGGCCGAAACCAAAGTGCGGGTGGGAAAACTCCTCACCGACCTGAAAGCCAAGCCGGATGATCCCAAAACCAAACTCCTGCTGGCCAAAGAGTTCATGCAGGAAGGCCGGGCAACCGGCGACTACTCTTACTACAACAAGACTGCACTTGACTTGATTAACAATGTGCTGGCCAAGGACCCTAAGAATTTTGAGGCCGTTTGTTACAAAGCACTGGTCTATCTCTCGCAGCACCGTTTTGCCGAAGGTAAAGAAGTAGCCACGCAAGCTATGCAGATGAATCCATATAACTCGTTCGTTTACGGCCTGTTAGTAGATGCTAACGTAGAAATGGGCGATTACCCCAAAGCGGTAGAAATGGCCGACAAAATGGTCAGCGTCCGCCCGGACATTCGCTCTTACTCACGGGTATCTTACTTGCGGGAAATCCATGGCGAAGCAGACGCCTCCATCCAGGCCATCAAACTGGCCGTCTCCGCTGGGTATCCCGGCAACGAGGATACCGAATGGTCGCGCATGGTGCTGGCCCACCTTTATGAAGATACGAATAAGCTCGATTCGGCGGAGTTGCAGTACCGTACTGCGCTGGAGGAACGCCCCGATTATCCATTCGCGCTGGCCGGTATGGGCCGTATTGCCCGCTTCAAAAAAGACTATCCTACCGCTATTCAGTACTTGGAGAAAGCCAGAAGCGTGATGAGTGATGCTTCTTTTTATGAAGAACTTATTGATGTGTATCGCCTGAACAATCAGCCGGATAAGGCCGACGAATGCGCACGTATTACTTCCGAGGCATTACTCGCCGATAACCTCACCGCTAGTAAAGACAAAGATTTGGGCCATTATTCTGACCGTGAATTGGCAGCACTTTACTTGAAAATGGGTCAGATAGACAAGGCCGTTGAACACGCCCGAATCGAGCAACAACGTCGCCCGGAGAATATAGATGCCTGTGAGACACTGGCCTGGGTACTTTACAAAAAAGGCCAGGCCGCCGAAGCGGGGCCTTTGGTAACGACGATGATGCGTACTAAATCGCAGAATCCCGAACGGCTAGTGAAAGCTGGCCTGATTATGATGGCTAATGGACAAGCCGAAGGTAAAGATATGATTACCAAAGGGTTGGCTCTGAAACCCTACATGGAGGAAACGTTGGCGCAGGAAGCTACAGGCCATATTAGCGGCTAATCCGGAAGAATATGAAAATGTTTCGACCGTTCTCTGCAGTCCCGTGGTTACTGCTGGTATCGTTGCTGGCCATCGCCACTAATACCTATGCCCACACGATCAATTACGATATGGCCGCTATGTCTCGGACAGGGGTGGGGTGGTTCTATCTCCAGTTGGGTTTTACCCACATTATTCCGCTGGGACTGGATCATATTCTGTTTGTGCTCAGCATTTTCTTTTTGAGCCCACGGTTGTCCACTGTCATTTGGCAGGCATCGGCTTTTACCGTGGCGCACTCTATTACGCTGGGGTTGGCAATGTATGGATACATCAAACCAGTCCCTTCGGTGATCGAGCCGATCATTGCCCTGTCTATTTTTTTTGTGGCGATGGAAAATATTTTAGTCCGTGAACTAAGGCCCAGCCGGATCGCTATCGTGTTTATGTTCGGTTTGGTACATGGCATGGGTTTCGCCAGTGCGCTTACTTCGCTGGGGCTGCCGCCGTCCGATTATTTATTGTCTTTGCTGAGTTTTAATGTAGGTGTAGAATTGGGGCAAATCACCGTCATCTTACTGGCCTATTGGCTGATCGGGCGTTGGTTTTCAGACAAACCCTGGTATCGTCAACGGGTCGTAATTCCTGTCTCGGTGGTTATTGCGATCATAGCACTGTTTTGGACGATTCAACGGACATTCATGTAACGCAGATCAGAGGGATTTTTAAAAATATATAGATTTAGAAACGCAGATTAGGCAGATTTATTCAGATTTGCACGGATTTTCAAAAATCCGCGTAGTCTGTTTCATCTGCATAATCTGCGTTTCCATGTTTACTATCCGTCGAGCTGAACTGTCCGAACTTGATTTTCTGCGCTCCTTTGCCGAGCGTACTTTCCGCATTACCTACGAAGCAAAAAACGATCCGCAGGCTTTCAACGCGTACTGCGCCGAAGCTTTTACGTTGCAAAAAGTTCGCTTGGAGATGGAGCACCCTTATTCGGAGTATTATTTTGCTTGTCAGGGGGACGAGCGAGTGGCTTACCTGAAATTTAATTTTGACAAGCATCCGCCAGACCTCGGCAGCCAGCGCACGATGCAGGTACAGCGCATATACATTGATCCCGCTTTTCAAAAACAGGGTTTGGGGCGACAATTGCTCGACTTTGCACAAGAACGCGCCATCGAGGCGGGCCGGGATTGGGTATGGCTCAGCGTGTGGAAAAAGGCTCCTTCGACCGTAGCTTTCTACGAGCATTGCGGCTTCGAAATATTTGGGATGGAATGGTTCCCATTGGGTAGCGATCCACAGCAAGACTGGCTGATGCGGCGAAAAGTAGAGCTTCCAACAGAAAATTTAGCTGTCCGGAAAGTAAACTAGCCGACATAGCGGACGATTCTTTCCAGATGGTTTGGCTTGGAATGCTAATTTTGAGCAACCAAACCGATTTAATATGAAAAATCTTGCCGCCTTCTTCCTCTTCATGCTTTTTGCCAGCCGTGCCACTGCTATTGTGGCCCCGGATTTTACGGTCACTTCTTCCGACAATCAGGTCAGGCACTTGTATGCTGACTATGTGAATCAGCAAAAAGTACTGGTAATTGAGTTGTTTTTTACCACTTGTCCCCCTTGCGCTACTCATGCGCCGTACTGGAAAACGCTGTACCAAAATATGCTGGCAGCCCATCCCGGCAAAGTGGAGTTTATGATGCTGAGCACGCTCTACAGCGATAATAATGCGGTAGTAGCGGCCTACAAAACCAGTAAAGGCTTGCCTATGCTCGGCGTAGGCACCGACGGCGGAAGTGCTGCCGCTCGCCAACCGTACACCAGCGGCCAGTTTGGGCTCTACGAGGGAACGCCTACTTTCATCGTCATTGCTCCCGGCACTGGCCAGGTTTCTTATGATATTCGAGGCAATTCTCCTCAGGAAACGATGAATTTGCTCAGCCAAAAGATCGCCGAATTGCTGCCTTCTGTTCCGTTGCCGACCCCTTGTTTTTTAAAAAGTTATTATGACCATCCGCTCGACAGTGTACGTATTACCGTAGATGGGGTGGCTTTTGATACTAGTTTTTTTGCGTCAGGTAGCTATTCATTAGCTAATATAGCGGCTTTACAAAATACCACTTATACTATTACGGCTACCAAAATCGGCATCCCGCTCGATGGTATGACCACTTCCGATTTAGGATTAATTTCTAAACATATTCTTGGCGTAGAGACGCTAACACCTGCCTGGAAAACTATTGCTGCCGATATCAATTGTAGCGGCACGATCACCGCTTTTGACATCGTGCTCGCTCGAAAACTCATTTTGGGGATAGATACCGTGCTACCCTGCGATAAATGGCACTTTGTACCCGAGCCAGTCATCAGTCCTGCCAATGGGACTTGCCTGAATTTTCGGGGCATAAAGGCGGGGGAACTGAACGGTACTTATTGATGTACTCCGAAACCCTGTTTCGATTCTGTATAAACTTCAAACGTTTTGCCAAAGCGAAATCAGGCATTAATATCTACGAATTTATATAATTACAACTATAAAAATCGTCCATGAAAAAAATTGCTACTTTCATCTTTTGTCTACTCGCTCAATTGGCTATTGCTCAAGTAGTATTCCATAATTATTCGGATGCCGGCTTCGGGTACATGATTCGCACCCCTGAAAATGACATGGTTGTTAATGCAAGGACTTATTACGGCAGTACCTCCGAACTGTGGAAGTTGGATGCAGATGGAAACGTTATTTGGTCTACCACTTTACCGGTTTCTCCCAATACTTATATAAAAAGGATCAGTATTACTAATGATAATAGTTACCTGGTCAGCGGAATTACTCCAATAGTACCAGGCAACTGGAAACTTGTGTTCATTAAAGTCAGTTTCGATGGTAATATTCTTGCTACTACTTACCCGACTTTGCCTAAATTATTTCACATAGATAATGCCTTTCAACTCCCCGATCAATCCTTTGTGGCGGTTGGTACGCTGGGCAACTTCGGTACTCCCAATTACGGAGTGCTAAGAATGGATAGCACGCTTACTAATGTCTTATCACTTGTAGAACACCAAGTGGAAAGTGATACTTTATTTGATAATTGGCAGAATCTTGGTAATTCATATTTGAGCCAGGATAAAGAAAGTGTAGTAAGTATATCTAATGACCAGACAGTGAGTACTTCTATAAACTCAGATAGTTATATTATAAAATCAGATATAAACGGACAGATACTATGGAAAACAAAAATTGACAATGGACAGCAGGATGACGCTGTGGGTATCAAGTCGCTTGCTGACAATTCCATCCTTGTCACCGGAATTACTAATCAAGATATAGAGACTACTTTTGGTAAACTACTTATGTTTATTACAAAACTAAATGCCAACGGGGAAGTGATCTGGCAGCGTTTTTTTGATAGTACCGGCGTAGGGGTGCCGTTCACTGGGGTTGATTTGATAGAGATGACCAATGGCGATTTATTAATAACGTGTAGGAAAATAGGCGGCCCCAAGGATAATATTTTTCTACTATTGACAGACGCAAATGGTGTAGAAAAAAATCGCTTATTAATAGAACGAAATGATCATGATGATTATCCTGTATCAACAGTTTTACTCGATAATAACACACTTGCCATTACTGGATCGCAAGATCGGGTTTTGCTGTACAGAAATTTCCTGGTACTGCTGCCTTTTGCAATTTTATCTGATGCAAAAGAAGTGACTATTGACAGCCCTTTATTTGAAGTATTTCCTAACCCATCCGAAGGAAATGTCTCTATCCAATATAAAAATCAATCCCTGTCAAAAACGGCGTTGCAATTGGCGATATATACCAGTGCCGGGAATAAAATATACGCCGGTGATCTATTAACTAATTTTGATTTTAAAAACTCACCATCAGGAGCATACTATTTTGTGCTGACGGACCAGCATTCGCCGAAATCATTTGTTCGCAGGGTAGTAAAAAATTGATCTGTACTCCGAAACCCTGTTTCGGTTCTGTATAGCAAAACACCAGTTTCGCCATAAAGGCTTCTCACCAAATCAAATTCTCTAAACAACCCTCCGTTTAGACTGTTATCGAAATTATCTTTGCCGCGCTTTTTTCGCAGCAGGGTAACCACACTATTCAAATACTTCTTTCAGCGGCAGCGTAATGCTCAGGACTTGGTCTTCGAGTGTCTCGTGGGCGCGAAAGTAGGTGTAGTTATTTACAGAGGAAAAAACGCAAATGGTGGTCAAGGGGAGCAATACCAGCCAGCAAGATTGCACGCCGTGTTCAAAGTATTGGCGAGCCTTGTCGGTCAGTTCGTTGAGGGATTGACTGGGCGAGATAATCTCCACCACCGCAAGCGGGACTTCTTTGACCTTAATCTGGTCGTTTTGGAAATCGAGCGGACGTTTGGGGAAGATGGCAAGATCGGGTACGGAAGGCCAGTCGGCCAGCAAAAGGCTGATTTCGGATACCGTGCGGTAATTCTTATAAGCGTGTAAAAGCGCAATAAGATTGGCTTGAATAGAGCCATGATTGAAAGAAGGCATAGGCTTATCGCGTTCGATCTCGTAATCGGACAGAGGCATGACCTCTTCGGCAGATTGGTGCTCGTACGATTCCATGTGTTTTTATTTTGCAGCAAATATAATCTTTTTTTCGGCGGTTAAAGCCTGCCAATCCACATTCATCTACCATGTCTGATTCAATACCATTCACTGCTATCCAACTCCACACCATCGAAGAAGCCCTCGCCGACTTCCGCGCCGGAAAAGTCATTATCGTCGTAGACGACGAAGATCGCGAGAATGAAGGCGATTTTATCTGCGCTGCCGAAACGGTGACGCCCGAAGTAATCAACTTTATGGCCACTTACGGACGCGGCCTCATTTGTACCCCATTGGAAGAAAAACGCGCCGACGAACTGGGCCTCGGCCTGATGGTGAGCAGCAATACCGCGCTCCATGAGACAGCGTTCACCGTTTCTATTGACCTAATCGGTAACGGCTGCACCACGGGCATCAGTGCCTACGACCGCGCTACGGGCATCCGGCACCTCACCAATCCGGCGGCGCGACCCAGCGATTATGCTCGTCCCGGCCATATTTTTCCCTTACGTGCCAAGGCCGGTGGCGTGCTGCGTCGCACGGGCCATACCGAAGCCGCCATAGATCTAGCGCGGATGGCGGGTCTGTATCCAGCGGGCGTATTGGTAGAAATACTGAATCCCGATGGGAGTATGGCGCGGCTGCCAGACTTGATGCAGGTAGCCAAAGAACATAATCTGAAAATCATTTCCATCGACGATTTGGTGGCTTACCGGATGCGTACCGAACGCCTCGTGCGCCGTGAAATGGAGACCACGATGGAGACGGTGCACGGCACTTTCGATGTGGTGGTATTTACCGATGTGGCTAGCGGCGACACGCATCTGGTCTTGAAAAAAGGCCAATGGACGCCGGACGAGCCAGTGTTGGTGCGGGTACATTCCTGGTCAGAAACGGGCGGCATTTTGGGGAGTTTGTTGTCTGATTATGGCAGCCAGATTCCGGCGGCATTGAAAGCCATTGCCGAAGAGGGGAAAGGCGCATTTGTGTATTTAAGACAAGGCGACAAAGCGAATTTGCTGGCCAAACTCCAACTCTACAAGCAATTGGTAGAAGAGAATAATACTGACAAATTTGAATTACACACCAGTTTGGGCAAAAAGGACTTCGGCGTTGGAGCGCAGATTTTGCGGGAAATGGGTGTGCAAAAAATTCGTTTGTTAACCAATCACCCGCGTCCGCGCACTGGATTTATTGGCTATGGACTGGAAATTGTAGAAAATGTGGAATTGACCAGGGTTGTGGAGGATGTTGAGAAGAAAAGTTGAGAAAAATTGTTGAGGATGTTGAGGAAAAAAGTTGAGAATGTTGAGAGGCTATGCCGTTGAGAAAAATCTCTTACGCTCTCTGTTTTTCTCAACAATCTCCACCTGCGAAGCAGACTCAACCTTATCAACACCCTCAACAAATGAGTCCAGCCAACCTCCCTCACCTATTCTGCACCTTACTAAAAAACCGCATAGCGGTGACCTTATGGTAAAAATAACGCCCTACGCCTCCGATGCCGCAAAAAAAGCGCAAGTCGAGCAAATGTTTGATAAAATAGCCCCACGCTACGATCTGCTAAATCGGCTATTGTCGCTGGGTATAGATGTGTCGTGGCGCAAACGGATGCTTGGATATTTGAAGGCCAATCCACCGAAAGAAATGCTTGACGTAGCGACCGGCACGGCAGACGTAGCGATCATGGCGGCCAAAATATTACAACCCACACGCATCGTCGGCATAGATATTGCCAATCAAATGCTGGAATTGGGCCGACAAAAGATTGTCGCGCAGGGATTGGGACAGATCATTACGCTGGAAACTGGCGACAGCGAACGAATCCGTTTTGAAGATGCCTCTTTTGATGCGGTGACAGTGGCTTTTGGTGTACGCAACTACGAGCATCTCGAACAAGGGCTGAGTGAAATGTACCGCGTATTGCGTCCCGGTGGGCGATTGGTGATCCTGGAATTTTCCAAGCCACATATTTTTCCATTTAAACAGCTCTACAACGGCTATTTCAAATACGTTTTGCCGACGATTGGGCGTTTAACCAGCCGTGACATCCGGGCTTATACCTATCTCTTCGAGAGTGTGCAGGCTTTTCCCGAAGGCGACCAATTCTTAACAATTTTATCCAAAACCGGTTATCAAAATCCTGTATGCGAACGACTTACGCTCGGAATATGCTCCATCTACACGGCAACGAAATAGGCAATAAGCAAAAAGCCCCCTCCTACTCCCCCGTAAAGGGGGAGGGTACATTGAGCAGAATGGTACATTTGTTCGCTCGTTGCCTTTTGCCTTTTTGCTTTTTTGCTTTTTCCTCTTCGCTGCTTCGGCGCAGATTGGGCAGGGCAGCAATCTGAATTACCGGGATTTTCAGCAAAAACCCTACTATTTTGGTATAACGCTCGGCATTAACAGCAGTAATTACCGGATTTATCATTCCAAGGATTTTATTCGTAACGACTCTTTTGCCCGCGCCGAATCGATAAATGGGCCTGGTTTTAATCTGGGTATTGTTTCAAATTTGAAGGTTGGCGAGTACTTTGACCTGCGTTTTTTGCCTACATTATCCTTTACGGAGCATACTATTCGGTACACACCCGCTGGAGAAAAAGGGCGCATTTTGAATCGGCCTATCCAGTCGGTTTTGGTGGAAGTGCCATTTCATGTGCGTTATAAATCAGCGGTGTACCATGATTTCCGACTGTTCGTGATCGGCGGCGTGAAGTATTCCTTTCGACGTGGCTAGCGATTCGCGGACGCGACAAGCGGCTGGTTTGGTGCGGATTGCGCCCACCGATTTTTCGGTGGAATATGGAGCGGGCATCCAGTTTTTCTTCCCTTACTTCATTTTCTCGCCGGAAATTAAAATCTCGCAGGGCTTGAATAACGTGTTGATTTACAACAACCGACTGGAACAAAGCCAGGTATTGGAAAAGATTTTGAGCCGTACTTTTACGATTTCGTTGCACTTTGAAGGGTAACGTACCGGCGAGTTCAGCCGCCGAAATTTCGAACGTTGCTGTGTCATTCAGAGCCGAAGGCGTGGAATCCGAGGGCATAGCCCTGATTTTTAAATCTTTTATCTCGGCCTTCGGTCTTCAGATTCCACGCTACGCTCTGAATGACACGACATTAAGTGATAAAAACTTTCCCATTTGATTTCGTAGTAGTAGGCGGCGGCATCTTCGGGTGCTATGCGGCTCTGTATTTGGCAGGCAAAGGCGGGCGCGTCTGTCTCCTCGAAAAGGAAGCGCGGCTATTCCAAAAAGCCTCGTTGGTCAATCAAGCGCGACTGCACGGCGGTTATCACTATCCGCGCAGCATGGCTACCGCCGCTTTGAGTGACGAACACAAGTCCCGTTTCACAGAAGAACACCGTCCGTTTGTCAATTTTTCTTTCGAGAAATTCTACGCCATTGATCGCTTCGGTTCGTTCACCGATCCGCAGCAATTCGAGCGTTTCTGCCAATATCTCGGCCTGCAATGCGACCCTGTTGCCGAACATCCGCTGTTCAATTTCGAGCGTTTGGATAGCCTTTACCGCACTGAAGAGTATTCTTTTGATCCGGTATTGCTCGGCCATTATTACCGTCAAAAAATAGAACAAACGCCGGGCATCACGGTGCTAGCCAATACGCGTTTGGTGCAAGCCATCGCAAACGGCAACCTGTGGGAATTGGAAGCCGAGCGACAAACAGGTGAGGGAGTAGAGAAACTGTTTTTTGAAACACCGACCGTCATCAATGCTACTTACGCCGCTACCAACGCCATGAATCGCTTATTCGGTGTGGACGAATTGGCCCTCACCCACGAAATCTCGGAGATCGCTTTTGTGCATTCGCCCCAGTTTGCTGGCAAGGGTTTGACGGTGATGGATGGGCCGTTCGGTTCAATTATGCCCTATGGTTTGAGTGGTTTGTTGTCGCTCTCGTCGGTGGCGTATACGCACCACAAAATCAGTTACGATAACCTGCCGACCTTTGATTGTCAGGTGGTGGAAGACCCGCGTTGTCGCCCTGCCGCGCCCGGTATTTGCACCGAATGTCCGCGTCGCCCGGTCAGCAATGCCTACAAAATGCTGGCCCAAATGCGGCAGTACTATGATGAGTCAGTGCAGTTCGAGCATCTATTCTCCTATTTCACCATCAAATCGAAACTGAAAGCCAGTTACATTGACGACGGACGGCCCACCGAAATCGCTCAATTGCGCGATAGTCCGCGTTTTTACTGCCTTTTTGCCGGAAAAGTCAATTCCATTTATGAGGTGGAGAAGATTGTGTAGAACAATAGGCGGTTTAGAGCGGTTTAATCAGTTTAGACAGGTTTAGAAAATGCCCGTTTAAAGAGGATTTGGAAATTTATGTGAAACGTATAGCATTGAAAATCAATTTTATAGATATAATTTTTACACATTTATAAGTTTTTCTAAACCTCTCTCAACCCTTTTTTCTCAACTTTTCTCAACACCTATACATAATGACTGCTCCCTACGCTACGCTCACCGAAGCACTTGACGATCTCAAAAAACGCGGATATACGCTGGATTTTGATTTAAAACCAGACCGCATTGAGTGCAGAACCGATCGGATGCAACTGCATCCCAACGAATTTGAGATCGTCGAAGTGTACCGCTTTCGAAGGTGCCTCTTCGCCCGATGATAATGACGTGGTGTACGCCATTGAGGGTAAAAACGGTCAAAAAGGGGTGCTAACCGATGCCTATGGTGCGTATTCCGAACATTATGCGGCGGAAATGCTGGCCAAGTTGCGGATGCATTCTTAAACTGCTTGTACCGGCGGGTTTAGTCGCCGAAGCACGTATAAAACCTTCACCTCCATGATTGCATTGCTCACCGGGACCGCTTTGCTCAGCGTGTTCCACGCCCTCATTCCGAGTCATTGGCTGCCAGTAATTGCCGTTGCGCAACGCCAGCATTGGGCGACGCGCCAGACGCTTTCGGTCACGCTCATGGCGGGCGCGGCGCATGTGTTGAGTACGGTGTTACTGGGCGGCATTTTCGCGGCTATCGGAGGAACCTTGGCGAAGCAGGCGGAAAGTTTTACGCAGTGGTTCGCGCCAGTGATTCTGACCTTGATGGGCTTGTTTTATATTTACCAGCATTATTACCACCACCATTTTCATCTGCATCAACAGCGTACGCACTGGGGACTGGTGGCTTCGCTGGCCCTGGCGATGTTTCTGTCGCCTTGCCTGGAAATCGAAGGTTTTTTTCTGGTGGCCGGGTCAGTTTGGTTGGGGATTTGTGGCCCTGTTGGCGGCCGTTTATGGCGTGGTGACGGTGGCTGGCATGGTGCTTTGGGTGTGGCTGGCTTTACATGGTTTGCATCGGCTCAACTGGCACCGCTGGGAGCATAATGCGGGGATTATTACAGGCGTGTTACGTTGATTGCTTCGGGGTTGTTGATGTTGGTGTTGCATTGAAATATAAGGCAACTTAATTTCCCCAGGTCAAGTGGATAAAAGCAATATCTTCTACTATTTCTCTAAATTAATGGGAATTTTCGTGTAAGTTTGTCCACTTAAAACGACGCTTGATGTCAGCAGCCCTTTTGGAAAAACTATTGCGCGCGCCCGATTTGCCTTTCCTGGCAGAAAAGGTAAACCGGCATTTGGCCGAAGAAGCCCAGCGTCGTAAAGAGTTTCGGGAATGGGTCAATGCAAACATGAAAGCGGAATTCATCAACGGGGAAGTTGTTTTGCATTCTCCCGTTAAAAGAGGCCATCTGCGTGCAGGGGGGAATCTGTACACGCTGCTCAGTACTTACGTCATTCTCAACGACTTAGGTCAGACTTCCTTTGATAAAGGTATGGTGGCGTTGACGCGCAATGATTACGAACCCGATCTATGTTTCTGGGGAAAAGAAAAATCCGCCGGATTCACAGATGAAACGATGCTGCATCCGGCTCCCGATTTTGTGGTAGAAATATTGTCGAAAAAAACGGCCAAAACCGACCGCACCACCAAATTTCAGGACTATGCCGATCACGGTATACCAGAATATTGGATTATTGACCCACGTGTAAAAACAGTAGAGCAATACTGGTTGTCGGAATTGTCTGCCGATGAATACGTCTTAGTCGCTAAATGGGAAATAGGCGACCAAATTACTGCGAAAACGATTCCCGGTTTCTCTATTCCGGTAGGGGCTATATTTGATGAGCGGGAACGGTTAGAGGCACTTAAAGGGTTGTTGCGGTGAGGGAAGATATGTGTGAAGCAAGCAAATTGCCGTTTTGCGCTAGGTGACAAAATATTAAGAATTTTGAACAAAAAATTGTAATTGAAAACAAGCGTTAGTTACAATAAATAGGAAAAACATAAAATTCAATTTGACAAAAATTAAAAAATATGGTAGTGGAATGTCATAATTGCGAGGTTACAATTGAGGGAGCCCAAATTGCTGAACATATCGTTGTCAGATCGGATGATCCAATAGATACTTGGAAATATACTTTATTGAAGTGCCCAAAATGCAGTAATCCAATTTTAGTTGAACAAAATTATGTCTGGGAATGTAATACATTTGAATATAGTTACCCTAAACAGGTTTACCCAATAATTGACTTTCATATTAACCCGGAAATTCCTGACAGGCTTAAAGAGGCCCTGTTTGAGAGTATAAAATGCTATAGAACAAAAGCAAATACTGCCACTGTAATAATGTGCAGAAGAACAATTGAAGGATTCTGTTTACTAAAAGGAATTAAATCAAAAAACCTTGCAAAAGGCATAGAAGAACTGAAGGAGAGACAGATTATTAACGAACAATTGTTTGAATGGGCTAACGAATTAAGAATTAGTGGCAATGAAGCTGCTCATAATATTGATTCCACTTTTACTAGTATTGACTCCAAAGATATATTAGAATTCACGATAGCAATTTTGGATTACTCGTATTCTTTTCAGGAAAAATTTAATAAATTTAAAGAAAGAAGAAATGCTTCTACTAACGGTGTGCGTCATAGTCACGCTCCCTAAAAGATTATATCGTAGATGTAATTCTTTATCATGGAAAACTATAAATCCCAACAATCATCCCTGCAACGCCTCCCGCTCCCCCTTTTTCAAAGTCTTCACTACCTGCTCATAAGAGTGGTCCAGTAAATGGCGCAGCATCCGTCCGTCCAACGCACCTTCAAAATCCACGGTGTTCCAGTGTTTCTTGTTCATGTGGAAACCCGGCTGCACTTCCGGGTGTTGCTCGCGGAGTTCGAGTGCGTAGTCGGGTTCGGCTTTCAGATTGATGGATAAATGGTCGCTGTCCAGACTGACGAGCGCGAAGATTTTGCCCATGACGCGCAGGCATAATGTGCTATCACCAAAGGGGAAATCTTCGGTGACACCCGGCTTGGCTAAGCAGTATTCGCGGACTTGTTCTACATCCATAAGTAAGAGGTTTACGTAACTGCTTGGCAGGGGTAGCACCCCGAAATATTTGTAGCAAAATTTGGATAAATCAAGGTCGGAGGTGCAGCGCACCGTAGCCATTTCGGTGCGCTGCACCTCCGAATCTATTGGACATTAAACGCTACAAATATTTCGCCGCTCTGCGGCTACCTAAACAGTTACGATGCTTGCCGAATTTGCTCCGCTACCGCACGCCAGTGCTTTCTTTTTTCCGGATGTGCCAATGCTTTTTGCACTCGTTCTTCGAGCAGGCGTTTTCCTTCTTCTGATAATTCATTCTCATCTGAGATACTTGTCCCATTGGGCTGTGCATTGTCAGATTCAGGCCGATAGAGCTCATACAGAAATTCGACGTAATGAAAAAGTTGCTCCTGCACGTGTTCTGGAAGCACGTTGATTTTGTCGAGTACGTCGGTTGGTGCGGTCATTTTACTGCGTTTTTTATTTGTAAATAAGGTGTGGCGCACCTTTGATAAATAGTTGATTATCAACAATCTGATTCGGGTTTGCCACACTTTTTGAACACTCTCACACTTCCTTTACGCTTTTCTCCCGCAACCGCCGAATTAAACTAAAAGCTAAACCAAACATCATCATAATCGCCCCAATCCATACCAATTTGATGCCTGGAAAAACAATGGCTTCCAGCACGATATAGTCCGAACGGGCAGCATTCTCGGCAATTTCCAGCGGAATTTTGCGGGCTTCGTCACCGGATTGAGCGACACCAATAGTGATCAAACCTTTCTTCGGATCAATGCTCTGAAAGCGGAAGTGCAGCCCAAAAGCCGGAGCCTCGTCTTTGAGGCTGAATGGCTGGTTGCCCCGAATAACGTACACGGGCGAGGCTTGTATTTTCTGACCGTTTGGCGCGGTAATTTCCAGGTTGGCAGCCACGGCAATATCGTTCGGTTCGGCTACATAGGTGCTGCTTTTGATGTTGCGGTCGGCTCCCAGAAATTGAATTTGATAGCCTCCAAATTGGAAGCTACTGCCCTCCGTGACCTGAAAATTCTGGTATTTTAATTCGTCCTCGGCTTTGAGCAGTCGCTCCATAGAAGCCTCGGTGAGGCGCACTTTCATTTGCAATTGCCCGACCTGTGCGGCCAGCGTGAAAGCCCCTTTGCCGGGACGCAAATACAACATTGGAGCCACGGAGTAGCCCTGGGGATTGTCCAATTGGTAGGCTTTCAGTTTCAGGCCGAAAGCCAGATCGCCCTTTTCAGCATGATACTCCGGGTGCGTAGGGTTTTTCGTGACTCCTTCTACTACGAGAAAATGTTTTTTGGTAAAAATCGTGTCGCCTACTATGGCTTCGTAAGGCGCGAAACGGAGGCTATCTTCCTGTTGCTTCGCAAATTCCGGGTCGAGTTCGGCCTTTGGCAAAGACGAGACCGTGGTAAAAATGTCGTAGTTCCAATAGTGTTGGGTGGAGGGATTGCTGGCCACGACCTTCGAGAATTGCCGGTCGTACATGATATTGGGTTGCAGCGTAAAATTTTCACCCGTATAATTGCCGCTTTGGTCGCGCTTTTTGAAATTGACCGTAAATGTCCGCGTTTGCCGCTCCATCGTATCGCGCTGGTAAGTGGCCTCGAAGTTGTCCCGAATTGGCATGGCGGCTTCTTTCATCAGGATTACGTTCTTTTTCAATTCGTCGTTGCCCATGCCTTCGATCAGGCCGTCCATCGCAAAGGAATTGGAAGAAATCCAGGTTTTATTCAAGCCAGTACTCATAATACCCAGCACCAATGCGCCGAAACCAACGTGCGAAATGACCGAACCCGCCAGTTTCAGATTGCCTTTCAGACCTGAAATCAAGTAATCCAGGTTGGCTACTACGGCAAACATCCCCGCAAACAACAGGGCGTATAATTGCCAGGCAATCACGTTGACCCATTGGGCATTCAGGATGGTCAGGATGCCCGCGCCCACCGCCGCAATGCCCATGTGGATCAAAAATTTGCGCGTTTGGCCCGACCAGTTTCGTTCGTTGTACCGTGTGAATTGCGCAATGCCACTGAGCAAACCAATAAACACCGCAATCCACAACTGGTAGCGATTATGGTGTTCAATCGGGTCTTTTAATGCCGCGCCCACGTAGTCGGGATTGAAAATCTGCACGAGTTTGTTCCACACCGGTAAAGACGTGGCTCCGGTAATCAGTATCGCCGAAAATAGCAGTACCAGCGAACCGATCAGCATCCAAAACTCGCGGGCAGTCGTGCTTTCTTCGCCCTTTATCTCCGGTACGCTGCGATAACGAGCGGCCCAGAGACCTAACGCCAGCACGGAGAATGTACCAATAAACAAAATGAGCTGCATCCCCAGCCCCATTTCTGTGAAAGCGTGGGCAGAAGTGTCGCCCAATATGCCACTGCGGGTAAGGTAAGTGGAGTACAACACCAGCACGAAGGCCAGCAGATATAGTCCATACGTACTGCGAATGGAATAGCCGGTGGCGCGGGCAATAAGGTTGGTGTGAATGCCCGCCACTAGTACAATCCAGGGGACCAAAGAGGTGTTTTCCACTGGATCCCAGGCCCAATAACCGCCAAACGACAAGGCTTCGTAGGCCCAGGCACCGCCCATGAGTACGCCGGTACCGAGAATGGCCCCGGAAAATAGCGACCATTGCAGTGCCGGACGCAGCCAGGCTTTGTGTTCGCGCAGCCAAAGGCCGGACATCGCGAAAGAAAAAGGCACAATGGTGGAAGCAAAACCCAGGAACAGCGTGGGCGGGTGAATGGTCATCCAATAGTTCTGCAACAGTGGATTCAGGCCATTTCCGTCAATGTGCGAGAGGTAGTCAGCAGTCTTGAAAATCGGTGCATTGGCGGCTTCCGGCATTTCGCGCAGCAGATCAAAAGGGCTGGCACCGAGCCGAAAATCGCCGAAGTAAATGCCCAGAATCATGGAAGCAATAAATGCCTCCGCCAGACAGATGATGGCCAACACCGAAGTTTCCCACCGTCCACTCCGGAAAATGAGAATCAGGCCCAACACAATATGCCAGAAACTCCACAGCAGAAAACTACCCTGTTGCTCTTTCCAAAATGCCGAAAAAACGTATTGCAGCGGCAAGTCATTCGAGACGTTGGAAAAGGCATATTGGTACTCGTAATATTTGCTGGACAGAATATAAAACAGGCTGCCAATGATGGCCAACGTAGCCAGCCCATGCAATAAAAAGGCAAATCGCCCCATATTACGCCAACCCTCGAAATCAGGCCGATTGCGATGTTGGGTAGCAAAAAAGTAGGCAAACGTACCCAGCAGTGCCGCCACGAAAGACAATACCGCGCATAAATGGCCAATTTGGCCGGGAAGGAGGTGTTCTCCGACGTATTCCATCCGGGAATAGTTATTGGTTAATTTGTTATTGGTTTATTGGTTGAGAATGTGGAGAGGGTTGATTTTGCTGCGCAAGTTGAGAATATAGAGAGATAGAGGATGGTTTTCAACTTTCTCAACGGCGTAGCCACTCAACATCCTCAACCCTTTTTCTCAACATTCTCAACCCTTTCAACCTTTTTTCTCCGACCGCACATAAATTTCCTGGTCATTATACTTCGACGGGCATTTGAGCAACATATCCGATGCTTCAAACTGCTCACCCGCCATTTGGCCAGTCAGTACGATCTGCTCGGAACGCTCGAAATCCTGTGGTTTTCCGGCCCGCAACACCACTTGACGCACTTGTCCGGCATCATCTTTTAGCCAGAAAGAGAGGAAGTTCGCGTCCACTTCGGGATTGTATTCCACAGGTTTGTCCTTCACGAGTTGGCCGACCAGTTTTACTTTGTCGCCATTGGCAGCGGCCTGGGTAAAATTAGCGTAGGTCGTCACGTCGCTGCTGGCCGAAATCAGGATGCCGATGGCGGCAGCGATGAGGATAATGGCAATAATATGTGATTTTTTCATAGTTCACAGTGTTAAGCGAATACCGCAAAAGTACATCGGTGCGGACGATTTTGAGGAATTTGTCGAAGCCAAACCTTGTTCATCTTCATTCTATATTTCGTGGGACCAGAATTTTTTGGCGCAGCCAAACCGAATGGAGTTAGTAACAAGATAAAAACGACCTCGTGCTGACGAGTGTAAAGGTTAAATCCACCACTTCGGCAAAGGATTTGTGCAATTCTGCTATTTTTGCCTGAAATTGCTGCGTTGAAACTTTTCCCGATGCCGAAGTGTAGTCCATTCCGTTTAGTGTTTTTGTTAATGACGCTTTTTGCAATGAGTCGGTTGGCTTCTGCGCAAAATACCGCCATACAGGATTCACTCGACAATCGCCTGCAACTGCTGACCCAGTTGTCGCAGGCGACTAATTTTGAGCAAGCCCAGGTGGAAGCCGAGGGTTTCCGCGATTTCCTGCGGCGCAACCGGCTACCTGTGTCCGCCCAAAGCCGTCACCCTATTGTCCGGCATTTATAAAGCCAACGAGGACGACCGCAGTGCTACCCGTTTTCTCAACGAAGCCCATCTGGATGCCTTGCACGACCCCAATCCCGTTACACGGGCCAACCTGCTGGCCGTATTAGTAAAAGAATGTGACCGCTGGGAACTCCCCGAACTCGCCCTCCAATGCCAGCAACAACTCGGTGTCGCCCAGGATTCTGTGGCCGTACGTCGCCGCCGTGCCGACACCCTGCGCATGCAACAACGCCTCGACTCTTTGGTTGCCCTGCGCCGCACCGAAATGGCCGAACAATCGCACTATCTGCGCATCCATTATGACGAGGCTTATCTGTGGGCGGGTGGACTTGGTTTGCTGTTCCTGATTTTGTTATTTACGAATTTTCGCACCAACGACCGCTGGCGCAAACGCATGGAACGGCGGGAACTGGAAATGGACTTGCTGCAAGCCAATCTTCGCCATGAAGCCCAGGAGAATGCGCTGACCCAATCCATCGAAGCGGTGCAACAGGCCACGGCCGCTGCGCCCATCGCCCACGATCCGTACACCATGTATACCGGCTCGAAACCGGTGCAAATTGCGCTGCTCATCGAACCCAATCGGCAGGTGGTGATGTACCTGAAATCTTTGCTCGCCGACCGCTTTCAGATCGAAACGGCGAGTACGCATACGGAAGGTCTGCATTTGGCTAATCATTTGCTGCCCGATCTGATTGTCTGCGATACTATTTTGAACGGCAAAACCGGCATCGACATCACGCGGCAAATCAAACTCTCGGAGCGAACGAACCACATTCCCGTGGTGCTGCTCACCGACCGTTTTGGCAACGAAGGCAAACTCGATGCTTTGCGTGCCGGGGCCGATGCGTGGTTCACCCGTCCGGTCATTGATGATGAATTCGATGCTTCCGTGCAACGCCTGCTGGATGCCCGCAAGGTGAAACATGAGCATTTCTCGCGTTTTTTGCATTTATATTATTCGGAGAATCGCCTCACGCTTGATGATCCTTTCTTGGCGCGTACCGTGCAGATGATCGAGCAAAATCTCGCCGATCCCGACTTTATGGCCGATAACATGGCCAAAAACTTGCAGATGACGAAGACGCACTACGTCAAGAAGTTAAAGGCACTGACTGGGAAAGAACCCGTGCAGCTGATTCGCGAAATGCGGCTGGAAAAGGCCAAAGTGCTACTGGAAAAACGCGCTGGTTCGCCGCAGGTTATTTCTGAATTGGTAGGTTTTTCCAGTGCCGGTAGTTTTGCGCTGGCCTTTAAGGAGTATTTTGGGGACCAGACGTTGTTGTTGTATTCGCAGCCTCGGTTGAATTAGTCATTTTCCCAGAAAACCTTCTTTCAACATAAAAAGCGACATTCCCAGGGCAGGTAAAAAATGAAGCACGGCCAGCAACACTCCACGCCAGGCATTCCCCGTCGACATCTGCTTTTGTGCGCTCAAGCGCAGGCAATCCAGGATCACCCGGCTGGCTCCATATCCACTCCATAGCAGAAACGCCCAGGAGACCCAGGTATTCAGTTGAAAGAAAACGCCGGGAGTGGGGGTGTCATTCAACTGAAAAAATAGGGAGGTGCCAATGAACAGGCACATAAAAGCATATTGAATAAAATACATGACGTATTGGTGAAATGTTTAAATTAGCGGGATTCAACGCCAGTTTTTGTTCCCGCTCAGCAGAATAACCGACCAGAACAAGCCATAAGGCAAGGCCACTGCTGACGGGATTGCCACTATTATCATCGCTGCCACCGACTGTTCGTGGTTTTTAAAATACAAACTTCCACGGAGAATTAACAGGATGGCGATCAATAAAACGATCCAGAATGTCACGTATTTGGAAGAAGCCGAAGCGTAGCGGCCAAATACGCCGCTGATGAACTCGCGGTAACCAAACAGGGCCGCCAGTACATCCAGCAGCCAGAGGAGCCAGAATAAGACTAATGTTGTTTTCGACATGATGCTGGTTTAGAAATAACGACGGGAAAACTACTGCGTTTGGCAGAAAGGCTCGCCTTTTTTTGCAAAGTGGTCTCGACGGAAAGGAAACCCGAATCCCTGTTCAACACGTATATGGTCTGTTTCTAACCTCTTCTTTTATCACCAAATCTTTCAAAAATGAGCAAAGTAGGATTGCTGGTCAGGCTTATAGCCAAGCCCGGTAAAGAACAACAGGTAGCCGATTTTATTCAGGGTGCGCTTTCACTGGCCCAGCAGGAGCCAGCTACTATTACTTGGTACGCGATTCGTATAGATCATGCCACTTTCGGGATTTTCGACACCTTCCCGAATGATGCTGGCCGCCAGGCACACTTGAACGGTCCCATTGCGGCTGCTCTGATGGCTCATGCCGCTGAGCTATTGGCGGAACCGCCGAAAATCGAGCCGATAGAGGTCCTGGCATCAAAGTAACAGCACTTTTAGGCTCGCTAACACGAAATTCCAGCGCAAATCAAAGCTCCGTTATTTTCTCCGTTGGTTATAAGAAAACCGCCCCGCTCCACCCAGAGTCGGGCGGTTTTTTTATGGTCGGGCAGCCAGTCTCGCTGACCAAAATTATTTTCTAACAAAAATTTAGCAGTCGGTTTATTTTAAAACAAAAAATGTCGAAATTGCCCCCCAATTGGCCTTATAGTGCTGTTATTGACGAATAACTGCCTTTATCTTGGTCAAAATTTTGCATTCATCTGTTCATCATTAAAACAAAATCGAAAAAAATGAAAATCTTGAAGACAATCCTCGTCGTACTGGCCATCCTTATTGCTATTCCGCTGGTCATCGCTTTATTTCTCAAAAAAGACTATGCCCTGGAACGGGAAATCACGATCAATAAACCCAAACAGGAAGTTTTTGACTACGTAAAGCTGCTAAAAAACCAAAACAACTATAGCACCTGGAATATGATGGACCCCAATATGACTCAGTCGTATCAAGGAACAGACGGGACGGTTGGTTTTATCTCTGCCTGGGAAAGCAAGAAAATGGGCAATGGAGAACAGGAAATCAAACAAATCACCGATGGAGACCGGATAGATACGGAACTGCGCTTCAAAGGAATGATGGGTTCCTCTTCGCCGGTTTATATGACTACCGAGGCACTGTCAGACACACAAACCAAAGTAAAATGGGGTATGAGCGGACGAATGAATTACCCCATGAATTTCATGCAAGTGTTCGTAAGTATGGACAACATGATCGGCGACGAGTACGCAAAGAGTCTGGCCAATTTGAAAGGGGTTTTGGAAAAATGATGATTTCGGGGATATGGCACGCCGTATCCCCGAAATTAAATCAGTTAGATCTAGTTCGTGGCAATTTTTAGCGCGCTCCACAAGGCTTTAAGGGAGGGGATAAACGGGAGTGTAGCAGACAAAGCGAGCAGTTTTGGCAGCGTCGGTCGGATTTTCAGGTAAGCAGAAAGAATAAACTTCTATTTCTCCGCAAGTCGCCGGAAATTTGTCCTTCATTAGCTATCTCAATATGAACCACCTTGCACTTCCCTCTTTTTCTGCCAATGGCCACCTGCAAGGCGTGGTGGAAATACCGGCTGGTACCAACACCAAATATGAATACAATAAACAACTGCTGCAATTTCAACCGGATGTGCGCGATGGGAGTACTCGCCGGGTGGATTTTCTGTCGTATCCGCTGAATTACGGTTTCGTGCCGTCTACGCGCATGGACAAAGATCGCGGGGGTGACGGCGACCCGCTCGATATACTGATACTGGCCGAGCATCTGCCGACTGGGACGGTGATAGAGGTGCAACCCATCGGTCTGCTGCTGCTCAAAGACCTCGGTGAATTGGATCATAAAGTGCTGGCTATCCCCGTAGATCCAGCTTTGCGGATTATTCGAGCTACCGATTGGGAGTCGTTCCATCGCGATTACAGCGCGGCGCAGTACATTATTGAGCAATTTTTTCTGTACTACGATGGCATCGGTACCATGCTTCTTATGGGCTGGGCCGACGAACACGCCGCGCTGGCAGAAGTTAAAAAATGGCAGATTAGCCTATGAAAACAACCATTTCCATCGCCGCGCGTTTTTGTGCCATCGAAAAGACATCCACCTCTATGTCCGTAAGTTCTTATGCTGCTCCGACCGACACTTCTACGCGTCTCTCGGATACGCTTCGGTATAGTTTCTTTCGTTCCATTGATGCGGCGGGCCGCGACTGGGACACTGCTGCGCCAGCGCACGATCTTTTTTTGCAGCGCCGCTACCTCTCCATCGTGGAAGCACAACCGCCGGAAGGAATGCGTTTCGGCTATCTGGTTTTCTACCAGGGCAATGATCCCGTGGGTGTTGCGCTCTGCCAGATTAAGTTTTTCAAAGGCGACGATAATATTAACGACCTGCAGGCTGGAAGCAAAGACCCTTGTTTTTTCAACGGACTGGCACAGTGGTTCAAACGCTGGGTGGCGGGCAAAGTCGCTGCTGATATCCTGATCTGTGGGAATCTGTTGCTAACGGGAGAACATGGCTATTACTTTGACCATCAAAAGGTTGCGCCTAAAAAAGCTGCCGCCCTGCTGGAAAAAGCCCTCGACGATGTGGTGGCCCTGATGGGGCGCGAGGGCGTAAAAATGCCCGTCATTCTGGTGAAAGATGTTCCTCCCGCTCAACAGGTGCAAGGGGCGTGGCTGGTCGAAAAAGGTTTCACGGAGTTTGATATTCAGCCAAATATGGTGCTGGATTTGCCTTTCGCCAATTTTGAGGCTTACCTCGGAGCCATGTCGACGAAGTACCGCACCCGCGCCAAACGGGCCATCAAAAAACTGGACGGCGTGGAGCGGCGAGAGCTTTCCCTGGCGGATATTCAGCGGGAATTGCCGCGCATCTATCAGCTATACTGCGACATCGCCAAGAACGCGGGCTTCAATATGATAGACCTCAACCAATATTATTTGCCTGCGCTCAAACGTGATTTGGGGGATCATTTTCGCCTGTTTGCCTACTATCAGGGCGACCAATTACTGGCTTTTTATACCACCATCCAGAATGGCAAGGAGATGGAAGCACATTTTCTCGGCTACGATAAGGCTCGCAACCATGACATTCAGCTTTATCTCAATATTCTGTACGACATTGTACAAGTCAGTCTGGCGGCAGGCTGTACCACCATCGTTTTTGCACGTACTGCCCTGGAAATCAAGAGTTCCATTGGAGCCGTTGCCCATGATCTGTGGTGTTATGTACGCCACCAAAACGGTTTGTTCAACAATTTTACCGCTACCATTCTGGACTACTTGAAACCAGTGGAAGACTGGCAACCACGGCACCCGTTTCGGGAGGAAACTTGAAATTTTTTGAGTATTTAAATTCCTTGAGGATGCGAGTATTTGAATAATTGATCAAACACTTGACAATCAATTAATTGATCGAATACTTAAATCTTCATCTCCTCAAATCCTCCTTTTCATAACACCCGTGGTTTTCCCAAAAACACCGAAATTTCCGGCGTAATGGCCAGTCGCAGACGTACCGTCAGGTGTTCGCTCGGTACTTTGGCAATCTTGGCGTGCAAGCGATAAGCCGTGCGCACCGCGTTGAAAACCATGCCGACCAAACTGGCAGACTTGTTTTCGGCGAGAACAGTGGCCAATCGCGCAGCTGAAAAATTGGCGTGTTCGCCCTGCAATTCTACTTCCAATGCCGGGCTGATGCCGACTACGAAGCCAAAATTGGATACTCGCAACCCGTAGCCTTCCAGCTTCGGAAACTCTTCCAGCCACTTCTCAATGGACTGTAAAGTCTTGTCCCAGGCCGCCTGACCAGCATCGGCGGCTTTTTCGCGCAGCATCGAACTCGCATTTTCAAAAAAATTGCTGAAGGTGTCTTTCATGTTTTGGTTGAGCAGTTATTGGTTATTTGTTATCGGTTTTCTGGGTATTTTCACCTTGACCACATTACCCCTATTGACCACATTTTTTATTCAAGTCGTTGATAATCCATGTTTTTTATTGGGAATCAGGTTTTCCAGTGTCCAATCTAAGCGGCCCTCAAAGGCACTTTTGCGTACTGGGCACTCCAACAACGAACAAATGCGGCAAGAGTGAGGCGGTGCACAATCATCGGTATGCACAAACATTTCCAGGGATTGCGGAAAATTTTGTTCAATCAACTCATGGAGTGCCTGTACTTCGGCATTGGCCTGCACCACATTGAAATACCAGGGAACGGTCAGGTGGCAATCGAGATGCAAAATAGGGCCATATTTGATGATACGCAAGTTGTGCATATCCATCCAGGTATCCCGTTTTTGCACATTTAGCACCCCGATAAGACGTTGCAGCAGCTCCAAGTCGGCTTCATCCACAATGCCCGCCACCGTCTGGCGAATGATCTGGTAGCCTTGTACCACGATAATGATGGCCACCACCAGCGCCAGCGCGCTATCAATCCAGGCAATACCCGTGATGCGCAGCAAAATCAGGCCCACCACAATACCGGCGGTCGTCCAGGTATCGGTCTGTAAATGCCGTCCGCTGGTTTCCAGTGCGATGGAATGACGCTGCTTTCCGGTACGAATGCACCAGGCACCGAGCGCAAAATTTACCGCCGCCGTAATGCTCACCAGCACAATACCAAAATCCAGCTGCTGCACCGCATGGGTCGCAAAAAGGTTCTTGATAGATTCAAAAATAATGACCAGGCCAGCCACTAAAATCATCACTCCTTCGAGGGAAGCCGACAGCAATTCCACTTTTCCATGACCATAAGGATGCTCGCGGTCGCGGGGTTTGGCGGCAATGCGCAGGCTGTACAAGCCCGTAAATCCAGTTACCACATTCACAGTACTTTCCAGCACATCGGTGAGCACGGCCACGGAATGCGTGAGAAAGTAGGCACCTAGCTTCGCTAAAAACAAGATAACCGCCGCCCCGGCAACCCATTGTTGCACCCGGACGGTAACGGGGGTAGATTCAGGCATTTTTTGTGTATTTGAGGATGCGAAGATTTGAGCAAAAGATAGCCTGGCAAGCATTTAGTCAAATCTTCCATTTTTCGGCCAACCGCCTTGTACATTATTCCCAAAGCGTCTCTTCAATTCGCTCCACGTAGGGCAAAGCTGCCAGCTCATATAACACCCGCTGGTAGCGCGGCTGATGCGTGGAACCGATCACCAGCCACTGGTCGTCGCGGCAAGCAACGCGGCCTTTGCCGGATTGTTTGCGGGCACTCGAGTCTATTTTTTGCACTTCTTTCCAGTTCTTTTCGCTGGCGGGAATACAAAATTCGTAGTTCACAGCTACCTTGCCACTGGGTGGCCCGGCTAGTCCGTCGGCATCCAAATGCTTGAAATCAAGATGTATTTTTTTCCAAACCTTGGGATCTTCGGTAGGCTGTGCGCGGCGGTGACAGGCCAGGCTGGCCAGCAAAATGGACAGAAAAACCCCGGCCAACAAGACACTTTTTACCATGCTGCGATTTTTTGTGGAAAGTTAAGCAGATTTTGGTTGCTGATGATGTATACGTTTGCCCCTTTTAAAACCATACTGCACTGTTATAAAAGTTTAATATTCAACCAAATCAACGTAAAAATCATGGCTTCACGTCGCTCTTTTTTAAAAAACACCTTACTCGGTTCCGCTGCCGCTGGTAGTGTTGATTTTTGGGGCCATGCGGCTGCGCATTTTGACCGTCCCCAGAAAGATGCTTTCCCAGTCGTCATCGCCACCTGGAAAAATGAACCGGCCAATGCAGCCGCCTGGGAGGTATTGGCGAAGGGCGGCTGGGCACTGGATGCCGTAGAGGCGGGCGTACGCATCCCAGAAGCCGACCCCAACGACACCAGCGTTGGTTATGGCGGTTGGCCCGACCGCGATGGATTTGTCACGCTCGATGCCTGCATTATGGATGAAAAAGGGCGAGCCGGATCGGTGTGTTTTTTACAAGATATTATGCACCCGATCAGTGTGGCCCGGCAGGTCATGGAAAAAACGCCGCACGTGATCCTGGCCGGAGAAGGAGCGTTACAATTTGCACTGCAACAAGGCTTTAAGAAAGAAAACCTGTTGACAGAATCGGCCCGCCAAGCCTGGGAAACCTGGAAAAAGAAAGCAGAATATCACCCGGTCATCAACATCGAACGACACGATACCATCGGTATGGTGGCCCTCGACCAGCAACAACGCATCGCTGGAGCTTGCACCACCAGTGGCCTGGCTTTCAAGATGCACGGTCGGGTAGGAGATAGCCCCATCATCGGTGCGGGGATGTTTGTGGATAATGAAGTCGGCGGCGCGGCAGCCACGGGCCTGGGCGAGCTGGTGCTCCGTACGCTGGGCAGTTTTTTAGTGGTGGAAGAAATGCGGCGCGGCGCGCATCCCCAAAAAGCCGTGGAGACAGCGGTGAAACGCATTGCCCGCAAATGCGCGGCGGAGACCCCCGATGCCCAGGTCGGTTTTATTGCGGTGGATAAAAAAGGTCGCCACGGCGCGTTCAGCATCCATCCGGGTTTTAGCTATGTACTTTACCAGGGTGGGAAAAATCAATTACTGGAAGCAGGGAGCCTGCTGTCAAAATAGCAATTATGGCACACCTCAAAGGTGTGCCATAATTAGCGTACCCGCACTAGATACTTGTTTTTCTTCCCGTTTTCTATCATCACGTATTGTCCGTGCAGCAGGTTGGCGGGAGAAAGCGTCGTGTTTAAGTCGCTGATTTTCTGCTTATTAACCGAAACAGCATTATTCTGTACCGCTTTCTTCGCCTCGGTACGGCTAACGAGGATGTTAGTATGTTCACTCAGAAAGTCGAGCAATCCTACGCCATTTTCCAACACCGCTGAATGCACCAGCGGGGACGGGATTTCTTCAGCTACCGTGGCCAATGTACGCGCATCCAGACGATGCAGGGTATCCGCCCCAGCCTTAGGATCAAAGAGCAATTGCGATACTGCCAGCACCGATTCGTACTCCGCTTGGCCATGTACGCGCACCGTGATCTCTTCAGCAATAATACGTTTGATCGTTTGCGGCGTTTCGTTGGTTTCCAGTGCCTCGATCTCGGCGCGGCTTTTCAGCGAGAAATACCGCAGGAATTTTGGCAGGTCGCGGTCGTCGGCGTTCAGCCAGAATTGATAGAACTTATATGGGCTGGTCAGCTTCGCATCCAGCCAGATATTGCCCTCCTCGCTTTTGCCGAACTTACTGCCATCGCTCTTGGTCAATAGGGGCGTGGTGACAGCGTAGACCTTGGCATCGTCAATTTTACGGGCCAATTCCACCCCGGCGGTGATGTTGCCGAACTGGTCGCTGCCACCCATTTGCAGGGTGATACCGTGCTGGCGATGCAGCAACACGAAGTCGTAGCCTTGCAGCAGTTGGTAGCTAAATTCGGTAAAAGAAATACCGGTCTCCAAACGCCGTTGTACGCTTTCTTTCGACATCATATAATTGACAGTCAAATACTTACCAACTTCCCGCAGGAAATCCAGTACGTTCATGTCCCGGTAGAAGTCGTAATTATTCACCAATATGGCCGGATTGGGCGATGCGGAGGAAAAATCCAGCAGCCGTTGCGTTTGGAGCACCTGATGCGCCGTGTTACGGTCCAGTTCGTCGAAACTTTTGAGGTCGCGCTCCTTGTCTTTACCGCTGGGATCGCCAATACGCCCGGTCGCGCCACCCATCAGTACAACTGGTTGATGGCCAGCACGTTGCAGAAAAGTGAGCAGCATGATCTGGACATAATTGCCAATGGTCAGCGAAGGGGCCGTAGGGTCGAAACCAATGTAGCCGCGAATCGGGCCAGTTTTCAGGTGTTCTTCCAGACCAGGCGTAATATCGTGGATCAGTTCGCGCCAGCGCAGTTCTTCTAAAAAGTCGTTTTTCATAACAGGGCGCAAAAATAGGCACCTTCGGCAATACAATGGGTAAAAAGTGAGGCGGCGACTAGCAGTCACCGCCTCACGAATCCGAGCAGCATGGTTCAGAATATTTTTTAAGAAACCGCCATTAATTCACTTTCAAAAATTCATACGAAGCGCGTTCCGGAAAGGTAGCCGCAGCCTCTTCACTTTCGGCAGCTACATAGTATTGTTTTACTTTGGCAGCTGCCACTTCAGCAGTATAAATACCGTCGCCCGCTGTGGCATCTCCATTCGTGCCATCGTCGGTCATAGCCATGCGCGTGAAAGCGAACATCCGGTCGGTACGGTAGAAAAACCAGGCACTTTTGGCAGCAGTACACTTGGCAGTCACCTTGATTTTTTCGCCCGACTTTGTTTGTTTTACATCAGTAATAGTCGGGGCAGCTTTGTTCAGCAATGGATGTTTGAGCAACCAGGCGGTGCGTTTATCCATCAACTGACGCAGGCCAATAACATGGTCGGGGCCATCGGCCATCGTCTGATCGAGCGAGTTCTGAAACGTTTTATAATCGTAAAGTTTCATGGTATCCTGTTTCACCAATGGGTCTATTTCGTGGAGCATCGCCTGGGCGCGGGTGATGACTTTACCCGTTTTCAGTTGCTCGTTGACGATGGTGCGCAGGTGAGCAAGATAGATTTTGCGATACAACGGAGTTTTTAACAGTTTGGAAATCAAGGGCCTTTTCGGATTATCCATTTCAGCGAGCGGCGAATACTGGATCAATTCATCGTCCTTTAATTCCTGAAAACTGAAATCGCGCCGCCAGCCGCCAAACGCCATATTCAAATCCCAAATGAGCGGATGGGCCACCCCGGTAGTGTCTATCCACAGATAATAGTTATGCGAAAGCGAACCATTGTAGCTGTCGAGGTTAACAAGGGCATTATTCAGTGCCAGCATCCACAGGGTCTGGTCTACGTCCAGTACTGTCTCGATCTTTTCAGGCGTCTTGTTCAGTATCGTAATGAGGTTCATCAGCGGTTTCCAGGCGGTCGCGTCCTCTACTTCATAGAAAGCGTCGTAGCATCCAGCATTGTCGTTCAGGTAGGCCAGCGAAGCATTTTCCCCTTTGGGGCAACCGCTCTGGCTACGGACTCGCTGCCAGTTGTCCGGGTCGCATTTGACAATTTGGCCCGTTGTAGTGCCAAAATGTTTTTGGATAAAAGCCTTGTCAATGGACTCCGTGTTGACGTAGAGCCCATAGGGTTTGCCATTGACCGACAGGCGAGCAAAATTGCACAGCGGCGCAGGCATATAATTACGGATAATCTCGTAAGCCAGCGGATCGCGAATGAAACTTGGGTCCAGAAAAGCGTTGGACAACTTCACCGTCGTGTAGGCATCGTGGAGTTTGTTGGCCTTGTTTTGAAAATCCAGTTTGATGTTGAACGGCAGTTTTTTCAACGTCTCGTTGCGGGTGCGGTAGTAGGAGCTGTTGCCCTTGTAACGCACGCCAGCACCATCATAGCGAGTTCCATTGATCGTGACCGAGCCAACCAGCCGGGCTTCCGGGTTCGCTTTTTTTAAAGAATCCAGTTTGAAATCAAAGTTGCGGTAGGGAAGATCAACGCGCACGTCCTGCACACTGGCGTTATAAAAATCCTGGGCCTGCAACGGGGCAAAAAACGACACGGTGATGCCGATAAAAATAAATAAAAAGTGGCGAATAGTCATAGTGAGAGCGGTAAGCAATGAGCAAAAAAGCAAAGGCAATTGAGCAAATGGAGCAAAAAGGCAAAGCAAAAGGTGATAGGATGTCGCTGCAAATGGAGCAAAAAGGCAAAGGCAAAAGGTGATAGGATGTCGCTGCGTTTTTTGCTTAAAGTTTTTTGCTTGTTTATAACGAATCATGGGTTAAAAATGAGTACTGATTTTCAGGTGCATTAGCGACCAGGCCTGCCAGGTTTCCAAAAAATATCCTGACAGGTCTAAGTACTTGACATTCAACCTACTTACTCAGCCAAATCCATGATTCGCATTATTTGCCCTTTTAAGTAGCAGGATAGAGTTGATTAATATTTGAGGTTATTACAGATGATTGATGATCAATAATCTAAAAACTTCCTCCTGTTCCCTTAATACTGTCTCCTTACTTAAAAAGTCGGCGAAATAACAAAAAAACCACCGGCGGCACAAAACGCGCTTCCGGTGGTTTTTATTTTTGTCCAAAATAGTTGTTATATCGACCGTTACTTGTTCAAGTCGCTCAATTTCACTTTGTAGGACTTGCTCATGTAACTCGGTGGCGCGAAGACCACGCTACCTGGATTTTCAGCCAACAGGTAATAATCCAGCACTGCGTCGGCCGATTGGCCATCTACAGTAGCCGAGAACTCTTTTACGCCGGAAGGCACCTCCGTGGAGGCTTCTTCGTTCATCGGCATCACCGTGTAAGGCTTTTTACTATCCAAGCGATAATATAGGAACATCCGTTTTGGGAAGCGGTCGGCGCGGGCAGTGATGCGAAAGGAGTTGAGTTTTTGATTCTCAAATTTGCCACGCCCCTGCACCTTCACATCGGTCACTGCCGAAGGCAGAGCCGTGAGTTCCGGGTAATTTTTCAGAAACTTGGCGCGCTTGCTCATCAGCTCGACGATGCCGGGTATTTTGCTCTTTTTACCCACCGTTTCGCGGAGGCTGCGCTTGAAATCGTCCAGGGTATACGCCTTGTATTTGTCGTCGTTGAAAGGTACGACAATCATGCCCTGCAACTCTTGAGCACGCTTTTCGTAGGCTCCGTTCCCGAAATTTTCTTCGACGATCTGGCGGACGTGGGCGAGGTAGATCTTCCTGTTCAGTGCATCAGCCAACAGTTTGCTAATCAACGGTTTGAGGGCGTTATCAGCGTGGAGCAATGGATCAAGTGCCTGCAAATCCTTGAGTTCCAGATCGCTGCCTTCGCCCGTATTTTTGTAAGAGCCAAAAGCCAGGTTCAGGTCCCACGGGATGGTCTGGAAGCGTCCGTTGCCGTCTTTGACCAAGTAATAATTGACGCTGTGGCTGCCGGAATAGCTGCTCAGGTTGACCATTACATTGTTCAATGCCAGCATCCAGAGGGCGTTATCCACATCGAGCACTTGCTCGATTTTAGTGGGATCGCTGTTCAGCACTTTGGTCAGCTCCTGGAGTTCGTTCCAGCCGCCCTCGGAAGCCATTTCAAAATTGCCTTTATAACATTCTACGTTGTCTTCATACTCCAGCGACCCATAGATATTCTGTTTACAAGTCGTGGGCGTTTCGGGTTTGTAGTCCACACCGGCTTTGAAAAAAGCGTTACCGCTGGAGCCGAAGTGAGACGTAACAAATTGCTTATCAACGCTTTCTACATTGACAAAAATGCCGATGTACTCATCGTTCACGTACAGTTTGGTGTAGTTGGCCTGCGGCGTGGGCATATATTTGCCAGCAATTTCCTGGTACAATACTTCGCGTACCATACTAGGGTCGCGCAGTGCCGAGGAGAGTTTCAGCGAAGTGTAGCCCTGGTGATTTTGGGCAGTATTCGTGTTGTTCAGTTTGATGGTGAAGGGATTGCGCTTCAGGCCCGTCTGGTAGGATTTGTCGCCCCGAAAGCGTACGCCTACGCCCTCGTATTTGGCACCGTCTATGGTGACGTTGGCGTTCATCAGCCCCATGCCATACACGCGCATGGAGTCGAGAGCGTCCACCCAGTTTTTATTGGCAAACGTAAGACGCACCTCGCCAATGGTTTTTTTGTCAAAAAGCGGACGGACAGGCTTGCCAGTTTGCGCGAAGACCAGGCTTGGAAAAATGATTAAGAGGGTAAAAAGCAATTTTTTCATGGTAAACTGCTAACGGATTTTAAAATGAATGGTCGGAAATTGAGGGTGCAATGTACGAAAAGCATAAGACGCGCTTCGCACCAATACGAAAACATCAAATAATGTCCTCAAAAATGACCGCTTCGGGAGGTGGGAACGCCCGGATTTGTGCTGCCAGACGGGCGCGGTGCATTTGCTGGAAGGTGTTTTGCACCGCTTGCAGCAGCTCGGCATCGGCCCATTGTTGTACACCGCTCAGCGTAGCCAGTGGGTCTTCCTGGCCGAGTTTGAAGGTTTGTTCGTAGCCCTCGTTCTCGAATTTGACGCTGATCCGTTCGCCCGTTTTGAATACGGTGATTTTCAGGGTTGGGTGTTCGATCTGGCCAATGATGCGCATAGATTGGGTTGATTAGTGAGTGGTTGTGGTTGGTTTAGAGTGGTTTAGTACATTGTAAAATAAGTTGATGCGATTATTGGAAGATTCGATCAAAACACATCATAATCAGGTAATTGATCGAATACTCCAATCTTCAAAACAACTTAGTATCCTCAGCCCAATATAAATTCATGCTGGTCAAAAGCACGCCACGTTGACTACAATTAAAAAACAGGAAAACGGAGCGACCAATAAAAACCGATACAAAATCTAAAATCGGTCTTCCTGGTGTAGCTCGCTCCGTTTTCCTGGCACTCTATTACTACGCACTTAAAGTTGGTTGGTTGTAATGCTACGCTATTAAATTTTTAAAGGCTATCAGTCTTGCTGCCCGTACACTACCTGAAATGCCGTGGCTGCCGCTGCCGCACCGAGCAGATCGCCGACCAGATAAATCCAGATGTCGCTCCAAGGCACGATGTTGCCGACGGAAATACCGACTGCCACAGCGGGATTGAAAGCACCACCGGAAATACCGCCCAAGGCATAGGCCGAGATCAGGACGGTGAAGCCGATGGCCAGGCCGTAATGCGAGTTGCCAGCGTTAGTTTGCGTAGTTGCTACGTTTAGTACCACAAATGCCAAGGCAAAAGTGCCGAAAAATTCGGCCAGTAATGCTGGCAGCATATCGTGGGCACGAGGTTCGGGAGCCGGTCCGCCGCCACTGGTCAGCAGAAACGAGGCAATCAGTGCAGCCAATGCTGCGCCCAGTAACTGGGCGATGACGTAATAAGGGAAATCCTGACGGGAGAGCTTACCCCGCAACATGACGGCCAGCGATACAGCTGGATTAAGGTGTCCCCCGGAAATATGGCCGGTTGCATAGATCATAACCATTAGGGCCGATCCAATGGCGAGCGGCGCCAGGGCACCCGTACCATTGTTGACCGTCATGACGATGACCAATACAAAAAAGAAAGTGCCGATAAACTCGGCGAGGTACTTTTTCATTACATTTCGTTTTAGTTTGATGAATAGTGCGATTTTGTCGCCGCAAAATAGAGTACTTAACCTTACATCTACGTTGTCTTAACCAAACATTTTTCTTATATGAAGCACCACGTTTTCTCCTTTTTGTTCCTGATGATTTTTGTCCCTTCTATGTTTGCTCAAAATCAAAAACTCACTCCCGAATTGCTTTGGCAGATCGGTCGGGTTGGCCTGGATGCCGTGTCGCCCAACGGCCAATGGGCAGTATATGGCGTACAGAATTACAACCTGACCACTGATAAAAGTACCCGTGTCCTGTACCTCGTCAATGTGGCCAGTGGCGATACGCGTGCCCTCACCGAGCCAGACCAAAACTGTTCGGATGCGGAATTTCACCCCAGCGGCGACCGTATTGGTTATTTGCGCGACGGGAAATTGTACGAAATTAGTTTGTCGGGCCGGGCGGGCACTTCATTGATTAGTGACCTGGAACTCAACGGATTCCACTATGCTCCCAACGGCCAATCTATTGTTTTTGCCCGGGATGTTCAGCTGGATCCTTCCGCAATTGACCAAAATCCTGACCTGAAAAATACCACCGGCAAAGTCATAGACGGCCTGTTTTATCGCCACTGGAAAACCTGGCGCGACGGCAAATACAGCAACCTGTTTATAGCCAGCTATGCCGATGGAAAACTGGGCACGCCTAAGAACATCATGAATGAACGGTTCGACAGCCCAATCCCCCCCGACGGCGGCATGGAACAGATCACCTGGAGTCCTGACAGTCGTTTTATCGTGTATGCTTGTCGCAAACTGAATGGCACCGAGGAAGCTAAAAGCACCAATTCTGACCTGTGGCTCTATGATGTGGCTGCTGGCAAAACCATGAACGCCACGCCCGATCTGCCCGGCTACGATCTCGATCCCACCTTTTCGCCCGACGGACACTATCTCGCCTGGACAAGTATGGCCCGCGCTGGCTACGAATCCGACCGCACTCGCCTGATGATCCTGAATACTGCTACCCAGGAGCGCACGGAACTTACTACTGCCTGGGATTTTGAGGCCAAAAGCCCACAATGGGCCGCCGACAGCAAATCCCTTTACTTTTTGAGTGCCGAAAATTTTACCTATCAACTCTACCAAATCACGGTGGCCGACAAAAAAATCCGCCGTATTACCGAAGGGCAACATGACTACACCGCCCTGAAAGTGGCGGGAAATATGTTGGTGGCCACGCGCTATTCGATGTCTGCGCCCACCGAAGTTTTTGCGGTGAATGCAGAAACCGGCGCAGCCAAAGCTCTTTCGGACGCGACCAAAAAACCCTGGGCCGACATCGCCAAAGGCAACGTAGAGCGACGCACCGTGAAAACCGTAGATGGTAAAGACCTGAATGTGTGGATGATCTTTCCGCCCGATTTTGATGCCAAAAAGAAGTACCCAATGATTTTGTACTGCCAGGGCGGGCCGCAGTCGTCGCTGAGCCAGTTCTTTTCTTACCGCTGGAATTTCCAGTTAATGGCTGCCAATGGCTACATCGTGGTCGCGCCCGATCGTCGTGGTATGCCCGGCGCGGGCACTTACTGGAACGAAGAAATCTCCGGCGACTGGGGTGGCCTGGCCATGCAAGACCTGCTTTCCGCTACGGATTATGCTGCCAAACTCCCTTACGTAGATGCCAATCGGATGGCGGCGGCTGGAGCCAGTTTCGGAGGCTATTCGGTGTATTGGCTGGCGGGCAATCACCAGAAACGTTTCAAGGCTTTTGTGGCCCACTGCGGTATTTACAACTTGGAAAGTTTTTATGCCAGTACGGAGGAATTATGGTTTGCCAACCACGACCTCGGCGGCGCACCCTGGCAAATACCGCAGCCGCTGAGTTACCAGAAATTCAGTCCGCACCATTTCGTGCAAAATTGGGACACGCCTATTCTGGTGATTCACAACCAGTTAGATTTCCGAATTCCGGTCACCGAAGGCATGCAGGCATTCCAGGCAGCACAACTGCGCGGGATTCCATCGGAATTTCTCTATTTCTCTGATGAAGGTCACCACGTAGTGAAGCCGCAAAACAGCATTCTCTGGCAGCGCACGTTTTTCAGCTGGCTGGATAAGTGGCTGAAGGTGTAAAGCGTGAGAGATATGAGAGGGGGAGAGACGTGAGGGAACTAGATGGCCTCTTACTCTCTCACTTTTCTCACCTCTCTCACAAAAAAAATCCCCCTCCACAGTTGCTGCGGAAGAGGACATCCCAAAAACCGATTACTTCTTTATGGCAACGCCCATGATGAGCGGACATGACTTGTACGTATTGGCGGACTCAACCGCCACTACAAAATATAAGCGTATGACGGGTAAAGCCGTCGCTACTGCACATGACCTTATTACAGTGGAATTCATCTGCTCAGAACCAGCAGGAGATGAGTTTCTAAAAGCACAGGGCAAGAGAAAAACAAATAGAAAACCGACAAGTAAGGCGTATTACGCTGCGTCACCGGACGGATTACATTAGAGTCTATGGTGCGAGCAAGAATGCTTACATCAATACAAGATTAGTGCCAAAAATGACTTTTCGCCTACCCTAAAAAGGGTAATTTGTCATTATTTTGTAATTCGAGAGGTTACCACGGAATCTCTTTCCGATCCTGCCAGAACTTTCCGCGCAAACTA
>CBDFMU010000014.1:0-18986 GCA_965249785.1 Saprospiraceae bacterium | reverse complement strand
CCCCATGGAAAAGGCGACTTTTGATAGTCTGGCATTCTCCCATCGGCGGGAATACGTGGAATGGATTATCACTGCCAAACAGGAAAAAACACGGCAAAATCGCTTGGAAGGGACCGTTGAACGATTACGGAAGGGCTTGAAAAATCCATCGGATCGATAATTTGTTAAGATAGGGCAACGATTCAAAGGGTGTTTTTGGAGAAATAGCCTTCGCTTCCACTACCTTTGGCCAATTCCAGATGCACCGGACTTTCCGAAAGTTGCTGGTTCATAACTCATCACTTATAACTCATAACTAAGCAATGTCTCGTTTCCGCCCGGGTGTCCTGCATGGACAAGAAGTTACCGACCTGTTCAATTACGCCAACGAACACAATTTCGCCCTTCCGGCGGTCAACGTCACTGGCACCAACACCGTGAATGCGGTGCTGGAAACCGCCGCTGCCCTGAATAGCCCGGTGGTCATCCAGTTCTCCAACGGCGGTGCAGCATTTTTTGCGGGTAAAAGCCTTTCCAATGACGGCCAAAAAGCGGCCATAGCGGGCGGTGTATCCGGCGCACAACACGTCCATGCGATGGCCGAAGCCTACGGCGTGCCGGTCATTCTGCATACCGACCACTGCGCTTTGAACATCATTAAGTGGATGGACGGTTTGCTGGATGCAGGTGAGAAATTTTATGAGAAAAAACGGCTTCCCACTGTACAGCAGCCACATGCTCGATCTGTCCGAAGAGCCGCTCCACGAAAATGTGGAAATATGTATGCGTTATTTTGAGCGCATGAATAAAATGGGCATCACCCTCGAACTCGAACTCGGCGTGACGGGCGGCGAAGAAGATGGGGTGGATAATTCCGATATAGATTCCTCGCGTCTTTACACGCAGCCCGAAGAGGTCGCTTATGTGTACGAAGAATTGAGCAAAATCAGCCCGAACTTCACTATTGCAGCAGCTTTTGGTAACGTGCATGGTGTGTACAAGCCCGGCAACGTGAAACTGCAACCGATCATCCTGAAAAATTCGCAGGAGTTTTTACGCGAAAAACTGAATTTGACTGGCAAAACACCGATCAACTTCGTGTTCCACGGTGGGTCCGGTTCGGCGCAAAGCGAAATTCGCGAAGCCATTGAATATGGCGCGGTGAAAATGAATATCGACACCGACATGCAGTGGGCGTTTTGGGAAGGTATTCGCAATTATTACGAAGCCAAAAAAGGTTATCTGCAAAACCAAATCGGTAACCCCGACGGCGACGACAAGCCGAACAAGAAATTCTACGACCCGCGCGTATGGTTGCGCGAAGGCGAAAAAACCTTCGTTACGCGCCTGAAACAGGCTTTTGAAGATTTGAATTGTATTGGTAAAAACGCTTAATGACCAAAAGGTATCCGCGTACTCTTTCCACAGGATTTAATAATACAGTCATTGCCCTGTCGGAAACGGAGGCTGGTAAGATTTTTACTGGCGACACCCGCTCTGACATTGGTTCCGAGGCGGATAAAATGAAATTTGCCAATGCCGTTAATGGTTTGGTGGTCAAGTTTATCCGCCTCGATGTTTTTGGCGAGGAAGGTGAGGTTTTGGTGATGGAACGCCTGTTTCCCTGGGATTTTCGAGCCTATGAATTTGAGAAAAGGGAACTGATGCTGGACGTTTTTGAAGATGAATTACGCCAGTTGCATCGTGCCGGTTTTGTCCATCGTGACCTGCGGCGACCTTCTGATATGCCGGGATTGACTTTTGACAACATTTTGCTGACTCCACAGGGTCTTCGGCTGATTGATGTGGGTATTTCGGCCTTGAAAGCACAAGTTGGTGAGCGGCTTTTTGAGCGTTTTATTAGTCAGGAAATAGAGGAATTAGAAACGTTTCGGAATTTTTTCCTGTCAAGGTAATGGTTAGGAACGATTCCTAAGGGCATAAAAGGACAAAAAACGCGACGTGGACGGTTCTCGTCAAGATGACAAAAGCGGCGTACACCATGTGGTAGCATACGTCACAGAACACGCCGCCTTTGTCATTCTGTCGGAAACTGTCCACATCGCGGAATACATCATCGTACACACTACAATCTCCCAGTCTTCTGTACCTTTATTTTGAAAGCGTTCCTTATCAACTGGAAAACTAAATTTTCGCAAGGGCAGCGACAGCGTACTACACAGTGTCTTGCTAGTATAGATTTAGAAAAATCCAACTATGCGCTTTATCCTTTCCCTCGCTTTCCTACTTGCTACGTCCTTCGCTTTTGGCCAAAAATTACATGAGTTAAAGACAGACATCTTAACGCCATTTGTAAACATTGCTCATCTTGCTTATGAGTTTAATCCGGGAGGCCGTTTGGGTATAGAAGCAGGTACTTGGTGTAGATGGTCAGAAAAGGGGACTTACTATGTTCCTACGACCAGTACAGAGCCGGAAGCCATGGGGACTTATATTTATGTCAATCAGCAAGTGTTGATTGCGACCGTTGCTGCCAAGTAATTATTTTTTCAAAAAAACGCAATGGAACTGGTTTATATCTCGGTGGATATATGCGAGAAGACGTACTCATCTCCCGACGCGACCACGATTACGATTACTTGTTTATAAGCAATTATAGTATTGGAAATAATTATCAACGCAATCGGCAACTTCGGCTGGCGGCTGGTTTGCAAGCCGGGTACAAATACCTGATTGGCAAGCATATATTGCTAGAAGCCAGTATAGGCTTCGACCATGGTTTTTTTGAAAATGAGCGTTTGGAAGACTATGCTGGTATTCTGGGAGTTCGACTGGGCTACCGATTATAAAGACGTAAAAATCCGATCTGGCACTTTCAGTTAAGCCACCTTTTTCTTATTCATTCTACTGCGTATAAACTCTACCACGACCGGCAGCACCGAAAGGCCAATCACGCCCAGTACGACTAGTTCAAAGTTTTTCTTGACAAAGGGTAGTTGGCCAAAATAATAGCCGGATAAGGTCAATAGTGTGACCCAAACGATGCCGCCGATCACGCAGTAAGTAATAAAACGGCGATATTCCATCTTCCCCACGCCGGCCACGAACGGTGCGAAGGTGCGCACAATAGGGATGAAACGGGCCAGCACCAAAGTACGCGCCCCATGTTTTTCATAGAATTCCTGGGTTTGAAGGACATATTTTTCCTTCATAAACCAGTAGTCGCGGGTAAAAACGGATTTGCCTAAATATCTACCAAAAAAATAGTTGGTATTATCCCCCAGAATAGCGGCCATAAACAAGAGCGGAATCAGCAGCCAGACATTTAAAATGTCGGTCCGGGCAATGATAGCACCAGCAGCAAAAAGCAGCGAATCACCCGGCAAAAAAGGCGTGACCACCAAGCCCGTTTCGCAAAAAATAATCAGTGCCAAAATAAAATACGTCTGCCACTGATACTCCTGCATCAGAGTTTCGAGGTGGACATCGAGGTGGCGGATAAAGTCAAAAAACTGGGTAAAAAGGTCGAGCATGGAAGCGGAATTCACAGATTTAAGGCCGCAAAGAAACGCGGATGTACCGGATTTTTATGCCTTTATCCTACAAATAGCGTCCTGTATGCTTAAAATGCTATTTTGCTTTCACCCGCAGTGCCACCGCAATCGCTTCAATGGTTTTACCCGTTTTTTTGTCTGTGCCACACCAGCCACCGTCTTTGGCAGTGGCCATCGTAGTACTGCCTTTTAATTGGGCCGCGTATTCCAGGGTATAATCGCTGGCGGCAGTGCCTTCCAGTTCGGCAGAGAAACCGATCAGCCGTTGGCGACCATTGGCCGTACCGATGTAGGCACCTTCGCTTGGATTTTCTAAGATACCCAAACCAGGCACGTTGGCTTTGTACTTGATTTTCAAGCCCTTAGTTTGAGTACCTACTTTCAGGCGAATACCAAGTACTTTTGGAGAAGCGGGAAATGGGCCAGTGAGGCCGCCCGTGAACAGCGGCTGGTCGCCCAGATTGGCCATTTTCACGCTTCCTTCTATGGTAACCTGACTCGCCTGTTGGGCATTTTGCACCGCCAAACCAGCATCAATGCGCCCGTAACCGTACCAAACGCTGTGGTTCTGGGCATTATAATCGCCATTAGCATCGTCTATCCGTACGCAGGAGCGACGAATCACGTCCTTGATTTCCGTAGGGCGCAGGTTTGGATTGACCGTCAACATCAAAGCCACTACGCCCGCCATACCTGGACAAGCCCCGGAAGTGCCACCGAAAGTGCCTATGTAGTCCCCTGTGCTATAACCTGCTTCGCCCAAGCGGTCGGTCGTGTACAAACCTTGACTGAGTGGCGCGGCGTGATTGAAAGGTTGCCAGGCATAATCGCCGCTGGGGAAAGAGACCCAGACTGCGTCGCCGTAATCACTGTACACGCTGCGCCGCCCGGTATCGTTGCAGGCCGCCACACTGATTACACCGGGATAGGTCACGTAACCGTCGTTCCTGGTATCTTCATTGCCATTGCCGGCAGCAAAAAGGATGATGCAACCGCGACCACTGCGGCCTTTGGTAAGCGCATATTCCATCGCCAAGCGAGTGCTATCGGGCAGCAGTGTTTGTCGCTGGTGGACGGGGTCGGCTGGATTCCACCATTCGCCATCGGCGGGGCCCCAGGAGCAGGAAATCACGTCGGCCCCATGATCAACGGCCCAGGCAAAAGCATTGGCTTCGGCCATACTGCCCAGACCACTCTGCAAACGAATAGGAATGAGCGTGGCTTCGGGAGCCGTGCCGCTGGTGCCATCTGGCAGTCCCCCGGCGCAAGCCATGCCCGCGCAGGCAGTGCCGTGGTTGTCGTCTTTGGTCTTTGGGCGCGGATTGTCGTTGCTCTCCGTAGCGTCGAAAGGATCGCGGATACGCCCGGCAAAAGCGGGATGATCTACGTCGATACCGTCATCAATAATGGCGATGGACACCCCCTTGCCGCGCGTGATTTGCCAGGCTTTTTCTATATTAATGTGGGCATCCACGAGTACGCCTCCGATAGTGGTTTTGGCCAAATGCCACTGTAACGGATTAATGGTTTTGAAACGTCGCTCCTGCACCAGTTCGGGGTGACAGTACTCTACTGGCCTTTCTTTCAAGAGTTTATCGGCTATTTCAAATACTTGGAGACCCGTGCCTTCGTTGGCTTCCACAAACCAGGCATTGACGGCAAACGCCAGTTTGCTCTTGATTTTTAGTTTGTATTTTTCAATCATGGACAGGCATTCCGCCTCCGGAATATCGTCTTTGAACTTGATAAAAAAGTTCTCGGTGTACAGCATTACTTCGCCGGTTTTAGCATCTTGTAAGACGCGGCCGGCAAAACGGATATTGTCTTCCTGTTTGAGCGCAGCCCGCGTTTCGTCGCGGCGAGTGACGCTGGAAGCCGGGCCTTCGTCGTTGACCCGGCGTATGGTGACGCCCGCTTCGGGAAAAGCGGCCACTTCGGTGCTATCCTGAATCAGTGCCCGGCTTTCGCGGCTCATCGCCACGTCTTTCAGTTCCTCGTCGTTTTTGGTGCGGATGGCGACCATGTCTTTACTTTCCACCAGGTTGACGGTCTTGCCGTTTTTTCCACCGTATTTGACTTTGTACATATTACAGAGGGTTAGAGAAGTTTGGAACGACTAATCCACCGGAATTTTGCCGGAAAGTCATCCCCTTTTTCATTAAATACCTGATCAGCTACTCAGAGGCGGTTATCAGGTTTTGGCGGTTCGGGCGGCTTGGACACGCTTCGACTCGACCGCTCGTACATACTATCGGCAGGCGGTGCAGTGAGGGCACCGCCACTGCTCATCACCGTTTGCGCGGCAGCGGGTGTGGTCTGGGTGACAGTGGTGGTCGTCAATGGCGCGGCAGTCGGTGCTGGACCAGAGGCCCGGATATTGACAAGTTTTTTCAAAATATCGAACCAAAATGTGGCGCCCAGTGAAATGGACAAAGCCGTGGTGAGCCAACCGATAACCCGGTAAAGCCACCACATCACATCCACGTTCTGTGCGTCCATATTTGTCCAGCCAAGACCCAGCGGCGACTTTAGGGCTTCAATATTTTCATTGATGAGCTTACCAATTTGCGCACGGGCCACATCCACATTGGCCGAATCAAGGTTGGGTGCTTGCGGCTCCGGATTGTTGTTCACATAACTGCCAGCGGCTTCGGTCACTACATCGCGCAGCGTGGAACTCATGGACAGGTTGTGATAAATCATGAGCGCATCGGCGTTAAAAATCACGGCGATCAGCAGCCCAATGCAGAACAGCCAGCGTTGCGAACTGCGCTTGTACGTCCCCGAGGCGCGATCCATGACTTCATTGAACCAGCCCTCCACTTTTTGTTTGAATACCAGTGCATCGCCGCCAGCCTGGCGATACAGAAAGCGAACGAGTGTCTTGAGGCTTCCTTCGGGCATGACATTAATGCGTTCCTCAAGTTGTTCGGTGGTGTCTATTTGCAGCAAATCGAGCAAAATACTGCTGAATGTCCCGGCATTGATATACGAAGGAAGGGTTTCTTCGGTCTGCCCCACTTTTGCTTTTTCGCGCGAACCGATAGACAGTTGCCGAAAAAAAGGATGTTGAATAAATTGTTGGCCTACCTGACTGCCGACCATGCTCTGAATAGCCTCCACCAGCTGTTTGCCACGCAGCGACAGAAAACCGGCGATAAATTCCAAAAGCGTGGAAGCCAGCAGGCTAAAAAGCAGCATGACGAACACGAGACCGATAACAACTTGCAGCATGGCGAGCATAGGAGGCGATTTATTAATTATTAAGGGCCAAAAGTGGGGAGTTTATGGGTATAATAAAACTTCATGCCTCAAAATATGCTTGCATGAGCAGAAATGTTTTCATGGAGCCACTTTTCCTTCTTTATTGAATTCCAGGCAATCCCTTCGCGCGAATCATTTTCCTGCAATGAATTATCACCACGTGCCAGGGCTTGCAGGCAGGCATATTGTACCACATTGAAAATAACGACACCGGAGAGTTCGTATTTTTGGGCTAAAATATCTTCACAGCCTTTTTTAACTGCCATAGTCACAGCGAAAGGAGGTAAGGCGTAAGGAGGCCTCTCAACGCCTGCTATATCCACACAGCGCGGCTAATAATTGCCCGGCATCGCAGCGCGTTGTGGAGCGGCAGCGGATTCAATTTTTAAGACGGTTGGTTTTAATCCGGCGGCGGTAGCAGTGACGGTTATCGCTCCGGGTTTTCCAGTAGATTGTACAATTATCTGTGCATAACCATTGAATAATTTGCGCTTCCAGACGGGTGCTGCGGTGATTATTTGTATAGTACCGGGATCCATATTGATTACATCCCATTGTCTTTTTTTAAGTAAAGGCACGACCTCAATGGTGAGGTTATTTTTGCCACTGTGCAGCATGGATTTATCAATAGTAAATGCAGTATTGGAAGCAGTCTCTTTTACATCGGCGGCGATTAATTTCCCATTGATATAAATGGATTGTTGCTGGCCAATGGGTTTGTAAAAAAGGGTAATTTGTGTTTCCTTTATATTGGGCAAGTCAAAATTGCAACGGTAAATAATCGCTTTTGCTGACTGACCAAAGGCTTCTGTTCGCTCGTCTTTAAATGCAGCGTTCCATCTGGAATCATCGTAATCAGGCGCGATTTCAGCGGGATTATCAAAACTAGTGACGATCTTTTCTTTTAGATTTTCTAATGCTACGGTCTGTATTTTTTCCAGATATTTATCTGCTTCTAGAGAGGTAGGGTTTCCATTTCCCACGCCGATGATCTTGCCAGGGCCAGTTAAAGTAAAACTAATCTCCGTATCCGCAGTAGGTACGTGCAGGCCGTTTTTATCGTTCACTTCTAGTGCAATTACTGCTATATCTTCCTGATCGGCTTTAATACTGGATTGGTTGGCAGTTAATTTTATGGACGCAGGTTCATCAGTAGTTTGCACTTGATCGGTAGCGATTTTTTTGCCATTTTTATAACCGATTGCTTCTAATATACCGGGCTGATATTTTACTTTCCATTCCAGATGACCATTACGCGGCATGACCTGTTTGCCAAGACTTTTTTTATTCAATAATAATTCTACTTCCTCACAATTACTATAAGTTAATACCGATATTTCCGTTCCTTCTTTGCCTTTCCAGTTCCAGTGCGGCAGAATATGCAGCGTGGTTTGGTCAGTCCACCATGATTTTAAATAGTACACGTTATCTTTTGGGAAGCCACACTGATCCATCATGCCGAATAAAGAACCAGTGGAAGGATAGCCAAAAGGCGACGGCTCTCCCCGATAATCAAAACCAGTCCAGATGAGCATACCGGCTAAATAATCACGCGCTACATAATACTTCCAACTATCTTCAATACTATAAAAACTGGGGTTTGGCTTGCGGTCATACGCGGCTAGGTAGTGGCGTACTGGATCATCTACATAAATACCTCTTGTGGCGCGGGTACTGCCTTCCTCGGTGCCCCACATCGGCTGATTGGGGAATTCCGCATGGTGTTCGTCCGTATTAATTTGTCCAATATAATTAACCCCCATCACGTCAATTACATTAGAAATACCTTTTTGCCAGCCACCACTAATAGCGGCAGTAATAGCGCGGGTAGTATCAATAGATTTGGCATAAGTCTGCATACTAGTCGCGATGCTGGCACCCAGGTCATTTCCTTCGATACCCCATTCTTCATTACCAATGCTCCAACTAATAATACTGGGATGGTTTCTATCGCGTAGCATAAATCGTTGCATATAATTATAGTGCGTACTACTAACGCCCATCAAACGATTTTCATCAATTACTAACATGCCCAATCTATCGCAGGCATCCAGTAATTCAGGCGTAGGCGGATGATGGGAACAGCGATAGGCATTGCAACCAAACTCTTTTAACTTTTTAATACGGTATTCCTGCAAAGCATCGGGCATGGCTACTCCCACACCGGCATGATCCTGGTGATTATTGGTGCCGTGGATTTTTATATTCTTACCATTGAGGAAAAAGCCTTTATTTGCATCAAAACGAAAGGTGCGAATGCCAAAGGAAGTTTCGTATTGGTCTATTGTTTTTCCGCCATCCATCACCGTAGTAATTAACTTGTACAGATAAGGATCATCCAGTGACCATAATGATGGATTAGGTACTGGAATAGCGACCACTACTTCTTTTTGCTGATAAGGAAATACAGTTATTTGTTTTATAGTATTACTGGCAATAGATTTTCCAGCAGCATTCACTACCGTTTGTACTACATCTACTGTTTTACTAGCCTGCGATTCATTAAGTAATACTACCTGTGTATTTACTTCGGCACTACTGTTCTTGATAGTAGTAGTGACAAAAATCCCGTCGGTGGCAATGTGCAAGGGGCGCGGTTTTATTGAGCCAGGTATGGCGATAAATACCGGCACCTTCATAAAACCAGCCTTCTTCCATCGTCGCATCCACGCGGACGGCAATAGTGTTTTCGCCACCATAATTAAGATATTCGGAAATATTGTATTCAAATCCGGTATAACCACTGGGTTCCGTGCCCAAATAGAATCCATTGACCCAAACGATGCAATTGCGAAACACACCGTCGAAGGCAATACTAATACGTCGGCCTTTATCTGTGGCAGGAATACTAAATTTTTTACGGTACCAGCCTACACTAGCTTCTGGAAATGGCCGTCCAATGGCTTTAAAACCATGACTATAACTGCCCAGACTATCGAAGGGTTGCTCTACTGCCCAGTCGTGCGGCAGGTCTAGTTTTCGCCAGGCGCGGTCATCAAAATTGGCCGCAGCGGCTCCATCTCCATACGTCGCTTTGGTCAAATAAGAGAAATAACCAGTGCCGTTATTAAAATCCTTTTTGGTGTCGTAGGGATGACCAAAAGCAAAACGCCAGCCGAAATCCATGAGTAGATGTTCTCTTGGAGATATAGCTGTTTGCGCTTGTGCTGTTGCGGTGGTAATTAATAAAAGCAGGGTAAAATAGTGGAGGGTGATTTTCATTTAAAATGTTGATATAGTAAAAGTTGAAAGGTTGAGAATGTTGAGAGAGGTTGAGGTATTGATAGTGAATAATTTATATTCGACCTCTGTTCAAAACCAGCCTGCGTCGACTATAAGACAAAGATTACCTGCTAATAATAAACTTCTGTATTTCCATGTGTGCACCTGCTTGAATCTTTAAGAAATAGACACCCGCTTTTAGTGTTTCGACAGATATAGACTGTTCTTGTAGCTGGCCCGTAGCGACTATTTTACCCATTATATCCACAATAGTCCAAGTAGAAAACTCAGGTACCTCGCCCTTTAGATATAGCCGGGTTTGCACGGGATTGGGTTGAATGTGCCAGGTTTTAGTGCTTGCCACTTCTGTGGATAATATAGTGGAATCACCAAGTTGATGGAGCTGGGTCCATACGGGACCGGATGGAACGCGATAAATACCTTGGTGATAACCAGAAAAATACAACCACGCACTGTCCCATGCCAAGGCTTCGGAAGAAGTGGGGACCAGACTGCCCGTCATTTTTAGCCAATGCTGGCCAGCATCCAAAGTCAAAAAATTATCCATTGACAAGATGGAATCATGTTTCATACTATATTGCAACAAGGAATTCTGTGTATAACCGGGCAACACGGTGCAGGCCTGTGTCCAATTATCCCCCCAGTCGCTGGAAGTCCAGATTCGACCCCCGTTACTGCATAGGAGAAGTTTATTTTTTTGGCGAAATATCCAATAGCTGGCTATAGTAACTGGCAGGGTAGGGGTGGATAATATAGTCCAGTTTTGTCCAAAATCAATAGTGCGGTGCAACTTATTATCATTATCCATAAACACGATAGTATCTCCCTGCGTGATCCAGCCATAAATAGAAAAGGGATAGCCAGTAGATGGATTTGGTAAGGTAAGCGTATCCCAATACTGTCCCAGGTTATCCGAATAAAAGCTGCCATCCAACCCCACTACCCAAAGCCGTTGTTGCTGATAGAATAATTTTGTAAATTGTAGCGGCGGAAGAGGTGCAGCGGGTATCCAGGTAATGCGGTCAGGGGTGTAAAATATTTCATCTGTATATATAGATGGGTTGGCTCCTGCATGGCGTGTTTCCATAAAACCACCGGCTCCGATTGGCAGCCAAGTGGGAGCTATATTGCAACTGGCTTCCTCCACAAAGATAGGTCGCCAATCACGCCCTTCGGCGGAAACATTCAAAAATCCACTGTACACATTGCTCAACAGCGAATCCCCCCAAAAACTTAGTGCATCTGCCCCTCGCTCTGGCAATCCTCGCTGGAAGGGCTGCCAAGTAATACCTCCGTCTATACTATGAATAATACCTTGTGCATTATTATAAAATAGTAAATCGGTAGAGTCTAAAACCAGTAAGTTATTATTAAAAAACGTTAATTTTTCGTCATGACTGCTTACCAGTTTCTTCCAGTTGGTTTGGGTATGGCTCGCTTGGTAAAGGCCGTCGGAAGTGGCTGCGTAGAGATGCTGCTGCTTTTCTTGGAGGCTATTTATCCAGCAAAAGGGCAGTTGTTCGGCCTGCCAATCCGTATTTTCTGTTCTTTTCCAACGCATCGTGTTGCCCGTATACATATAGAAGGTGTCGAGCGCCCAAAAAAGCCCCTGCACACTAGTGGTGCTTGATAAGCTGTCTGGAAGCGGCCATTCCACGGCGTTGGTAAATTCGGGGTTGCTGGACCGCAGGAAATGCCCTTCCCGCAGCGCAAAAAACTCATTATGTACATAAAAGTTGGCTTGCACTTCCGTAAAGTTCCAAGAGTGGCCAGCATCCACACTATACCAATACCTGGGCGGATAAGGGCCACCATCCCCAACAATAGTGAGCTTATAATAAAATACAGAGTCGCTTAATGCAATTAGATCCGGATCGTAATCGGGTAATTGAAAAGGCTGGCCCGGTTGCGGGTTTAAATTATAAGTTATGCTAAAAACTGTTTCCGCCTCGTTCCAAGTATGTTCGGTACGCAGGATTTGAAAGCGGCGATGGTAGCCAACTGGGTCATTGCCAACGTTTTCCACCGTGGCCAGCAGACAGGTAGTGCCACTCGTATTGATCAAAGTGCTCAGAAAACGATTGGATAAAACGGGGGACTGATCGCGCTGCCAAGTGGTGCCAGTGAAACTATGCCTTTGTAAATCTGTAACATTTCTCCGTAATAAATAATACTGGCCGTCGGTTTTACCACCCCAATGCAAACCAATCGGCAGCGGCAAAGAATCCAGCGTCTCCGGTGCAGGGAGCGGGAATAGCGTAATGACCGGCGTTTGTGCGCTTAGAACACCGAGGTTCCAGAGTAGGAGAAGAATGAAGGATGGCCAAGGTTTAGTCATAGTTTATTGATGTTTAGTATATTTTACCTGGCCACAACAACAATGCCGGATTATTCACTGCCTTAATCTACTAATAAAAATCTGGTTTTATTTAATTAACCGGAATATAAATATCAAATCGCGCGCCTTCCTTCAATTGTCCTGTGGCGGTAATAATACCATGATGATTTTCCACCACTTTTTTCACAATAGCCAGCCCAAGCCCGGTACCGGGATATTCGCTTTTGCCATGTAGGCGTTGAAATAATTCAAAGATCTTTTCCTGATATTTTTGCTCAAACCCGATCCCATTGTCGGCAATACTGATGTGGCAATAGGGGATGTCGTCGGATATTTTTTCCTGTTTAAATTCTTTTCCTTTGCCAATTTCGCAATTGATCTTTATAACAGGTTGCTGGTCAGGATGGGAGAATTTTAGCGAATTGCTAATGAGATTATAGAAAATCTGGCGAAATTGAAAAGGAATAATATTGATCTCGCAGGACTGGTTAGTTTCTATAACGGCATTTTTCTTATGCAGTTCTTCTTTTAATTCTTGCTTTACTTCTTCTATAATTTTGTGGAGGTCGGTAACTTCAAACTTACGATCTATGGTATTTGTGCGGGAATAAGCAAGCAAATCTTCGATCAGGGCCTGCATTCTTTTTGCCGATCCATTAATACGATTAAATAGATCTTTGGTATTATCTGGTAAACCCTGGTATTCTTTTTCTATAATACGCGAGATGAAAGTTTGAATTTTTCGTAGCGGCTCTTGTAAGTCGTGGCTGGCGATGTAGGCAAAAGAATTAAGTTCGGCATTCATTTTTTCCAGTGCACCATTTTTTTCTTCCAGTTCCCAGGTGCGTTCCTGTACTTCCTTTTCTAGTTTCTCGGTAAATATTTTCTGCATCTCTTCCTCTTTTTTAAAGGCAGCCCGTTCTTCTAAAAGGGTGGATTCGCTAAGTTCTAATTGTTCAATAGCATTTAGGTGAAAGGATATAAGATCGGCAAATAAATTGAACATACTGGTCACCGCAGGGGATGTCAAATTGTTCGGCTTCGGGTCAATAGCACATAAAGTACCAAAGAATTTACCATTTTTTTGAATAATGGGGACGGAAATATAACTTTGAAAACCATACATTTTCGGGGTATGATGGTCACAAAAGTCTGGATCGTTATCTACATGATTAATTATAACGGCCCTATTATCATGTCTTATTTCATTACAAATAGTCGTCTTAATTGCTAATTCTGACCCTGCAACAAGCCCAAAGGCTAAATCATCATGCACAGTGCACGTTACCCACCGCTCCTCTGTTACCCTGGCGACGGCTGCAAAGCCCATACCGGTGGTTTGACAAATGACATCGAGCAAAGTAGAAATAATTGGAATTTTCTGTATGCGCTCAATGTCTTTTTGAAAATCCGGGTTTAATACTTCCATTTTTTACTTTAATTTTATTCCTTATTCAATAGAACAATAATAGAGTTGTTGCGATGTAATTAATTGGTTATTATAGTAAAATATCTCAAATTTAAGCAAAACCACTTTTATCCCAGTCGAATTTCTCTTTGAAATACCTGCCCACCCGCCTGCAACCGATACTGATAACTGCCCGCTGCTACAAACCAATCCGAAGGCTTAAAATTAAAGATATAACTCCCTCTGCTCTTGTATTCATTGACCATCGTGCGAATCGCATGACCGGCTTTATCCAGCAACTGCAGGCGCACTGGGCCGTTTTGCAGCATCGCGTATTTGATCTCCACTACGCCTGGCAACGGTGAAGGATTATGGCCCAGCAAAGCACATTTTCCATTATCGCCCAATAGCGGTGGCGTGACGGGCACCAGCCCATTGATCGTAGTTTGTGGTTGGCCCATGACAAAATTGACCAGTTCGGGTGAATTTCCCATCCAATCCTGCAACACCGTGGCATACACCGACCGGAAATCTACACTGAATTCCGGGTCGGTGTAAGGATCGGGGTTGCTCAGGTCCTGATATTGACCCACAAAACCGTTACCAATCTCGCCGCCAAATAGCAGTGCGTGCGTACCCCAGCCGTGATCGGTACCGAAGGAGCCATTTTCGTAGATCGTGCGACCAAATTCAGAAAAAGTCATGCCTAATACCTTCTTTTCCAGCCCGCTGGCACCAAAAGCCAGATCGTCGTAAAACGCCTTGACCGCTGTCGCAAGATTATTCAGTCGTAATGGATGATCGGCGGCCTGATCGGCGTGGGTATCGAAACCGCTGAGTTCGACCATAAAGACCCGCGTGCCAAGGTTGCCTTTGATGAGCCGGGCGACGATGGCCATCTGCTCGGCCAGATAATTATCGGCGGGATATTCCACCTGGTTTTTTCCCCGCGAATAGGAAACTTTGATCGTTTCAGCGTAGCGAAAGGCCGAATTGGCGGTCTGGCGGACGTAAGCCAGTTCCAGTTCGCGCGGCGTATTACCGAGCGTAGCAGTGTCGTAAAGCTGGCCGGTTTGTGCAATTTGATAGAACTCTTGTGGACTACTCACGGCGAGGGCCATGTTCGCTTGATCAGACTTAAATACCAGATCCGTCTGTACGCCAATTTGCAAAGCCGGAGGCACGGTGGGCGGTGCTTCCAGGAAAGCAGCGTACTCATTATCCAGAAAACGCCCCATCCAGCCAGTGTTCACTATCGTCTCTGAGTCGCTGGCCGAGGCCACGATATCGTAAGAGCGGAAATGGCTATAATTGGGTTGCGGATAGCCCACATTGAAGATGACTTTCATCATGCCGTCTTCCCAAAGCGGTTGTAAAGCATTGGTATACAATGGCATACCATATTGATTGCTCAATCCCCACATATTGCTTTCGGGCACAGCAATGGTGGGCCGCAGGTTGTAATAGTACGCATTTTGGCGTTCGATCACGGTATTCAGGCCATCGTTGCCGCCGCTCAGACGGATCAGCACCAGGATGTGGTCGTTGCTGCCATTGGCCAATGCCGCCATCAAAGGCGTGGGCTGGAAAGCCCGCAGTGGCAGGTTGCCCAACATCAGGCTCCCCGCGCCCAGCAAGCCGGAAGCGGTGAGGAAGTCGCGGCGCGACCAGAGCTGGTGGTCGCGGGTGTGGGCCTCTCCGTTTTCGAGGGTGGTGCCGGGACGGGGTGAGGTATGTTTTTCACACATGAGACAGAGGTGAAGTCAAAGTAGACGATTAAAAACATTTTTTGATTGACGAATGCAGATCAGATGATTGTTGATTTTTAATGTCTAAGAGTACGCTTACACATCAAAAATCAACATTCGTCCATTTTATATCATTAATCAAAAATTTGGAGTAAGACAGAGCAAAGAGTACAGATTGCTCGATTCTTACATCTGCCGATAAGAAGTGCCCGCTACCAGCAAGAAAAAACCAATTAATAATAGCCAGTAATTGTAAATAGATAAGTCGCCCATACTGACGAAGCGGGCTAAAATGCCCAATCCACCAATAATAATGGCGGCTAACCACAGGTTTCTGCCAGGGGCGTTGGGTTGGAAAGTTGTTTTTCTTCGTGTCATGATGTAAAGGGTTGAGGATGTTGAACAGGTTGAGGATGTTGAGAAAAGTGGAGAGTGTTGGTCGTTGAAATTTTCTCAACCCCTCAACATGCTCAACTCTCTCAACATCATTTATGTTAATTGAAATTCCGGCAATCGAATCAAGTAGTACCACAAATTTACAATCTGATAAGGCGCTTCATCCCAATACAAACTCCACGAGCCATCCTGATAGTAATTCTCTGGAATACCCGCTTTGAAATAAGCAATAGCGGCTTGCCGATGTATTGGTTCCAGATCTTGTCCAATAAAAAACTCGACCAGAGCCTGCGTAACCACGGTCGGATCCTGGCTATCATTGGTCAGCATTTGGGCCAGCGAACGGAGATTTTCGCGCAGCGTTACATTTTCCGTCAGCAGGTAGGCCGTATTGGAGCCATAGTTCCAGCGAGTCGTCAACGTGCTTTCATTGATCCACTTGCGATACCCCGGCCAGCCCGCCACGTTGGGTGGATTGAACATATCCTGACCCAACTCATACGACCAATAAGCAATGCCATCCCACCAGTCATTTTCGATGTCGGCGGGAGTAGCACTGGCCATTTTAAAGATTGGCACCATGCTTTCGAGGGGATTTTTCAGCCGGGCGTTCAGATTGCTTTCCTCAAAAAAATGCTCGCTTTTGAACAGTTGTTTAAACACGGGCATCATTTCCCAATTACCATCTTTAAAAGTAGTGGCTAGACCTTCAACCACCTGATTGTCAAGAGTTTGATAAACAAAATTTTTATAAATTTTACTAGTAATAAAGTGCGACACCTGCTCGGCGCGCAGCGTGAAAATCAAGTTGTGGGCGGAAGTGAAACTGTAATTAGCGGTTTGTCCAAAGATGGTTTTGTTGCCATTATCGTGCAAATTAGCGTCGTAATAAGGAGGCGTACACTCGTACATATTGGCCTGCCAGCCGGTCATAGCGCGGGCCATTTCCACAATGTCGGCCTGGGTGTAGCCATTGCTTTCGCCCATCGTGAAGAGTTCCATCAGTTCGCGGGCATAGTTCTCGTTCGGTTCGCCAGCTACATTCAGGTTGCCGTTCAGGTACACCAGCATCGCCGGACTTTTGCCCATCTCGCGGACGAACGTGCGGAAATTGCCGAAGGCGTATTCATGCAGCATGGAAAAATACTGCCACAAATAGGCATTGCACTCATAATTATCCAGTTCCGTCACAAAATGGTTGTGCCAAAACAGGGCAAATTTGGCACGAATCCCTTCTTCCAGCATCGCATTCAACCAGCTGCGGCGCAGTTCGTCGCGGTGGGTAAAGCGGATATCCGGGTCGGGATCGGCCTCATATTGCGCACTGGTCCAGCCCGACCAATAGGGTGGGGCAGGTAGGTCGAGACCAGCGGCCGTATCCAGCAATTGGTCCACCAAATCGGCGGGCGACATCTGCAATCCCAGCTGGATTTGCGCCAAAGAAGCCCCAAAACCCAGCCGACGATACAGGTGGGCCACCCGCCGCGCATTCCAGGGCTTGGCCGCAGAAGGCACATAAGGATCGAGGGGACTGCCCGGCGGCATGACCGGAAAGGGAGTGCGAATTTCCGTAAGCGTGACCAGTTCAGGCATAAGTACTGTTTTTCGTGGGCAAGGATAAGGAAAAACTTGCAAATGGGGCTGATTGCCCTTCACGCAATTTTTTCAACCCTTTCCACTTGCTCCACATTCTTCACATATAAACATTTACGCTACCTTTCCCCCAAAATAGTGTACACAAAACTGCCTGCTCATGCGCCTTTGTACTTTGCTGCCTGCCCTTTTGTTTTCTGCTCTTTGCGCAACAGGCTTGTCTGCCCAAACCGTTCTTTTCGCCGAAGATTTTAATGGTTGTAACCTTCCAGCGGGCTGGGATGTGGTCAGTACGGGCAATCAAAATCCTGTCTGGTATGTCAGCGATTCTGTGCAGAATGATGATGACAATGGCCAGAGCATGAATGGTTCGTGTTTTCTTTTCATTGACGACGATGCGACGGGCAACAATACTCCGGCATATAGTATTGATTTTATCAGTCCGCCGTTCGATGCCTCGCAACACGCGACGGTGGAATTGAACGTAGATATTCACTACCGCGACTGGGCGGAGGCCAACGAATTTTTTGCGGTGCTGGTTACCGACGGCACTACGGAAACTGAAATCAGTCGTTTTGAAAAAGGGCGGCAAACCGGGGATAGTGTCGGGGATTATATTACGTTGAAATACGATCTTTCCCTGGTGACCCACTCGCCCAATGCCCGCCTGATTTTTCGCTACGACGATGCGGGCGGCTATAATTGGTGGGCTGGCGTAGACAATATTCAAGTGATTGGCTCTGGTCAGGGCACCAATGTGGTGGCGGAGACTTTTAATGCCTGCCAATTGCCCGACGGCTGGGAATCGGAGGTGGTGACTGGCGACGATGCCTGGCGTTTTGGCCTCATTGACACGACTTCTAAGGCTTACAGCAGCGGCACTTCGATGGATGGCACTTGTTTCGCGTATTTCGACGACGATGCCATTGGGCAAGACGCGCCTTATTCCAAGGTGCGGCTGGCTACGCCCTGGTTTGCGGGTACGGATTTCGCCGCATTTACCTTGAATTTTGACGTTATTTTACGCTATTATAAAGAAAAAATCGCCGTGTACGTTCAGCAGGGCGATGGTCAGGAATATTTAGTTCGGGAATCTACTGAAGATGTGGGCGGCCCTTATTTCCCAGATTATCAGCACGTTACACTCGATCTTTCCACCTACCGCTCCCAGCAAATGCGCGTCATCTTTGAATACGATGACGGCAAAGATTGGGGCTGGTGGGTCGGTCTGGATAATGTGAAAATCACTGGCGCAGGCCAGGTCAATGACTTATGCAGTCACGCTAAAACCCTGCTTACCGGCGATAATTGCCAGCCTGGCGACAATCGCACCGCCGTTTTTGATGGCCCTCTGACTCCCTGTACCGACAAAGGCGTGGGCGGTTTGTGGTATAAATGGACACCCAGTTTTTCCGGCATTGCCAAATTAACCACCGAGGCAAAATTCAATGATGTCGTGAATGTCTTTACCGGCAGTTGTGCTACGCCGCAGCTCTTGCTCT
>CBDFMU010000013.1:0-108981 GCA_965249785.1 Saprospiraceae bacterium | reverse complement strand
TTCTTACCTTTGCGCCCGTTTTTCGCTTAACACCAGTCTCGTTTTGTCTTCCTTTTTGAACTTTCACTATAAGGTGCGCCAGGCGATGTGGATGGTTTCCAACAGGATGATAAAACGTAGCGTACATTCAATCAAAGTCCAACACAAATGCAACCAAAAGAATTTTTAAAAAAACTTGGCCTCAAAGCCCGTAACCAGGGTGCCTGGACCGGCCAACAGGAAATACCCGGCAGCCGCCGCTATCTCGACTCTTCCTCGCCGGTAGATGGCCAATACATTGGCTCCGTGAGCATTACCACGCGCGAGCAATACGACACCGTGATTGCTACCGCCGAATCTGCCTTCCAAATCTGGCGCGAAATGCCCGCTCCCAAGCGCGGCGAAATAGTGCGCCAATTCGGCGAAGTCCTGCGTCAATATAAAGAACCGCTTGGCTACCTCGTGAGCTATGAAATGGGCAAAAGCCTACAAGAAGGCTTCGGCGAAGTGCAGGAGATGATCGACATCTGCGATTTCGCGGTTGGTTTGTCCCGCCAGCTGTATGGCCTCACCATGCACTCCGAACGCCCGGCCCACCGGATGTATGAGCAATGGCATCCGCTGGGTATCGTTGGTATCATTTCGGCGTTCAATTTCCCGGTGGCCGTGTGGTCCTGGAATGCCTGTCTGGCCTGGGTTTGCGGCGATGTGTGCGTGTGGAAGCCTTCAGAAAAAACGCCACTTTGCGCCATCGCTTGTCAGAATTTGTTCCAGAAAGTACTGAAAGCCAATGATTTGCCGGAAGGTATCAGTTGCATCATCAACGGCGACTTCAAGGTCGGTGAGTATATGAGCAAAGACCCGCGTGTGCCGCTGGTGAGTGCTACAGGTAGTACGCGTATGGGCCGCATTCTTGGACAGACGGTGGCGGGTCGCTTGGGCCGTTCACTGCTCGAATTGGGTGGTAACAACGCCATCATCATCACCCCTTCGGCGGATATGAAAATCGTGTTGACGGGTGCTATTTTTGGTGCGGTCGGTACGGCTGGACAGCGTTGTACGACGACGCGTCGCCTGATCATCCACGAAAGTATTTATGAGCAGGTGAAAACCGCGCTCGCCAAAGCCTATCCGCACACTTGCGCATCGGTGATCCGCTGGACGCTAACAACCACGTCGGACCGCTGATTGATCAACACGCGGTGGAAAATTACCTGAACGCCATCAGCGAAGTGAAAAAAGCGCGCGGCAATTTCGTCGTGGAAGGTGGCGTGCTGGAAGGCAAAGGCTACGAAAGCGGTTGCTATGTGAAGCCCTGCATCGCCGAGGTAGAGAATGACTGGGCCATCGTGCAGCACGAGACTTTTGCGCCGATTCTTTACTTATTGAAATACAGCACTTTGGAAGAAGCCATTGCGCTACAAAACGGCGTGCCGCAAGGACTTTCGTCGGCCATTATGACCAACAACCTGAAAGAAGCCGAACACTATCTTTCTTCGCGTGGCTCCGATTGCGGTATTGCCAACGTGAACATCGGTACCTCCGGTGCGGAAATCGGTGGTGCGTTCGGTGGCGAAAAAGAAACCGGCGGTGGCCGCGAGTCCGGCTCGGATGCCTGGCGGGCTTACATGCGTCGTCAGACGAATACAATCAATTATTCAGATACGGTGCCGCTGGCGCAGGGAATACAGTTTGCGTTTTAAGCATGAGTAGTAGTCCCACTTGAAGTGGGACTACTACTTAAATACTTTTGGCGGTAAGATCGAGCTTGGGCTTGCCTGACCTTTATTTTAAATTTTCTACTATGCCCATTCCTCGATAAGCTTTCATACCATAATGGTGGAACTATTCACAAATTCGTATCTTTTTTATAAGAATACCGTCTATCAGATGTTACTCATTAGCACTGTAGCGATCATATTTCCAACTGACTGATGCAATTTAAATGTCTACGTTGTTGCCAAGTGGTCGGCAAGCGAGTTTTGAGAACAAAGTGGCTTGGAGTAAAACTCATTTAAAAAAAGCAGGATTACTCGAAAGTCCTAAAAGAAGTTATCTCAAAATTACAGATATAGGGCAAAAAGTGTTAGCGCAAAATCCTTCTAAGATTAATATGGCCTTTCTTAAACAATATCCTCAATATCTGGAATTTATTGGAGGGAACCGTATTGACTCAGAAACAAGTAAAGAAGTTATTTCAGAAACGGCAACAGAAAAATCCACACCTGAAGAAATAATAGAGAAAGGTTATTCAGACATACGAAGAGCAGTTGCCTCTGATTTGTTAGAACGCGTCCTAAATATTTCCCCGTTACGCTTTGAACGTTTAGTAATTGATCTTCTAGTAAAAATGGGCTACGGTGGTGGTTTTAAAGATGCTAGTACCCATTCGGGTAAATCTGGCGATGAAGGAATCGATGGCACCATCAAAGAAGATAAATTAGGGCTGGATGTTATTTACATTCAAGCAAAACGCTGGAAACCCGGAAATCAGGTAGGTCGTCCGGAAATTCAAAAGTTTGTTGGGGCTTTGGCAGGACAAGGCGCAAAAAAAGGCGTTTTTATTACTACCTCTACTTTCTCTAGAGAAGCACGAGATTATATGCCAAGAAATGAAACGAAGATTGTACTACTGGATGGAGAAGAACTTATGCAGTTGATGATTGATTACAATCTTGGCGTTTCTACTATAAATATTTACGAAATAAAACAAGTGGATAGTGACTATTTTGGAGAAGAATAAAAACTGTTAGTAGTAGTCTCAATTAGAGTGAGACTACTACTTATTTACACCCGCACCACTCCCATTCGCAACCGCTTTGCCCCAAATAATTTAAACCGCGTAGTAACGAAAAATAATTCGTTCGGGCTAATTTGTCGGCCATTGGCCGGGGCCATCAGCGCATCAGCGTCTTCTTTGGAATTAAAGATTTTTCGCCGGTCCATCTTGCCTGTACTATCTACCGTCACTAGAGCGGCCACAGCGTCGCGGAAGCTACTGATTCGTTTGGCGCGTTTGGTCAGTGGCTGATCTATATTATCTATATCGTCATTGTAGAGAAAGTACAGGGAGCCGCCCTGCTCCATGAGCATATAACTATTGAAATAATCGGTGTCCGTAAATTCCTGTTTCTTCGGGATCATGCGTACCCAATCAATCTGGCCTTTTGGACTAATGCTGGTGATGAAAATTTCGTTGTTATAATAAGTAGTGCGTTGGTAAATACGGCCAGCAGAATAGTAAGAAGTAGTAATATGATAGGCTTCTTCGGCAGTCACCACGATGCCACCGTCGGCGCGAAGTACCAAGTGCTTGAACTCGAATTTGGAGTCGAGCCCTTCGTTGCCGCTTCGGTCGCGCTGGGTGTCAAAATTGTCTATGTCTTTGGGAGACAACTCTTTACGGGTACCCACTTCGGCAGCACCCGTCTGACCATTCAAGCGGGTAAAAAACACGCCCTGAATCACGCCCTTGGTATCATTGGCATAAAAACCGGCGCAGTTCAAGTCATTTTCGGGGCTGAGCCGAAAAGCCACATCGGTCACAAATTTATCGTTCAAATCGAGGCGAAATTCCTGCGCTTTCTCCAGATTTTCCTGAAAAAGAAAAATGACCAGTTTATAGGCTGGTTTTCTTTTCCCATCTTTCTTCTTCGATTCCTGGTTGCGTTTTTCCTCGTACACCTTTCCCAACAGGTAGACCTGGCCATTGTTGGCCAACGTCCAGGAGCGAATGGTCAGTTGCTCCTGCGTGTAAGGCAGGGTAAAAGACTTGCTCCATACCTGGTGGAGCTGGTTGTCGTACACGTTCAGGTGGACCTTCATCCGCAGATCATCGTTGTTATCATCCGCCGCCGCCACTACCAGCATTTTACTGGTATCCTCAGACATCATCCAGCGCACCTCCGTTGGGCGGTCATCTTTTTCCTTGTACTGCACCACGCCGACTTTTTGAGGCTTCGATGCCTTGCCGTCCAGGCTGATAATTGTAGCGGAACAGGTAAGTTTTCTTTCTTTTTTATCCAGCAATTGGGTACAGAAAAAGAACTTATTGCCAGCGTAGAGCATATTGCCAAAACGCAGGTCTTCCTGGTCCACTTTGAACTCTTTGGAATAAATTAAATGAAAAGAGCGGTCATATTTCTGGAGCGTCGGCGTGAAGCTGGTGCGCGAAAACAGGCTACCTTCATCCTCCGTCAGCAGTACATAGTGGCCAGTCGAATCGGAATGCAGTTGGCCCCAAAAGTTCAGGTCGCGCTCCATTTTGACTTCCGGGCCGATTTCGACGGCTACTTTTTGGCAAAACAGGGTGCCAGCATAGAGCAGGGCAGCTATAAAAATCAGTTTTTGCATAATTTAGGGAGGAAAATTCAGTTTGTCAAAAAATCGGGCACCTTTACCTGAGCAAATGCCAGTATATGCTTCATGCAGAATGCGAATCAGGTGGTTAGCAACCAGACCTGTCAGGTTTCAAAAAACCTGACAGGTCTAAGTACTTGGCATTCACATACTTAATCAGTCAAACCATAATTGGCATGCAGAATAGGTTTTGAATAGTATGGGCTGGTATCAAAACTGGTTCGGCCTTTTCCAGCTTTCCGCTTTTACTATAACATACCTATATGAATTTTTGATCTAAAAGTACCGCTCTAATTTACCGAAATATAGTTGAATTTTACAGGAATATAATCGGTTAACCTCAATTTTTCTCCACTTTTCAAACGCTCCACTTTTATTATCCCCATGAAGCACCAAACCTTCCGCAACAAACGAATCATTTGGGGAAGCAAGACTTTTCAGATAATTCTTGTGCTAGGTAGTTTTTTATTTGTGGCTGCTGCTATTATAGTGCATCAACAGATTTCGGTGTTGGTATTTTGGGTAGCCATTATTCTATTTGGCGGCGGCGGGCTGCTTACGCTCCGGCAACTATTGAATCCCAATAATATTTTTATAAGGCCTACCCCGGAGGTTATGAAGCAAATAGAGGCTGAATACATCCAGAAAAAACAAGAAGACTTAGGCGTTTTCACCTACGATGCCAATGGATTTACTTACCTCCAAAAATCAAGCACCACCTATTGGCAGTGGACGGACATAGAATCCCTGTTCGGTTATAATATTAGTTATTACGACGACCGATATGCAGCAGATGAAGTGAATCTCGATATATTCCATAATAGTCATTTGCCTATTACTATTACGCAATCCACCCCGGGCTGGCATGAATTTCTGAATAGGCTCAGTGAAAATATATCGGTAGTGCCGAGAAACTGGTCGGAAAAGATGGCGGGTCCGCCATTTGGCAAAAACCTGACCTTGCTCTATGATAAGCAGGGCCGAGCCAAGGAAGAAGTACAAAAAGAATACTATCCAGATAAAGAGGACGGGCAATAGTAGCCGATCAAATATATTTGGTCTGATTTTTATCGTTCAGAATATCTTTCAATTCATTCAGGTAAGCATACTGCACTGGCATTACGCGTTTGAGGGCTTCTTTCACCACGAAAAATGCGCCGCGCTCCATATCTGGGATCAGGTTTTTAATACGCTGTTTGGCCTTGGCCTTGGCCACCCGGTAGTCTTCATACATAAGTGCGCGCAGGGAGGGAATTTCATGCCAGTCGGCTTCGATAGCGATGGCTTTGTGGGCATCGCCATTGGCATCGGTCACCGGTTCGAGCTCGATAAAATTGTGCATACGACCCGGCGCATTTTCTTCGGCAGACGGAGCTTGCCACCGCATATTTTCAGCATCGGGTTGCTCCTCGTGGCGTACCAAAAATACCTCAAGGCCTTTTTCACCGACCCGGTAAATAATGACATCCACTTGTTCGTTGACTGGCATAAAAAGAAATTAATAAAAATTACAGTTCAGGAGAATATATAAGAAATTGCTCGTCAACGTTTTGCGGATTTTCAAATCTTTCAATCCACAGCATAAGTTGTAAACCAAACAAATCAGACACCAAAAGGTTGGCACTATATCGGGCGTAAAGAAACACAATTTCCGGTTTCTGTCCGCCGTATCAAATACGAATAGAGTCCACCAATGGTTTCTTTTTCACTGGTTTAGGATTTTCCGGAGGCGGAGCGGGTTGGTCAGCACCTTGCTGCGTATTTTGCTGGCGCAGACGTTCTTCGGGCAAGAGTTCATCGTCCGGGTGAGGCAGCTGGCCATCATCTTTGGGAAAAGATTGCGCGTTCGGCGAGTCGTCGCCAAAGGGCTTGAAATCAAAAAAGCCCCGGAAAAAATCTTCCAGACCGGAAGTGCTGTCCGTGCTTCCGCCAGGCGGCGTGAAGCGAAAAAAATGGGCACCATCACCCGTAAAAGTCGTGTCAAAACGGAAATAAATGCCGCTGGAATCGGAAGAAGCATTCGGTATACCGGAGCGAAGGTCTTGGAAACCTTGCATCATCTGGCGTTGCATCTCCAGCAAACGTTTTTGCATTTCTTCGATGGAAGTGCGGTTTTGGCCAGTAGCCTGGTACGAACTGGCTAAAAGTGCCAGGATCAACACGATAAAGGGGAGAGGTTTTTTCATAATTATACACGCAGTGAAGAGCAGAAGATGTGCAAAAATACGCAAAGTCAAAAAATGAATACGACAAAAAAATGGCGAATAACGATTTGTTTAAACCTTTACTTTCGCTTTGCCATAGGGAGCAATCCAGGAACTTCCAACCTGCGCGAATTCCTGCCCCGATTCGTCCCGTATTTTTTCTGGGCCGCCTTGTGCCTGATCGGCGGGTTCTATGCTTGTACCAATCCAGCGAAAAACCGTGCCACGGCGTTCTATTACTGGCAAACCACTTTTCGCCTATCCGACCTGGAAGTGCGTTATCTGGATAGTCTCCATTGTCAAACTTTATATATTAAATTCATGGATATAGGCCGTGCAGCCGAAACTGGCGAGATCCAGCCGTTTGCGCAATTGGACGTGGCCGACACGAGTGGATTGAGCGGCCGTCAGATTGTGCCGACGGTATTTATAACCAATGAAGTTTTTAAAAATATTTCCGCTGAAAAAACAGATCGGCTGGCACAAAAAACGGCGACCAGTTTAGCCAACATCGCGAAACGTTGTCCGACAAATAGTATTGGATCGTGCTATCAATTTGACTGCGACTGGACCCCCACCACCCAGGGAGCATTTTTTAGTTTTTTGCAAAAAATCCGTGCTTACCTGCCGACAGGTAGTCGCCTGAGTGCTACGATTCGGCTGCACCAGTACAAATTCCCGAACCAAACCGGCGTGCCGCCCGTAGATCGCGGTATGCTCATGCTCTATAATACCGGCGATCTGGAAGATCCGGCAGAAGTAAACTCCATTTTTCAGCCCGCAGCTGCCCGCCGCTATATCGTTGGGGCACCCGCTCGTTATCCATTGCCGCTCGATGTAGTGCTGCCAATTTTTTCCTGGGCACTGGTCTTTCGCGACGACGAATTCTGGAAGATCATCCCCGATCCCAGCCCGACCGCCTGGGCAGATACCAGCCGATTTGAGCCACTTGGCACCGGGAGATTCCGAATTCGGCAAGGCACATTTGCTGGCGGCCACTATCTTCGCCCGGACGACTGGCTGCGCGTGGAAACTATCCCGCCATCGCTTCTGCGCGAAGCCGCATACTTGGCCACCGAAACAGATTTGGCAAATGATGCAACGGTCGCTTTTTTCCATCTGGATTCCAGTACGGTGACGCGTTATCCGGTGTCGGTGTTGGATTCGGTGGGAAAAGCAATAGGCAACAGGCAATAAAAAAGCAAAGAGCAAAAAGCAAAATGGCAAGGGAAAAAATACGGTTTTTCAGCTTCGCTCGGCGTACTCCACCCTTCTTCTCTGCTTATCATGGCGGAGATGGTAACGTAGCCCCCCCCTGCCCCCCCGTGAAGGGAGGGAGTGCATGGAGGTGGACTTGGGATTTATTCTTTTTACCGCTTGCTGGTCGCCGCTTGCCCATTGCTTTTCGTTTGCTTTTTGCTTTTTGCCTGTTTTTAACCTGTGCCTTTTTCCCCTTCCAGCCTTCGCCACCCGCTAATGCCAAGGTGCTGCAGGGCCGCTGCTCGGCTACTCCGACCTTCACTGGATACACGTTTTTGCAGCCTGATATTATCAATCGCAACGCCGCTTACGCACCATTTTTCTTTCAATGGGAAGATTATTATCGGCAGTTTTACTTTGAGCGCGACATTCAGCGAGAGGAAAATGTGGCGGAATGGGTGGAGCGTTTTTGTGGTCGTCCATTGCCAAAAGACGTGGAAGCGGTGGTGTACACTGCGGATTTCAATGACCTGGAAGGGCTACGACTGTCGGCAGCAGACCCTAAAAAACTGACTGCCCTGCCCTACCGTTTGGCTGGTAATACGTTTGCCGAAATGATCGCGCTGAACGGCTGCACCGAGGTAGCGGAGTACCTGATGTTTGCCAAAAAATGTGAACCCAACGTAGTAGCCGTCGGCGATGGCTGGACCATCCCGGAACGCGACACCGCCACCATGCAACAATTGATCGAAGAGGGTCTGGGACGTTTCAAAGCGACGGAATCGCATTTCGTGCGGCTGCGTTACGCTTACCAGATCATTCGGCTGGCCCACTATAAACGTGATTGGCAGTACACCGTAGATTTGTATAATTATCTGCTGCCAAAAATAGACCGACGCAAACTAAGCATCGTGTATTACTGGACATTGGGACATCTTGCCGGGGCTTTGCAACAACTGGGAAAATACCCGGAAGCCGCTTATCGTTATTCCCTGATTTTCCGCTATTGTCCATCCAAGCGCACCCAGGCATATCGCAGTTTTTTGATTCGCAACGATCAGGATTGGAATGCCGCGATGCTTCTTTGTCAGGACGATGGCGAAAAATCCACCATGCACATCCTTCGTGCCGGTATATCGAGCACTTATGCGGTAGCCGATATAGAGACGGTGTACGAACTAGAGCCAGACAATCCACAGCTCGACTTGCTGCTGGTAGGCGAGGTACAGCAACTGGAAAAAGTGTTTCTCCGCACCCGCGTCACCGACCGGAAACGTGGCGAAGCCAAAGGCCTCATGCAGCGGGAACGGGCGGCGCAGGATTTGGTAGAATTACAAAAATTCGTGCGGCAAGTGCTGCGCGACGGGCAAACACCCAACCTGATTCTCTGGCGCACGATGGTGGGCTATCTGGAGTTGCTGGCTGGCGACCGCTATGCCGCCGGGCAATCTTTCGACCGGGCGGCTTCGGCACTGAACCTCTCCCTGCCTTACCATCAGGTGCTGTCCAAACAAATAGATACCTGGCGATTGCTGCTCGAAATTATGAACCTCGACCCGACCGCCAGCACCGTAGACGACGCGGCTTTTCGCATTCGCAGCTATGCTATATTCAAGTCGAATCCACTTTTTGAGCCGTTTTTGCAGGATTGGCTGTCGGCGGCGTATGCGGCCAACCGAAATCCCGGCAAAGCCATCCTGGCCGCTTATCCGCCCGAAGCTTTGGGCTACAATCCCGATCTGGATGTATTGAACGACTTGCTAAAAGTTGCCGCTACGGAGAATCCTATTTTACTCGAAAAAGCGATGGAAATGGATACTAATCCTGATTATATTCGAGGTAGATTGCTGGAAATCAAGGGCGTATATTTATTCAATAGCGGACAACCGGAGGCAGCACTGGCGACATTGCGCAGCATACCGCTCGCGGAACAAGATAAAATGCAGCGTTTCAGCCCGTTCCGGGAAAAAGTGGGTGAAAAAATCAATCGTCCGGTCACCGACTCGCTGTGGCTGAACCGGCGGGAAATTGTCGAAAAAATCATGGATTGGGAATTTCGGGCCAAAGTGGCCAGTGCCACCAACGATCCCGTAGCTGCCTGGTATTATTATTTGATTGGGCTGGGCTATTATAATATGTCATATTTCGGCTATGAATGGGAGGCCATGGACTATTACCGAAGCGGTTACAATCAGTTGCGGCTGGCCAGTGGCCCGGTTTTTCCACTGAAAGGTTCACCAAACGGCAATCGCGAAAATACAGACGTGAGCCGCGCCCTCAGTTATTTTGAACTGGCGATGAACAGCCCCGCCAGCCCGGAAATAGGGGCTCGAGCCGCTTTTATGGCCGCTCGCTGTCAGCAAAAGCAATGGTTTTGTAATCCTGAATGTCGCTATCGGCCCGGCAGCAAATTAATCCCGACCTTGCCGGAGCAATACGCTACTTATTACAATCTCCTGCGCACGAAATACGGCGGAACCGAGTTTTACGGGGTAATGATCAAAGAATGCAAATGGCTGGCGGCGTACGGCAGGTAAAGGGCAAAAAGCAAATTAGCAAAAGGCAAAAATGCACCCCGGAAGCAACCAGCCTGGCCCGAAAACACTCATAATTTTAATTTACCATTAATAATTCATAATTCCCTGTATGCGTCTGCTTTTGTTTGTTGTGCTCTGCTTTCCATTAGTACTATCGGCCCAGGTAGAGAACGCCGCAGGTGTTTTTCGCGAATTGCGTGCCCTCGACGGTACCTGGTTTATGCCCACTGATCGCGGTGACCGCCTGGAGGTCTGGAATATTACCAATGATAGTACGCTCACCGCGCAGACGTTGCGTATCAAGCCCGAAAATGGCGACACCGTGATGCTGGAAACGATACGGATCGAACTGCGCAACGATTCCATCACTTTCTACACTATTGCCCGTGGACAAAGCCAGAATAAACCGATTGGCTTTGGGCTGACGCAGGCTGATTATGACGGGTATGTATTTGAAAATCCGACCCACGACGATCCAAATAAGATCACTTACCTGCTGCTCAGCAATCGCGAATTACAAATTACCACGGAGGGTACGCGCAGTGGGCGAAAAGTGACCAACGAAGACGTGTACGAACGCGAATTCACCCCCACTTCGGTGGAGTTTCGGCTGCGAGCGGGCCTGAATGCCTGCACATTGCGCGGCACTGGGCAGTTTCCGGCGGACACGCTCTTTGAGCAGCAATCGCTGGGATATGGCTACAAACCGGGCTGGGACATCGGTGCCCAGTTTTGTTTTCAGGGGCGCGGCGGTTATTTAAGCGTACAAATAGACTTCGGGCTGGCTGGCAAATATTCTAAAGTGTCTTCCGATTTTATAGGCGATACTGCTGTGTACGTGCGCGCTGGCACCTATAACACGACCTGGCTGACCATTGGCGTGCAGCCGGAATTGACTTTTCGGCGCGATGGTCGGCTGTCGGTATTTGCCGGGCCGTACATGGGCTTTTTGCTGGCCAGTCGTCTCAAAGGGACGCAGTTGCCCAACACCGACAATAAACTTTTCAGGGCTAATAATGATTTTAAAAATACAGATTTCGGCTTGATCGGTGGATTGCAATACCGTTTAAATCTTGGCAAAAAAGACCTTGGCGGCAAACTGGGTCTGCGTTTTCAGCTGGGGCTGAAAAATCTGGATAACCTCTATAGTACGCATTTTAGCAATTCTACCCTTTATAATGGGCGGGTCACTTTGCAAGGTTTTGCGGTGTATTACTCGGTGAATTTGTTGAAATTGTAAACCCATTTGGTAGTAATATTCTCACTTGAAGTGGTACTATTACTTTGATAACGACCTAATGAATTGGCAAACAAATTTTCGATAACCATCCAGTATGTCTGAAATTCCCGAAGGGAATCTATGTTTATAGCCACTGGGAAAAAGTATATGTCAAAACCCCGAATGGATTGTAGGTGAAAATATCTGGCCATGTGCCTGCTTTTTCACATAGAATCCCTTCGGGATTCGGCTTGCCTGGATGGTCTGATCTATAAACATACATTCCATTCGGGAATAAAGAACAAAGGGAACTGTTGTAACTTCTGTTACATTTTTGTAATAGATTTCAATGTCGTTATCAAACTATTACTACTATCGCTCAAAATATGGCAAAGCAAAAATATTACGTAGTTTGGGAAGGCCACAAGCCAGGCATTTATACGAATTGGGACGAATGCAAACGGCAAGTGGACGGCTTTGAAAAAGCAAAATACAAGAGTTTTGAAGACCGGGCGCAGGCCGAACAAGCCTTCCAGGGCAATTACTGGAAGTATGTAAAATCCGCCGAACCAACCAAAACAACGGCGGGCAAAATGCTGCGTTCCAGCATTATTAAAGAGAGTCTGGCGGTGGATGCAGCTTGCAGTGGAAATCCCGGCGATATGGAATATCGAGGTGTTTTTACGGCTACCGGCAAAGAAGCCTTTCACGTCGGGCCGCTACCGGATGGCACCAATAATATTGGCGAATTCCTAGCCATCGTCCACGCACTGGCCTTGCTGCAGCGCGAAGGGCAACCCACTATGCCTATTTATTCTGATTCACTTACAGGCCGCAGTTGGGTTAAAAAAGGCAAAGCCAATACCAAACTGGCCACAACGGGTCGCAACGACGAAATATTTCAACTCATTGAACGCGCCGAACAATGGCTGGCTAAAAACAAAGTGACCAACCCGCTGCTTACCTGGGAAACCAAAGCCTGGGGAGAGATTCCCGCCGATTTTGGCAGAAAGTAACCCTTAAAAAGGCGGTGTTGGGAATACTGGGAAATATGCAAACCCCTTGTTAAGAGGATAGACAAAATTATTTGACATTAGACCTTGAAAGTCAATGATCTAAGGTCCAATTTCTATTGTCCAAGTACTTATCAACCCATTATAGACATTATAAACTCTTTCCTTATGCGTTTTGCCGTGCTTGATCTGGGCACCAATACTTTTCATTTGCTCATTGCCGAACGCGGTGTGGCGGGTCGTTGGCAGATATTGGTGAAAGACAAACGCTATGTAAAGCTCGCCGAAGAGGGCATCGAACGCATTGGCGATGCGCCGTTTGCGCGTGGATTGGCAGCCCTGGTGGCATTCAAAATCCAACTGGATGCTTATGCGGTAACGCCCAATGCCATCTATGCCTTTGGTACAGCGGCCCTGCGCACAGCTTCCAATGCGCCTGATTTTCTGGAAGAAGCCTTAGCATTGACTGGCATTCGCCCGGAAAGCATTCCCGGCGACCGCGAAGCGGCCCTGATCTATCAGGGCGTGCGCCAGGCGGTGCCTTTTCCCGAAAATCGGGTGCTGATCATGGATATTGGTGGCGGCAGCGTGGAGTTCATTATTGCTGACCGGACGCAGGTGATGTGGCAACAAAGTTTCCCCTTGGGCGTGGCGGTGCTTTACCGCGCATTTCACCACCACGACCCGATCACTACTCTGGAAATTGAGCAGCTCGAAACCTTTCTCGGCACAGCACTCCATGATTTATGGGCAGCGTTGGCCCAATATCCGGCCCCGACGCTGGTGGGGGCTTCCGGAACTTTTGACGTAATTGATCTATTTGTGCTGGACCCGGTTACAAAAGCCGAATTGTATGGTTATATTGAGTTGTCTGTTTTTTGGCCTTTGTACAATCAATTGGTAGAGAGCACCTTAGATGAACGCCGGGCGATGCCCAAACTGCCGGATGAACGGATAGAAATGGTGGTCGTAGCAATGGTACTCATTCAGTACGTGCTGCGGCGGGCAGATATTCGCGAGATTTATACTTCGGTGTATGCGATGAAGGAGGGGATGTTGGCGGAGTTGGCAGAATTGAAATAAAAAGGCAAAGAATGCGAATCAGGGTTTTGGCTGAGTAAGTATGTTGAATGTCAAGTACTTAGACCTGGCAGGTTTTTGAAACCTGCCAGGTTTGGTCGCTAACCACCTGAAAATCAGCACCCATTTTTAACCTATGATTCGCATAACTAACTTATGGATTCCAGCCGCACTTCCACCGGCGGATTCTTGAATGCTTTCCACAGTGCCCTTATGATTAGAACGCTACTTAAAAGCCCTAATAGTATAGTCGGAATAAAGCCTATTTTTTCGCTCAATTTTACCAATAATACCATGAAAATGGCAGTCCGGTAAGTACCGCCAACAGAATTAATATAGATTGTAAAACCTGTAATATACAGAGCGGCGAGGAGAGCGAGCATATAAGGCACGATAGCCTTAAAAGGAGTCATTGGCTTTTCTGTACGATGGAAAAACCATTTTTTCTCGATATAAATCAATATATTATTTAGTACGTCTGCATTACTAAATCCTAGTTCGTCAGGTGCACCAAACTCAAGCATCTTACGGTAGTTTAAAGTCATTTTCAGCTCGCCTTTTTCCACGGTCAGGCCTTTTAATTTTTCAGGAGTTACCTTTATATTATTAGTTAGTAGTCCGCCTTTTTCAAAGGTTTGTAAGAATTCAGCCACGGTAGTTACCCTTTTGCTGGTAAGCCTCATCCCATCCAGAGCAATCATCATGGTTTTGTAGTCTTTGGCATCTACTTGAAATACTTCTCCTTCTAGGTTAAGTAAGTTACTTGTCTCTTGCATATTATATTATTAATGCGAATCATGGGTTAAAAATGAGTGCTGATTTTCAGGTGATTAGTGACCAGACCTGACAGGTTTTTGAAACCTGTCAGGTCTAAGTGTTTAACATTCACATACTTACTTAGCCAAACCCGTGATTAATAAGTTCAATAATTTACATAAGCTGACGAAAAATTTCACCTCCTATCATCATTCCCTGAGCATCCGGAGAGCATAGGTCAGCAGGCAATGCGCCTGCTAACCCGCTAGAGGATTGGCTATACGGCGCGCTCCGAGCCGAATACCGCGCCGATATACTCACGGTTCATACGAGCGATATTTTCTATCGAAATCTCTTTCGGGCATTCGGCTTCGCAGGCCGTCACGTTGGAGCAGCGACCAAAACCCTCTTCGTCCATCTGATGCACCATCGCCAGCACCCGTTTTTGATGCTCTACCTGACCTTGTGGCAAGAGCGCGAGGTGGGATATTTTGGCCGACGTAAACAGCATCGCCGAAGAATTGGGACAAGCCGCCACGCAGGCTCCGCAGCCGATGCAAGCCGCCGCATCGAACGAACGCAGGGCCGTATCTTTCTCGATAGGAATGGCGTTGGCATCCTGCGCCTGGCCAGTATTGACGCTCACGTAGCCACCGGACTGAATTATGCGGTCGAAAGCGGCGCGATTGACCACCAGGTCTTTGATGACCGGAAAAGCCTGCGCCCGAAACGGTTCGATCACAATCGTGTCGCCATCTTTATAGTGCCGCATGTGGACCTGACAGGTGGTGGTGCCCTTCATCGGGCCATGTGCGCGGCCATCAATCGTCAGCGAACAGCTTCCGCAAATACCCTCGCGGCAGTCGTGCTCAAACGATACAGGTTCCTCACGCTGGTGAATGAGTTGCTCATTCAGCACGTCGAGCATTTCCAGAAAGGACATATCGGGATTGACATCCGGCAACTGGTAAGTGACGAATTCCCCTTTGTACCGGCCGCCTTGGCGCCATATTTTTAGTGTGAGTCTCATTGCGAAAGCGAATTTTTAAAGTCAGGGTATTTGGGTCAAGGAGATATTATCAATCAGTACGTTGCCATTATAAGCAAACAGAGTTGGGGTCTTGTGGCATGCTTCTAAAAAAATATGCGTTATCTCCGTTCCCGGCTGCAACATCAATTCTATTTTCTCCCATTCTGTATTAACGATTGGTACTGTCTGGGCTAAAAGTTGTGCTTTATCACAATCACGACTCCCACCCCAAATCTTTAATATGGCTGGCGTTGCATAATTAACTGACTCCCGACTGCTTTTAGTAGGGGATACCATGCTCAATGACCGGGCAACAAACAACCTAATTAGATAAATACTATCCTTTTTCATCGGTTGGGTCAACTTCTGTCCAATTATCTCGGTGGTTTCATTGTCGCGAACCACGAGGCTAACATAATTGCGTCCATCAGCAGCAGATAAGTCTACACCAAATTCGCCCGGTTGAATATCGGGCGGCGTTTCACTAGCGGGGCCACAGTTTTGCCAACCAATAGGCGTAGTACCAGCACTTCGATGTTTATCCTCTTCAAAAGAAGCATTGTGTAACAAAATGGGCTGACCAAAACTTTTTCCGGCCAGTATTAATAGTAATAGACAAAACTTGATTTTCATAAGTTATTTTCTAATTTAATAGAGGTTTCATTTATTTATTCTCACTATATCCGAACAATTATCCATCAACAAATTCCCATTCTTTTTCTCAAATCCCGGCGCATAATAAGCCATCAAATCCAGTTCGTCAAAATCAGCCACGGTGGGCTTTAAAGTAAAACTGTACTTTGTCCATTCCGAGTGACTCACTGCGGAACTTTCGGCCAGTAGTTCGTCTTGTTGCGTCACTGTATTATAACCCCAAATCTTCAAAATAGTCGGCGCATTAAAATTGATCGGCATAGAACTAGTTTTAGTAGCCGACATATATTTCTGCGAACGAGTCAGGTATATACTAAATGTGTAGGCAGAACCTTTCTGTAAAAAACCACTCAATTTTTGTCCCAGGCCTTCCCAGGTATTGTTTTCACGTACCACCATTCCCACGTACAACTCACCATCCTGCGCGGGCAAAATTACTTCAAACCGACCCGGCTGCCGATCTGGCGGAGTATCAGTTTTTAATCCTAAATCTATCCAGCCACTGGGCGGCAATCCTGCTCCGGGATCATTTATCTCGAAAGAAGGATTTATTAACTCAAAAATATCCTGTGCTTGCGCCGTGGTCAGGATTAATAAAAAAAGAAATCCAATGGTCTTTTTCATAGAAACACTAATAACAGAACTGATTCATAATCCACTATGATTGGTTTTGTCTCAGCCAATTCACCACTTTTGGAAGCATCCCATCCGGCGTTTCTTGCACGATACCCATCCATTTCAGTAAAGGCAGCCCGATGTAGGTACCACTATTAAAATTATCCAATAACCACTGCGACTGCCCTTTGTAGCCATGTTCATGGAAAACGATTGCAGGCGAAATGTCCAAATATTTGGCAGCCAGAAATGTCCACAACAGCACCCCGATTTCTTCACTTTGCTCTGCTCCCGCCTGATCCAGATGAAACTGACTCAATACTGCCTGGCGAGTTGGTTCACTCAACGCCCAATGTCCCGGCTTCGTGCAGAATATCACCCGGATATTTCAATTTATTCCGATCAATTTCCAGTTTACCCGCTTCTATGCGAATGCCTGGTAAAAACGTATTTATCTCAATAGCCGTTTCCTGGAAAGGGATGCCAGCCTGGTTTAAAAAGGCGTAAATCTTATTGACAATAATTTCTGTTTCCATTAGAAATATTTTAATAAACTAATAGATTCAATTACTCGCAAACGTTCATTGGGAGTTATTACCGGGTTCTATTTTCCGCTTTTTCTTGTAACGACCATCCTTATAGAAATAGCGATAGGTTGGCTCCCCTTTTTCGGACCATATCCAATCGCCCGTGCCATGCTGGAAAGAAGCTACTGCTATGTCTTGCCCTTGCTCGTCTTTGTATTCCAGTATTTCGCGCAGCCGCCCGTTTTCCCACCGAAATTTCGCTTTCACTTGACCATTTTCATAATAGAATGTACGAATACCGTTTAGTTTCCCATTCGCCCCATGATAACAGCGTAATTTCAGCGCACCAGAGGGATAGTAATTTAAACAATCACCCACCTGTTTGCCGTGGCTAAAATAGGCAGTCATTTTGACTTTTCCATTGGCATAATAGACCGTCGCTGGACCTTCCGCTTTTGCAAATGCTCCTTTCTTTTTTTTCTGCTGCCACTGATAATCACCATTTTTTCGGTAACGCCACCAGCGGGTAAATATTCGTTCGTCTTTTACATAAAATTCCTCTTTGTATAAGCGATGCTTTTTCTCCGTAAAATCCTGACAAATTGTTGTATCGCCATAATGCAATGTGTAGTCACAGTAGGTAGTAGACTGTGCTGCCACATTAGTAGCAGTCAAAATAGTTAGGGATAAATAAAATAGATAGCGCATGGTCTATGAAATTTACGTTATTATCTTATTCCAATTTCTTTGACTACTTCACCGCTATCATCGTATCTGAAAGCGATTCCGATATTATACTCATCGCCCAACAATGCACTCCAAGAGTCCGGCTGTCCATACGCATCTATTACTTCACTCTTTTTACTGCCAATTCCGATCACTTTATCGGTTTGTCCTTTAAAAGGAGAGGATAACATAATGACCTTAATTTTCAATTGCTCATGAAAGCTGGCCTGGGTGGTATTCTCACTATGCACTTCCAAGCCTTTGTTAAAAAAATTAATATAATAGGTATAATTTCCATTGGCGGAACCAAACCCGACAGATGGATTACCGTAACTATCAATTGCCTTCTGTACTGCATCACCAATTCTAACACCGGGCAATCCTTTTGCGGGAGTAATCAGGGGACCAGTCCATGGGGGACTTTTTATTGTAGTACTCTCTTTTTGACATCCGACTAATGCTAGAAGAGACAACAAAAAGAACGGAAATAAAAAATGTCTGAGTTGCATTTGTTTGGATTTAAGGATTAATGATTTAATGTAATATTTTTGAAGACTATCCTTACTTATAACTGCGCTGACTCACTTTCACTTCTTCATAAATCAAAGGTTCCTTATTCAATTCCTGCGGCACATTCTCGCCTTGCCATTCCCAGGCGGCTACGTACATAAAGTTTTCATCATCACGCAGGGCTTCGCCTTCGGGCGTCTGGTATTCCTCGCGGAAGTGACCGCCGCAACTCTCATTGCGATGTAGTGCATCCTGGCACAGGAGTTCGCCGAGCTCCATGAAATCGGCGACGCGCCAGGCTTTTTCCAGTTCTGGATTATATTCTACGGGAGTGCCCGGTACAAACACGTCGCTCCAAAATTCAGCCCGCAAGGCCCGAATCTCGGTGATGGCCTGTTGCAAACCAGCAGCGTTGCGCGCCATACCGCATTTATCCCACATAATATGGCCCAAACGACGGTGAAAACTCTCCACGCTTTGTTTACCCCCAATGCCCATGAGGCGAGTAACACGCGCCCGCACGTCCTGCTCCACGGCCTCAAATTCCGGCGTGGCCGTAGAAATAGGCCCCGTGCGGATTTCCTCGGAGAGGTAAGAACCAATCGTATAAGGCAATACAAAATATCCGTCGGCCAAGCCCTGCATCAGAGCCGAAGCACCGAGGCGGTTGGCACCGTGATCGCTAAAATTCGCCTCACCACAGGCGTAAAGCCCTGGTACGGTGGTCATTAGTTCATAATCTACCCACAAGCCGCCCATGGTGTAGTGCACGGCGGGATAAATGCGCATGGGCAGTTCGTAGGGATTTTCGCCGGTGATTTTTTCATACATCTCGAACAAGTTGCCATAAGCGGCTTCCACGGCAGGACGGCCTTTGCGCTTGATGGCGTCGGCAAAATCGAGATAAACGGCCAGTCCAGATTTACCCACTCCCAAACCTTCGTCGCAGGCAACTTTGGCGGCCCGGCTGGCAATGTCGCGCGGCACGAGGTTGCCGTAGGCTGGATAACGACGTTCGAGATAATAGTCGCGATCCGCTTCGGGGATTTGGCGCGGGTCTTTCAGTCTATCGGCGGCACTTTTTGGCACCCACACGCGTCCGTCGTTGCGCAGCGATTCGGACATCAACGTCAGTTTTGATTGGTAGTCGCCCGATACTGGAATGCAGGTCGGGTGAATTTGCGTGTAGCAGGGATTGGCAAAAAATGCGCCCCGACGGTGCGCCCGCCAGGTAGCGGTCGTGTTGCAAAGCATGGCATTGGTGCTCAGATAGAACACATTGCCGTAGCCGCCGGTGCATAGCACCACCGCGTGGCCCGCGTGGCGTTCCAGTTCGCCGGTGATGAGATTGCGCACGATAATGCCCCGACATTTGCCATTTACGGTCACCACATCGAGCATTTCGTGACGGGTATACATCTTCACGGTGCCGAGTTCAACTTGGCGACTCAATGCCTGATACGCACCGATAAGCAGTTGTTGTCCGGTCTGGCCACGAGCATAAAAAGTACGACTCACCTGCGTACCACCAAACGAGCGGTTGTCCAGCAAACCGCCATATTCACGGGCGAAGGGCACGCCTTGCGCTACGCATTGGTCAATAATATGGTTGGAGACTTCGGCCAAACGATGAACGTTGCTTTCGCGGGCACGGTAATCACCTCCTTTAATAGTATCGTAAAAAAGACGGTACACCGAGTCGCCGTCGTTGCGATAGTTTTTGGCCGCATTAATGCCTCCTTGCGCGGCGATGGAGTGCGCCCGACGCGGACTATCGTGGAAGGTAAACGCCTTCACATTGTAGCCCAGTTCGCCCAGCGACGCCGCTGCCGACGCCCCGGCGAGGCCCGTTCCGACGACAATCACGTCGATGCGGCGTTTATTGTTGGGCGCGACCAGCGGCACGTGGCCTTTGTAGTCTTCCCATTTTTGCTCCATTGAGCCGACTGGCGTTTTGGCAAAAAGTTTCGTATCGGGCGCGGTTAAGGTTGCCATGCGGACAAGTAGTTACTGGTTATTAGTTATTGGTTAATTAGGTTTTATAGTAGCCACCCGTGATGTAATTGGAACGCAGCTGACACGGATGACGCTGATTTACACGGATTTTTAATAGTTGGTCAATCGAGATTTGAAATCCGTTTTTTCCGTAAAATCCGCGTCATCCGCGTTCCAATTGACTCTACGAGTGCAGGTTACGCAATTTAAAATTTAACCTCTCGAAAAATAGACCACGAGCGGAATGATGGCAAAACCCAATGGAATCAGAATTGAATAAGCATAGCCCACTGCGTGAATAAGCGGCGTATACTTGCGGTGGTTGAGGCCAAGCGTCTGGAACGACGACCAGAAGCCGTGCCACAGGTGAAGACCGATAATCACCATACACACCACGTAAAATATGACGAAGTAAATATTGGAAAAGGCCGCTACCACTGGGATATGCAGATTTTTGACCGGATGATCGTAAGCCGCTACGTCTACCACTGGCATTTGTCCAAAGTGCATTTGGAACCAAAACTGCCACATGTGGATGAGGATAAATATGAAAATTACGATGCCAAACCAGGCCATATTACGCGCCGATGTCTCGCGGGCACGGGTATAATGCACGGCGTATTTGGTGGCACCACGCGCCTTCCGGTTCCGTAGCCACAACGAAATCCCCATAAAAGCGTGGTATAAAATGAAGAAGTAATTGGCGTAAGAAATGACCTTAATAATCGGATTGTGGGTCATAAAGAACGAGTAAGCGTTAAACGCTTCTCCGCCATCATCGTGAAGTAGTTGCAGATTACCAGCCAAATGCACCACGAGAAACAGCATCAGGAACAAGCCCGTCAGCGACATCGTGATTTTCTGACCGATGGAAGAATTAAGAAATCTCAGGAGCCAGCCCATTCGTCGAAATGCTTAGTTGCGAGTGATTAATTTCGTTTGTTTTCGCCGCCGGAAGATGTTGAAACAACTTCTTAAAGCGGGATGCGCAAAGAAAGGAATTTTACCGACAGTAATCAGCGGCAATTTCCTATTTATTGCGGAACAAAACTACTATACACAACCCGGTTGCCAAATTTCTGTTTGAAAAAGGCTTCTAAAAACAGACTATTTAGAAGAAATATAAAGTTAGTTTTTGTCTATAGGAAGGTTTAGTTGGTTTAAAAAGCTTTGGCCCTCCAAATTGTCCCAAACATCACTGTTTTGTGCCGACCTCGAAACCAGCTAAACTTCTTTTCCTAACCCTTTTTTCTCCCCTGTACTGGACGATTTCTCCAATAAGGTAGATAAAATGCCGTATCCCACCAGTAAGATACCCGACAGTAGAGTGGAGATTCCCGCCGCGTGCAGGAATTCATGTCGTTCGGATAAAGTAGTAACAATGTCGCTCAATATATAATGCGGGCGGGTGACCAAATCCCAGGAATTCCAGCGTTGGAAGCGGCCCAGCCAGACGCCAAAACCTGCTAATCCAATAGCGAACAAGACGACGACCCAGGTCAAAATGTTTGGCAACCAGTGTTTTAAACTCAAATGCACCTCGCGCAGCGATAGCAGGCCGAGCAGTAATCCGGTGCTGGCACCAGCAAACAGCAGGGAAACATCAAACCAAAATGGAATAGACGGTAGAGACCGGAAATGGATGAAATCGGTGAGAATATAAGGGGCATTGGGTAAAAAAATCAGCCAGACCAACAAACCTGTTCCTTGCGGAAACCATCCCGCCCCTCGCCGTTGTCCGTAACTTATCCCGAGTGCCACTAGATAAGGTATCCAGGCCAAAAATAAATTCCAGACCAAAAAGATATAACTGGCTTCCCGCAGGCCAATCAATCCCTGCCAGGAATGGGCCTCTGGTAATTCGTGCCATTTCCAGACAATGCGTACCGCTACCAGCAATGCACAGCAGGCAGAGGCCAGCATGAGCATCCAGAATAACCGGATTTGCTGCCGGTCGCGGAAAAAAGTTGTCGTGCGCATAGGTAATAGTGGTGATTTTAGAGGGGTAGAACGTGTTCTGTGCTGTTTTTGTGCGACCGATTCCTCTTATAGTTACTCATCCCGCCCCAATTTCAACAAAGCCTCCAACGCATCCAAATGGGTCCTGAAAGCCGCCCTACCCTTCTCCGTGGCTCCGTAAGTAGTCTGCGGTTTACGCCCCACAAATTTCTTCCGTACCGTGATATATTCCTGACTTTCAAGGGGTTTGAGGTGGCTGGCCAGGTTGCCATCAGTAAGATTAAGCAGTTCTTTGAGGGTACTGTATTCCACCCAGTCGTTCACCGCCAACACAGACATAATGCCCAGCCGGTTGCGGTGGTCAAAAGCAGGATTAAGTTGGGTGATAATATCTTTCATAAAGAAAATTGAGTATTGGAAGATTCGAGTATTTGATCAATTACGTGATTATCAAGTGTTTTGATCAAATACTCGAATACTCGCATCCTCAAAAGATTTAAATTACAATCTTATCTGGTAAAAATAGAATTACGCACGATCATACCGAACGTACATCCAAAGCCCGTAGAGAATATGCAGCATGCCAAAACCGACCGCCCAGATTTCGAGGCCGTAGCCGGGATAGAAAATGCCGAGCAAACCGAGCGCAATTTCCGAAAATCCCAAATATTCCACATCGCGGAGGGTGTATTTGCTGCCGTTGGCCAATGCCAGTCCGTAAAAGATCAAGGTAATCGGTGCCAATAAACTCAAATAACCGCGCCATAATAAGGCCAATCCAAAGATGCCGCCGGTCAGCAAAGGAATAGCCATCGCCACAAAAAGCCGCTGCGAAGTGGCATCCCAAACCCGTTCGCCACGCCGTTTTGCCTTACGAATAGTGAAAAAAGCCCCGCCTGCCAGTGCCGTTCCCAGCACCGCGATGGCGATCAGGAGGAACACCCATTCGTAAGGCAGCCCCCATTTCACTATGTTGATGGCCCGGTCGTAATAGTAGTATTTGCCCGCTGGCGCAAAGGGCAACATTTCCAGATAAGCATACACCGCCGCCACGCCCACCAGCGCGCAAAGGCCAGCCCATACGCCAGACAAACCACTCAGGCTCAGAAAACGAGTGCTGCGTTCCATCAAGGCCCGCATTTCGGCGAGATGTTCGAGTTGTTGTTGTGGGTTGCTCATGGAAAAAATGTGGCCAATGTGAAAAATGCGGTCAAAGTGTTTAAATAGCATTAAAAGCACTTTGTTGTGCAAAGTTAAAGGTTTTATGGACAGACAAGATTACGATTTTGAAAAAACTTATTTACCTGTCAAATCTCCTACTTTTACCTTTTTCTGGTGTGCGCCTATTGAGGTGTTTGGACCCATTGGCCACATTTATAAAATTGACCACATTGAATACGCCACCTATATCATCCAACCTTATTTATGGTCATCACCCCGTCGTGGAAGCTATTCGCGCGGGCAAACCCGTGGAAAAAGTGCTGTTCCAGCAAGGCATTCGAGGCGAACTGGAAAAAGAAATCCGCCATTTGACCAGAGAATATAATGTGCCGTTGGCCGTCGTGCCACGCGAGAAAATGAACAAAATGGTGAAGGGCAACCACCAGGGCGTAGTGGCCTATCTCTCGCTCGTGGAGTTTCAGTCGCTGGAAAATATTCTGCCCTTCATTTTTGAACGGGGTGAAAATCCACTGCTCGTCTTGCTGGATAGCATCACTGACGTGCGCAACTTCGGCGCGATTTGTCGCTCTGCGGAATGTGCGGGCGCGCAGGCGGTTATCATTCCCCAAGCCGGTTCGGCGCCCACCAATGAAGAAGCCATGAAAGCCTCGGCGGGTGCGCTGGCGCGTATCCAGATTTGCCGAGTGAAAAGCCTGTTTTCGACGGTCGAATATTTGCAGGAATCGGGCATTCAAGTGGTTGTTACCGCTCTGACTAATAAATCTATTCCCGTTTTTCAGGCTGATCTTACCGTTCCCACCGCTATTTTGATGGGTTCCGAAGGCGAGGGCGTGCATCCCAAGTTGCTAAAAATGGCGGACGCGGTGGTGCGCATCCCGCAAGCCACTGATTTTGATTCCTTTAATGTGAGTGTGGCGACGGGAATCGTGTTGTATGAGGCGATGCGGCAACGGGGAGTAAAGTAGTTCTAGAACTCTAACAAATGAGGGTTGTCTACAATAAACATAATTAGAATTAGAAAAACGCACTTAACAAAACCGCTTCCACAGTCTTGTCATTCTGAACGCAGTGAAGAATCTGCCAAGAGCGAAGGTGAATACTCACGTCTCTCATAACCAGTTTCTTCACTGCGTTCAGAATGACAACATCCGAAGAGGAAATGTTAAGTGCGTTTTATTTAGGCATAGCACTCACTCTATACATTTCCTTTCTAGATTCTCTCCGCAGTGCATAGAGAATCCCAAAGTTATCAGCAATTTACATCTTCACCAACCGCTTCGTCAGCCGCGCTCCATTTTCATCGCGCACACTCAAAAAGTAAATCCCCGGCTGCCAACCATCCGTCGCTAATTCAATATGCTGATCGCCAGCAGGCAGTACCGTCAATCCCTGATTGGCGACGCTTATTTGTTTACCACTCACATCCTGCACCTCTATCCGCACTTCCGCCGCTTTATCCAGTGAAAAATCTACAAAAAACAGGTCGCTGGATGGATTAGGATACACTTCCAATCCGCTCAATAAACCCGAAATCTCTATTGCAGAAGTAGTATTCACGCCCGATGGCAAAGCCACAAAGTGGTCGGTGTACAACCGATATTCGCCCGGCGCGAGCGTGAGTGCTTCGTTCAGCGTGGTGACTTCTTTGGTCGTACCCGTGTAATATTCATACCAAGTACCAGAATGTTGAAAATCCGCGTTCACAGTTTGCTGCGTGACGGCGATATTGGCCACCACATGTACATTCATATTGGACGAATTCAGGCGAATGGTGCGACCATTGCCACTGCTGATATTTAATTGAAAATCAGTGGTTTCAAAGACATCCGAAGATTGGCGCAAATGCAGCAACGCGGCTGTTACGTCATACAAACGGTGGCGGTAAGGGTCGTTATAATAGTCCCAACGGATGGGTTTTGGATCAGTGCGGCAGTTATCGCTCAGCGACCCATTTTGGCAGCGGCGAATGGAAAAATCGTAGGCCAGTTCACCAAATTCCCACAGCATTTTTGGCCCCGGAACCGTGTAGAAAAGGTTGTTCAGCAACTCCATCCGACGCGTGTAAACGGGCAGATATTTTACGTTGTAATCCGGATTGGTCGTATTACCAAAAGACTGACATTCAAAACCGATGCGATCTTCATCGTGGCTTTCATAATAACCCACCAAATTCGGCACCGTCCAGCCACGTTGTTTGTAAGAAATACCGCTCAAATTGGTCGTAGCGGAGAAGCCCAAAGCGATGTCTTTATACGCGCCCCACATATTTCCCCAAGGCATCATGCCATATTCGGCGAGTTCTTTTTCCTCGGTATTATCGGCAAAATGCTCCAAAATCACGTAGGTTGTGGCATCAGTAGCCCAAATGGCGTTGGCATAATCCTTTAAAATGGCAATGCGCGACGCATCGTACTGGCCCCAGGCACTTACGTTGCCGAGGGTAATTTTTTGGGTAAAACCTTTGGACAAATCAAACCGGAAACCGTCTATTTTAAATTCCGTCTGCAAATAACGCAAGCAGTTTTTAACGTATGCCTTGGTCGCCTGACTTTCATGATTAAAATCGTTGAAGACATTATAGTCGTGCGTAGCAATCGGATTCAGCCAGGGATTGTCGGCGGCGGGGCGGTTATTGACGGAATCCCAGTAAAGTTGCGCCAGTGGACTGGAACCGCTCGCCTGATTGAACACCACGTCCATAATCACCGCGATGTTGCGCTGGTGACAGGCATCAATGAGCATTTTCAAAGCCTCCGCTGTGCCATAATATTTATCAATAGCCTTGTGGAAAGCCGGATTGTAACCCCAACTAATATTGCCATCAAATTCATTGACTGGCATTAATTCAATAGCCGTAATGCCGAGTTTTTCCAGATAATCCAGGGAATCAAGGACGGTCTGGAAATCGTGGGCGTCCACGAAATCACGCAGCAGCAACTCATAAATCACCAAGTCAGTTTTTTTAGGCCGTTGATAATCATTGGCTTGCCAATTAAAAGGCGGTTGCGCAGTTTGCAAAACGGTCACTGCGCCGCTGGTTTTGCCAGTCGGATAAGCAGGCAAATTCGGGAAAGTGCTGGCCGGAATATAAGGATCATTGCCAGCATCCAGCACCAGTGTACTCAATGGATCGGCGACGCGCAGGCTGCCATTTACGAGATATTGATAGGTATAAATTTGGCCGGGAACCAGGCCCGTCAACTCAATCCACCAGGTCTTACCGTCGGGCGTACGCTTCATTTGGTAGTTTTCATTGGGCAACCAATTATTAAAACTACCCGTTACGTGGACCACCTGTTTATTGGGCGCATACAGCACTAGCCGAACGGTTTGGTCATCTATGTAATTGATTCCCAGTTCGGTACCAGCGGGCAAGTCTTGCGCAACAATGGGTGCGGCCACCAGATAACTAAACGACGAAGTATCTTTTTCCGATCCAGCAGTGGCGATGAAATCCACGCGGTGCAAACCAGCGGAACCAGCCGTCAGGTTGTAATTTAAACTTTTGCCAGTCGCCGACGCTACTTGCGTGCCGTTGTCCAGCAACACCAGATCGGCATCTTTGGAAGCAGCACCTTGTACGGTAATTTGGCTGCCAACATTGGCCAGTGAAAAGGCGGCGGTGGGCTGCACCAACTTGGTCAGCAAAGGACTATTTGCCGGATAAACGTCATAAAAAATATCCGAACCATCAGCAGCGCGCCCTACTTTGGAACCATCCTGATTGCGGAAAACGAAGGCCATTTTCAGCACCGTTTCGCCCGCCGGAATGTTGTAAAAAGTATTGATCGTGAAAGTCTTCTTGTATAAATTTGGACTGACCAAAGTCATCGCTCCCACTGGGTCAGCGACGCCCCAAGTAGTCGGCACGTGTTTCCAATCGCTGGGGGAAGTACTTTGGGTCGTAATTACGCCCGTGTGCATATATACGGTGCCGCTCACATTAGCCAAAGCCGCGTTGCCTTGGGTGGCATCAAAATAGATAGTCACCTGGTCCGTAGGCGACGGAAAAACGGGATCAACGGTCACCTGCGCGGCCAGACGAAGGCTCGTGGCCAGCAATAACAGAATGAAAAGGCGAATTTTTCTCATGATTGGAGGGAATAATCGGTTATAAATGTCGCGCAGCCGCCAACAAGCGTATTTGCTTCCGCAAACATAAGGGTTAAAGGCGTGGGGAAAGGAGGACAAATAGGTTGGTTTTGGTCAAAAGCCAGTCATTTCGTCGCTCGGCTTAACATATTGAAAACTATAAGTACTGTACGAATTTTTAAAGTCTGGCGTTTTTTTCGCACCCATTTATCCAGCCCACTCCCATTATATACTTTACATGAAACAGATGCGCGTTTTATCGGCCTTGTTGGCCATCTTGTTATTTGCTGCTCCCACTTTTGCGCAGCAGCCCAAACCCAAACCATCCACTACCGCTACCAAGATCGCTCCACAGACGACGACTATCCGAACGGTGAAAGCCAAACCCACGAATACGGAACAGGAAAAATCTGGCGTAGGGCCAACGATAACCGCAAAAACTGCGGCCCTCAAAGAAGTGCCGGAGACTATTGGGGAAACTGAAATAACGGATATAGATGCTTACCAGCCGCACAATATTGATACCCTGACCGCACCGACCATTATTACTTTCGGTTCTTGTAATAAGATTGATAAACCACAGACCATGTGGAATGATGTCGCTGCCAATAATCCTAATCTCTGGATCTGGCTGGGCGACATTATCTACGCCGACACTACCGACATGAAGGCTTTGGCGGCGATGTATAAACGCTTGAAAACCAATCCTTCCTATAAAAAATTACGTGCCAAGGCCCAGATTATTGGTGTCTACGACGACCACGATTTCGGGGTGAATGACTGCGGGAAAGATTACCCGATGAAAAAACCCGCCAAGAAATGCCTGATGGATTTTCTGGATGTACCGATGAAAAGTCCGCTGCGCGCCCACGACGGGGCCTACCAATCCTACACGTTTGGAAAGGGTGGTCAACGTATAAAAGTCATCATACTGGATACCCGCTATTTCCGCGACAATCTTGCACCCGACCCCGTGGATCCCCACCGTTGTATTCCCAACACCACTGGCGACTTGCTCGGCGAGGTACAGTGGAAATGGCTGGAAAAGGAACTCAAAAACGATCCCGCCAATTTTACCCTGCTCTGTACCAGCATTCAGGTACTATCTGACCAGCATCACCTCGAAAAATGGGGTAATTTCCCCAACTGTCGCAAACGGCTGCTCGCCCTCATCGGGAACACCAAGCCCAAAAATCTGATGATCCTCTCTGGCGACCGCCACATGGCAGAAGTTTCAAAAATAGATTTGCAGGGCTTGTCCTATCCGCTCTACGATTTCACTTCGAGCGGCATCACCCACATTCGCAGCGGTACCAGCGAAGAAAATAAATTACGCGTCGGTAATCTGATTATCAAGAAAAATTTCGGTCTCCTCAAAATTCGCTGGGAAGGCGAACACCCCATCGTGTCCATGCAGGTGCGCGGCCAGATGAATGAACTGTACCAGGATATTACGGTGAAATACTGAGGAAGAAAATTTTTGATTGACGAATGCCGATTACAGGATTGTTGAAGTAGCCAAACATCCAATAAATACGCAAATTTTAAGGGATAAGATGGAGATTTGCGCCGCCTCACGAACATCTAACATCAACAATCGTGGAATCTTATATCGTCAATCAAATATTGCAGTCTCATTAGCCCCATGCACCTTTTGCAACAACACATCGAAGCCCTCCTTTTCGCCTCTCCGCAGCCCTTGGCCTTAGTGGATATCAAGTCTGTGCTGGACGAAGCCTTGCAGTCTGAAATACCCGAAACCGTCGTTCAGGCGACGCTGGAACAGATTCGCAGCCAATTGCAGCAGGAAACTTCCGCTTTTGAATTGGTAGAAATAGCGGGCGGCTACCAGTTTATGACTAAAGGAGCTTACCACCATACAGTCGCGGTGCATTTGAAACAAACGACCAAAAGGCGTCTTTCCCAAGCCGCGCTTGAAACGCTGGCATTAGTCGCTTACAAACAACCCGTCACCAAATCCGAACTGGAAGAAGTGCGCGGCGTGAATTGCGACTACGCCCTCCAAAAACTTTTGGAAAAGGAACTTGTTTCCATTGCCGGACGCAGCGAAGGGCCGGGCCGACCACTTTTGTACGCCACCAGCGAGAAGTTTATGGACTATTTGGGCATTAAAAGTCTGCATGATTTGCCCAAACCCAAGGATTTTAAAGAGGTGGAAAATGTGGTGGGGGAAATGCCAGCTTTGGAGGAATTTGTGCCTGACCTTCCTGTTACACAGAGGCTCACAGAGTAAGGAGTAAAATAGAGGCTCACATAGGTCTTTAATTATTTCTCGGTGAGCCTCCAAATACTCTGTGAACCTCTGTGACATTATCAAATAATACGCACTCTAATTATGGAATCCACGCTCATCGCACCCCCGCTCGTCAATCGCGTCGCTACCAGCGGCCTGGTCACCATTGATTTGGAAGAATTCTATCCGGCGGGCGAGATCGTGGCGTTCGACTTGAAAAATTATTTGTTCATGGAACTAATCCTCAAGGAAAAAGACTTCCGCGAGGCCCTCAAAAACCATGATTGGGCGCAGTACACGGGTAAAAACCTGGCCGTCTATTGTTCGGCGGATGCCATTATTCCGATGTGGGCCTATATGCTGGTAGCGGTTCACGCTGCGCCTTATGCCACCGATATTGCCCAATGTCCGCCCGAAGCATTCGCCGAAACCGCTTTTTTGAAAAAACTGGCCACCCTCGATTTGTCTGGTTATGAAGGCAAACGTTTGGTCGTCAAGGGTTGCAGCGACCAGCCCGTTCCGCCTGCTGCTTACCTCGATCTGACGCGCCGCTTGCAGCCTATCGCGTTGAGCATCCTGTTTGGGGAGCCGTGTTCGACGGTGCCAGTGTACAAAAAAGGCAAGGGCGAAGCATAGAAAATGCCGCGCGATGATGTAAATTTGCCGACTGCTTCATCCGCCGCCTCCTTGTATGCTGAACAACCGCCACCTTTTTGCCCTCAATATTTTTCTGGCCGCCGGGCTGATTGCCCTGTTTTTTTCCTCTTATAAAGGCCACGGAGCCGATGCCAACGGGCCGGAACAGATCGTGCGTTCCATTAACCTAAATAAGGACTTCGATTTTTGCGGGGAGAAGTTCCCGATGGACAACTGGGATGTGCGCCAACGCCTCGACGCGGAGGTGCTGCGCAACGTATATTTCCATTCGCAGACCATTCTGGTCATACAGCGTGCCAACGCTATTTTTCCCATTATTGAACCCATCCTGAAAAGCGACAGTGCTCCCGAAGACCTGAAATATTTGGCCGTTGCCGAAAGCGCACTGTCCAACGTGGTGTCGCCCGCTGGCGCAAAGGGCGTTTGGCAATTCATGAAAGACGCCGCTATTCAGTATGGTCTGGAAGTAAATGACGAAATAGATGAGCGCTACGATTTGGAAAAATCCACCCACGCCGCCGTCAAATATTTACAGGACGAGAAAAATAAACTGGGTTCCTGGGTGCTGGCTGCCGCCGCTTACAATGGTGGCCATGGCCGTATTGTACAGGAAAAAGCCAAGCAACGCGCCGACAATTTCTTCGAGATGAACCTCGCCGCCGACGAAACGATGCGCTACCCTTTTCGGATTGTAGCCATGAAAGAGGTGATGCTGCACGCCGATGAATACGAGTATATCATCGAAAAAGGCAGTTTGTATCCACCATTATCGGCTTTCAAAACTATCGAAGTAAAAGGAGCAGTAGCCAACTGGGGTGATTTCGCCCGCGAACACGGCACCAACTATCGGATGCTGAAACTGTACAATCCCTGGTTGATGGACAGTAAATTGACGAATAAAGCTGGCAAAACCTACCTGGTTCGAGTACCCGGCTAATGCCATGATGCCTTTAATGGCCCACTTTTTTTGGAAAATTGACAGAGAAGATTCTTGCTTCGTGGACCACCCTATGCGCCGCGAAGTACCGTCGTCAGAATAATGATTTGTCTTTCGACAAACAATTTAACCATACTCACTAATCAGTTTACCACACAAATCATGCTTTTTATGAAGCGACTTACACCTCTTTTTCTGCTTATTTTCCTCCTGTCTACCGCCTATACGGCATTGGCGCAGGTAGGTAGTTTCGTTGTCAGTGCGCCGGATAGTATTGCTGGCGACTATAATTTTATCGCTTTGACTACTGGCTGGGGCATACCTGCCAATGACATTTGCGGCGATCTGGTCATCATGGCAGATACTGCGGGCTCTACACTGGGATGCAATCCAAATGTAGCTGACCTAACCGGCAAAATCGCCGTGGTGGATCGTGGTACTTGTAATTTTGCCGCTAAAGTACTCAACGCGCAAGATGCCGGGGCTATCGGTGTTCTCATCGTCAATACTGCTGCTGGAATAGTACCTGGTGGAATAGCAGACGGTGGAATCGGTAGCCTAATCAATATTGGTGTAGCCATGATTAGCTATGCGGATGGTTTAACACTGAAAGCGACCCTTACAGCGGGTGGTACAGTGACTGGCTGTATGACTTTGCCCGATGTAAATGTAAATTTCGTAGTGGATTTAAGTAATGAAACGGTGGACCCAGCGGGCGTTTATCTGGGCTATAATATAGAAGGCCAGGCAGCAGCAGCCATTCCTTTGACCAGTTTGGGCAACGGTTTGTATGGCGGCACCCTGACTGTACCTGCTACTACGGAACTTGCTTATGTCTTTGTGAATGGCATTACCCAGGCGGGCATAGAAGTGGTGCCAGCTTACTGTGGTGCAGATAGTATTGTGGGCGATTCGACGGGTTATGCGCGTTACATATATGCTGGTCTGGAGGGTGCAGATGCTCCCAAAGTCTGCTTTGGAAGCTGTAGTGTTTGCCAAACCATCGTTACGTTCCTGGTAGATCTGCGCCAACAAACCGTGTCCCCTAATGGGGTGCACATCGCTGGCAACTTCCAGGGCTATGATCCGGCTTCGACCCCTTTGGTGGATGCTGGCAATGATATTTACACGTATACCTTGACGGCAGCTCCCGGCGATACCCTGCTCTACAAATTTATCAACGGCAACACCTTTAATGATGACGAAAGAGCCATCACTGCTGAATGCGGTGCACCAAATGGTTTCGGTGGATTCAATCGCATATATATAGTCCCCAATGAAGATGCTATCGTGTTACCAGCCGTTTGTTTTGATTCCTGCGGTCTTTGTCCATCCGCTGATTTGGTATGCGATACTGCTGCTATCATTTGTGATGATCTGGAACCCTATACGCTGGGTGCGCTCGGTCCACAATCGGATCACTGGGATACCTGGGATGGTACGGGCGGCGAGGGCATCGTTACCAACGAACAAGCTTTCTCTGGTACACAGTCTTTGAAAATTGACTTTGCGCTACCTGGTACTCAGCAGGATGTCATTCTGCTGCTCGGCGACAGTACGAGTGGCAATTATTTGCTGAAATGGAAAATGTACATTCCAGCCGGCAAAAAAGCCTACTACAATATCCAGCATGATCTTACGCCGCACATCTATGCGTCCGATGTATTCTTCGATGCCAACGGCGCAGGCCGCGTGATGGTCGGTACTACCGCGTTAGGTACTTTCCATTATCAGTATGATAAATGGATTGATGTAAAGCAATACTTTGATGTCACCAATAAAGTGACTTACTTACTGGTGAGCGACACCTTGGCTGGCGTATGGGATTTCAACCTGGCATCTGATGCAATGGGTGCTCCTACTACCAACGCCCAAATCTCGGGCGTGGACTTTTTCCCGATTGATGCTACCTACAAGTTTTATGTGGATGATGTGCAATTCATTAAATTGGCGGCGGGCGCATCAAGTGATTTTTGTGTAGATGCAACCAACATCAATAATTTGTTTGGACAGCCCGTTGGGCAAGTAGTCAATTCTGGTTTATTTGATAATACTAGTGCTACCACTGTTGGTGATCCAACTACTGGCTACGAATGCTTTGGCGAACCTGATGGCAACGGCACCGCACCTTCTCTGGACAATTCGCTTTGGTTCACCTTCACGGGCGACGGTGGGCTGTACTTTATCGAAACTGGCGATTGTGGTTCCACTAATTATATCAATGATGGCGATACACAATTGTCTATCTACTCGGGTACTTCCTGCTCTGCTTTGACTAGTGTGCTTTGCAGTGAAGATGGTCCAAATGCTACGAATACTACTTACCCCGCTGGCGATACGCTACAAACCGTAGCTGGTCGGAAATATTATATGCTAGTGGATGGTTTCAACTTCCAGGGTGCTCTTTCGGCAGGTGAGTTCTGCTTGAAAGTCAAACAGTTACAACCGATTGTTGCTATTAACGATCCATCGTTTGACCAAGGGATCCGTCTGGCTCCCAACCCAACGAATGGCGTGACCAACCTGATGATTTCTCTGCCAGAAGCCGCCGATCTGACGATTCGCGTGACCAACAGTCTGGGTCAACAACTGATGCAGCGCACAGCAAGCAATGTTCAGGAAGGCACCATTCGCCTGGACATGAGCCGCTTCGCCAAAGGACTTTATTTTGTGGAAATGACTGACGGCACCAACCGCTCGACTCGCCGCTTGATTGTGGAATAATAGTAGAATTAAAACTAGCATAAAGGAGCCCCTCGTAAAGTGATTTACGAGAGGGGCTTTTCTTTCTCAGAAGATTAAAAATTTCCCTTACCAACAAACGCAATATTCCGTTTCAAGCCCGCATACTTCACCCGCTTCACCGCTGACTTTTTAAAAACCTTGCTAAACGTCTCTTCCGTCAATTCCTGCCAATCGCGCTGACTGAGTTTCAGTAAATCCTCCTGCGGCTCAAAAGCCGGTTCCGCATGGCGTTGCGAAAATCGGTTCCACGGACATACGTCCTGACACACATCGCAGCCAAACATCCAGCCGTCCATTTGTTCCTGAAACTCGCTCGGAATGTTGTCGCGCAATTCAATCGTTAGATAGGAAATACATTTTGAGGCATCCAGAAAATAACCTTCCGGCGCAATCGCCTCCGTGGGACAGGCATCTATGCAACGCCGACAAGTACCGCAGTGATCGCGAATAGGGTCGTCGTAGAGCAGCGGCAGGTCGCAAATAATTTCTGCCAAAAAGAAAAAAGAGCCACGTTTAGGATTGATCGTCAAGGTATTACGCCCATTCCAGCCGATGCCCGCGCGTTGCGCCCATTCACGCTCCATCACTGGCGCACTATCCACGAAGCAACGCCCATCGATCTCCCCAATCTCGTCGCGCATGTATTGCAACAACGTTTTTCAAGCGGTCTTTTACCACATAATGGTAGTCCTCGCCGTAAGCGTAAGTGGCGATCTTCGGAGCCGCCGGGTCTTGCTGTTTTTCATCCGTGAAGTAATTGAAAGTCAGGCAAATAACCGTCTTCGCGCTCGGAACCAACTGCGTGGGATCAATGCGCAGATCGAAATAATTTTCCATGTACGCCATGCGCCCGTGCGCTCCCGCGTTCAGCCATTGTTCCAAATGTCGTGCCTCTTCATCCAGCCGTTCGGCTCGCGCAAAACCGACAAAACCGAAGCCCAGCCGTTGGGCCTCAGCGCGAATCAGGTCGGTATGACGGAGCCGTGGTTTGCATTTTGCAAAATTACATTGGCCAAGAGTAAGTAGTCTCACTTAAAATAAAGTGGTACTCTCACTTTGAGTGAGGCTACTACTTCCGGCGCACGGTACGGTTTTTTCTGAAAAAGAAACTGTTGACAATGGTTTGCAATCATGGGTTTTTACCTCATTCTTTCCGAGTAGTCTATGACAATTATTAGCCCTATACAACCCACATTTTTTGTCATCCTATTGGGAACTGTCCACCCTGTGGAGTACATCGTAGAGTGGACAGTTCCCGACCGGATGACAAACCTGGAATCCATACAAAACACCAACCATGCGTAAAATTACCCTAATCCTTTCGCTCCTCCTCGCCACGTGCGGCCTGCTTTCCGCGCAAGTTGTCCGCGTCTCCGGTACCTTAGCCGATGTCAAAAACGACTCGTCTTTGATTGGTGCCAGCGTATTTTTGACCGCTCCGACCGATTCGATGCGACGTGGGGCCATGACCGATATAGCGGGGAAATTTATTTTTGGCAACGTCCCGCCGGGCAATTATACCCTGCATACGGAGTATTTGGGCTACACCGACCTTAATTTGCCGGTGCAAGTAGATACGGTAGAAATATTACTGGGTCGGCTGAAACTCACTGAGGATGCCACCGCGCTCAAAGAAGTGACGGTGACCGAACAACAACTGCGGGTCCAACAACTCGGCGACACCACGCAGTACAATGCTGATGCCTACAAAACTAATCAGAATGCGACCAGCGAGGATTTGATCACCAAAATGCCCGGCATTACCCTCGAAAATGGCGTCATAAAAGCCCAGGGCGAAGAAGTAAAGAAAGTCACGATAGATGGCGAAGACTTTTTTGGCGACGATGCGACGGCGACTTTGCGCAATTTGCCCGCTGAAATAGTGGACAAAATTCAGGTCTTTGATCGGCTAAGCGACCAGTCGCAATTCACGGGTTTTGATGACGGACAAGGGCAAAAGACCATTAATATTGTCACCAAATCGGGAAAATCCAATGGACAATTTGGCAAATTATACGCTGGTTACGGCACCGATAATCGGTATATTGCCGGGGGAAGTGTGAATATTTTTGATGGTAAACGGCGCATTTCGCTCATCGGTTTGGCCAATAATATTAACCAGCAAAACTTTTCTACGCAGGATTTGCTCGGCGTGATCGGCACCAGCAGCGGGCGGCAAGGTGGTCAAAGCAGCGGTGGCGGCGGCAGAAGTGGTGGTTCGCAAGGCGGTGGCGGAAATCGGGGCGGCGGCGACCAGCAAGGCCGGAGCGGGGGCTCCACCAGCGACTACCTGACTGGCCAACAGAACGGTATTAATGCAGTTAACTCCTTGGGTATCAATTACTCCGATCGTTGGGGTACACGTACTAAAATCAGTGGCAGTTACTTTTTCAACAAAACCAATAACGAGACGGAAAGCGTGCTGCGTCGCCAGTATTTCCTGCCCGAAGCCTCCGGCGCGTTGTACGATGAGGATCAAACCGGCGGCAATCGCAACTTCAATCACCGTGTGAATTTCCGGATAGAATACATGCTGGATTCGTCTAATACGCTCACGCTGACGCCGCGCGCGAGTTGGCAGGATAACAACACGGTCCGCCAGTTTTCTGGCCAAAACCGTCTCAGCGACGGCAGCGCAAGCAGCCAAACCGAGAGCGATTTTTCTTCCAACAATAAAGGGTACACACTTTCCGGCAACGCGCTGTATCGCCACCGTTTTGCTAAAAAAGGCCGCACGTTTTCCATCAATGCGGGTATCAACGCCAACGACCGCACTGGCGACAGCCGACAGTTTTCGCGCAGTGAGTTCTTCAATAGTAGCGACACCGCCAGCGTGGTAGACCAGCAATACACCAATTCGAGCGACGGTCATACGTGGTCGGGCGATCTGGCTTATACCGAACCCATCGGCCAAAAAGGGGCTTTGCAAATCAATTATTCGCCTTCCATCGCGCAGAATCATTCCGATAAAATCACCAATGCGCAGGAAGACGATTTGGGTAATTTTACACAATTTGATACGCTATTGTCGAATCGTTTTGATAATAATGTGACCACGCAGCGCGGCGGTGTTAGTTATAGAATAAATGATAAAAAATTCAGTTTCTCGGTTGGACTGAATTACCAGAATGTTCACATGGAGAGTGCGCAGCGTTTTCCATTTGAATTTTCTATTAATAAGACCTTTGATAATCTATTACCTTCTATTAATTATAGTTACAAGCCCTCTAAAAATAAAAACCTGCGGCTGGATTATAGAACGGCCACTAATGTGCCGAGTATCAGTCAATTGCAGAATGTGCTGAATAATGACAATCCGCTCTTACTCTCTATTGGTAATCCAGATTTGAAGCAACCTTATAATCACACGTTATCCGCGCGACTAAATCTGAATAATCCGACGAATGCTACCAGTTTTATGGTTGCTTTATTTGGTGGTTATACCCAGGATTATATTGCTAATTCTACTATTATCGCTACTTCCGATACGACGGTATTGGGTAATATTCCGCTGTTACCCGGCGCACAATTAGCGCGGCCCGTCAATATTTCCGGTTACTGGAATACCCGTTCGTTGGCTACATATAGTTGGCCAGTCAAAATATTAAAGAGTAATTTCAGCGTCAATGGCGGTTATTCCTACGCGCGGCTGCCGAGTTTAATTAATGGCGTTACTAATACCACTGATCGGCACAATACCAATGCGGGTTTAGTCTGGGGAAGTAATATCAGTGATAAACTGGATTTTACTTTTAATTACAGTGCCAATTTCAATATAGTACGCAATAGTGTGCAGCCTGCTTTAAACAATGATTATTTTTATCATCAATTAGGACTGCGCTTTGAATGGGAATTCTGGAAAGGACTTTTTGTCAATAGCACCGTAGACCAATCTCTATATAATGGCCTGCAAAGCAATGTCGATCAAAGTTATACACTCTGGAATGCAGCGATTGGTTATCGTTTCTTGAAAAATGATGCGTTGGAAATAAAGGTCTCCGCTTTTGATTTGCTAGACGAAAATAAGAGTATTTTTCGCAACGTGACGGATACGTATATAGAAGATGAGGAGACGAAAGTATTGAGCCAGTATTTCTTGATGACGCTGACTTATAATTTACGGAATTTTGGGAGCCGAAAATAGTACAGATCACACTCTACGTTTGTCATTCAGAGCCGAAGGCGTGGAATCTGATTAGAACCCCGAATGGGGTTGAACTGCTGCACGCCGACCCCGTATTGCAGTGCAACCCCATTCGGGGTTGTTTTCATCGCATATTCCATTTCCCCGGATTTCATCCGGGGTTATTCATGTTCAACCACTTTGTGGTTATTAATAGTAGTAATCTCACTTAAAGTGAGACTACTACTCTGGTCACAATTTCTTCAACAAATCCGGCAACTGCCGCAAAGCCGCCAACTCCCGGTATTTCGCACTTGCTTCTGCCGCCGGAATACCAAAATAAGCCTTACCGCCTTCCAGCGATTTAGACACGCCTGCTTTGGCAGAAATCATCGCGCCCGCACCGATGTGGATGGCCTGCGCAACGCCCGCCTGACCGTACATCACCACATTATCGCCCACTATGGTCTTGCCACCAATGCCCACCTGCGCGGCGAGTAAACAGTTTTTCCCGATCACCGCGCCGTGGCCGATGTGGACCTGGCAATCCAGTTTGCTGCCTTCGCCGATGATGGTGTCGCCGCTCACGCCTTTATTGATGGTGCAGCCTGCCCCAATATCCACCCGGTCGTGGATGACGACGCGGCCCCCGGAACGCCATTTTTCGTAGGAACCGTCGGGCATTTTTTTGAAATAAAAAGCATCAGAGCCAATAATCGCGCCCGGCCCAATAATGACGTGTTCGCCAATTTCGGTGTACTCACCGAGGTAGACATTGGCCTGAATATAACTATGCGCGCCGATGGTGACGTGCGGCGCAATGATCGCTCCCGGTTCGATAACAGCGGTCGGATCAATTTTGGCCTGATGGGTAATAGGCGAGGTCAGCGGCACAAAAGGTCGGTGCGCGCGAACCAGCGAATCATACGCCTCGAACGGATTTTCGACGATCAGAATGACTTTTCCAGGTGGACATTCGGCGGCTTCGTTGAGTAAAATGACCGTGGCGGCACTGGCCAGGGTTTTGGCAAAATATTTTTTCACATCGGAAAAGGCTACGTCACCGTGCCGCACTTTGTGGATTTCGTTGATGCCGGTGGCTTCGAGCGTGTCGTCGCCGATGATTTCGCTGGCGTTGAGGCGTTCGGCGAGTTCGTGGACGGGAATAGGTTGTGGAAATTTCATATTTTGGACGCTGGACGTTGGATTACTGGATGTCAGGAACGAAACCTGTCAGGTTTTTGAAACCTGATAGGTTTAGATGAGTAAGGAATCAGGCAAAAGTCCGAAATTCGAGGCGTATCTCCGGCGGCTCTTTTCATTCCTTTGCTTTTACAGAGCAGTACCAACCAGCATTTTATGCGTCAGCAAGCAAATACTGCGTTGAATATCAACCTTTTTGATAAACCTTCATCAACCACTATTAACCACTACTTGCATTTCCGGCATACTTTCTACTTTTACCCCAAACCTATGCACTATGAAAAAATCTTTTTTCCGTCCTTGCCTTGCTTTCTGCCTGTTTTTTGTTTTTGCCAGTAGCTTATGGAGCCAACAACAGCCCGTGGCCGAACTGCGCGGTGCCTGGATCGCGACGGTGGGCAATATTGATTGGCCTTCCAAACCCGGCCTATCGCCCGAACGCCAGAAAATAGAGTTCGATAGCCTGCTCGACGTGATGAAGGCCATGAGCATGAATGCCGTGTTCGTGCAAGTGCGGCCAGCAGGCGATGCTTTCTACAAATCAACCACCGTGCCGTGGAGCAAATATTTGAGCGGTTTCCAAGGGGTATCGTCTGGTGACTCGCTGTATGATCCGATGGATTATATGATTAAGTCAGCCCACGCCCGGCACATGGAATTTCACGCCTGGCTGAATCCTTATCGTGCTACTTTCGATCTGGATACGGCGAGTCTGGCGGCCAATCACCCGTTGCGCGCTTTGCCAGCCGCTCGTAAGAAGGAATGGTTTTTTCGGTATGGCAACAAGTATTATTTCAACCCTGGCAATCCATTGGTAGTCAGGTATTTGACCAATGTGGTGCAGGACATTGTACTGCGCTACGATGTGGACGGGATTCACTTCGACGACTATTTTTATCCCTACAAAGAAGTTAATCAAACCATCGATGACTACAACCAGTTTGCTGCTGATCCGCGCGGCTTCACGAATATTGACGACTGGCGGCGCAACAACGTGAACCTGCTCATCGAAGGCGTGTCGAAGACCATTAAGAAATTGAAGCCTTACTGCAAATTTGGTGTCGGCCCATTCGGCGTGTGGCGCAATCTGGACAAAGACCCTATCAACGGTTCCGATACGCGCACCGCCGTGACCTGTTATGACGATTTGTACGCCGATGTATTGCTCTGGCTCAAAAACGGTTGGATTGATTATGTGGCTCCGCAAATCTATTGGAGCATTGGTTATCAGCCCGCCGACTACGCCAAAATCGTGGATTGGTGGAGCAAACATACCTATGGTCGCCAACTTTATATTGGTCTGGCCGCCTATAAAATCAACAATAGCCCCAATGACCCAGCCTGGCAACAACCAGACCAGATCAATCGCCAGATCGCGATCAATCGCGCCAATCCGAATGTCAATGGCAGCATTTTCTTTTCTTTGAAACCTCTGCTTCGTAATCAATTGGGCATTCAGGACAGTCTCATTACTAAATTATACACCCGGCCTACGCTGATTCCGCCGATGCCGCATCTTTCCAAAATACCGCCGGCCACGCCACAAGTGTGCCGGGTGCTGGGGACACCGCGTTCCATAAAAATGGCCTGGCACGCCTGCGAAGTGCTCTCGGGGGAGGAGATGCCCTATTATTTTGGGATTTATCGGTTTGTTGGCGAAACGGTCGGCGATTTCAAAGACCCGCGCAACCTCTTGGCTATGACCCCTTTTGATTCGGATAAATGGACTTTTGAGGACTTGACCGCCCTGACCGATGAGCATTATACGTACGTGCTGCTGGCTTACAATCGCCTGAATGTGGCCAGTTATAGCAGTGAACCATTATATGTAAAAAAAACGCGCGTGGGCGTGCGGATGAAGGGCAGGATAAATTGAGGAAAGGCGGAGCGAAGAATTGGAAATTTTTCATCGCTGATCGCTATTTGTTTCTTTGCTATGCGCGTGACTTTTTTGTGACTTTCTTGAAAGCCGCTCGTTCTAATCGGGCATTGTTGGACGATCAAAATATCGCCTGGCAATGCCCGATTTTTTTGTCAGAACGAAAGCAACAACAGAAACACCCCTACTTCATGGCGCATACACCCTACCCCATGCCTGAAAATTTCCTCCACTTCCTGTGGCGGTGGCGACGTTTTGACTTACAAAATTTAGTCACTACCGAAGGCCAACCCATCGAAATCCTACACCCTGGCGAACACAACACCCATGCCGGGCCAGATTTTTTCAATGCTCGCATTCGCATCGGCGACACCCTATGGGCGGGAAATGTGGAGCTGCACTTGCGGGCTTCGGAGTGGTTCGCGCACCGTCACCACGAAAACCCGGCGTATGATAATGTGGTGCTGCACGTCGTATTGGAAGAAGATCAGCCGATTGTGCGTTTTCTGGATGGGCCGCGTTTGGCTTGTCTCGTGCTGGAAGGCCGTATTCCCACAAAACTGCTCCACAACTATCAACGCCTCGAACACGAGCGTACCTGGATTCCCTGCGAAAGTTTTTTTGCTTCCACACCCGACATCATTCGGCTCAATTGGCTTGACCGGATACTAATAGAACGTTTGGAACAAAAAACGGCAGCCATCGCCGATTTGCTTACGACCACGGAGAATCACTGGGAAGTAGCTTTTTATCAACTTTTGGCCCGCAATTTTGGCTTGAAAGTCAACGCCGAGCCGTTCGAGACCCTGGCGCGTTCGTTGCCGTTAACGGTATTGGCGAAGCATAAAAATAGTCGTTTGCAAATGGAAGCCTTGCTATTTGGGCAGGCTGGGATGCTGGATCAGTCCTTTCAAGACGAGTACCCAAAAATGCTGGCCAAAGAGTATCGGCATTTGGCACACAAGTATTCGCTCGTGCCGTTGGCCGCCAGCCAATGGAAATTTTTGCGGTTACGTCCGGCGAGCTTTCCGACACTTCGGTTGGCGCAATTTGCGGCGTTGGTGCATCAATCGGCACATTTGTTCAGCAAAATACTGGAAGCAGAAAACATGCGAACTTTGGAAAATCTCTTCGCTGTGCGGCCTTCCGATTATTGGCTGACGCACTATCAATTTGACAAGATTTCGCCTTCGCGCAACAAGGTTTTGAGCCGCGATTTTGTTCATCTGCTAATTATTAATACTATTGTGCCGATGCTTTTCCACTATGGGCGCACCAAAGGCAATGCCGATTTGCAGAATCGCGCTTTGCGGCTGTTGGAAGAGTTACCGGCAGAAAGCAACACGGTAATAGATGGCTGGGCAGCACTGGGTATGCGCCCGCACAACGCCTATCAAAGTCAGGCTTTGCTGCACTTGAAGACTCGGTATTGCGATCCAAAACGGTGTCTGGAATGTGCGGTGGGCAATTTTATTTTGAAGTGAGAAGAACCGAAGGGTTCCACCCAGTCTCTGTTCACCAGGGTCTGTCATCCTGAACGCAGTGAAGGAACTGGCCAGGTGGGTAACGAGAATGCTCACGCTGCTCTTGTGTAGTTCCTTCACTGCGTTTAGGATGACAACATGGTGGTAATATTAATGATCTTAGATGCCACGCAAGTCATCCAGAGCCAATAGGGATGATGCGAAAAAGATTTGTACATGATCGGTTTTTGAGGGTTGAAAAAATGAAAAGTGACTTCGGAATACTTTAACACCGGGGCACATAGACAAAAGCGTTCCACATAATTTCTAATGTACTAACGCTCTATTCTATTGCTGGAACAATTATTTTAAGGGCAGCAGGAATAAGGACGGCTTTTACTGCTTTTACTTTACCAAAATATTCCCCATCTACTTGGAAATATACTTTTTTAGAAGATTTTATTTGTAAAGAAGTCGTTTGAAAAACCTCCGTTTTATTCAGGTCATAAGGAGCGTGTGAAAAAACCATTTTAAATAACTCCCGAACCGACACTTTTTTAACTACGATTACTTCAAACAGTTTATCGTCTAATCTACCAATAGGATTTATAAGTGCGCCGCTGCCATATTTGGTCGCATTGGCAATAACGATCATTTCAGCCCTGATTTTAGCAACTTCCTGATCCACCTGCATATCTATTTCCAGGCGCGGATTTTGCCCCAGCACTTTCAAGGAAGCTATCACGTATCCCCACATACCCCGGATGCGCTTATTTTCAAATTTTTCTACGACGTAAGCATTAAAACCAATATCGCTCAGGTGAATGCACAAGTGGTCATTGACATTGATGGCATGTATTTTTTTAGTATGCCCTTTTACAATTACATCCAATGCTTTTATAGGATCATGGCTGATGCCGAGTTCTTTCGCTAATCCGTTGGCAGAACCGGCGGGCAGTATGCCCAAAGCGATGTTTTTTTGCAGTAAACACTCTGCTACCAATTTCACGGTACCGTCACCGCCGACTGCTATAACTTGCTGCGGCGCAAACGCTGCTATTTTATCTTTTATAGTTTGCCGATTACATGCTTTGGTAAGATGATGCAGCTCAATAGTATAGGGTAAGGATGAAAAGTAATTGGTGATTTCCTCAGCCCAGTTGGATCTATGGTTGCCGGAACCGGGATTAATTACAAAAAGTAGCTTTAATTTAGCAGTTTGCTCCATAAGTACATTAAACATCTTCTAGCGATTCGAGTTCAATAACTTGCCTATCTGAATATTATGAAAAAAAGCCCGGATTCATCTGTTATCACGGTAAAGGTATATCATGGCTATGGACATACCGACAATCTAGTTGTCTATGGGCACGTATTGCGGGGTAAACCCTTCAGCAGAATTAAATATACTGACAACATAGTGCATAATACAATTCACTTATCTAAATTATTCTTTGTCAATCCCTTACCTAATGTGCGCGTACAGTTATTATGGAGAGATCAGCCATTTAACAGCATTACAGAACCGGATGGTTTTTTTAAATTTGAGTGGCAATCATCTACTTCGGTATCAGCAGGCTGGCATCCAGTTGTAGTACAGGCATTAGATGCAGACGACCAGGTATTGTGTCGATAGGGGAAGGAAAGATTTTCGTACCCCACGTCACCCAGTATGCTTTTATATCAGATATTGATGATACGGTGCTGGTTTCTCATTCTGCTACTACGGGCAAGAGATTGCGGGTGATGTTTACCAAAAATCCACGTAGCAGAAAAACCTTTGCCGATGTAGTTAAGTATTATCGTTTGCTAGCCCTGGCCCATACTGAAGAAGCCGTGCCCAATCCTTTTTTCTATGTATCCAGTAGCGAATGGAACTTGTATGACGACCTCAATGAATTTTTTAAACATAATGGATTGCCTAAAGGAGCATTTCTACTCAACCAAATAAAAAAATGGTATCAATTACTCAAAACAGGTAAAACTAAACACCAGGGTAAATTAATTCGGGTAGCCAGAGTAATAGATGCATTCCCCAAACAACGGTTTGTATTACTGGGTGACAATTCACAAAGCGATCCAGACATCTACGTCAGTATAGCCAATAAATACCCTGATAAAATTGCTGCTATCTATATTAGAAATATTAGTGCAAAAAAAGAAGCCGCTACTCAACATCTATTAGCGTCTATCCAGAATAAAAAAATTCATACCTGCCTCTTTATACATACGGAGGAAGCCATTTTGCATTCAAAATCAATTGGGCTGATTGAGTAACTTGATTTATAGTCAACGCGAAATGGTTTTGAACAGAGATCGAATGCAAAGTAATCACGGTCAATATCTCAACCTTTGCTGAGAGTGTTCAATAAACTGTGTCAGGTGAAAAGAGTTTGTATTTTTCACCAAACATACACAGTTTATCATGAAGACAAAAAAGGAAGAAGGTTTTGATTATCAGAACTTTGAGAAAGAAGCGCTGGCGGCCTTGTACGCTGGCAAGTCGCTAGAAGATGCGATGGGTCCACTGTGAAGCGGATCGTGGAAGCGGGTCTGCAAGGGGAGATGCAGGCTCACCTGGAGGAACAAAAGGCTTGTGGGGTCAAAAATCGGCGTAATGGCAAGATGAGCAAGACGGTTCGCAGCCGTTTTGGGGTACTTCCGATTGAGACGCCTCGGGATCGGGAAGGGACGTATGAGCCGACGTTGTTGCCCAAACGGGATCGGCAGTTAGGGAACGGCTTGGAGCAGAAGATTTTGAGTTTGTACGGCATGGGTATGGGCTACCGCCAGATCCAGTCGCACCTGCAGGAGTTGTACTCGGTGGAGTTGTCGGAGGCGCAGTTGAGCAACATCACGGACAAGATTTTGCCGGTGGTGGAGGAATGGCGCAGTCGGCCTTTGGAGTCGATGTACGCCATTGTGTGGCTCGACGCTATCCATTACAAAGTACGGCACGAAGGCCGGATCGTGAACCGTGCGGTGTATAGTATGATCGGGGTGAACCTGGAAGGCAAAAAGGATGTGCTGGGCATCTATACCTCTGAAAATGAGGGGGCTAAGTTCTGGTTGCAGGTGCTGACGCAGTTGCAGCAGCGGGGCGTACAAGACATTTTGATCGCCTGTATTGACAATCTGAAGGGTTTTGCCGAGGCGATCGAGGCGATCTTCCCGGACACCGAAGTACAGTTGTGCGTGGTGCACCAGATCCGCAATTCTTTGAAGTATGTAGGCTCGAAACACCAGAAGGAATTCATGCGCGACTTAAAGCCGGTCTACCAGGCGGTGGACGAGGAGGGTGCCAAAATCAAACTGGAAGCGCTGGCCGAGAAATGGGGCAAATTATACCCCGTGGTGATCGAATCGTGGCAAAACAATTGGGATCGGCTGACGCGCTACTTCCGCTACCCGGCGGCGATCCGGCGCATCATCTATACGACGAACACCGTCGAGGGCTTCCACAAGCAACTGCGGCAGGTGACCAAAACCAAGGGCGCATTTACCAGCGACAATGCATTGATGAAACTGTTGTTTTTGACCATCGAGCGCATCACCGAAAAGTGGACTTCGCCGCTGCAAAATTGGTCGCTGACCTTCTCGCAGTTGTCCATTTACTTCCGTGAACGGATAAAGCTGCACCTGAAAAACTGACCTTGGCAAAAGAGCCAAGGCAACTCAAAATCGGTCCTTAAAGTCCTGCTACGCCTCCGTAAACTCCGGCTCGCCGGGACATTTAATTACCAATTTTGAGTCCATCCAATATAGCCTGACACAGTTATTTGAACACACCCCCTTTGCTATAATTTCTCTTTTTCGATTCCTTTCCTTTTCGTTCAAACATCTTTCCCACAAGGTTTAAAACCCCGGCAAAAGATTTGTTCCTTATTTTTGCCCGGTCTAAAAATCCGATTTATTTACCCTCCGTTCCCAACGTTTTGAAACTACAAATTTTTTGCCGCACTTGGCGATATACTGTTTGCCTCTTCTTGTTTTTGGTCGCCACCAGCCTGTCCGCTCAAAAACCCGCCGATTTGAAACGAACCGGCGAACGCTACTTTGCCGATGGCCGTTGGGCGGATGCTTTGACGCAATTAACACAATATCAACAGGTTAAGCCCGGTGACATGACCGTGCTGACCAAGCTGGGTATCACCAATTATCAACTGCATCAGGCAGATAAAGCGCGTCAATTCCTGGAATATGTGCTGGGTCGCCAGCCAGAAAGCACCGATGCGGACTTGCATTATTACTACGCCCGCACCCTGCACGGTCAGCAGGAATATGAAAAAGCCATCCTGGCTTACAAAGGTTTTCTGCGCATCTGCGGCGACAAGCATCCTCTGCGCGCGCAGGTGGTGGACAATATCCGCCGCTGCGTAAGTGCCGAAAGTATTGGCCCAAACGACGAGGTGGCCCTCGTGGAAAATCTCGGCGACCGCGTCAATACGCCCGGCGACGAGTTTGCTCCGCTGCCTTCGGTCAACCATGCCGACCGCCTCTATTTTTCCGCTGCCCGACCGGGTTGCGTGGGCGGACGGCGCAACGATGCCGGATATGCCGATGAGGAAGCGGGGCATTGGTGCAGCGATATGTTTGCCGCCAATATGGATGCCAATGGCTGGCAGTACGCGGGTGATCTGGGTGGCTTGCTGAATACTTCCCGCTACGAGGTAGCCCTGGGTTTCAATAATACGGGCCAGATTTTGTACTTTTTTCGAGGTTTTACGCTCTATGCCGGGGATATGTTTGTCGACACGGCCAGTCGGCGGGATGAATATGCCGTGGTGCCGCCGATGGTACAAACCACCATGCACCCCGACGATGGCGACACGGCACCGTTCTTTTTTAATGATACCACGTTGATCTTCGCCAGCCGTCAGGCCGGAGGGTACGGGGGACTGGATTTGTATTTTACGACTCGCCGCGATAGCATTTGGACGTTGCCGCGCAACCTTGGCCCGGCTGTCAATTCTGCTTACGACGAAACTACGCCTTTTCTGGCCCGCGACGCTAAAACGTTGTTTTTCAGTAGCAATCGCCTGAATGGGTTAGGTGGCCTGGATGTATTTAAGACTGTTTTTGACGAGAAAAAGAATAGCTGGTCCGACCCGCAAAATTTAGGCGTCGGCATTAATTCGCCGGGCGATGACGCTTATTTTCGTTTGGATCAAGAGGGAAAACAGGGCTTTTTATCGTCCGATCGGTTGAACGACAACTACGGTGAGCGCGATTTGTATTTGGTATATTACAAAGAACAACAACCAGAACAGCAGCCAAAAGGCCCGGTCGTCCTCTTTTCTGAACTGCGCAAAGCCAGCGACTCCTCCGCCACCGAAGAAGTAAAAGCAGTCGCCCTGGAGCCGCTTTTCTACACCACCGACCGGGACGTGGTATCGGTTGATAATCTGAAAGTGGTGGATCGCGCCGCCGCCGTAGCCCGTCAAAATCCCTCCGTCAAAGTACTGGTCACTGCTTTCACCGACGAGTCCGGCCCAGCCAAATTCGACCTGTATTATGGTATTAAACGCGCGGAATTGCTCGGCAAAGCCTTGACTGATCGCGGCATTCCCGCCGGACAGGTGCTATTGCGGAGTGTGGGCGCAGACTTCTCGCTGGCCCGCAACGTACTGAATGCTGCTCCTAATCCGATGGGCCAGCGCCTCAATCGCCGCCTCGAAATCACCTTCGTCAGTGCTACCGACGATGCGCCCACCCAGGCCCATTTGGAGCGTCCGGCCGTAGCCGAAGTCATGGCCGCCAACGGCACTGCCCGCCTCGATGAACTGACCAAGGGACTCGCCTACAAAGTGGAAGTGGCCACGACGCGCCAGATTTTGACCAACGACGCACTGGCTATGTTCTCCGAATTAATGATCGAAAGCCAACCCGGCGCAGGGTCTTACCGCTACACCGCTGGTTTTTTGAAACAGTATAATCAGGCCGTAAAACTTCGTCAGGAACTCACGCAGCAGGGTTTTGAAGAGCCTTTTGTAGTGGCTTATGTCAATGGTATGCGGGTAAGCAAGGCCGATGCGGTAAGTCTGGTGAAGAAATATCCCGATTTGGCGGGGTATGTGAAGTAATTTGCTAGCCTTTGCCGAGGCGATAAAAATCATGCTACCGCTGCGTTCCATTTGCCGATTGCACATGGCCCTTTGCTACATTTTCCTGACCTTCGCGCCGTGCTTGCTCTTTTTCGAAATAATCAACTCTCGACGGTTTTTCCGCTGGCGCTCTACATAGGGCTTACGCACCTGTCAGCGTTGCTTGGCTATGCGCAACCGCCGGGAGAAGGAAGTGTTGGCGGTGGGGTGTTGTACCACGACTGGTTTGGCTGGGTCAATGAATATTCGCTGTATTCGGCCATTGGTGCAGCGGTGCTGGTGCTCATTCAGGCCGTGATGATTAATAATCTGGCCGATCGATTTCGATTATTGAGCGATCGCACCTGGCTGCCCGGTTTGTTTTACGCGCTGGCGGCGGCTTGTTTGTCTGACTTTTTGTTTTTGTCGCCTCCTTTGGTGGCAGCTACCTTCATACCGTTAGCGTTGCGCCGTATTTTTCAGGCGTATAAAATCCCCAACGCTACCGCCCTGGTTTTTGATGCTGGCTTATGGACGACGTTTGCCAGCCTGTTTTATCCACCGGCACTTTTTTTGTTACTGGCAGCCTACGCCGGGGTAAATATCATGCGGTCGTTCAACCTGCGAGAGCAACTGGTGTTCCTATCGGGCGTTTTTTCGGTGCTTTTCCTCGCCTGGCTGTGGTATTTCTGGAGCGACCGGGGCAATCAGTTTGGAGAAGTTCAGTTTGGCACATTGCTGGGCTTTTACCATTTCAAGACTACTATGGACACCGAACGCACCTTGAAAGCACTGTTGCTGGCGGTCTTGCTTTGTACTATTCTGCTTAGTTTTGGGGCTTATTTTCACCGTAAACTTATTCAGACCCAGAAGAGCGTCACCATCATGTATTGGTTTCTGCTGGTCGGTGCATCGGTTATTTTACTGCAAACTGATCCTTTACCAGCGCATTTTTTGTTGATTATGCCTTCAGTCGGTATTTTTATGGCTTTATCGTTTTTCTCGTTGCGCAATCGCGTCATTGCCGAGATTTTTCATTTTGCTTTACTGGCCATCGTGTTGTTTGTTCAATTTTTGCCTTTGGTAAGCCGATGATAATGTTGAGAAGGGTTGATAATGTTGAGTTTGCTACGCAAGTTGAGAAAAAAGTTGAGTGCTACACTGTTGAGAGAGCTGAATCTGCTTCGCAGGTGGAGAAAAGTTAAAAACATATCCTCCCCTTTTCTCAACAACGCAGTACTCAACCCCTTTTCTCAACAACAAAGTGCTCAACCCCCTTTTCTCTCAACAACACAGTGCTCAACCCCTTTTTTCTCAACAACACAGTGCTCAACCCCTTTCTCAACATCCTCAACATTTTATCCATGAAATTCGGTGTTATTGTTTTTCCCGGCTCCAATTGCGACGACGATATGGTGCACGTATTGGGCGATGTGATGGGCCAGGACGTAGTCAAATTGTGGCATAAAGACACGGCACTGCCTGGTTTTGGTCCCGGTGATTGCATCGTACTGCCGGGCGGTTTTTCCTACGGCGACTACGTGCGCGCCGGAGCGATTGCCCGCTTTTCGCCGATCATGCAGGCGGTAAAAGTTTTTGCTGAGCAAGGCGGGTATGTATTTGGGGTATGCAACGGCTTCCAAATATTATGCGAAGCGGGCCTGCTGCCGGGCGTACTGCTACGCAATGCCAACCAGCAGTTTATTTGCAAAAACATCTGGCTGCGTCCAGTTACTAACCAGTCGCCGATCACGGCAGAGCTGGATTTAGAGCAACCTTTAAAAATTCCCATCGCCCACGCGGAAGGTCGCTTTTATGCCGATGAAAAGACGCTGGATGCGCTCGAACAAAATAACCAGGTGCTTTTCCGCTACTGCACTTCGACCGGGGAAATCACCCAGGATGCCAATCCCAACGGCGCAGGCCGCAACATTGCGGGTATTTGCAATGAGCAGCGCAACGTATTCGGCATGATGCCGCACCCAGAACGCGCCAGCGAGGATATTTTGGGCAATGCGGATGGACGGGGGATTTTTGAGTCACTGCTGGCAGCGGTAGCGGTGTAATTATTTTGAATCAAAATATAAGAGAGGCGAAAGATGCATGTGCATCTTTCGCCTCTCTTATTTGCGCTTTTCCAATAAAAATCAGCTCATTGCTCTGTTTGCTGATTGCCTATTTGCCCTTTATTCTTTTGTCTTTCCCTCAAACAAGGCCAGAATAATATTCCCCATATATACGCCCAACGCTGATTCGACCAGCGTCATGAACATCGCCATATCCTGGAAATTGAGGATATTGGGAGCCAGTGCTTTGAGAGAAATGAGCAACATCACCGTGATGAAGTGGCCATGCACCAGCCATTTGACCATACTACTGATCGGCGAGCCATTTTGGCCATTCAGGTTAGGTTCCGTGATACTGCGGCCCAAAAAACGGAAAACAGCGCCCCCATAGAGAGCTGTCACCGGGGCCAGAATACCCATCAGGGAGGTAAATTCTTCAAAATCAAAGCCCCGGAGCAAATAATATACACAACAGGCACCAATGAGTGCAAAATGGTAGATCAAAATGAGCCGGGCAATACGGGTACGCGGAGAAAGCGTAACAGTCGCGGGGGCTATCGAGTTAGGTTGAGCGTCGGTATCTGCCATTGGCGAGGCCATGGTCGTTGAGTTGGTCGTTGTCATCAGCGAAGTTGATCCAATAATTTTTTAAAAAGATGCTTCTGATATTCTTCCAGATTCGTCTTATAACGTGTTTCCATGTCCTTGTAGTCGTTTTTACGCGGAGGAAAAATTATGCCAGAGCCATATTTTCCCTGAAACTCCCAGGAAAGTTCCACATCATCGCCCTTTTGCAGGCCTTTTACATAGATCCGATGGTATTCAAAATAACCATCCGGGCAAATTTCGTTATTTATATGGGTAATTTCCAAGACAAATTCATCAAAAGTTGTGTACGAGGAATCCACCCGGGCCTTCCACAAAATAGGAGTGCCTTTGTCTTTATACAAGTTAACGAGATAACTCCGCGCTTTGGCACATGTGGGGCCAACTTTTTTTCCAGGCAGGGTCGCCGTGTTGTCGCCATTATTGACGCCATTGAGGGAAGGCGGGATACTGACCTGCGTCACTTCGGCAGAACGGATGTTGAATCCCTCCACTGGCATCTGGCCATTTTTGCTGGTTACTCTGGCCATAAAATGCGCCGGATCATGACATCTGACGACTACTTCGGCCTGATCCTGGCGTATTTCGGCCAAAAAAGCCCATTTGTGGAGTAGCCGCTCGTGAAAATACTGACCATTCACGCGACGATTGGCTTTTTCCAACTCCTGCCAGGCGCATTGCATGGAATCACAGACGTGCGCACCCTTGTAGGCGGCAATCAAATACAACGTTACTTTTTGTGGTGTAACGGAGATGCTGTCGGCGCGGAAAATGTGATCCAGGTTATTTTGCCGAAGCCATTGCTGGTATTCGATCCGTTTTTTTTGAAAAAATGCTTTGTCCTGCCGTAAATCAGCCGATTGGCCCCAGAGTCCGGTATGGGGGCTAAAAGCAAGCAGGAAAAGAAAAAAGATTAACCGGAACAGGCGTAGTTCCATTGAATAGGTTTGGTTGTGCGCTGAACTATACGGCGCGTTCAGGGGGCTTATTTTCAAGGAGTTGCGCTTTAACTATTTCTTATACTGGGTTGAGTGCTGCGCGGGTGAGAAAAAAGAGTTGAGGATGCTTCGCATTGTTGAGAAAAAAGGGGTGGAGTACTGTGTTGTTGAGAGAAAAAGGGGTTGAGTCTGCTTCGCATTGTTGAGAAAAAAGAGGGAAAGGGCGTGTTTTTAACTTTCTCAACCTGCGCGCTCTCAACAGCACAGCCCTCCACTTTTTTCTCAACTTGCGCAGCAAACTCAACGATCTCAACATTTCTCAACAATTTTTACAGCACATTCGCCAGCTGCTCCTTGATCTTTTCCAGCTCATCTTTCATCTGTACCACCAGCTTTTGCAAATCAGCATCGTAGGCTTTGGCTCCCAGCGTATTGATTTCGCGACCAATTTCCTGTGAAATAAAATTGAGCGTCCGGCCTGCCGATTGGTTTTTTACCTCGATTTGTTCCACAAAATATTTGCAGTGCTGCGCCAGACGAACTTTTTCTTCGGTGATATCCATTTTTTCGAGATAATACAGGATTTCCTGCTCGAAGCGATTATTGTCCAGGTTTTCTTTGCCGATACTTTCCTCCAGGTTGTTGCGCAAACGTTCGCGCATCCGAATGAAACGCCCCTGCTCAAATTTATTTACTTCCGCTAAAAGCGACACGATGGTGGCTACGCGCATCCGCAGATCGGCTTCGAGCACCAAACCTTCTTGCTGACGAAAGGCTTTAAAAGTATTGAGCGCGCGATTGACGGTCTCACAGATGGCCTGCCATTCCTCTTCGTCCACTTCGCCGCTGGTAGCAGTCACCACGTTGGGAATACGCAAAATAGCTTGCAAAAGGTCGGTTTGGCCCATTCCAAGTTCGTTGGTCAGGCGCGACAGTTCGCGATGATAGCCGCGAAAAAGCCCTCATTAAGGCTCACCGAGGCGGCACCATCGGCATTTTGCACCTCCACGATCATATCTATTTTGCCGCGTTCTGCGTGGTCGGTGACGATTTTGCGCATCTCCACCTCTTTTTCTTTATAATCGCCGGGCAGCCGCATTTTCAGGTCGGTCATCTTGGAATTGAGTGCCCGTATTTCCACGGCAATGGATTTATCGCCAAAACTGCCGTTTGCGCGGCCATAGCCGGTCATGGATAAAAGCATAGATTTAATTTGCTAATGTGGTAAATATGCCAATGTGCTAATTATCAACACATTCGCTTGAAATTAAGTTGCATCGCTGCCCTGTATTTACTCGAAACTGCAGAGAAGCGATAAAATTTTGCCGATATTTCCGGCTATTAAACGAGCAAATGTAGGGGAATATGGCGTGGCGCAGGGCTGCCTCGAATAAATTTGGTCAGTCTGTTTGTAAAATGCTGAATTAGAGCGAGTTTGCGCCTTGAAAACGAATGGCGACCATAACACTGCTTTTTTACCGTTCTCCTTGATTTACAAGTCGCTGCGATATGTAAAATTTTGGAAAAATGCTTGCGCAGGTCAAAAATAGTGCGATCTTTGCGTCTCGTTTTTGAAAACACCCTTTTTTCGTTCATAACATACTCAAAATCAACGCATTAAAACATGAGAAAGGCTGACTTGGTGAACGCTATTTCCGAGAAAACCGGCGTTGCAAAAGTGGATGTCCTGGTCTCCCTGGAGGAGCTCTTTAAGGAGATTAAATCCACGATGCAAGGCGGCGAAAACGTCTATATCCGCGGATTCGGCAGCTTTGTCATTAAAAAACGCGCCAAAAAGGTGGGTCGCAACATTAAAAAGGGCAAATCCATCGAAATTCCGGAACACTTCATCCCGTCTTTCAAGCCGGCAAAAGTCTTCATGGAACAGGTAAAGAAGAATGTAACTTCTTTGCCAGACGAAGAGAACGAGGATTAAAAAAAACATGAACAAGGCCCAGATTTCAGCCATTTTTGCCGCGTTGGTGCTTTTTTGTGGCCTCTATTTTGGATTTGATACCAAAAACAAAAACCAGAAAACAGCGGTGCATTCGCAAGCTTTGCAAGTAGAAAGCACCAGTTCCGATGCGCTATTGGCGGATGCGAAAACACATTTGGCCCCTGCACAAGCGGCGGAAGTAGCAGCATTGGAAGAAAAAATGACTGTTGCCCCGGATTCGGTAGCGAAGGTAGAGGCCTTGAAAAATCTGTCTGCTTATTGGTACCGCATCCAGCAATTGGCCGTGGCGGGCATATTTGCTGAACAAGTAGCCGAGCTGGAACGTTCTGATTCCGCTTGGTCGGTGGCGGGAGGTACTTTTTTCAATGGTTTGGTGGGTTCGCAAGACCCTACTATTCGAGCCTTTTGTACCGCACACGCCGTGAAAGCGTTTGAGAGTGCCGCTTCTTTGAATCCGGCAAAAGTGGAACATCGGGTCAATCTGGCGTTGGTATATTCTGAAAGTCCACCGTCCGACAACCCGATGCAGGCCGTGTTGATGCTGCGCGATCTGGAAGCCAAGCATCCGCAGGAAGCCTCGGTTTATAATGCGCTCGGTCGCCTGGCCATCAAAACCGGCCAATGGCAGCGCGCCATAGATCGTCTCGAAAAGTCGTGGACGCTCAATAAAACCAATCCGAATACGCCTTGCCTGTTGGCAAAAGCCTATGAGGGAGCCGGTCAATTGGATAAAATGGCGGATTTTGCAAAACTTTGTAAGTAGGAGGGCGGAATTTATTCCGCTTGAGAATTACAGATTAAGTAAGTGGACAGTAGAAATTGGATATTAGACAATTGACTAAATCATTGATTTTCAAGGTCAAATGTCAAATAATTTTGTTCATCTACTTATTGATAATTAATAAATTGCGGAGGAAATTCCGCACGACATAAATATTTCACATTCACAATTCACAGCAGTATGCCTTGCGGAAAGAAACGTAAACGACATAAAATTGCCACTCACAAACGCAAAAAGCGTTTGCGGAAAAATCGCCATAAGAAGAAACGCTAGTGTCTGAACCGCAGGCAGGGACACCTCATTTTTGAACTATGTCCTGCCCGGGGTCAGCGCCAGACGCAACCGTCGAATCGAAAAACTTTCCGGAGCCTCGTTGCTGCCGGAAAGTTTTTTCGCTGTCTGCCCGTTTAAGTGGTTACTGGTTATTAGTTATTAGTTAATGGTAGGCTAAATCACTGGTTATTAGCCGATTACATTATATTTAATTAAGATAATTTTGTACCGCCACTTAATAGACATTAAGTAGCTGATTGGAATTAGTTAAAGGTAAAACATTGGTATAAATATTTGATAACCAATGTCTTGTGCCAATAATAACTAATAGCCAGTAACTATTTTTATTTATTAAGACCCATCGGCAGCCACCACTCATTCGTTCCTTGGCAAGCCTGCATAACCCCTGATTTGAGTCGGCCCCAGCCGGCTGAAGCTGCGATGTCGTCCGCCCAAGCGATGTCGAAACAGCCCTTCTTGCCCATCGAATCCGAATACCTTGAGCCGCCACTTTTGGCTCAGCTGCCCAGCAGCCGATAACACGCCTCGACGGCCTGATTTTGACGCCCGTACCGACCCCCGGTAGCCGGTCGAAGGGCCTTTGCATTTTTCTCCCCTGCGTTTGCTCTGCCTGTTGCAAACCATTTTTTAATACCGTGGATAAAGAACTTATTATCAACGCCGCCGAATCAGGCGTTGAGCTGGCTCTGTTGGAGAACGGAAAGCTCGTTGAACTCCAGCACCAGAAAATTAACAACAACTTCAGTGTCGGCGACATCCTCGTCGGCAAAATCCGCAAAATGATGCCCGGCCTCAACGCCGCTTTTGTGGACATTGGTCACCGAAAAGATGCTTTTTTGCATTATACGGACTTAGGCCCGAACCTGCCTTCGCTCGTAAAATGGACCAATGGCGTGACCAATGGCAGCATCAATACGCACAAGCTGGACAACTTCAAATTTGAAGGGGAGATCGTCAAGACCGGCAAAGTAGACCAGGTGTTGAACAAACGCTGGCCCATCGTCGTCCAGATTTTGAAGGAACCAATCTCTACCAAAGGGCCGCGTCTTTCCTGCGAAATCACGCTGCCGGGCCGTTATATGGTCCTTTCGCCATTTTCTGATACGGTATCAGTATCGAAAAAAATTGGCAGTGGCGATGAACGCAAACGCCTGCATACGCTGGCCGAGAGTATCAAGCCTAAGAATTTCGGCCTGATTATTCGCACTGCCGCCGAAGGCAAAAAAGTACAGGAACTTCACGAGGAACTCACGCACCTGATGGGCCAGTGGGAGGATATTTTTCGCCAGTTAAAGACAGCTGTTCCGCCGGCCAAACTGCTGAGCGAACTCGACAAACCGGCCAGCGTACTGCGCGATATGTTGAGTGCCGGTTTCAGCCGTATTGTGGTCAATGAAAAAGACCTCTACACCGATATTCGGGCGTATATGCAGAGCATCAGCCCTGAGCAAGTGGGTATTGTGCAATTGCATAACAATGCCAAGCCAATATTCGACCAGTTTGGCGTGACCAAACAGATCAAAGCCTCCTTCGGCAAAACGGCGACCATGAGCAGCGGTGCTTACGTCATTATCGAAAAGACGGAGGCCATGCACGTCGTTGATGTCAACAGCGGCCACAAAATGGCCACCGCTGACGTGGACCAAACGATTTTTGGGGTGAATCTGGAAGCTGCCGAAGAGATTGCCCGGCAAATTCGCCTGCGCGACATTGGTGGCTTGATCGTCATTGACTTTATTGACATGAAAAACCAGGAGCATAAAAAGCAACTGGCGAAGGCAATGGAGGATTTTATGCGCAAAGACCGTTCCCAGCACACGGTGTTGCCGCTCTCGAAATTCGGATTGATGCAGATTACTCGCGAGCGAGCGCGCCCGGAAGTCATGGTGGATACCGCCGAACTTTGCCCCACTTGCGGCGGCACGGGCAAAATAAACGCCACTATTTTGCTGATAGACGATATTGAGCGAGATATGGAATTTGTGATGCAATCACGCCCGAAAGGTATTCTGTACTTGCGCGTTCACCCTTATTTAGACGCTTACTTAAAGCAAGGTTTGCCCAGCCGCCGGATGCGCTGGATGCTGAAATACAATAAATGGGTGCGGATATTGCCTCACGCCGATTATCAACTCTCGGAATACCGCTTTTATGAAGGGGACGACGATGAAATACGACTGAACTAGGAAGGCTAAAAAAGCAAGTTGCCATCTACAGATTTTGCCCGATGGACTCTGGCCCTTTCGACAAGGGTGTTGCGTAAAAGGCTTTGGCAAGGTTTTCTAGTAAAAGTAGAGCGGTCGAGAGCCCTCCTTCGCTATGGCTATGGCGGGTTCTCGACTTTTCCACCTTTATTACTATCATTTCCCTGGTAAGTCAACAATATTGTCGATTAGGGATAAAAATGCGTTTTTTTAACTTATTCAACCACTTTCCTCATGTTAGAAGATCTTTTTGGCAACCTGCAGAAACAGCAGGAAGATATGCAACAGAAATTGTCCGCTATGCTGGTAGAAGCGGAAGCCGGTGATGGTGCGGTGACGGTGAAAGCCGGGGCGGATATGCACCTGCAAAATATAAAATTTGACCTGAGCAAAATTGATCTGACCGATGCCGAGCAACTGGAAGACCTGGTATTGGAAGCCGTCAATCGGGTGCTGGAACTGGCCCGCGAAAAAGCCAGCGTAGAAAGTGGCAAACTGCTGCAACAAATGATGCCAGGCGGCGACTTTGGCAGTATGTTCCAGCCGTAAGACAACCGACAAACATAGTTTGGCATCTTCTTCGCTGCATACTTTGGAACACAAGGCAGCGTTCATACCGCATGAGAAAGGCAACGACTTTTGCCTCTTAAAGTCTTGCCTCCAACTGTCTGTCAGGGCGGAAAATTCTCTGCCTGTTTTCCAAAATCAATATCTGAATGCGTATATTTCTGCTCTTTATTCTCCTCGGTTTCCAAAGCGTATTGTTCAGCCAATCCGTCTCCGAAAAGTTGGAAGCCTACTTTTCTTTTGAGGATTGCCGATTGTTTGACCAGAGCGGCAATGGCTCCAGCGGGGCTATTATTGGCGACACAAATTGCGTCTGCGGTGTGCGGGACACGGCCCTGTATTTTGATGGCACTGGCGATGCCCTGCTGCTGGTCGGTCCGTTGGCAGATATTTTTACCACCAGCGATTTCAGCGTCGGATTTTATATGCGACTGACCGATACGCAGGAAATTGGTGGTGCGCAATTAGTGATGGCAAAACAGGCCAATTGCGACACAAAAGAAGCTTTTTGGGTGCGTTATTCCCAAAAAACGAATACTATTTCGTCGTCTATCAGTGAAAACAATACACTTATTGCTACTGTACAGACGAAACTCCCCACCCAATGTTGGCATTATATTACGCTGGTGCGTAGCAATACGCGCTACTCGCTGTACGTCAATGGCGTGTTACGTGATTCTAAAACTTCCCAGGCGCGCATTGACCTGACTTCCACGTCGCCGCTGAAAGTGGCCGAGCCGGTTTGTCCCACGGATCAGGCTTTTCACGGTACGCTGGACGAACTGCGTTTTTACAGCAAAGCCCTCAATGTGGACGAAATAAATCGGCACAATCTCTACCCGGATCGCATCGTCAATGGCGATACGCTGATCTATCTGGGCAATTCTTTGCAGGCAAATACTTCTCAGTCTTGTGCACAACAGTATTCCTGGATGCCAACTAATGGTGTGTCTGACCCGACCTCTCCCAATCCTATTATCACGCCCATCTTGCCAACTACTTATGTGCTGACTACGGCTTATACCGACGACACGGGACGCTGTGAATCCAAGGACAGCCTGTTCGTAAATGTTATAGATCCCGATACCCTGGACTGTAATAAAATATTCATTCCCAGCGCATTCACTCCGGGCAGTTCTTTTGGGCGAAATGACGCTTTCGGTATCAGCAACCCATTTGCCGTGACCGATTTTATTTCCTTTGAGGTCTATGACCGTTGGGGCGGACGGGTTTTTGCGGCGGAAAATGCGAATAGCCAATGGGACGGTAAAGTGCAAGGCCAGCCGCTCAATCCAGGCGTATTTTTGTACCGTTTGAACTATCGCTGCGATGGGCGAACCCGGGTAAAAACCGGTAGCGTGACGCTGTTGCGCTGAGCCGACAAGATTTAAAGAAAAAAACGGACGTTGAGAGAAAACATTTTCTCAACGTCCGTTCCCTTTTTCAACGCTTGGAACCAAAAAAGAAAGCCCGGCGACACTTTTGTCCCGGGCTTTTTCACAAACCATTCTATTGTATGAAGCAATCACGTACTCGCTAAACGTGTGCCAAATCTGGTCAGTAACCCTAGGTGACGACATCTTTTTCGGCGTGTTGCAAAAAATGCTTTTAGCCGACATTTTTTAACCGCCTTTCTATATCCTGTCAGGAAATTTTGTTGTTAGAAGGCATTTGTAAGTTTAGGGAACGTTTTTGAATCAAAACATTCCCGGTAAATCCCCGGCTGCTATGTTTTTTGACATAAAAAACCCTGTCTGAATATTGCTACTCGACAGGGACAAAACAAAAAACAAACACTATGAACAAATATTAAAGTCGTGAGCAGGTTTTTCGGAGTAACACCTAGATTGCAAATGTATCTTAACTTACGGCGTTTGACCCGTTTTCGGTTCCAAAAAAATTGACTATGCACAGAATTAGTCTTTTTCTACCCCTTTTCCTGGCCCTTGGCCTAGTTGCTTGCGAATCTACGCCCGATAAATCAGCCTCTCCATCCGAGGCAAAGCAAACGGCTGGCCAAAATACGCTTACTGCCGATGGAATGACAGTCTTTCGACAAAATTGTGTGATTTGTCACGGTGCAGATGGAAAACTGGGGCTCAATGGTGCAAAAGACCTCAGTAAAAGCGAACGACCGTTGGATGAGCGCATTCAGATCATTACCAACGGGAAAAACTTGATGGCTCCATTCCGCACTATCTTGTCGCCCAAAGAAATACAAGCAGTCGCAGAATATACGCTGACTTTAAAAAAATAAATGTGCCCAATGGGATAAAATGTGGCCAATGTAGAGCCGCAATCACCTTGACCACATTTAAATGACCAGATTAAGCATTATGACCAAAGACGATTTGATCTTAGTGACCGGCGGTACGGGCTTTCTTGGCTCTTATGTGCTACGAATGTTAGTGCAGCGAGGATTACGCGTCTGTGCGCTGCGGCGCGCGGAAAGCCGTATGGAACTGGTACAGGAAGTGGCCGATAAGATAGCATGGGTGGAAACCGATGTAAACGATGTATTGAATCTGGATGCCGCTTTCGAGGGCGTTACCCATGTTTTTCACTGTGCCGCGATGGTGTCTTTTCATCCCCGCGATGTGCGTCGCATGATGCAAATCAATGTGGAAGGCACCGCTAATATCGTCAATCTGGCCCTCGAACATCAAGTAAAAAAACTCGTCCACGTGAGTAGTATTGCCGCCTTGGGACGTACCAAAGAGCGACCAGACCTCGACGAAGCTGCGAAATGGGTCACCAGCAAAGCCAACAGTCAATACGCGATCAGCAAATATCTGGCGGAGCAGGAGGTATGGCGTGGCCAGGCCGAAGGGTTGACGACGGCTATCGTAAATCCCGCCATTATTTTGGGCAGTGGTTTCTGGGAGCTGGGTTCCGCGCGCTTTTTCAAACAGGTAGCTGATGGTTTAAAATTTGCGCCCATTGGTCGTTCCGGTTTCGTGGACGTGCGGGATGTGGCCGATTTTATGATTCGATTAATGGAAAGCGACGTAAGTGGTGAACGGTATGTGCTGAGTGCCGAAAACGTGGACTACAAACGCTTTTTCCAACTTATCGCCGATGCTTTGCACACCAAAGCACCTTTCATTAAAGTGACGCCGTTGTTGGCCGAAGTCGCTTGGCGGGTGGAATGGTTGAAAGAGAAAATAATTGGCGGCGATCCGATGGTGACCAAGGAAAGTGCCCGCGCTAGCGTGTCCAGATTTTTTTACCACAATGAAAAATCACTCTCTTTCGGTTTCCAGTATCGACCGTTGGAACAAACCATTCGCGAGACGGCAGCGCAGTTTTTAACGGCAAAAAACAACGATTTGTCGCCATCTGTACTGCCAATTTAATGTGGAGGGAACTTTTCGCCCTAAACCTTTCGTTTCTTTGCGCCGTATGGAATATCCAAAATTTACCATTGATAAACAACGTATGCGTGAACGCCGGGCGGCGTTGGAACTCATTCGGGTGCGTCTGAAAGAGGATTTCGTCGGCATTGACGACATCATCGACAATCTGCTGGACTATATTCAGATATGGTATTTGATGCCGGAAATTCTCACTCGCCCGATCATCGTGTGTCTGTGGGGCATGACCGGCGTGGGTAAAACCGATCTGGTGCGCAAACTGGTCAATTACCTTGATTTTCAGGAGCGTTTTGCGGAAGTAGAACTCGGTAATACCGATAATACCAGCTATTTCAGCAGCGTCACCGCCATTTTGAAGGCCAATGGCCTCACCGATGGCAAACCGTCTATTGTTTTATTTGATGAAATTCAGCGGTTTTATACGGTGGAGCAGGATGGTGCGCCGGTGTCTGGAACCAAGTTCACCGACTTCTGGGAACTGTTGAGCGACGGTCGTTTGGCACGTCGCGAAAAAGACGATCTCGACTATTATATCAGCGATTTCATGTTTAATCAGCGGCAGCGCGCCCGTCGCCCCGCCGATATGCCGCCCGACAATGAAGACCCGTTGTTCGACACGGTTGGCATCTGGGAAGCCCGGAATTTGAAAAAAATGCTCGACTTGCAAGAAGATGTGGTGGACATCGCCGATATGAGCAAAAAGCAAATGCTCGACCTCATTATGGAGGCCAAAAGTCGCAAGCGAGTGTTTGAGCCGGTGGATTATAGCCAGACTTTGATTCTCATCAGCGGCAACCTCGACGAGGCTTTTCAAATGGCTACGCACACCTCCGACAGTGAAGTAGATGCCGATATTTACCACGCTTTTACCAAAAAAATAACGGCAGTAGACATCAAAAACGCTTTGACTCGGCGTTTCCGTCCAGAGCAAGTGGCGCGTTTTGGCAACATCCACTTGATTTATCCCAGCCTGCGCAAGGTCAATTTCGAGGAACTCATTCGTAAGGAAGTGGGAAAAATAATGGTACGCACGGAAGAAAATCTGGGTGTCACCATCGAAGTGAGCGATAGTATTTACCAACTTATTTATCGAAATGGCGTATTTCCTGTGCAAGGGGTAAGGCCGGTGTTTAGCAGCGTCACGGATATTCTGGAAACCAACCTCAGCAAGTTCCTTTTCGAGGCTCTAAACGAGAATTTTCACGCGCTATCCATTAATTACGACAATGAGGCGCAGGTCATTATGGCCAAAATTGGCGACAAGGAAATGCGCATTCCGTTCACCGGGCGCATCGATAAAATTCGTCAAGGCAACATCGACGATGTAGTCGCCAACGTGAGCGTACACGAGGCAGGCCACGCCGTAGCCTACGTGGCACTTTTTGGATTGGCACCGCTGCAACTCAAATCAAAAGTGGCCAGCAGTTATGCGTCGGGCTTCACTTTTCCACACGAAATCTACGAGACCAAAGAAAGTATTGTCAAGAAAATCACCGTTTTTCTGGCGGGCGGCATCGCCGAGGAAATCGTTTTTGGCGAATCCAACGCCACCGTAGGCCGCCTCAACGACCGCGAACAAGCCTCCATGTTGTCGATGGATTATATTCGTCGCTACGGTTTCAACCCACAATATCAAGCCAATTATTCGCTCGAATATGCCTGGGCGATGGACAAATATGATACCGACAAAGAGGTGGAAAAAATGGTTTCCGGGCTGGTGGCGGATACGCGCACTCTACTGAACAACCACCGCGAATTCCTGGTTGCCCTAGCCCGTCACCTGCACTTGAAAGGCAGTCTGGATGCCAAGGATGTGGCTCCTATTGCGTTGGAATATGGGTTAACGGCGGAAATTCGGGAAGAGGGATACTTGCATTTGCCGGGGTATCGGGAGAAAATGGGGTAAGCCCCCTCCTACTCCCCCTTAAAGGGGAGAGGACATCGAGTGGAATCTGGGATTTGTGCTTTTTTCTTTTGGAATAGATTCTCTACCAACGAATTAGTGCACTGGCCCACGTAAAACCACTGCCAAAAGCAGCCAGACAAACCAAATCACCAGATTTTACTTTACCCGCTTCCCAGGCTTCGCTGAGCGCAATTGGAATAGAAGCCGCCGTAGTATTTCCGTATTTCTGAATATTATTCCACACCTGATCATCACGCAAACCAAGTGTTTTTTGCACGAATTGGCTGATGCGCAAGTTGGCTTGGTGCGGAATCAGCATATCAATATCGGAGACCTGCAAATCTGCTTCTTTCAGTGCCTCGCGGATGACTTCCGGGAATTTTTGCACCGCCATTTTGAAGACGAATGGGCCATCCATATTTGGGTAGGTCAATCCATCATCCATCATTTTCTGCGTCAAAAACATGCCGCCAAAACTCTCGGGTGCCGGATAACCTAAATCTACTTCCTCACCCGTTTTTTTCTGGTGATAGCCGCCGTGTGCGCCGGGATTGATGTAGGATAATTTTTCTGCATACGTCCCGTCGGAGTGCAGTTTGGTGGTCAAAATGCCTTGACTCTGATCTTCTGTGGGTTGTAACACCACCGCGCCTGCGCCATCTCCAAAAATGACCGTCACATTGCGGCCTCGTGTTGTGAAATCCAGTCCCATCGAGTGCATTTCCGAGCCAACTACCAGCACATTTTTATACATGCCCGTCTTCACAAACTGATCGCCGATGGAGAGCGCGTAGATGAAACCGCTGCATTGGTTGCGCACATCCAAGGCACCCACTTCACCTTTTGTGATGCCCAATTCCCGCTGCATCAGCACCCCACATCCCGGAAAATAGTAATCTGGACTCAGCGTAGCGAAGATGATAAAATCCACGTCATTCGGCGTAATGCCTGCCCGTTCGCAAGCCACACGCGCCGCTGCTGCTCCCATCGAAGAGGTCGTCTGCTCGTGCTTCACGCCGTACCGCCGCTCTTGAATACCCGTGCGTTCCTGAATCCAGGCGTCGTTGGTATCCATGATTTCGGCGAGTTCGTCGTTGGTGACAATGCGGTCGGGAAGGTAGTGGCCTATGCCGGCTATTTTGGTGTGGTGCATGGGTGGGTGGTGGTAGATGTTGATTAGGTAACACTTTTTGAAATCAGAATTTTCTTTCAAAAAAGTGTGACAAAGGTAGAATTTTTGAGTAACCCTGCTTACTATTTTCCACCACTTACACAATATCCAACTAATGCTAAAAAGGCCAGCAAGAACATCAGGCAGCCGCTCCCGTCATTATTTCTTTCTTCATATCTCCGGCGGCGAATCTCTTCCTCCCGCCACAACCATTCGCTACGTTCCTGTTCATATAAATCTGGATGCTGACGTAGATACGAGTTTGGGTTAGGTAAATAATCATAATTATCCTCGAATGACCTATAGCGGCGATTCCTCGCAAAACCTATAAGCAAAATGAACGGCAAATATTCCATAATAGAGCGATTTAAAGGTTGAACAAATAAGTGGCTAAGCCTAATTTATTCAAGAAATGCTCCAAAACGTATATGTATTGAAAATCAATTAGTTGTACAATTTATTGGGTTATTTTGCCGAAAGATGGAGGACAAGAACCGAATTTTTTTAGGATTAATAAGATTTTATGAATCTGAAATACTTTTATAGGTTGAGAGATGCTTCCTTAAATAGTTTAGGATTGCCCAAATCTATTTTGCAGGTCAACCGCTTTACATAAAGGAGTTATTCTTGATCTGTGAGTTATTTTTCAATTTTTGGACAATGGCTTATTAGCAGGTTCACCAGTAGTAGATTGTAAAAGGTCACGCAAATCACAAAGCAATTAGAATTCTACTTTCGACTCCAATAGTCAAATTGATTACCCTGTTGCATTTAAATCTGGAATCTGCGGTTCCTCACTATTCCTTGCCCCTTTTGCCTGATATCCCAACAAGCCTACTATCTTTGACCTTACATATTTTTCTGATTTCCCGAAAGAAAATCGGAAAATCTTCAAAACAAACAATACGTTGGTGCATTAATTGCTTGATAATAAATATATTATAATTTGGCATTGGTTTGGCAAAAGGAACTACCTCCCATGATTGTACGGGTTATTTATGCAGCAGCAGGAGAAGTTCTTTAAAATTTTGGCAGACTTATTTTTGATCATTCTGTTGAAAAGCAGTATTGGTAATTCCTATTACACGATTAACTTTGCCCAAAAATTTCCGTTTGTGAAAAAAGACAGATTCAACGAGATGAAAGAAACAGGTAGTTTGATGGAAGCAGAAGCGCGCAAATTAGATGCTCTGCTCCAGAAAATGCGCCTCTTTGACGATAATGGGCAACTGGAAAAATATTGCTTGGAATACTTGCATGAGAAAGTGACCAAGACACCATTGCGAGCCTATTATTCCAGAAAATTGTATGAGTATCTTTCTGAATATCAAGAATATTCTGACGCATTTAAGGCTGACCCAGATGCACAGGATTTGTTTCTTCGTAAACTACCTTTTGTCTTTGAGGTTGTGATCACTATTCAATACTTGCATAATCACATTTTAGATGAGAAATATGATACAAAAAAAAATAATCACCCCAAGATAATTCAGAATTTACTATCTAGCAATGTGCTACGGGAATTGTTATTTTTGTATTTGGAAGAAGAAATAACGCCACATTTGCGACATTATGAATGCGGAGATGTAGTAGCCAAAAATATTCATCGTTTATTGTTATGGGTAGATATAGGTCAATATTTAGATAAAGAATACAATAATTACCATTGCTGGAAGAAAGACTTGCCTAAGTTGGTTAGCCCAGTTCCTTTTTTTGATGATATTGTCCATCGGGCTATTGATGAGACAATGAATAAAGTGAAAAGTGATGTTCCAGATAAAGATATGTTTATCGATGCTTACTTTCGGCGCATATACTTGAGCAATGTGTATTTTTTTCGGTGCATGACTGAAACAGTTATGGCCTTAGGAAATTATCAAGGGCAGCAGTATCAACCTCTGCTTATTTTTTCTACCCAGTATGGGTTTATGTTGCAGATCATCAATGATTACTCGGATTTTGCTTACACAGAGGATAAGAAAGAACAAAAAAATCTGAAAACCGTCGGTAAAAAGACTACTGATCTGTTGGCTGACCTTAATAATTTTAACGTGACCCTGCCCCTTATTTATCATTTAAAACATGGTTTTTAAAAGGAAAATAGAAGCTTTTTTGGAAAAAGGACTAAAGGAAAAGCGTATATTGGTGGAATATCCGAAGCAGGTGCGTCAGGAGATCGTGGAAAGTGGGGCTATTGTAGAAACTATTTTGAGAAGCGCAGAATTAGCCGAGTCTGCCAAAAAACATCTGGATACAAACAACAAACAATGGGTATTTTTTGATAATATGTGCGATATAGCCATCGATAATAAATTTTATCAATTTTTCAAATAATCAATTTTCTCCTGTGGCTCTCACCGACTACGTACCCGCCTTAATTGACAGAACCGCCTTGTGTGGGTACTTGTCCAAATCGCTGGTGACTTTACTTCAGTTCGCTCCAAAGAGTTTATCAGCCCTTTTTTCAATGCCGAAGCCGACCGAATTGATTTGGTTTCTTACTCAATCAACGGATACGTCTCAAAGGTCATACGTTGTATTCTTCCACATAGGAACTCTATATTAGTTGCTCAGACGATTCAGGGTAAATCTCCGATGCAAATTCAACGGAGAGCTATCCAAGACTACTTTACGCTAAATGCTAATAATTCATTTGCTTATCAAAAGAAGGCATTCTTCAAAAGTAAATATTGCAATGTAGCAGATAGCTCTTATTTTGCCATTTCTTTTCCTGTAGGTATGGACACACAAGGCGTATATTTCCTTTTGGCTCCTAATGAAGATGAATTTTATACTTTATAGGGCGGTTTAGTGGAAATTAGTGGAGAAAGAAAAAATTAATTTTGATGAATAACATTATGGGGCATATTTTCAAGCCTTATCTTTTAATATTGGTAATTTATTGTTGACGATGACTAACCAAAATCAAATTCTTTCGCTTGATCCCAGCAGGATCATATTTACCATTCCCGACTTTGATGAGTTCGGCGAACTACTACATGACCGATTGCATGCGGTGCTTTATCATATTGAAGAAATAGATACGCAGTTCATGCTCATCACTAACCTGTTTGACCGCGACCAGGAACGAATCGAGGTGTTACGGTCTGCTGGTACCAAAGACTTGGAAAGCTTAGTGTACAGTGGCACAGACCGACAGAGAGCAATTTTAGAGAAAAAAGAGCCTGTCAATTACGTAGAAATTCATGGTAAGGATTGGGATTGGTCACGCTGGAGGAAAGAGCGTGATATGTATTGGGCGGCGCTCAAACACCGACAATTGGCCGTCGATATGGAAGGGGTACTGACGTTCCCTCTGTTTGCTGCTTTTCGGCAAGGGACATCCAAAATTTCGGACATCAAGGTCGGCTCGTTAAAGGATTATTTCTCCGATAAATCCAATGTTTTAAAAGACAACGAAAAACCGATTATCTCGGACTATTTTGACTTGGAGCGGGATTTATATGTAGGTATCCCTTTACTGGGGTTAGGAAAGTTTCAAGGTATTGTTTGGATTATCTTCAAACAAGAAGAAAGGAACCGTTTCGAGGATTATCAAGTGACGAAACGTCTGCTTAAACTCTTTGAAATGGAATACTACAACTTGGTGTTTAGCTGGGAAGTATCAGGTAAAAAATCATTGATTAGGACTGCTATTGAAGAAACGGCAGAATATAATCCAACCCAGGAAGATGCCCGGTTAAACCAATTTTATAAAATATCAGAATATTACCATGACAACCGTCTCCAAAAAAACGATGAAACTTTAGAGGGTATTCGACAGCAACTACTCCGTACTGCTACTATTACCATCCTACTGGATTCTTTTGCTCACAATATTAGTGCCCATAGCCTAACAGCCTTAAGTTGGTGGTTTCGTGAGCGCTCTGAATACTTAGGCGAAGGCAAAGAAATGCTGGAAGCGTTAGGCCGGGATCTCAATCCACTTATTCGGCACTATAAAATGGGCCAAAAAGAAATTGATTTGCTTCAATCAATTATTACACATCTAGTAAAATGGCCTAGTAATGAAGCGCAAAATGAGATAGGTTTGCGCGAAACACTTATTACTCTTATAACGGATTGGTATGGCGTGGAGGAGCAAAAACTACTAGATATAAGAGAATCATTTCAGCGTCCCACGCTTTCGCGAGAACTTTACCCTTTGTTCAAATTCCTACTGGAAAAAGGGGCTTTTTGGAGCGGTATCACTCGCCAGACCAATTTTGCGGGAAAAATCAGTAGCTTATATAGCGTTCTTTGGTACGATTTTATAAATAATCCTCTTTATCTCGGCACCATTGCTAACACCGAAGAGGTATTAAAATTACATATCAGGATCACGATCTATGAGAAAGAAGAACAAGTAACGGAAGGCAAAGGGTTTAAAAATATTAAAACGATCAAGAGAACTTCAGACGGAATTTTGTTAGACGGCATTTTCGGAACAATTAATTTACAGGATTTCCATCCTAATCCTGAGACGTCAGTTGAGTCGCGGCCCAGCATTTTTGTAGAAAAAGGGTTGCTGTACAATGAATTAAAGCCAATTTTAGAAGCTATGCGAGCTTTTTTTCCTGGCGGGGTCATCGGCAAACATGCCTTCTTTACCCTATTGGAAAACGAGATCCGAAATGTTAAGCACTTTCATGGCGAAGTGCTTCGTCATATCCAGCAGGAGGGCCTGACATTGAATATTTCTATCCACGAGCGGCCTTTCGATTCTCAAAACGAGCGGTCGGATGTTCCGTACCAGCTCTTGAAAATAGGAGTATGGCTAAATCATCCGGTAAAGATAGGCTCTCAACTTTTGGCCAAGCGGATTGAGAATTTGGACGCTGACATCATTACACCCGGTACCTCCAAACCGCGCTTAGGAGGAAATTTGCAGGATAAAATCTGTGCCTCCATGCTCTTGACTAGTTCCTTCAACCGGCCACAGGACAACAATAGTGCAATAGGCCAGATTTATTATCCATGGATTAAAACGGCGGGCTGTTTGCTGCGCAATGACTTGGAGCGGCGCATGGAATTTGAAGTAAGCCAGCGACGTTATCGGAGAATCGATAACCAAGCATTTGAACAGGCATTCGCACCCGAGGCTGGGGAAAGCTACCTCAAGAAATACTTTCATCTTTGGAAAGGCGACGACATCTTAACAGTGGAGACTGATGCAGAAATGAGCCCTGCCGATGCTGAAAATCAGGCTCGTTTCCGCTTTTTACACTTGGAAAAAGCTACCAAAGCGCAATATAACCATTACAAGGCAGAAGGTATTATCCGCATTTTGGATACAACGGATAAACCAAAAAGTGTAGGCGAAGCATACCAATATTGGTTGGCCAAATGGATGAAATTCAGTGGTGGCAGCCAAGATATAGTAGTGGATTTTAGTGAAGAGAAGACGACTATCGGGCGCCTGACTTACGCTCATGGAGAAGTACGGTTTGAAAATATGGATCAAATAAAGAAAGTGGACAAAGATAATCGGCTGTATGCCACGTATAAAAAAATTCCCCAGCGTCTCAAAATCTCTATCGCGCACGGCTCGCAACTTAGTAAAAACCCCGAAAAACTCAACTACCGTTCGGACGGCGAGCTCATTCGCCATTTTTGCAAAGGTCAAAAATTGAAAGCAGCTCGAATGGAAGATGAAGGTGAGACATTTGAATTATTAGAGGCCTTTGCCGCCCGGATTTGTATTTTTGACCACCGGGTACATAATCGAATGTACATAGGGGAAGTGGCTTTGTTAAGGCCGGAGTCCGCCATTGATACGGATAAATTGGAGGTACAGATCAAGCGGCTAGAGATGTATAGGAACAACCTGCGGCTGGATGTCCGGGATGAGTCTTGGGATGCTTGGCGGGAGGTACAAGCAGAAGATTTTTTGAATCTTCATTTCTTGATCATCCACTTGTCATTCATGGAAAGCGTGAAAGACCTCCACGGGCAGGAGTACACCGAAGGCCGGATCATTGAATTTATTGACGAACAGGTATTGCAAGGCCGTCCAGCCTCTTCAGTAGGCGATGATTTTGTTCTGGTAATTACTACCGGACGGGGAAGGATGCTATGGTGGGATACAATTAAAGCCAGGCCGGAATATGCGAGATTCACTACCTTCCGCCCAATCGAATCCATTCTGAGTGCAATGGAAGATGCCATGCAAGTAGCTGATGATTTTAATTTGAAATTCAACTTGACCAAACTGCTGTTTGGTTCTTAAGCGAAATGAAATATGGGCAACAGACAACAAATATTGATCGTACTATGGAAATGGGAAAACCTCAATGGGGGCGTGAACGCCAGAATTTTTCGGGAAAAAAAACTTGAGAAACACGTTGGACAGATTGATCTTGGGAGAGGCAAGTATTTTGAAGAGTATCCAGTGGAGCATAGTGAATTGTGCCCACATGCCAAATTTGTGCAAGCAAATATTTATAAAGACGACGAGCAGACTGATCGCCTCTTTTTTGCTTTGTTGGAACGCTATATTTCCCCTGAAAGTGAAGTGTTAGTGTTTCTGCATCGCGCTCACTTTTATGACGAAAAAGATGTTGCGGAAATCCGTGCCAAGTTTGGGAAAAACAACCTTAAATGTTTCCTTTTTGCGGATGGACGGGACTATATTTACTACAATACCCAGAAATCAGGATTATTGAATGATACAGGTGGTTTTTTCATTCAACGCGACTTGGACACCGATGAATATATAGAGACTTTTGATGAAGATCGAAAAATTATCAAGCAGCCCTATTTCGACCGGGTTTGGACTTATTATCGACATGAATTTCAGAGTAAAACTTTTGAATTGAAAGAAGAATTATTTAATTGCTGGTTTGAGTTGTTATTGCCTGGCCAGTCGGATATGATTTCTGTAGACGATATAGAAGGGCGATTGAAACAATTGCCGTACTGTAACCGTAACCTGTTGTACCGAATTAAGAGTTTTTTAGGTCACTATAAGACTACTCGCCACCTCGAAGCAAAGGCAATTGAACCGCAAGAAAATTTTAAGTCAAAAAATGAAGTGCGAGAAGTCGAGAAATTAGAGCGTAAAGAAGGGAAATCCTATCTTTTTGACGATGATATTGCTAATTTGGCCATTGAAAAAGAGCGGGATCGCCCCTTGGTCATTGAAGCATATGAAGAAACTGGCCGAGTGTTACAGCAAATATTATTCAGCTCCGAAACCCACGTTAGCAAAAACACTCTGCGCGATTTAGCCAATCGGTTCAACCTATTGGTGCAATCTATACCCGGGGAGATGTCTAATTAGACGCATTACAACCCACGCATTATGCTGCCACGAATACATTATATTGCTAATAACGATGCCATTCTTCCTACATTAGGACAATATTTCCAGACCAGAGGATATGAATGGATTGCATACCCAATTAGAGAAACTCCGGCAGCGGACTATCTGTTTATCGTGGAGCCGTTTCGTATTAGATCGGAATTATACGCCATTTCTACGACTTGGAAACCTTGGCTCATGGAATTTTGTCCGCAAACCCGATTGATTGTTGCTGCCTATGCCCAAAGCTTACACCCTAATTGTGTGAATTTGTTAGATTTGCCTGACGACTTAACAGGTTGGCTGGAAAATACATTGCCCGTTTCCGCATTCCCGTTGATATATGCTGAAGCAGGAGACGAGGGTGAAAAGTCAAAGTTCATTGATCCTTGGGCCTTTGACTTGGTCAAACTAGGCAATGACCTCAACCTCCAAATGCGTAAATTTGTGATAGGGCACGAGGAATCGAAAAGTTTGTTCGCACAAATTGCCGCCTTACGTAAACAATTGCAAGATTTGAAGCATTACCAGCAGTACCTTGATAAAAGCAACGAAAAGACTGATTTAGAGCAGAAATGGCGAGCGGCTCGCGAACAGATCGAAAAGCTTTGGGATTATTTTTACCATCGTTGGAAATACTATTCCGATGTTTTCGAATATCTCCCTTACCAGCAAGCTTCCTCTAAGATTAAATATATAGTAGATAAGTTAGCCAATGACATGGAAGCTGTTGCGGAAACTGATCAGTACCCAGAAATAACTCCGCTTGATGCTTTGATTCAGATTATAAAGAAAGAAATGATGCCTTATATTTTTCCTGAAGATTATTGGTAAATTAGCCTACATGCCCAACGTTCACCTGCTTATCATAGATGACGACCATCAGTACTATGCTGTCTTTCGAGAGCGTTATAAGTCTGCCTATGATTTTGAATATGCCAACCATTTTGAGCGTGGTTTAGAACTGATTAGAAGAGGTGGTTTTGACGCAGTATTATTGGACCTGCAATTCCCCCCTAAGGATTCTGAATACGGACTGAAGGATATCCTTCCCAAAGCGGTCCGGTTGGCCAATGGACGTTTTCCAATTTTAGTGGCCAGTTCTGGCAACCAACCTGATACTTTATTCAAAGCGATAAAAGGAGGAAGCAGCTTATTTCTTTCCAAAAGCGAGTACGATCCTGAAAAATGGGACGAGGAAATCAGAAGGGCTATTCGTAAATTTAATACCTCAACAGTACATCCTCTAGTACAGCAGAGGGGCGTGGATGGTTTCATTGCTAGTTCTCCTGCCATGGAAGAAGTCAAGCGACAATTACGTACCTTGGTCAAATATCCCAACGTTCCTATTTTGGTGTTAGGGGAGAGCGGGGTAGGTAAAGAAGTCGCTGCGCGCTACTTGCACCAAGCCAAAAACGATCCGGGTCTGCCGTTTAAAATCGTCAACTTAGCTGCCTTGGGTAAAGAGCTAATTGCGAGCGAACTTTTTGGACATATCAAAGGGGCATTTACGGGCGCGGAGACCAATAAAGTTGGATACTTTGAGTCCGCTAAAAATGGCACCTTGCTGATTGACGAAATTGGTGAAATCAGCCTTGAAGTGCAGGCGCAGCTCCTAACTGTGCTAGGCAACCGCACCTTTCAGAAGGTTGGCTCTACTGAAGATATGCGGCTCGAAGCGCATTTACTTTTTGCCACTCACGTTGATTTGGAAGAAGCAGTCCGGGAAGGCCGAATGCGAACCGATTTTTACGCCCGCATCAGCAACCGACGTATCCTTATTCCCCCGCTTTGTGAGCGGCGGGAAGAGATCATGCCTTTAATAGAATATTACCTACCCCGACAGATTCATGCCGAACACCCCATGTTTGGCAAGGGGCCCTTGGAGTGTTTTACTAAAGAAGCACTGTATATCCTAGAGCATTATGACTGGCCAACTAATGTTCGTCAACTACAAGGCGTGCTGGAATATTTAGTCATAGAAGCCGATGCAAGGGGGCGGGACATTATTGATACAGATCTGGTTCCACAGCAGTTCAAGTACCCGGGTCGTACCAAGAGTATATTGTCCAATAACATTTTACCTCATCAGCCTACCATCCCTGTTACCCCAGAGTCGCTCAGACAAGACTGGCCATCCAAAAAGGTCCAATTCTATTTAGAACTCCAGCGCATAGACCGCGCGTTAAAAGATGCCGGTGGCCGTAAAACCGATGCTGCTCAGTTACTGGGTTTGCACAATGAACAAAATATACGTTCCCAAATTATTGCCTGTCAAAAGAAATTTCCAGACTTACTAGAATCCTTTCCATATTTAAAAAACGCCTATAAAATTTATTGAATGACACCTATTATTAACAAACCAGAGGATATCCATCACCTCTTGGTCTTTGATGATAATTTTGCAAAGTATAAGGACTATTTTAACTCGACCAATTGGGACATCCATATTTTTGAGCTTGGCCCACTTGGCAATATCATATTGCCAGATGATCTTGAAAAAAAATATAGTGCCATCCTTTTGGATTTTACTTGGTTAGAACGGATTGAAATCTCGGAAGCAGTTTTTTTGGACAAAATTAAATCGGCAAATATTCCTTGGATTATTTTTACTTTAGGATCTTGGGCAAATTACGAAAAAGCAATGTTGTTAGGGGCATCTGGCTTTATCTCCAAAGAGGAATTGGTGCAAGAATGTTTGCCGCAGGAGATTCTATCCATCCTCCAACAAGATGTATTGAATTCATCAGCAGGCAGAGCGTTGCCTAGATCTCTCCACCACGTCCAAGAGGTACTGGCTTATTTTTTACGCCAACGTACCATTTGTACTCCCAACTGGACCGATTTTTTTGGTAAAACTGCGGAGGAAGCCTTTGAAGAAGAGGTGCTGCATATTTTATCCGATTGTGCCTTGCGCAACTTGGGAGGTTTTATCCGCTATGCTATCTTTAGCGCACATTCGGACAAAGCAGAGAAGATCAATAAGACGCATCTGGGGCAACGCTTCCAGATGGAGTATGACAGCCAGAAAGTGCGCGAATTGGAAAAAGATTTATTGTATCTAAAAGAATTTCGTGACTCTTTGGGAGATATCTCAATGGCTGAATTAGCCAGAGAAAGAAACATCTCTATAACAGAACTAAAAGAAGAGCTGCGTACAATAAGGATTAGATACCCTAACCTCCTTACCAGAAAAGCATTTCCCCTTATTTTTGAAAAGTTCCCAATTAATATAATGCTCGTTTATAATAATGCATCAGAAATGGCCGGAGAGTTTAAAAAGTATTTACCGCCTTTGGAACACTCATTTACCCTTGAAAGATTAGATCATAACAACTTGGAGCCAGGAGATAGAATAGATAAAGAGATAAGAAAACATATAGAAAAAGCAGAGTTGTTTATTCTCTTACTCTGCCCTGATTTTTTGACGGATAAAGAAGGTTGCATAGAAATCGCTAAAGAAGCTTTTCAAAGGCAAAAGCAAGAAAAAGTGCGGATCATTCCAGTTCTTTTGCAATACTGTTTGTGGGAAGAAATTCCTTATATAGAACCACTGCAGATTTTGCCTCGTAATAAACGTGCTGTGAAGGAGGGACCAAACGTACATGAAGTTCTCGTTACCGTTTTCAACGAAATCAAACCGTTTTTAGACGAAACTTGGGAAACATAATCTATGCTCCCCTTCTTGACGATACACTTCTTTCTGATTATCCGAAAAAATAGAGGCAATCCATAAAAATCAAAATCATATATCGTTCGCTTGTAGCAACATATGGTTGATTATCAATAGATTGCATTGTTGGCATTCCTTTCGTTTGGTCATGGGTATTATTTCACCTAATAATATCAATAGCCATGACTGATTTATTGAGCACTTCTAATCTTACTTTTCTGCTGGTTGGCTTTTTTATTGGAGCGGCCTTTTTAATCGTCATTTTTAATATAATATCCAAGATGTTCGGCGGTGGCCAGGGCGGTAGACGCGGCAGACGTGACTATTACAATCGCCGCCATTATGATCGGGAAGACCGAGATCGCCGTTACTATGAGGATGACGATTACGATGAAGGTAGAAATTTATTTCCCCTCATTCTACTCCTTATTGTCTTGGTTATAGGCGGCGCGGCTCTGGCCCAAAAAGCAGGTCTTTTCCAAGCTCAGAAGGATGGAGCGATGACTAGTAAACTTCTAAGCAAAATGACAGCAGAAACCCCAGACACCATTGCTACGGTACATCAACCTAAGCAGCCTGTGAAACAGTCTCCCTATATACTCCATAAAGGCGGACCTACCAGGGAGGCAGATGAAAAATACTTTATCCTCGTGGCTATAGTAGACAATATTAAGGATGCCAATGCTCGCTGTAGAGAAGTGCGGGGGTGGGGCTTTTCAGCCTGCACAATGAATAAGGCTAAGGGTATAGCCATCTATGCCGGGCCATACCCAACCAGTGAAGAAGCACAACGGGTGAATTTGGAACTAGGCGGTGTGGTGGAGGTGTATTAAGGAGGTACTCAAATTTTCGCTGCCAACTTGCTAAAAACAGATTGCCAATTAGCAGAGTCGGCCATAATAAGGAAAATTTAATCTGTCAATATATAGGCTTGCCGAATTCTAGAAACTTGGTAAAGCCACTCCTACCCCCGCCCACTCCCCACCACCATCTTCTTCACCTCCCCATTAAATCCCTCCGCTCCCATCAAATCCTCCAAACCCAAGTGCATCCGATACCGCCAATAATGCTTCGGATTGGCAGGTACATTGATGCGTTCGTCATTGGGGTTTTGGCGGCGCAATGCACCGTCCATACCGAGCAGGTCTTGCAGTTGAAAGATGCTCCACATGGCGGGCGAATAAAAATGTTGTTCCAGCAGCATCTTATTGATCCAAGGCTCGCAGAAGTAGGGAGCGTTGCCAGATTGTTGGAGCATTTCGTTGAAAAAACGCTGGGTCAAAGCACGATCTTCTTCCCACCAGCCGCGTAAAGTGCTCATATCGTGGGTACTAGGCGTGACGACAGAGAGATAAGGCGCATCTTTGGGATGGAAAAAAGTGCGGTCGCTCTGCTTGGGCATCCGCTGGATTTCCAGACTGAGGATACCGAGGTCAGCCATGACATCGGGGACGCAGTGGGGGACCATGCCGAGGTCTTCGCCGCAGATGAGCATTTTGGTGGCTCGTTTCAGGGCGGGCAATTTTTCCATGGCTTCCTGTTGCCAGAAGTCGTCTTGGCGTTTATAGAAATAATCGAGGTATAAGGCGCGGAGTTGCTGCTGCGTCTGGCCGTCCAATTGCTGGAAAGAAGAGGTTTTTTCCATGCCAAAACGGAACGCACCCGACCAGCCACTACCTTCCGGAGCAGCCACGGTCACCGCTGGATCGAGCAAAATGACGTTGGAAATAAGTCCATACAGACCATCGCGAAGCCGGGCATTTTGATCGGTCGGGGCTTGGGAAGCAAAGTGGGCTTCTACCTGCCGCTGGTTAGAAAATTCAGGCAACAGATCGTAACGTCCGTCGGGCCGTTTTTTCAGAAAATTTAACGCCGCCATCGAACTATCGCCGAAGAAATCCCACACGACCCGTTCGCTGATGAAAGGTTTGCAAAAACGGTCGTGATCGAAGGGAATACCGCGTGCGCGAATTTCCCGCTCGGTGACAGGAATGGTGGGTACAAATTGACCTAAAATGCCTTCTACGGCATCCAGCGGAATGCTCCAAATGCGGAAAAAGCCAAGGATATGGTCAATGCGGAAGGCATCGAAATAGAGGTTCATTTGCTCGAAACGCTGCCGCCACCAGGCAAAACCGTCGGCTTTCATATTGGCCCAATTGTAGGTCGGAAAACCCCAATTCTGGCCTTTTTCGGCAAAATCATCAGGCGGCGCACCCGCCTGGGCGTCCATGTTATACAGTTCGGGCGCAACCCAGGCATCGCAGGAATAGCGATAAATACCGATCGGAATGTCCCCTTTTAACACTAAACCATTGGCGTGGGCGTAATCGGTGGCGGTCAAAAGTTGGCGGTGCAAATGCCATTGCACGAAAAGATGCAGCGCAATCTGATCAAATTCCGCCGATTTCGGCGACAACATGGCCTCCACATCCTCCGCGACATATTGCTGGTGATCCGACCATTGACTGAAATCAGGGGTGCCATTCATATCGCGCAGCCAGCAGAAAGCCGCGTAGGGCGCGAGCCAATGTTTGTGTTCTGCGTAGTAAGTTTGATAGGCCGGGTCTTTTAGCCAATCTGCTTTTTGCAGGTCATATAATTGGCGGATAATATCCCATTTATGTTGCAAAACAGTCTCATAATCAACTACTTCGAGGGCATTTAGTTCTGTTTGTTTTTTAGCCAATTTCTTCCACAACGCAGCGTGTTTTTTCCCGGCTAGTTCTTCCACATTCAGATAAATCGGATGCAACGCGAAGGCCGAAATGGCGGCGTAAGGATAAGAATCCGTCCAGGTATGCGTGGCCGTGGTGTCGTTGATAGGCAGCAACTGAATGAGTTTCAGGCCCACGCTTTTAGACCAATCCACAAGCGCGGGCAAATCAGTGAATTCGCCGATACCAAAACTCTGCTGAGTGCGCAGGCTGAACACTGGAATCGCCACGCCCGCGCCTTTCCACACTGGACTTGACAAACGGGCAAATCCATCATGCAGCACGGTGAGGTCTGGCGTATCGTGGGCTGAGAATTGGTATAATGCACGATTAGCCCCATTTTCAAAACCCAGAAAACGATTGGTACGCGTGTTCCAAATGCCGTATTTATAGGCCAATGGAAAATCTTCTTGCGCTAAATCCAGTCGAATAGTCCACCAGCTGCCTTCGCGTTTGAGCAAGAGCGGAGCCGTCGTATCCCACAAACGAAGGGCCTTGCCGTGACCAGCCAGACAAATCACTTCGTCGCCTTGTAGCAGCGGGGCTTTTACCCGAAAAACGTGGGTAAAAACGGTGGATTTTTTAGGCGATTCGGGAGCCATATTTTTAAGAAAAACCGTTTGGAAAGGCTTGGTCAGAAAGACATTTTCCACCAGACCAGCGGGATTCCAGTAATCCATTACTTGTACGTGGCGGTCAGCGGCTACATCCGCCGGTATGCTGCGTTCCGTTTCCCACTCGGTGGTCAGGCCACCGTTGGCTTGTTGGACATGGTATCGGTAAGGCAATGTACAACCGGATTTGTCCGGTATTTCGAGGGAGCCATACCAAAATTCATCGTTCAGATAGTCCAGCAAAACGGGCGACTGATCGCCGACGCTGACGAGACAGGATTCACCGAGGCGGGTGTGATAGCGGAGGTAAAAGTGGATGGTCATAAAGGAAAATGGCAAAATGAACCGCAGGGCTGCCCCAATTTTTTGGGAGATAGTAATAGAGCGGGCAAATGTAGAGATTGGCGAAACAAAACGAATAAAAAATGGCATATTCGCATGCAGGCGATAAAAAAGAGCGAAATTATTTAGAATAAATATAAATTAAGTGGAAATTTGATTTTTTTATACTGCAAAAAGAAAATAATGTCACATTAGCGTCAGTAAATCGTTTTTGATACTCAACTTCTGCGATTTTTTAGACTACAATTTACCCTACATTGATCGCTTAATCCGAATTTTTCTGCTTACTTTCCTCACACTAGACCTCATTATTCATTTTTTACCACCTAATGGTCTGTGGTTTGGATGGTTAGCGAAAGAAACCAAATCCCCTTTGATCAATTATGCACATAATTGAAGACTATTTGGCACGTTTATTTAATCAAAGACTTAAGCGCACTCGGGAACTTGAAAGACGAAACGAAGAACAACAAGGTTTAATCCAATCTTTGTTAGAAGACAAGCAAACACTCATAAGAGAACTGGAGGAGGCTTCTATACGTCAACAGGAAAATGAATCTCTGCTAGATAAGCAGAAAGAACACATCAAAAGGCTGCAACGGGAAATCCTAAAGCAACTTTTTTACAAGGAACTGAACCTTAGTGCCAGCGAACGCATTACTGTATTCGTTAATCAAGTTAATGCCGATTATAACGGCTTCCAAGCAGTTTCGAGATATTCGAGCAACACTGATTTTTGTAACATTGCTAAAATAAATTTGCTCTCTGTCTATCAGCCGATGTTATCTTTGGCCTATCAAGGAAACGAAGACCATCTTTTTATTGATGGTTTGCCGTCCTTTATCAGTACAAATAACTATTCGCGAAAACTTTACAAATATTGTTCGCTTAACTATACTCCCGACCAATTGGCGCAAATGCGAATGAAGCCACGAAGCTTTCATTTTATCGTTCTTGTTGAGAACGGAGAAAGAAGAGGGGTGGTGATGCTGGAAAGTGCGAAAGAAAAAATATTCGATCGCGACAGAAATTTTGAAGCAGTAATGAATATGCAACGGTTACTGCTTAAAATCGCTTCTACCCCCAATATTTACCATTAATGTGTTTTAAATTTAGCCTTATGAATAACACTTTGGAAGATATTGTTATATATACTTATGAACGCTATCCCGTTTCTACACAGTTAGGCGTTAGTAGATTGATGAAGCTATTATTTATAGCTGATTGGGAGTATATTCGGCAGTCTAAAAATCGGCTTGCAGATTTTCAATGGGTTATTACTCCTGCTGGCCCTTTTTCTACCCCCGTGTTAAATATTCTATTGGAAACAACAGAACGTTTTAATATAGAAAGTAAAACAGAAGGCTGGAAAAATAGTAATATAGCACCAGATATTATAGTTATTTTTAAGCCAAATATTACTTACATTCCTAATATGAATAATAATATTATCGCTATTTTAAATAAAACAATAGATAAAACTTATAAGATGAATTGGAAAGATTTATGGCAACATATGAATATCACTACTCCTTTCTTAGCCTGCGAGGTAAACAAAGAGATTGATTTAGTAAATATGCTGTATAGTCCGAATTTAGTTGGTACACCAGCATTATCAGTTGAAATGACTACTTCCATTGGTCATATTGCTGCCAAATCTAATGTAACAAAAAATCGAGACAATAGGACTGGGTATTGGTCTAGAAATGGAAAACGACTTTTAAGAACCAATTAACATTTTTCAACACCGCGCTATCTTCTTTTTCTTCCCCAACTGCCCTTTTCCCACTGCCTGTTTGATATAAGTAAGGGCATCAGGCACCTTGCAGGCGGTATCTCCCTTATAAACTTCTACCTTTCCAATGCGCTCGGCGACAGCAATCGCTTGCTCGTGCAATGGTTTGACATAAATGCCGCAAGCCTTGACAAAACCATTCATAGTGGAGCGAACCCGATCAGGTGATTCGTGCAAAGTAACCGACACACGTTTGAGTAGCTCTTCTAACTCGCTCAAATCCAACTCATTATCTGGACGAATCATCATCCAACTGGATAAAGTAGCCCAACCAGCCGCCGCAATACTCTCGCGATCGGATTCAATCCATTCCAGACCAAGTACCCATCCGTGCGGCGATTCGGCGGCCACCCAGGCCACAGTGTATTCGCTGAGCATGTGCCAACTAGCGTGTTCGACCCAGTGTTGGAGATCATGCCGGGAGATTTTCTTTTCGTCGGCGATAAGGCCCGCCAAATACATGGCGTCGGAGTTACCAGTATCGTAGAGAGCGAGCGAGAGGTCGTGATTTTTCTTGACCCGCTGGACGATTTTTTTCAGGTCGCCCACTTTTACACCGAAAAGCGGTTCTGGCGCGCCGTGGTTTTTTAAAGTGCGCTTGGTGCTTTCGCTGCCCATCGTTTGGAGTTCTTGTAGAATGTCGGTAGCGGTCATAATTTATTGTTGAGGTTGTTGAGAGGGTTGAGATTGCTTCGCAAGTTGAGAAAAGGAGTTGGGATGTTGAGAAAGTGCTCAACCCTTTTTCTCAACAGCGTAGCAATCTCAACCCTTTTCCTCAACAGCGCAGTGCTCAACCCTTTCCTTCCACTTTCATCTTTGTCCACTTGGCCACTTTGGCGACCGTAGTCCCTTGCAGCAACATAGAAACGATGACAATAATAAAAGCAATATTGAAAATTTTGGTCGCATCCGGCACCTGCTGGACGACGGGAATGAGGGCAAATACAATCGGTGTGGCACCGCGTAGCCCCACCCACGCGTAAAATGTTTTGGCTTGCCAACTAACTTTTGGAAAGAAGGCCAGCGATAAAAAAGTGCCGATGGGTCGAGCCACGAAAATCAATAAAAGCGCGATCAGCAGGGCTTCCCAGACCACATCATCCAGTTCAAATAAATATACTTGCAGCCCGAGAATCAGAAACAAACTGGTTTCCATGAGCCAGGATAGGCTCCTGAAAAATTCCAGATTGATGGCGCGTTGGAGCCACGGCGAATTGCCCAATACCATCCCGGCCACGTACACTGCCAAAAAAGCACTGCCGCCTATTAAAACGTTGATCGCATATAAAATCAGGATCCAGGCCAGCAGCACGACTGGATATTGGCCGGGTTTCAACTCCGATTTGTCCGCAAAAAGCAACATCGCTTTGCCAACTGCCCAGCCAGTCACGCCGCCGACCGACATAGTCCACAGAAAACCGCCGCTCATGGTCAGCAAACTGGGCGGCTGTTCCGTCGCAATCAGCAGGCCACACAGGCTTATCGTCAGGAAAAAACCCATCGGATCGTTGGTGCCGGATTCCAGTTCCAGCACTTCCCGCACCCCGCTTTTGAGTTTTAAATTGCTACTTTCCAAAATAGAAAACACGGCGGCGGCATCGGTAGCCGAGACGACCGCGCCCAATAATAGGGCTTCCAACCACGACCAATGCAGCAGCCAATGGGTGATGCCGCCCACGATGAGCATCGTAATCAAAACGCCCAAAGTCGCCAGTGAAAGGCCCTGTCCAAGGATCGGGCGAACTTTTTTCCAATTCGATTCAAAGCCGCCCGCAAAAATGATGATGCTGAGCGCGATCTCGCTAAAATGCAAAGTCGGGCCTGGATAGTTGTAATCGAAAGCCGTACTCGCCATTGCCAAAAAGCAGCCCGACGGACAGGATGGCCAACAGAGAAGGCAGCCCAAACCGACCCATAAACCGGCTGGCGGCCAGGCTGCCCAGAATCAGGACACCGGCGGTCAATAAAATTAAGGGATAACTATGCCCCATAGGTATCGAATTGGATGAAGTTGGTTTTGCGCTCCCCACAAATTTATCAATTTTGCCCTAAAATTCTAGCCCGCCCACCATGATTTACAAAAATACTCAGGACTTCGCGCAGCAAATGGATGCGCAGGATTCACTGCGCGCTTATCGCAATCAGTTCATTTTTCCCCAGCACGAAGGCCGCGACGTGCTGTATTTATGCGGCAATTCGCTGGGTCTTCAACCAACATCCGTCCGTCCGGCATTGTTGCACGAACTCGATCATTGGGCTGGACATGGTGTGGAAGGCCATTTTCGCGGGGAATTGCCGTGGATGCACTACCATAAATTTCTCGTGCCACAATCGGCGCGGCTGGTGGGTGCGCTCCCGCACGAGGTAGTGGTGATGAATACCCTGACCGTTAATCTCCACCTGATGATGGTCTCGTTTTATCGGCCTGTGGCAAAACGTTACAAAATCATCATGGAAGCCGGGGCATTTCCAAGCGACCAATACGCGCTGGAAACGCAGGTACGGTTTCATGGTTTCGATCCGGCAACGGCCATTGTAGAAATCGCTCCTCGGCCCGGCGAGGATACGTTGCATACGGAAGATATTTTGCAAACAATTGAGAAAGAAGGGGATAGCGTAGCCTTGGTAATGTTTGGCGGTGTAAATTATTATACGGGACAATTTTATGATCTGGAAAAAATAACCGTCGCTGCGCATAAAGTTGGGGCCAAAGCCGGTTTCGATCTGGCTCACGCGGCTGGTAATGTCCCGCTGAAATTGCATGACTGGGGCGCAGACTTCGCGGTGTGGTGCAGTTATAAATACCTGAATTCCGGTCCCGGCGGTCCATCAGGAGCTTTCGTGCACGAACGCCATGCCGACAATCCCAATTTGCCGCGTTTCGCCGGTTGGTGGGGCCACGACGAGGCGGAACGCTTCCAAATGCGTAAAGGTTTCAAGCCAATGTATGGCGCGGCGGGCTGGCAAATCAGCAATGCCCAGATTTTTTCCTTCGCCGCCTACAAGGCCAGTCTCGATGTTTTTGATGCGGCGGGCATTGAAAATTTGCGAACTAAAAGTTTGCAACTCACTGGCTATCTGCAATTTGTATTACAATCTGCCCTCGCCGAAAAAAATCTCTTCCGAATTCTCACGCCCAGCGACCCAACGGCGCGGGGTTGCCAACTTTCGCTCTTGACCGACGAGCGTGGCAAGGCTTTATTCGACTACCTCTCCGAGAATGGCGTGATGGCCGATTGGCGCGAGCCAAATGTGATTCGGTTTGCGCCAGTGCCGCTGTATAATTCTTTTGAGGAGGTTTGGCGGGTGGGGACGTTAGTGGCGGGGTTTGGGAAGTGAGATTTTTTTGGGACAAAATCCTTAACTTTGTAAAAAAATCAGCCGATGGTAGCCGAACAACTTAATATCTATGATGACTTTGCCGCCTTTATTGCTGGCCTTTCACCAGAAAAAATCTTGGCCTATTATGCGCCTGCCAAAGTGCAGCAACGGGTGGATTATTTGGTAATGCGGAAAAAAGAAGGTCAAATCACCCTAGCAGAAGCACAAGAACTAGAAAAATATTTCTTGTTTGAGCATATCGTGAGGTTGGCGAAAGCACGGGCATTACAACTGCTGGCCAAACCTTCCGCTTAATGGGTCGCTACATCCCAGTTTCCTTGCAAAAAACAACCGCCGAACGTGCCAATTTTCGTTGTGAGTATTGCCGACTACCAGAAATTGCTGCACTAATAAAATTTCACTTTGAGCATATTGTCAGCCTCAAGCACGGCGGTAAAACTATATCCAGCAATCTTGCTATGCTTGTCCGATTTGCAATTCTAACAAAGGTGCAGACATTGGTACCATCTTGGAAGATGAAGATACGTTCGTACGTTTTTTCCACCCGCGCAAACATGATTGGTTTGAACACTTTGAATTAAGTAATGGCTTGATTTTGCCAAAAACCTCTATCGGAGCAGGTACTATCAAAATACTGGCTTTCAACGATTTGAATCGCGTTGTGGAGCGTTTGGAATTGATGGTGGCTGGTGTTTACCCATAGAAGGTTATATCAATACTTATACCGCTGTTTATCCATCAATTCCAAACTGTTCTTCGCTGCCACTAGGTGTGGATGGGCCGCAGGCAAGGATTTTTCCCAAATAATTACTGCCCGACGCATAAAAGCAATGGCTTTCTCCAGATCACCCAGCGCATGATAGGTTATGGCAATGTTGTTGTACGACTGTGCAAAATCGGGATGCTGCGAGGGCAATACTTTTTCCCGGATGGCCAAAGCTTTTTGACTATATTCTAAATCTTTTTCATGCTTGCCCAGTGCGCCGTAGGTCGCCGCGAGGTTGTTGTACGACGTGGCTAAATAAGGATGCTCCGAGGGCAGGGCTTTTTCCCAAATGAACAAGGCTTTTAAATTATATTCCAAACGTTTTTGATGCTCGCCCAGTGCGCCGTAGGTCTCTGCGAGGTTGTTGTACGACGTGGCCAAATCAGGATGCTCCGGCGGCAATACTTTTTCACAAATGGCCAGGGCTTTTAGATTATATTCCAAACTTTTTTGATGCTCGCCCAGTGCGCCGTAGGTCAAAGCGAGATTGTTGTAAGAACTTGCCAAACTGGGATGCTCCGGGGGCAATACTTTTTCCAGGATGGCCAAGGCTTTTAGATTATATTCCAAACTTTTTTGATGCTCGCCCAATGCGCCATAGGTCAAAGCGAGGTTGTTGTACGACGTGGCCAAATCAGGATGCTCCGGCGGCAATACTTTTTCACAAATGGCAATATCTTTTAGATTATATTCCAAACGTTTTTGATGCTCGCCCAGTGCGCCGTAGGTCTCCGCGAGGTTGTTGTACGACTGTGCTAGATCGGGATGCTCTGGGGGCAATACTTTTTCCCGGATAGCAATTACCCTTTGGCCGTACTCCAAAGCCTGATAGGCTTCTCCCAAACTACGGAATAAATCAGCTAACCAAGCTGCCAGCCTCGCCACCACATCATCCGCCTCCACAAAATCCCCCGCTTCTTTCCAAACGCCCTTAAAAACCGCCTCGGCCAAGGGCGCAAAGCGGGCGCGGTTCAGGATGGATTCATTGGTTTTTTCATCGGGAATCAATAAATCGGTCACATTTTCTATTAAAACCTGGCAATTCACCGCATCCGGCAGGAGTTGCGCTTTGGCCGTTTCCGCAATGACCGGGTGGCAGCGGTAGCCACCGCCTTTTTCGACCAGCCAGTGCAGTCGGGTCAGGCGGCGCAGGCGTTTTTTAAAGTCCTTTCCCCTTTCTTTTTTGCCAAATAAAGTGCATAACTGGTCTTCGCTGCATAAGGCGGGGTCCAGCAGCACATTGGAGGTGGGCAGGATGGCGCAATAGCGGAGTATTTCCTGCTCTTCCGAGTGGAGTTCGAGCAGGAAGAGTTGACGCAGGTGCGCAGCGATGTCCCGGCTCTGGTGGTAGCGCGGCGTAGTGACTTCCAGATCGTCCAGTTGGGCCAACCCTTTGGCACGAATCAAAGCCAGCAGGCCGGGTGGATCGAGGGGCTTCTCGCGGGCGTAGGCGGCCAGTAGTTCGATGGTTAGCGTATGGTAGCCGATGTGATCGAGCAGGCTGCTCAGGGCTACCGAGCGAGCGGGCTGCTCATAAATCCGCTCAAAAAGTTCGCTGGCTTCGTCGGGCGACAGCACCTCCAGTTCCATTTTGGTGGTGTTGGGAATGGCATCGCGGCTGGTGAGCAGGATGCGCCAGTGGGGAAGGGCACTCAGTTGCGGTAAGTAGGCGGCAGCGGCTTCCGGGACATTATCAATGACCAGCAGGTGCTGCCCGTCCATGTCGGCGAGGGCGGCGATGATCTGCTGAAAGTGTTCGACAGGCGGTTGTTGCGGGTCAAAGACCAGGGCTAAGCTGGCTTTCAGGGCCTGGTTGTCCAGAAAAGCGCGCAGGAATATTTCGGCATTTTCCGGGCGTTGCTGGTCGTCGCTGGTGAAGAGCGCGTAGGCACTCAGCCAGGCGGCGCAGTCGTACTCCCGGCGGTGCTGCTGCCAGTACATCTGGGCCAGCGTGGTTTTGCCCAGCCCGCCGATGCCGGTGATGACGAGGGGCTGGCGGGTAGCGTGGAGTTTTTCGTGCAGTTGGTGCAGTTCTTCCACCCTGCCCAGGGCGTGGTTGGCGAGGTGGGCAGCGGTGAGGGTGAGGTCGCGTTTGGCAGTATTCATGGGCAAATGGCGGCGTAAACAAATGGGCAACATTGCAAATGCAACGTAGGGACATCCCGGTTTTTAATTTGCCCAAAAGTAGAAGGTTCTACGCAGCGTGTCGCTAATATTTTGGGGTAGGTTGGGTAGTGTTTTCCAATCCAAGCAATTGATAGTTTCCTTAGAACGTGGAGTTTTATTTGATGCGTTTTCTGGGACCAAAAAATTTAAAATGAAAAAATTTTGTAAGTAAATAAACGTTTACTTATTTTTGTGCCGACATTTATCCTTTACATAATTCAAAGCGGCTCTGGAAAAAAATAAAATGTGCCCTACTGCGAATCAAAACTAAACCCCTTATAAATTCTCTAAACCAACCTCCGTTATGAGACCAAAAAACCTGGAAAAAGAGGCGGCCCTACGCAGTATCGCCCTGCAAATAATATCGGAAGAAGGGCTGGAAAACCTGAGCATGCAGAAACTGGCGAAAGCGGCCAACGTGTCGCCCCGCACGATCTATATAAAGTACGAGAACAAGGAAGATTTTCTGATCAAACTCTTCATCGAAGAAGTATTAGGAGCTTATGAAAAAGCGACATTGGAAAATTTCAGCCCGGACATGGATTTTGGCGAAGGCGTGAAACATATTTGGATGAACTCTTTCCGCTATTTGAAAAACAATCGGCACGCCTTCGCTCTGCTGCAATATGGAAAATCATCACCGCTATTAAATAAGGCGTATCAGCAAAACAACATCAAACAGGGCGATTTCTTTTCGCCTATTCATCGCTTTTTGGAACTCCAAGTAAGTAAGGGCATCATTAAGAATTTTCCTTTTGATGTGCTTAGGGCGTTGTTATTAGCTCCGCTGCTTGATCTGGTCAATGAGTACTTTGACTATCAGGAACGGCCCGAACAAATTATCACCGAAGAAGTGCTTTTGGAATGCTGCGACGCATTGATTAAAGGGATGTTGAAGTAAAGGTTGAGACGTTGAGAATGTTGAATAGTTGAGAAACTTTCGATTGTTCGCCCATTATAAATTCATGCTCTTCAAAACCATGCTGCATTCTAGTCAACGTAAATTGGCTTTGAGAAGACTACTGCATGTAAAGTATTCACAATTGATATCTCCACCCTTTCTCAACATTCTCAACCTCTCAACTTTTAGAATAACAATGAATAACATCAAAAATAAAAAAATAGCCATTATAGGCGGCGGCCCCGGCGGATTAACGTTGGGCAGACTATTGCAAATGCGTGGTGCCAACGTAAAAGTCTATGAAAGAGACCTCAATAGAGACGCCAGAGATCAAGGGGCGACGCTGGATTTGCATGAGGAATCGGGGTTAAAGGCCTTAGAAGAAGCCGGATTAATGGAAGCGTTTAAGGCGAATTACCGTCCGGGTGCAGAGAAGGTGCGCATTATGGATAAAAATGCCCACATTATATTAGACGATCATGAAAATGCGGAAGGGGAAATCGCTCGCCCGGAAATTGATCGCGGGCCATTGAAACGGATTTTACTGGATTCGTTGCAGCCCGATACCGTGGTGTGGGACAGCCAGTTTGTATCTATGACCCCACAAAATAATTCCTGGCAACTGGAATTTAAAAATGGCACTTCTACTACTGCCGATCTAGTAATTGCCGCCGATGGAGCCAACTCGAAAATTCGCCCATATATCACGCCTATTAAACCTTTCTATGCCGGTGTTACCGCCATAGAAGGTATAGTCTATCATTCGGAAACTGTCAGCCCAAAGATGCACCATCTGCTGAAAGGCGGAAAAATATTTGCGTTTGGTGATGAGAAGTCATTGATTGTCAGTGCAAAAGGCGATGGTAGCATGGCGTTTTATGTTGGTTTTAAAACGTCGGAAAACTGGGCAAGAGAAAGCGGGATCAATTTTGCAGATAAAACACAAGTACTCGACTGGTTCAAAACGGAATTCTCTGGTTGGGATAGCGTCTGGCAGGAGTTATTTGAAAATGCTAATTCGCCTTTTATACCTCGTCCGCAATATTGTATGCCCTTCGACCAGACTTGGACGGCTTTACCCAACCTGACGATGCTCGGCGATGCTGCTCACCTGATGCCCCCTTACGCCGGTGAAGGGGTGAACATGGCCATGCTGGATGCTTTGGAATTAAGTAATTGCTTGACTAATGAAGATTTTCCTGACTTGCAATCGGCTATTGCGGCCTATGAAAAACAGATGCGGGTAAGAGCCTCTGAGACAGCGGAGATGACTATGCAAGCCACGGAGGCGTTGCATTCGGAGCAGGGGATTGGGTTTTTAATGGCGACTATGGGTGGAGAGGCTTAATTAAGTAGGCAGGTATTTTAGAGTAATGGGCTAACGATTGGCAAAAGAAGGGTTTTATTCTTCATTTAGTCCTAATCTCATTTCTACCAAAAGTTTGGCAAAACCCAGTTTCTCGTATGCTTTGATAGCCGAAGCATTTTCCACATACACCTCTAAACGAAGTTCCGTTACCTGCTGGGAATAGGCCCATTCCTGCAACGCGGCGATGATATTCTTATTCACCCCTTTGCCACGGTGTTCCGGCTCTACATACATAAAACCCAAATAAGCATAATGGGAATGTTGTAAATAAGGTTTTGCACTTTCAATCCGCGCATACCCGGCACCGATGAGTTCATTATCCAGTTCGGCTACCAGCAGTTCAATATGGGAAGCGGTGATCATTTCCTCTAAATTATAATAATGTATTTGGCCGGTTTTTAAGGTCGGATCATAAGGGCGTTCTGCTTCAATTACGCCTTGTTCAAAACGTAGTAAGGTGGGTAGATCGGCTAAGGTTGCTTTTCTGATTTGGAGGTGGTCCATAGTGCTGGCCAATAATATAAGAGGGTGAGAGACTTAAAAAATGTTTTAGCCAATCCCCAAAGTTGTGCTTGGTCAGAAGACACAAGCATGGCGAGGGTAACACCAGGCGATGTAAGATCATCAATTGAATGCCTGGCAACGTTCAATTTTTTATCAATTTTATACTCTTAATCTGTTTCTTGGATGAAGATTGCAAATATAACATATATAGTCCAGGAGAAAGTGGTGACAAGTCAATTGATGAAGGTAATGGAGCATTTAGTTTTTTGACTAGCATACCTTTAGCATCAAAGAACAAAGCGGAAAAATCACTATGGATGTCCGTTACAACATCGCTTAAGTATAAAAAATCGTTGACCGGGTTAGGCAGGGTTGATTGATTCTAGGTATTGCCTTGGTTTTGGAAGAGCTTAGCGAGTTCATTGACTTTATTGGCGAATTTAGCGAAAGTGTTTTTTATCACCTTATATCCATTGATAGTCAATGTGTTGACTATAACATTATTTAATTGTATCAACAGGGAGACTTGACTATGTTTACGCAATGTGGTGGCATCCTCTTTCATGTTTACGTCCTTGGCCCAGTGTAGGTTGTTCTCAATGGTCCAATGGGACTGGATGGCCTTTGCCACCCGATCAGCCGCATCCATAGGCTTGCTCAGGACATAAAAGGCCGTTTCGTCAAAGGGAGTACCTTGTCTGGTGCCCCATCGGCGAACCTTGACCACTCGTTGGATGCCATTCCAGCCAGATGGCTGCTCCGCCATCGGACCATACAGTTCGACCTGCCTGTACACATGACGACCATGTCCTTTTTGGTCGTATTCATGCGTGGATATCGGTGTTGCCACCCGCGTGTGCTCGGCTATGGCCTGCCACAGCACTGGACAGTTTCGCTTGACCTGTGATAGAAAGTGGCAGCCGATTGATAACATCAGGTCAAAAGTTTTTTTTTGGTGTGCGCAGCATCCATGGTAAACACTCTATCCTGCAACCCTAATTCCTGCACCAGTTTGCGCAGAGCCTCCACTTCCCCGCCCGATCCCCGGTTTTCAAAAGGCTGTGTGCCATAGACCAGACCGCTTTGTTGACCAAAGGCACTCACCGCCGCCGAGAAGTTCTGCAACCCCGTGTTGCCGCCATTTACGGTCGATTTGACTGCTTTACCGTCTAGCGATATAAATTCATCCGACCACTCCGCATGGTAGGCCCGTGCCCAATCAATAAACTTATTACCAGACAGCTGAGACCCCAACCTCGTCAGAATCGTGTAGAAGGTCTGGTAAGTCGGTACGCCATGCTGTAAGTTCAACGCCTGGGTCAGTTCCAAAGCATTGGCATTAGCAAAACGTTCAAACCCACGAAAACCCTGATGACCACTTATGATGGCCATAATGACGATCGACAGCACATTATAAAGACTATGACGTTGTCCCTGACCCCGTCGAGGGTCGTCTAGCATGGATATAAATTCTCCTAAATTGTACTTCATATTCAACATTTATTGCCAAAAATCGCTATGCCCTAGAATCAATCAACCCTGCGGGTTAGGGTACACTTCAAGTGTAGTAATTTCAGGGCCGGGATCAATAATTGCAGAACTATTCAGCTGGTCCAGGAAAGCTTGCACATCCTGAATAACCAATGGAGAGTGCCACCCATCCAGATATATTTTGTTTTTATCTAAACACCAGATATAAGCATCCTCATTTATTAGCCGGTTGGATGGAATAACGGGATAATACCAGTGACCGCTTTTATAAACATAGAATCCATAATTGGAAAAAACAAATACTGTGGAATCATTGTAAACATAAATATACTGGGCATTGAGATTGCCACCTACGTCGGATTCGTTATAGTGTATAATCTCGCCATTTCTCCAGTTCACAAGGTTATACCCGGACAACCATATTTCTGTATCTGATACCACGGTAAATTTACCACTATTTTGTAGAATATTGGCAGGAAAGTCATTGGACAGCGTCACCAGATTACCATTAATTTTAAATAGCCTGGATTCGCTAATATCATTACCCCAAACATTCACCCATAAAGTGGTGTCTTTTACCTGGAATGATGTGATATATATGTTTGGTAACTCCTGACCGCAATCAAAACTAAACCATTCCCCCTGCAGATTATACCTTAATATTGTTTTGTCAGTTCTTACCCAGCGATTCTCGGTTTAGAAAGAAGAGTTTATATGATTTGAATTTTTGACTGATTAGTTGATTATCAATACCTTTCGTTCAAAAAGATGAATGATAGACGAATTGATAAAACTGATAAGAGTCGGCTTTGCAGGTATTAAGGATCATCGTAGAGCCAATTCGACATACTCATTGACAGACTTGTTAAGTGCCGGTTTTGCTATTTTTTCACTCAAAGACCCGTCGCTGCTGGCTTTTCGCCAACAATTTGCGCGTCGAAGTGAGAACTTGAAGCGAATTTATGGCATTGAGCAAATTGCGGAGGACAGTGCACTTCGCGAAGGGTTAGATGGGGTTGATCCAAGCGTTTTACAAGCCCAGTTTAAGCCGTTAGTGGATCAATTACGCTTAAAAAAGGTGTTTGAAAAGCGACAGGCATTAGGTGCTTACACCGTTTTGGCAGTCGATGGAACGCAGCATTTTTGTTCTTCCGATCGCTCTTGCCCCAATTGCCTGACCAAAAAGCACCGTAATGGTTCTTTGACTTATCATCATCAAATGTTGGGTGCCGTTTGGGTGCAGGCGGGCGAAAAAACCGTTTTCCCTGTGGCCGTCGAGCCCATTGTCCGCCAGGACGGTTGCGAAAAAAATGATTGCGAACGCAATGCGGCTAAACGTCTGGTGCCACAAATCCGGCAAGTTTTGCCGACCGAAAAAGTGCTCATTACCTTCGATGCCCTCTATGCCAATGCGCCGCTGATTCGCTTGTTGAAAGAACACCGCCTTTCCTACCTCATCGGCATAAAAGAAGGTTATGTGTCCATTCAGGTGGAACAATTAGCCAAACAAAACAAATTGAACGAAGTGTTTTGGGAAACGAAAGACCGATTATGCTGCGTCCGTTTTGTTAACCAGTTGATTCTCAATGGGCAAAACCAAGACCTGTTGGTCAACTATTTGGAATACATAGAAGTCGACCCCCAAAGCAGCCAAATCGTATTTTTCAGCTCCTGGATCACCGATGTACTTATCAATGAGCAAAATGCGCCCGAATTAGTCAACGTCGCCCGATCCCGGTGGAAAATTGAAAACGAGACTTTTAATACCCTGAAAAATCAGGGATACCATTTAGAACACAACTATGGCCACGGAAAAAAATACCTCGCTACGAACTTTGCCATCCTTACTTTCTTAGCCTTCCTCGTCGATCAGATGGCTCAGTACCTGAACCAAATATTCCAAAAAGCACTGGAAGTGTGCCAATCCAAAAAAGCATTGTGGGAAAAAGTCCGACAAGTTTTTGATCTCTTACCAGCCTTATCAATGAACGCTATTTATCGTTTTATTGCCCTGAATAAACAAGCAAATCATCCTTTAATCGAATAGATAAATCTAAACCGAGAATCGCTGGTTCTTAACCAAATATTGCCTTTAATATCACCAACAATACTGGCAATATTTTTATTGGAAGTCGCATACGGTAATAATGGAGCAATATCGAAGAGTACTTGAGTAGAGCCTTGATAAAACCTCACCAATCCAGGCGATGCTACCCAAAGTCCATGCCTTATAGTATCATACCAGAGTGCACTAACATTTCTTGCTATTGTATCTATTTTTTCAAATGTCTGGTTATACAGCCTGGTCACCCCGGCCTCATTTCCGATCCATATTGTATCATCGCTAGCGGCAATTGATGTTGCTTGACCCGGAGATAATAACGGTGCAGTAGGAACAAATTCCCAGTGGTCTATTGTCGGATCAGGCGCTACGAACAGTCCGTCATAGCTGCCTAGCCACAATTGACCAGCCGGATCAAATCCAATGACTTTGTCAAAATAATTTTCGACTCCAGTACGATAATTTTTAGGGGCGGTCAGAGCTAATTGAAGTGTATTGTTGACTAATTTGTAAACGGCTCCTGACTTACTACATGCCCAGAGTGTATTATTGGAGTCAAATACCGCAAATTGAAATCGAGGTCCAAACTGAAGGCCGATAGTAGTCCACACTCCATTATTATAGTATTTTAATATGGTGCTGGATGATGATCCGCATGCCGCCATTTGTCCATCATTAGAAATAGCCAGATTTGCAAGTTCAGGACTACCAGATATAAAAATAAAATTATTCCCATTATACTTAAAAATGCCATAACTCCCAAGATAAACAAATGGCTGATTCTGGTTATCAAAGGCTATATCTATTACGCCTGTCCCATATCCTGGATATATGTATTCCCAGGTGTTGCCGTTGAATTTAGCCATGACCGCCGTTGAGGTGCCTGGATTTGCACTGTAGGATGTTAATCCTGCCCATATTACACCGTTCTTATCACTTCTTAAAACAAAGAGTCCCCCCTCGGGTTCTGGCCCGATTGGCTCCATCAAACCACTCGGGCTAATTTTAGTCAGTTTATGTTCGAAAATCCTCCACAGATTACCTTGTGCATCCACAGCACTGGAATTAATCTGATTAAATCGTGGTGGCAGTGCCGGATTACCCATATCGCAGAAAAAAACAGACTGTCTGGTCACCGTATTAAAGACACTGGTTCCATTATGAGTATTGAGATATAAGAAAGAATCTCGCATAACCATCTCGGTTATACCAATACCATCAGGATAGCCGGTCCAAGCCCCGGCCGTAAATACCTGGGCAACTGATAAGTTTTGAAATGTAAAAAACAGGGAAAAAATCGTAAAAAATTGTATAGAGTACATAATAATACGTTTGATTAAATGATAGCAAATATAGATTTCTAGAAACTATACTCTGGAAATAAATACATATTTGTCTAAAATAGCGATTGCTCTATGGCGCTCAAACTATTTTCTACTTGCCCGGTTTGAACCATGCATTATCTAACTTCTGCTGAGTATGTGTATATCTACCTTTATTATTTCCTGCGCAGGAAGTAATATAAATGACTGTATTGGTTGATTTCTGTCGAACGGCTCTGCTGTCATTTTTTACGTCTTTTCTGGACATAGCACAAAACTGCGTTCAGTTTTGACAATCCAACCGTTCTATGTTCATTTTACTTCAAAAAAATGGACATAAATATGACGAATATACTTCCTTTACTCGAACCCCACCCAAAACCGCGTCCACCCATCCACCCCCGTCACCAAGGAAAACCCAAATCCATGCGCACTCAAAATCTCCCGCGCCAGCGTCAGCCCGATGCCCTGCCCACCATTTTTATTAGTAAAAAACGGGGTGAAGACTTGCTCCGCCATTTCCTTGGATAAGCCTCTCCCGTTGTCGGAAATCACCAGTTGCGGCGGATTTTGAATGGTGGTGAATTTAACAATTCCTTCATTATCAATCGCTTCCAAGGCGTTTTTCACGACATTGATCAGTACTTGCTCGATTTGTCCCGCATCAGCAGTAATAAGTAAAGGCGTGGGCGATAAAACCCATTGGAATTGGACGTTGCGCTCGCGGGCCTTGTACTCCATGAGTTGCGCCGTTTTTTTCAGGAGTTCGTGCAGATCGAAAGTGGCCAGACGTGGTTCCGGCATGCGGATCACGTCCGCGAAATTGCGCATGAAGTGGTTGAGGTGGTCATTGCGTTCGATGGCGACTTGCAGGGCTTCCTTCACGTCGGGCGGGCCAGTATGGAGTTGCAGCGTGGTGTCCAGAATAGAGTTGATCGCGCCAATGGAATTATTGACCTCGTGCGCCATCATGCGGATGACCTTGCCGTAGGAGCGTTTTTCGGCCGCCAGTATTTCTGCAGTCAGTTCTTCAATGGTGGCAAAAGCGCGGGGAAAACCCTGATCAATAAACTGTGCGCGTTGGATTTTGAAGGTCTTGATGCCTTCCAAAGTCAGGATTTTGGATTCGCCGTTATTTAATGTTGCAATGGCTTGTAAAACGGGATGTTGAATAGCAGCAATGGGCAATTTTATAAAAGAAACAGGTAGATTGGTTTCTATTTTATTCGCCTGTTTTAATAATTCCCACGCTCTTGGATTTATACTAACCACACGATCATCAAAATCAAGAATAACGATGCCAGTTGGTGCAGTTTGTACCAGTTTTTCCAGAAAAAAATGCTGTTCCTGCTGCATGGTGCGCTCGGTACGCAATTGGTCAATCATCTGGTTGTACACCTCGATGAGTTTGTCCATTTCGTAGCGGCCCGTTTTTACGAATTTTACGTTGAAATCCCGATCACGGATAGCATCTATACCGCGCACTAATAATTGTAACGGCTGAATTAATTCCCGATACAGCGACCAGCAAATCACCAATGATATTAGAACGACTAGTTCAGCAACCAGAAATATCCACTTATTCTGCTGGAATACGTAGTACGACAGCCCAATGGTCAGAGCATGAATGACGACGATGAACAGGATGAATTTGGTGCGGAGAGTCATAGCAAATGCACTGATGCTTTTGAGGATTTGAGGAGGCGAGTATTTGATCAAATCCTCGCCTCCTCAAATCTTCAAATACTCAAATCTTCGCTGTAAGGTATTCCATATTTCTCCAAACGCCGATACAGCGCACTCCGCGTGAGGCCCAGCGACCGGGCGACCCGCGCAATGCGACCTTTATGAAAATCCATCGCGCGTTGAATCATCTGGATTTCCATGGATTCGAGAGTCATAGTACCGACTTCGGGCAGGCCGGTTTTTGGTTGGTTAGTAGTCGGCTGATATTGTTGTTGGATGGCGGCGACATCTAGTACGTTCTTAGTAGTCATTAGTACGCTGCGTTCCACGAGGTTTTTTAATTGGCGCACATTACCGGGCAAGGGCAGTTGTTGCAGCCATTTTAAAGCAGTGGATTCTATACGCAACGGGCGTTGGTAGATTTCGCTCAGGTTTTGCAAAAAATGCTGCACTAATAGCGGAATATCACTTGGTCGATCACGTAACGCGGGCAGGCGCACGGTGATGAGGTTGATACGATAGAGCAGGTCTTCGCGAAACTGGTTTTTGGCCACCATATCTTCCAAATGGCGATTGGTGGCACAGACGACGCGCACATTCAGCGTTTTAGAACGGCTGCTGCCCAACACTTCATAACTGCGGTCTTGCAGCACGCGCAGCAATTTCACTTGACTGGCGAGTTCCAGATCACCGATTTCATCCAGAAAAATGGTGCCGCTATTGGCCGTTTCAAAACGTCCGGTGCGGTCAGTACGTGCATCGGTAAAAGCCCCGCGAACGTGGCCAAACATCTCCGATTCAAACAAACTACTAGAAATACCACCCAAATTGACCTTCACAAAAGGCCGTTTGGTGCGCAAACTATTCTGGTGAACGGCTTCGGCGACAAGTTCCTTACCCGTGCCGCTTTCGCCTAGAATTAGCACCGAAGCATCCGTAGCGGCCACTCGACCAATGGTCTCCAAAATCTCCACAATCCTTGGGTCTTCGCCGATAATCGCGCTGAAATCGTATTGGTGGTCGAGTTTTTTGCGCGTGGCTGCGCTGGACAAAGGCGTTTCTAATGCAGCAGGTTGGTTAGCCGATAAATTCAAAATCGTCCGCACCGACTCCATGAGGTGCGCGTTTTGCCAGGGTTTATTGATGAAATCGGCGGCTCCGAGTTTCATGCCTTGTACGGCCAGATCAATGGTCGCCCAGCCGGTAATTAGAATGACCGGTATTTGTGGATATTTATTTTTAATAGTGATTAATAGTTTTAATCCATCCGCGCCGGAAGTTTCATTGGAAAAATTCATATCCAATATTACTAGTTGGACTATTTTATTTTCCAATACTTCTAGTGCTTCGCCCGGTGCACCGACCGCCAAAGTTTCGTAGCCTTCTTTTTTCAATAATAAAGAAAGCGACGTACGAACGGCTATATCATCGTCTATTATTAGAATCATATATTCTCTGACTACTGGACAACTTGATTTTAGACATTAGACTATCAAATGTAAAATGTTGGCTTTCAAATTTTTAGGGTGTTCATTCAACATGTCTAATGTCAACCATATCAATAAATCTATTTTCCTACTCTTCGTGCAAAGCCACCGCCGGGTAGATAGCCGCCGCCTGGCGGCTGGGATAAAAAGCGCAGACCACCGCGATCAGGTAGATGGATAATATCAGCCAAAACAATCCCCCAAACGTACACACTGCTCTCGACATCGAGCACGTGCAGGATCGGGATTTGCACGGCGAAAAATACGCCCAATATTACCCCAAAGGTGGCAATAACCAAGGTTTCGCCGACAAAGTAGCGCCAGATGTGGTTTTTGGTGGCCCCTACGGCCCGCCTAATACCGATTTCTCCCTTGCGTCGGCTGATATTCTGGAACAAAACGCCGAATAGACCCAGCGCCACATTGAAGATCAAAAAGCCGCAGACGATGGCCAGGATCAGGATCGGGATCAGCACCATCTGGTCTTTGGTGACCTTCATGTTGTCGGAATGCTGGATTTCCACGGTCCAGTCCTTGCCCAATCGTTGCAGATTGTCGGCCAGTTTCGCCTCGTAGTCCGCATTATCGGCGGGGGGCTTTACTTTTACCAAAAACGTGGATTCCGAGCGACCGGCCGGCGTAAAGAGCACGTTGCCATCGGCCTGGAAAGAAGACGAATGGCGATAATGCTCGACGACCCCCACTACTTTCTGCTTATTCTTTTCCGAACCAAATTCTTGGCCAAGCCTTTGACCGATCGGTTCCTCCTGGCCGAAGAGATCGGTGGCCAGATGTTGCGAGATGACCACCGGAATTACGCCGCCCAGTGTATCTTCCGGACGGAACCACTGGCCCGACTTTAAAGTCAACCCCAGTACGGCCGGCAAGGTGGCATCGACGAACATCATATCGGTGGAGACTTCCCGGCCCTGATAACTGGTGCCTCCGATCATGTGGCTATTGCCGAAGGGGATATTGCTCGAATAAAACGAAAATGCTGCCACCTGCGGGTCCGATTTTAGTTGCTGTCGCACCAGGTCCTTGTATATTCCGCGTAAGGTGTCGTTGGAAGTATTGAAATTGAGGTACACCGTCCAGACGTTGTCCGTAGACAGACCAGCCGGGGTGCCGTAATTGCGATAGGTGTACACGCTCAAGCTCCATACCGCAAAGAGAATGAGGAAGGAAATGAAGATTTCGAGCATCATCAAAAAGTTGCTCTTTTTCTTTTTCCAAATGAGTTTGAAAATATGTTGGAACAAAACAGTTATGAGTTATGAGTTATGAGTTATGAGTTATGAGTTATTTTTGAACTGGTGGTGTCATCTGGTGATCCTACCCCTTCAAAGCTTCCACTACTGGCAATTTCGACATGCGCCAGGCCGGATACACGCCGGACATCAATCCAAAAATTAAACTCAGCATAAAAGCGACTAGTACGACGGTCCAGTCAATATGCAGGTCGGCATAAGCGATCAGATGACTGCCATTGAACCACCAGATAAACAGTGCGGATAACAGCAGGGCTAGGACGCCGCCCAGCACGGTCACGATCACGTTCTCGACTACAAATTGCAAGGTCATGGTGCGGGTGGAAGCGCCGAAGGCTTTGCGGATACCAATTTCAGAGGCGCGTTCCATGATGCGGCTGATGTTGATATTGACCAGGTTAATGGCCGGTAAAGTCATGAACAGGACGGCCAAAATGAAAGCCAGCAGGTAAAATTTGGCCAGGCCGGAACCCGATTTAAAGAGCTGATCGGTAATCATTGTTTCTAAATAAGTACCGAGCCGCGCATCCAATTTGTCCGGAGTGAAATCGCTCACTTTTATCAAGGGGATACGGCTCACCACCTCGGCGTACTCGGCCCTTATTTTTGGCAGGTCGGCTTTGCTTTTGGCCAGTACGATGGCCGAATAAGGCCCGCCATAATTCGTATTGTCCGGGTTGACCTTTTGCAGGTTGTAGGGCATGTACACGTCGGCGGCCACCAGCATGCGGGTCATTGGGCAACCGCGCACCACGCCGATGATCCGCAATTGTTCGCCGTTGAGTTCCATCGTCTTGCCCAGCGCCGCCACGCCTTTGCCGAAGTAATCGTCGCGCGTTTCGTCGTTGATGACCGCCACCGCTTCGTTGTTGTCAATATTATGCTGCGTGTAAGGCTGCCCTTCCAGGAAATCAAATTGCGTAATTTCCCAGAATACGGGGTCGGTGTATTTAAAGAACAGTTTCCACTTCTTGCCATTGTGGTAGGTATTGACCGTGTTCGGCTCCATCGTAATGGCCACTTTTTCCGGCGTTTGCAGCGTTTTTAAATATTTATTGATAAAAGCCATGCTCATGGGGCTGCCGTTGGTATAGCCATGTTCTTTCTCCGACAAGGTGATATTAGTCGCAAAAAGCGTCCGGTCGCGCTGGGGCTCGGGGTAATTGCCCGAGAAAGGCGTGTTCGTAAAACGCGGTCAGCACCACCAGGATGGTCAGCGTCATACTGATGCCAAAGAGGGAAATAAAGGTGAAAAACTTGCGCCGTTTCATCACCGCCCAGGTTATTTTCAGGTAATTCTCAAACATGGTATTGGTTATTAATCAGCGATTCTCGGTTTAGATTTATCTATTCGATTAAAGGATGATTTGCTTGTTTATTCAGGGCAATAAAACGATAAATAGCGTTCATTGATAAGGCTGGTAAGAGATCAAAAACTTGTCGGACTTTTTCCCACAATGCTTTTTTGGATTGGCACACTTCCAGTGCTTTTTGGAATATTTGGTTCAGGTACTGAGCCATCTGATCGACGAGGAAGGCTAAGAAAGTAAGGATGGCAAAGTTCGTAGCGAGGTATTTTTTTCCGTGGCCATAGTTGTGTTCTAAATGGTATCCCTGATTTTTCAGGGTATTAAAAGTCTCGTTTTCAATTTTCCACCGGGATCGGGCGACGTTGACTAATTCGGGCGCATTTTGCTCATTGATAAGTACATCGGTGATCCAGGAGCTGAAAAATACGATTTGGCTGCTTTGGGGGTCGACTTCTATGTATTCCAAATAGTTGACCAACAGGTCTTGGTTTTGCCCATTGAGAATCAACTGGTTAACAAAACGGACGCAGCATAATCGGTCTTTCGTTTCCCAAAACACTTCGTTCAATTTGTTTTGTTTGGCTAATTGTTCCACCTGAATGGACACATAACCTTCTTTTATGCCGATGAGGTAGGAAAGGCGGTGTTCTTTCAACAAGCGAATCAGCGGCGCATTGGCATAGAGGGCATCGAAGGTAATGAGCACTTTTTCGGTCGGCAAAACTTGCCGGATTTGTGGCACCAGACGTTTAGCCGCATTGCGTTCGCAATCATTTTTTTCGCAACCGTCCTGGCGGACAATGGGCTCGACGGCCACAGGGAAAACGGTTTTTTCGCCCGCCTGCACCCAAACGGCACCCAACATTTGATGATGATAAGTCAAAGAACCATTACGGTGCTTTTTGGTCAGGCAATTGGGGCAAGAGCGATCGGAAGAACAAAAATGCTGCGTTCCATCGACTGCCAAAACGGTGTAAGCACCTAATGCCTGTCGCTTTTCAAACACCTTTTTTAAGCGTAATTGATCCACTAACGGCTTAAACTGGGCTTGTAAAACGCTTGGATCAACCCCATCTAACCCTTCGCGAAGTGCACTGTCCTCCGCAATTTGCTCAATGCCATAAATTCGCTTCAAGTTCTCACTTCGACGCGCAAATTGTTGGCGAAAAGCCAGCAGCGACGGGTCTTTGAGTGAAAAAATAGCAAAACCGGCACTTAACAAGTCTGTCAATGAGTATGTCGAATTGGCTCTACGATGATCCTTAATACCTGCAAAGCCGACTCTTATCAGTTTTATCAATTCGTCTATCATTCATCTTTTTGAACGAAAGGTATTGATAATCAACTAATCAGTCAAAAATTCAAATCATATAAACTCTTCTTTCTAAACCGAGAATCGCTGGTTATTAATTAATGGTATATTAGTTATTGGTATATTGGTTATTGGTATATCGGTATGCTTCGGTTACCAATAACCAATATACCAATGACTATTAACTATTAGCGGTGAAACTATTAGAGGATACTAATGAACCATCAAATAGTCGCACTAAACGATGCGTGCGTTTGGCCATGCCTTCGTCGTGCGTAACCATGACGATGGTTGTTTGATCATTTTGATTCAGGCGTTCCAGTATTTCCATGATTTCATTGCCCATCGCAGAATCCAGATTGCCAGTTGGTTCGTCGGCGAGGATGATTTCCGGCCGACCCACGATGGCACGGGCGATGGCGACACGTTGTTTTTGTCCGCCGGAAAGTTGGTTCGGGTAGTGTTTCATGCGGTTGGAAAGGCCAACTTTGGTCAGGGCTTCGGTGGCTAATTGACGGCGTTCTTTGGCAGAGACGTTGCGATAAAGCAGCGGCAATTCTACGTTATCCAGCACTGGCAAATCATTGATCAAGTGGTAATTCTGAAAAATGAATCCGATCTTCTGGTTGCGCAGGCGCGACATCTTCTGGTCCGAGAAATCCCGGATTTCCTGATCATCAATGTTGATTTGCCCCTGTGTTGGTTCGTCCAGTAGGCCGATGATGTTCAGCAGCGTACTCTTGCCGCAGCCCGACGGCCCCATGATGCTGAGGAACTCACCTTTGTTGACCTGCAAACTAATATTGTTGAGGGCCAGCGTCTCCACCGTAGTGGTGCGATAGACTTTTTCGATGTTTTTTAAATTTATCATGCGTTTTATTAGTGAGTTCTAATGTTGAAGGGTTGAGAAAAAGTTGAGGATGTTGAGAAAATGAGATTGGTAGTTTTGGAGATTATAATAATTGCCGCGCTTATAAACCCCACCCCTAGCCCCTCCCCAGAAAGGGAGGGGGATTACATTGTGGTAATTTTTATTCATCTTCAATACCTTGGCAATAGAATACTATTTTATCAAGGTACTGTAAATCAATGGCTTGAAACTCGATTTGGTCTCCCTCCCTTGCGGGGAGGGAGTAAGGGTGGGGTTTATTTAATTTTCTCATTCCTTTCAAAATCATACAATGTCAACCACCTTAATTCATAGAAAGCCGCCCAATAATCCCGCAATGCTCCTACAAAGTCCCGTTTTGCCTGATCTTTTTCACTAAAAGCAATACTCAAATCAGTAATACTCAGATCGCCCAACACGTAGCGTTCCTGCGCAATCTGGTATTTCTCCGAAGCAATAGAATCCGCGCGCGCCGTGAGCGTCAATTGCTCTTTTAATAGATCAAATAAAGTAATCTGGGTATAAATCTGCTGCTGAAAATTCTGCTGGTCCTGTTCGACCGTGTATTGTGTCAAAGTCTGGTTGGCTTCGGCGGTTTTCGTGCGGGATTGCGCGCGACCCCAATCCAGAATCGGCACCACAAATTCCAGCGTCACCAACTGCTGATTTTGCGGAGCCTGATAAAGGTCGCTGATATGACTACCGCGATTGGAAAAGCCCAAATTGGCGGTCAAAGTAGCGTTCAATCCACGTTCCGCTTTGGCTTGGGCAACGGCACGCGCGGCTTCCAAACGGCGGCGACTGAAACCGATCGCGTCAGAGCGGTTGGCGAAGGCTTCGGCAAGGGCGGTTTCGGGCGAAATGGCGGGCAGATTTCCCGGCTGCGGAGCCACTAGTTCAAGTGCCGTATTATTCTGCAAACCAATGTAGGCTTTCAAATTCAAGGTCGAGATTTCCAGATCACGTTTGGCCGTGGCCAGGGCTTTTTGGGCTTTGAGTTGTTCCAGTTGCAACTGCAAAATCTCGTTGCGACTGATCTTGCCCAGCACAAATTTCTCGTCGGCGATGCGCAGAATATCACTGGTATTTTTCAAATTGGTCGCGGCTATATTTTGATTAACCTGCGCCAATAACAGGTCGAAAAACAAGCCATTAGCCGTCACCGCGATCTGCTCCATCGCCTCAATATATTCCTGTTGGCTCTCGCGATAAATTAACGGTTCGATCTTCTTACCCCATTTCAAAGGATTGAATTGCAAGAGCGGCTGTTGGATGCCTACGGCAAACAACGTGCTGTTGTACAACGTGTTATTCCGATCAAAATCATCAAAACGTTGCAATCCAGTCGCCGCATAAATGGTGCCGCCAGTGCTGGAAATTTGCTGTTCCAATGAAAGTCCCAAAGACGAATTGTTGAGCCGCACAGGCTGAAACTGAATGGTACCATCCGGTTGCACCACCTCGTTGAAGGAGCGCGAATACGCCGGAATACGCCCATCAAGCAGCAGTTGAGGTTTGAAATTAGACTGAAAAGTCCGGTACTGCCAATACTTCGTTTCGCGCGTCGTGGCGGCTTGCCGAGCCGCGATGGACTGCGCTTTGGCCATTTCCACCACCGTCGGCAAAGGCAGGCGCATGGGTTCCTGCGCAGCGAGCGACCCGGCCAAAAGGAGAAATAATATGCTAGTCAACGTTCTCATTTGATGTCGATCTCGTTGACGTTTTTATAAGTACCCATGTCCGAAATAATCACCGTTTCGCCCGGCTGCAAACCGTCGGTGATTTCTACGAAATCGAAATTGGTCAGGCCCGTTTTGATGCGGCGACGCTCGGCTTTGCCGTCCTTGCGCAGCACAAAAGCATCCTGCTCGGAACCGCCTTTGAAGGCCGGGCCATTCTTGACGCGCACGACTTGTTTGCGTTCGTCGGTGACGAGGTAGAGTTCCACTTTCATATTGGGGCGCAGTTGGCGGCTGCTTTTTTGGTCGTCCAAAGCCACGTCGAAAGTCACGATGCTGTTCGACACCGCCGGGTGAATATTGACCAGTCTGCCGCGCACAATTGAGTCGTTGATACGTATGATGACCGACATGCCATTGTGCATTTGCGGCGCATAACTATCTGATATAGAGCCTAATATCTTGAAATTACTCAAATCGGCGATGCGAGCCAGTATTTCGCCTTCATTGACTTTGGTGCCCAAATTAAGGTTCACGTAAGTCAACACGCCCGCGCGGGGAGCCACGATATTGGCCTGCTGCAACTTCCGCTCAAACTCGCTCAACTCCTTTTCCTGAATGGACGCGGTGATCTGCGATTCGCGAATGCTGGCCTGCGTGACCTTCTGGCGGCTGCGAATGTCGTTTTCTAATTGGCGTTTTTCCAGTTGCGCCACCCGCAGTTCGGTTTCAATTTTCTCGATGGTCGCCTGCGTGCCGCCGCCCGCCCGGAAGAGTCGCCGCGCGTTTTCCAGATCGGCTTGCAGGCTCACGATGCGGCAGGCCTTGATCGAATCCTGGATTTTGATGTCGTAAAAACTCTTATCCAGTTCGAGTTGGAGTTTCACGATGCCGTTGCGTTTGAGTTCCAATTCGTCTTTTTGCTTGGCCAATTCGATCTGCGTGAAGGCTTTGTCCAGTTCCAGGATTTTGTCGCCTACCCGCACCGTACTGCCCGCGCTGACGTAGCCCTGCTGCAAAATGGCCGCGATGGGGCTGGTAATGACCTGTTCCAATTCCGGCAGCACCTCGCCGCCCGCTTGGAGCGTGTTTTCTACGTTGCCGGTTTCCACCACGGCAGTACGGATTTCCGTGCGACCCACTGAGGTATGCAGTGCGCCCCGCAGTCCCCAGACCGCCGCTGCCAGTACGACGAGGCCGACCAAGACGTACAGCCAGACCTTGCCACGTTGTTTTTGAATAAATTCCGTTGAAATTGCTCTGTCCATTTTCGACCGCTTTTTGTGCGATGACAGGACAATAGATGCGAACGCCGTGCCAAGCAATAAGTGATTGCAAATCAATAAATTACGCGATTTTTCAAAAGTAAAAAGCGTTCGATATCGGACGGTTCGTTCGCTTTAAATTTCTCAACACCCTCAACATTTCTCCACATTCTCAACCTTTGTATCATCGCCTTGTTGACTTTTCTCAAAAAAACAACTCATGGAAAAAGTATGGTTGATTACTGGCTGCTCGACGGGTTTCGGACGCGAGTTGGCCAAATATGTGTTGGCGCAGGGCCATCAGGCAGCCGTTGCCGCCCGTAAAATCGCCGACGTGCAGGACATTGTGGCTGGCCACGAAGACAAGGCCATTGCTGTCACGCTGGATGTCACGAAAGCCGACCAGATCAAAGCGGCGGTGCAGCAGACCAAAGATCGCTTCGGTCGCATCGACGTACTGGTGAATAATGCGGGCATCGGTTATTTCGGCGCGGTGGAAGAAAGCGAGGAAGCGGCAGTGCGTAATATGTTCGAGATCAACTTCTTCGGCCTCGCCAAGATGATTCAGGAAGTGCTGCCCATCATGCGCGCGCAACGCAGCGGCCACATCGTGAACATTGCTTCTATCGGTGGACTAGTGGGTTTCCCGGCGGTCGGTTTTTATAACGCCACCAAGTTTGCGGTGGATGGTCTCTCCGAATCGCTGGCCAAGGAAGTAGGAAAATTGGGCATTAAAGTGACCATCGTCGCGCCCAGCGGTTTCCGCACTGATTGGGCGGGCCGCTCGGCAGAAAACAGTCCCATTGTGATCGATGATTATGCCGATACGGCTGGGGCTAACAAAGGTGCGATTCGCGGTTACAGCGGTAACCAACCCGGCGATCCAGCACGGGCGGCGCAAGCCATCGTGAAAGCCGTGGAATCGGAACATCCGCCGCTGCGATTGTTACTCGGTAAGGGTGCCTTGAATGGTGCGCGGCATAAATTGGATGTACTGAAAAAGGATTTTGATGCCTGGGAAGAGACTACGGTTTGGGCGGATTCGCCGAAGGGGGGGTAATCACATCCCTCGTCGTTTTTCTAAAAGGGCTTTCTTACGCTGTTTGGCTTTATCTAATACTGGACGAAGCGATTTGGACACTTTTGTCCACGCTTCGTCTTTATTTTTGGCGGAAGTAATCCACTAGCCGGGCATACAGGTACAATGGTTACTAAAGTTGTAGCAAAGGGAAAAGTCCTTGACTGGGTGTATCAGGTATGAGGCGATAGGTTACATTTATGCCAAAATCGTTGAAAATATCCGACTCTAGTCCCAAAAGTTCTGCGTTCATAGTTGTAGTAATAGTAGCAGAAGGAAAAACTATACAAAGGCGTATATTATAGTGGTCAAGTGATATTTTAAGATAATCTACGAAGTAATTAATAGTACTTTTCATTTGATCATGAAAACTCATTGCTGTTTTGATGCCAGGTGTGGACATTTTTGTTTGATCAAGCCTTTCCTTACCTGTATTTAGTTTTAAATCCAGCAACACTACTTCGTTTCCCCAACACAAGGCGGCATCACATCTTTTTCGATTATTTCCTTTTATCAAACATCCGTCAACGGCAATGAATACAAATTGTGCATCAGAGTTTATTTTAACAATGAGATAGTCTTCGCCTTGCTGTACTTCATGCTCATGTAATACAGCATAGGAGCGTTTCCCTACATTATCAAAAATGTAAAGTTCTTTTGTGGCCTTGGGTATTACTTCCAGACAGGGAGCTTGGAAGGGGTAATTTAATTTTACCAATGATTCTTCAATTTTTCTGTAAAACACTGGCATTATATATCAATTGGCTTTGAGGTATTTGATTGGTTTCGATAACGTGTTCTTAATTCATCGAAAGTTGCGCCCAATTGCTCTGCGACACTATCAAGATTAGTATGTCCCATTAACTTTAAAGGCTGTCCAATGCGTCCCATATCTTGTACAAGTGATTCAGATTTCACCTCTCCAGTATCAAGGTCGTGCGCCAGCATGTAGCCTCGAATATTTTCCGGATTCATCTTAGGCAAATCCTGAGATTGCTCATTCTGCGGAAGTTGACTAAAGAACAGGATGTTGTTTATAGCACTTACAATATAAGGGCTATGGGTGGTTAATACGAAGCAACTGTTAGTAGATGCTTGTGCAAGTGCGATAATTTCAATGAGATGCTGTTGAGCAAGAGGAAAAAGGTGAGCTTCCGGTTCCTCAATCGCACGAAATACACACTCGCCAGCTCGTGTAAGTAGTAACATATCCTGCATGATACGGATAGATTCTTGTTGACCTGATGATGCCTCTCTCAGCCAAATGTATTTATTATTACCAAATTGTATTTTTTCAGATGCCCCATCAGCACGATATTCTCCACGTAAAACCTGCCCAATGTGAACTGCAATATCTTCCATAGCATGTAGACGCGCATTTTCATTTCCCAAAGTTCTTTTGTATGAGCGAATCATACTTGAAACTCCTCCTCCCGCTTCTCTAAATTTATCTTTTATTTCTGCAACACGTTTCATGAAAGATTCTAATAAGAACATATCGGCTGTAGGAAGCCGATTCTCTTCTGATTGTAATAAATTTAATCCTAATACTAACCGATCACGAAAATATTGTTCAAATTGCTCACTGTGGCCCACGCTAATGTTTCGGCCAGCAGGTATATAAAGACTTTCTTGAAGACAACCAGGAAATAAATCCTCAAACATTGCCTTGATTTGAGCTTGAGGAGTTTGGGAGTTATTGAAAATTGATCTTGCATCCCGTATTTGCAACAACTCCTTGCTTTTATTGAGCGCATGATCTATTTTACGCCAATAGTCCGGTGCACCTTTT